>CALFYT010000100.1 GCA_937952415.1 uncultured Planctomycetaceae bacterium | reverse complement strand
CTGCTCGCCCGATAGGCGCGGATTTGCTCCATCGCCGGATCGCGATGCTGCCGACAGGTCTCCACGGTCGGCGGCGCATAGAGCTGTGGATGCGTCCAGACGCGATAATCCATCGGCATCGAATGCTGCCACCACAAGTCGGACGGGCTCATGACCCAGCCGCTGTACGGCAGACGCACGACGATGCTCTCGCCGATGAAGTTGGGGTTCGACCCGGTCGGCTCGCCGACCAAAATCGCCTGCGTGCGGCGTTCCAATTCGGTGGTGGTGTTCTGGGCCGCCGAGAACGTGCGGCGGCCGATGATGACGAACAGGTTGCCGCGTTTCTGCAGCTTCTCGGAGCGAATGATTCCCTCGATCATCGGCACGTTCAGAAACGTATTGCCGCCGCCGTTGTAACGCATGTCGATCACCAGTGCGTCGACCTCGGGTTTGGCAACTTCCTCGAACAATCGACCACAGAAATCCGCAAACGATTCGTCCGGAGCATTGCCGACCGAGTTGAACTGGAAAAAGACGAGTCGTTCCTCAGGCAGGGTCTCGAACCAATAAGGCTTGTCGCGGTGTTGCAGGCACAGCGGCTGAGGGGTGTCGCAGCCTGGCACGTCGTAGATAAATTCATGGTCTGGTATTCCGCGCTCGACAATCGAGATCTCCACGGTGCGCTGCTTGCCGGCCGCGTCCTCCACTTCCAACGGCACCGGACCCTCGCCCGACCAAATCCCCATTCCGCTCAGCAAGGCCACCGACTCGAGCAGTCGCGGAGCCACCGCGCGAATGTTCATCTCGTTGTCGTGCGACGTGATATCGCGCGCCCGCTCATACGCGTCGCCGGCCGCGACGTCGCCGATCTTCAACACACGCGCGCCGACCAGGTCGGCATGGGCTTCTAGCGCCGCGTCGATGTAAAGGCCCTCGGGAAAGTGATAGAAATGAATCGCCAGTCGGCGCGGTTTGTCGTTGCGGCGAATGTGCGTGTGCCCGTCGCCAAGGCGCCGCATGATGGCCATCATGCGGACGTGGATTTCCTCATATGTCAGGTTGGGAATATCGGCGTCTAAGGCGGCAGCCATCGAATCGAGCTCGGCCTCGGACGTAATCCGAAACGGATCGTAGTGGATCCGCTTGGCCTCGTGCATTGCGAAGCGCAGATCGTGGCGAAAGCCCTCGTCGCGCGAGAGCTTCTTCGCTTTGTCGGCCCAAACCAGCCGGCGGAACTCGTCGTCCTCGAGCAGCGTCTTGAAGTGGGGCTTGTGAAACTCGCGAATATCGCGCAATCCCTCGTCCAGCGAAACCTTCGTCCAGCGGATCGCATCGTCGCGGTTGCCCAATCGGGCGTGCGCCGCCGCAACGCCCCAGGCCGCTTCACCGCGATGCACGATGCGCACCGGATGCCACTCGTACGCGCCCAGCTCGTGGGCCTTGGTAAACGCGTCGACGGCCGTTTCATATTGCTTTCCGAGCAAGCAGCAGGTACCCAGCCGATACCAGAGATAGCCGACGGTCGGATTGGCCGCCACGGCCTGCTGGTACTTGTCGATGGCCCGATCCCAACGCTGCACCAGATAGCTGCGCTCGGCCTCGTCGACGAGTTTCGGGATGTCGACAAACGTAGCGGTCGTGGCCGATTCCGCTGTTTCGGAAACTGCCGGATCGGCGCCGGCCAGAATCAGCGTCAAAAGCAGGGCGTGGGTCATCATGTTCGGCTCCAGCGGGCCAGGTTTTCGCAGATGATTCGGACTAGCCAAGCGCAGCGACCAGCCAGGCCGAACGTCGAGCGCACCCTCGACGTTCGCCCCCAGGACGCCACACGGTATTCGATTCGCCCGGCAGGCCCGAATCTTGGCAAACGCCAGTGGTTTACTCGTCGTCGTGCGGCTGACCGACGGAGCGCAGGTAGTCGGCCAGACGGGCCTGGACGTCGATCAAGTTCTGCCACTGCCGCTGTTCGAGATGAACACGTTCGGAATCCGGCTTGACCGCCACCGATGCCAACAGGTCACGAACCCGCATGTGCAAGTACTCCAACAACTCGCACAGTTGGGCCGCCTGGCCGGGACTGAGCCGATCGGGCAGGTCGGGCGGCAGGAGCGTGTGCAACGTGCTTTGCACGTCGGGATCGGCACTCCAATTCAACTCGAAGTCGAGCGAGCCGGCTTTGGCGCTTTGGCCTTCGTCGTCGTAGCTGATCGTGCCGCTGAGATCGCCGCGCAAATCGGCCAGCCGGCTGGCGATCTGGTCCCGCGAGCCGAACAGCAGCACGGAACGCCCGATCGAGATAATGTCGCCAAACCGCAAGATCCGCAGTTGGATGTCCTGACCGTTGACCTTGGTGCCGTTGGTGCTTTCCAGGTCGGTGATGACGACTTTGTCTTGGTCTTCCTGAATCTTGACGTGGAAGCGGCTGACGCGCTCGTCGTTGAGTTGGAGCGAGTTGCCTTCCTCGCGTCCGATCGTGACTGGCGTTTGCAGTTCGTCGTAGACGCGGCCGCGATCCGCCCCGTCCAACACACGTAAAGTGATTTGCGCCATGATAGTGCGTTGATGCCGGCAACCGCGCAATTCCGCGCGTCAACCGGAAACGAGCCGCGCGCCGTGCAATGGGGCAACCGCACCAGCCGGGCATGCCCCTTGCGCGCAAGTGCCTTGGCCCACGCCGCAACCGCGACCGTCGTTCCGGGGGGCCGCGATGCGACGCCATCTGCGCTTATAGCATGCCGTGTGCGGGGCCTCAAGGACGACAGCCGCCTGAGTCAGTCGCCCGATGGGGTCTGGCCGAGGCAGAACAGGTGCTTTTCGCCGCGGATGAACAAACGATTTGCGACCGGTACCGGCGACCCAATGACCTGCTCGCCGAGGTCATTTTCCGCTAGCAGCTTGAAGCGGTCGTTCGCCACGTCAGCCACGAACACGACACCGTCCTCGCGCGGGGCGTACAGCGTGCCGCCGGCCACCACGGGCGAGGCGTAGAAGGCAGCCCGGTTCTTCGGAAACGCGTCGCTGAAGACTGTTTTTCCGGTGGCCGGATCGATGCATTCGACCTCGCCCCGATCGCGCACCAGATAGATCCGCCCGCCGTAGGCCGCCGGCGTCGGCACGAAGGCTCCGATGTCGTCGCGGCGCCAAATATGGTTCGAGTCGGTCACGTCGCCCCGCCCGTCCAGACGGATGCCATGCAGCCGGGGTTGGCGACGATCGTTTCGCCCGAAGCAGATCACGGCCACGTCGTCCACGATCACCGGCGTGGCGATGGCCGGCCACATCTGGTTCGAATCCGGATTGAAATTGCCGCACGACCACATGACGCTTCCGTCAGCAGCGTCGTGAACCGTCACGTGCTGCGCGCCCCAAACCAGCACGGCTTCGCGCCCGTCGTGTTGAATGATCAACGGCGTGGTATAGCACTGGTCGTTTTCCAACGGCGTGGAAAAATTGCGGGCGACTTTCCAGACAACCTCGCCGCTCTGTTTGTCGAATGCCGCCAGCCACGAGTCGCCCGAGTGCATGCGCGCCATGATCACGTGTTTCTCGGTGAGCACGGGCGACGTGCCGTGGTCCCAAAAGCGCTTGTCTTCGCCGTAGCGCTCGACCAGATCGGTTTTCCATCGAATCGTTCCGTCTCGCTCGAGCGCCGCCAGCGTGCCGCTCTTGAAGTAGACGAAGACACCGTCGCCGTCGGTAACCGGCGAGGCATTGCACCCCGATGCGTTGCGGTGCTTGCCTGCGTTCTGGGGGCCGAAGGTCGTGCTCCAAAGCTGTTTGCCCGAGAAGTCGAACGCCATGGCTGCATCGGTGCCATCGACCGGCGCGGTCAGATAGACCACCTGGTCCAAGACGATCGGCGTGGAACAGCCCTTGCCAGGCAATTCCGCCTTCCACAGCGTGGTGCTCTCGTTGAACTCGACAGGGTAGGAGCCGCTTTCGGTGCTGCCGGCGTCGCGCGGTCCGCGCCAGCTCGGCCAGTCGGCCGATACCTCGGCCACGGCCAGGCCGGTCATCAACAGCAAGCAGAGTGAAGCAAACAATGTGGATCGCATGGGGTGGCGTTGCATGATTCTTCAGGTATGAGATTTCCTGGAAGTTCGGTTGGTTTGACCAGGCGCCGCCGGGAGTTTTCGGCCCGTCGCTGCGATCACGGTGCCTTCCGGTCATCGGCACGCTTTCGCAGTATACACCAGCGTGCCGGCGTACTGCTTTGGAAATCCGGCCACCACGTGGTATGAAGGCGGACGGACCACGGATCCACCCGGCAATCGAGAACCGCCCGCAGGACTGATCCGCCCTCGAGCGGCATCGCGAGCCAATGGCATCGGCGTCGGGAGTTTGTCGCAGCCGCCAGCCGTGCAGGTCCGGCGCCGGCGCGTATTCAATCGAGGGGGAGCAAATTCGATGAACCGCTGCTTGCAAACCTTGGCCCCACTGGTCGCGCTGTTGGCGCTAACGGTTGGAATGTCAACTGGCGGTGCGGACGAGACAGCAACGCAGCCGATCGCGCCGGCGCAAAGTGATCCGCCCGGCGACGACGGGTTCGTGGCGCTCTTTGACGGAAAGACCCTTGATGGCTGGCATGCTGTCCCGCCCGACAGCGCGTCGGATTGGTCGGTCGAAGACGGGGTGATCGTGGGCCGCGGCAGTGCCGACCGGCTGGTCTACCTGGTCTGGAAGGACGAACAACTGACCGACTTCGAGCTGCGCTTCCGCTACCGGATGCGCACCAAGGGAAACACGGGCGTCGAGATTCGCAGTCAACCCGACCCGTCCGGCAAACGTCCGTTCGAGGGCTATCACGCCGACTTGGGTCACGTCGGCATCGGGCCGCAGATCCTGGGCGGATGGGACTTTCACTTTGCGACGCGCGAGGAATATCCGTGCTATCGCGGGACGCGGCTGGTCATTGACGAGCAGGGCCGGACCACGTCGGAAACGATTCCCGGCGCACTGACGGCCGACGACGTGCGGCCCATGCAGTGGAACGACGTGCGTGTCGTTGCCCGGGGCCGGCATTTCTGGTTCTACATCAACGGCAAGCTGGCGTCGGAATTCGTCGACAATGCCAAGGAAGGTCGATTGGACTCGGGCGCCATCGGCCTGCAACTGCACGACAAGGGAATGCGCGTCGAGTTCGACGACGTGCGCCTGAAACGGCTGACCGAGGCATCCTAGAACGCCCGCTTGGCTCGTCCGCCAGCGTGGTCCAGGCCCCGCCGCGCATGCCCGGCGGCGGTTGGACTGGGGATCCGTTTCTCGTTAGGATAGGAGCCAACCCTGCCGCTCCCCGCCGGCATGGTCCCTGCCGTTGTTCACACCCGCCAGTCCCCAGAGGTTTCGCCATGGGAACCAACCGATCGTCGCGTCGAACTTTCTTGAAAACGGCCACGGCGGCTGCCGCCGCGCCCTACGTCATCACGTCGGCCGCGCTGGGCAACGAAGATCGCCCCGCCGCTAGTGACCGGATCGTGATGGGCGGGATCGGCATCGGCAACATGGGCCGTGGCGATCAGGGTGCATTCCTCAATCGAGGCGACGTGCAGTACGTGGCCGCCTGCGACGTGCGCAAGGGCGTGCGCGAGGCTGCCAAGGGCAAGATCGACGGGCACTACAAGAACTCCGACTGCCAGATCTACAACGACTTCCGCGAGTTGCTCGCCCGAGACGACATCGACGCGGTCCACGTCGCCACGCCCGACCATTGGCACGCGATCATGGTGATCGAGGCCTGCCGCGCCGGAAAAGACGTGTACTGCCAAAAGCCCGAAACGCGCACGCTGCGCGAAGGTCCGCTGATGGTCGATGCGGCCCGGCGTTACGCCCGCGTGGTATCGGGCGGCAGCCAACGGGTGTTGGAAGACTATCGCAAGGTGGTGGATCCTTGCTGGAATGGCGAGCTGGGCGAAATCAAGTCGATCAACGTCAACGTCGGTCCCCTGTCGCAGCACTGCAACCTTCCCAAGGAAGACCAACCGGCCGACATCGATTGGGACTTGTGGCTCGGCCCGGCACCCTGGGCCCCGTACAACAGCAAGCGGTGCGATGGCAACTTCGGCACCAGCGGCGGAAGCTGGCGGTCGTACGTCGACTACTCGGGCGGCGGCATGACCGATTGGGGCGCGCATCACTTCGGCGGTGCCACGTTTGCGATCGACGTCCGCGAGCTGCAACCGGAGGAAGTGATCTACCACGACTCCTCGGACGGCAAGTATCTCACGTTCAAGTATCCCAACGGGCGGCAGATCACGCACAATCGTCCCGGCAAGGAAAACATGGACGTCGAAGGCACGCCCGGCGAAAAGCGCGAGCCGAAGCCGATCCCGACATACAAAGGCACCGGCGGCATCTACGGCGACTTCATCGAATGCGTCAAAACGCGCGAACGGCCGTTCCGCGACATCGAGCTGGCAGTCAACTCCGTGATGGTCAGCCACTTGGGCATCATCGCCTACGCGACGCAACGATCGCTGCAGTGGGATGCCGCGAAGCAGGAATTCCCCGGCGACGAGGAAGCGAACCGCTACCTGGATCGCGCCCGGCGCGAACCGTGGCAGTTGTAAACCGTTTGCCCCGCATCGGACGGCTCCGCGGCACCAGCGGCCGACCGAACGAACCAATACACTCATCGACAAGGAATACGCCATGTTGGACAAAGCACTCGAAACGGTCCAGAGCCTGAAATACGGCGATGATATCGAGCCGCTGAAGGCGATCGACGACGCCATCGTCGCGACGCACGGCAACAGCGACGGCCGCAAGCAACTCGAGACGCAGATGCTCGAGGTGCTGCAAAGCGACGCCACGCGCAACGGCAAGGACTATATCTGCCGCAAGCTGCGGTTGATCGGTTCCGAGGAATCGGTGCCGGCCCTGGCGTCATTGCTGAGCGACAAGGAACTGTCGCACATGGCCCGTTACGCGCTGGAGAGCATGCCGAGCGATGCGGCCGGCGCGGCGCTGCGCGAGGCGCTCCCGAAGGTCGACGGCGAGTTGAAAGAAGGCGTGATCAGCTCGTTGGGCGTTCGCCAAGACGATCGAAGCGTGCCGGCGCTGGCCGCGTTGGTCAGCGGCGAAGACGCGGCGATCGCCAAGTCGGCCAGCGAGGCACTGGGCGCGATTCGCACGACCAATGCCGCCAAGGCGCTGGTCAACGCCCGGCCCAATGCGGCCGCCGCGGCGTCCGTGACCGATTCGCTGTTGGCCTGTGCCGAGAGTCTGTTGGCGGCCGGCGACAAAGCGACGGCGCTGACCATCTATCAAAAGGTGTCCAGCGGCGAGCCGCCCAAGTACGTGAAGCTGGCGGCGACGCGGGGAATGTTGGCCTGTGCCGCGAACTAAACGCATCGCCTCGGGCGTTCCCGCGGCTGGTGTATCCGGCGGCTCGGCGCTGCGATTCGATTCGTATTGGTCCGATCAACTTGCGAGGTGTCGCGTGCGCCGTTGCGCTAGGTTGCTTGTCCTGCTGATCGTCGTACTGACCGTCGTCCGCTCGGCCCAGCCGGTCCGCGCCGACGAGCCGGCCAACGAAGAGTTGATCCAGATGGTGATCGGCTTCCTGGGCGACTCGGACAAGGATGTTCGCGCGCTGGCCCTGGATCAGATTCGCAACAAGGCGCCTGGCGAAACCGCCACGACAACATTCGCCGGCCAGATGTCCAAGCTGTCGGCCGAAGCGCAGGTCGGCCTGCTGGGCGCGCTGGCCGATCGGGGCGATTCGGCCGCCAAGCCGACGGTGGTCGAAGTGTTGAACTCGGCCAAGGAACCCGAGCTGCGGTCCGCTGC
Source organism: uncultured Planctomycetaceae bacterium (assembly GCA_937952415.1). GTDB lineage: Bacteria > Planctomycetota > Planctomycetia > Pirellulales > PALSA-1355 > CALFYT01. The sequence goes on along the minus strand of CALFYT010000100.1, from coordinate 866 downwards.
GATTCGCGCCCTGGGCAAGCTCGGCAGTGGCGACGATTGTAAGACGTTAATAACATTGTTGACCGGCGGTTCCGACGCCGATCGGGCCGCGGCGCGGGCGAGCCTCGTCCAGTTGCGCGGCGGTGACGTTTCCAGCGCGATCGTCGGCATGATCGACGGGTCCGCGCCGGACGATCAGGTCGCGCTGATCGAACTGCTCACCGCACGGCGGGCCCTGGAAACCATTCCCACGCTGTTGGAATTGAGCGTGGGCGACGACCCGGCCGTGCGCGCCGCGGCGATGACTGCGCTGGGCAAGCTGGCCGAACCGGAGCACATTGGCCCGATGACCCGCGGCGTGTTGGCGGCCAAACGGGGCCGGGAGCGCGACGCGGCGGAAAAGAACGTGATGTTCGTCTGCCAGCGGATCGACGAGGAGGACCGCCGCGCCGACGAACTGCTGGCCGCCATGCAGTCCGCCTCGCCGGGCGACCGACTGGCGCTGTTGCCCTTGTTGGGCCGCGTGGGCGGACCGGCGGCGCTGGCGGAAGTCGGCAAAGCGATCGCTAGCTCCGATCGATCGGTCCACGCGCAGGGCATTCGCGCGATCTCGAACTGGCCCGACGCGTCGGTCGCCGAGCAACTGATCGAGCTGGCCAGGTCCGACGAGCACAAGGACCACCGCCGGACCGCGCGGATGGCGCTGATTCGCGTGGCGCCGCTGCCCGACGGGCGGACCGACGCCGAGAAGCTGGCTCTGCTCCAATCGGCGATGAAGCTGGCCGACAACGTCGCGGAGCGGAACTATGCACTGCGCCGCGCCGCGGCGATCCGCCTGGTCGAGACGCTGCGGTTCGTGCGGCCCTATCTGAAACAGCCGCCGCACG
>CALFYT010000099.1 GCA_937952415.1 uncultured Planctomycetaceae bacterium | reverse complement strand
CCGCTACCTCGTCGAGCGCCTACCTGTCATGCTGACGCCGCGATGGGTCGAAACCGAATGTCAGCCAGTCGCGATTCAAGACGCTTTGCACTGGCTGGTCGAGTCGCTCAACCTGTCGACGGATAGCGACCTCGTGGCAGAAATCGGTGGTCCCGATGTGCGTACCTATCGGGAACTCATGCGGATCACGGAGGAAGAATTGCAACTGCCGAGGCGCTTCATCGCGGGCGTGCCACTGCTGACGCCAAGGCTTAGCTCAGGTTGGATCAGTCTGATCACGCCGGTGTCGTATCGACTTGCGCGACCGCTCGCAGAGGGCCTTCGGAACCGTGTCGTCGTCGGTGACAAGTCGGCCCAGAAGATCATGCCACATGAAGCTCTGTCTTCACGCGAGGCGATTCGGCGGGCGATCAGCGAAACGAACTCACAGGAGATCGAAACACGTTGGTCGGCAGCTGGTCCGATTCCCGGTGACCCCGACTGGGCCGGTGGCCAGGTGTACGAAGACCGACGAGAGATAACGATCAACGCTTCGGCGACCGAAGTCTTCGACGCAGTTTGCCGTGTAGGCGGCGGCCACGGTTGGTACGCAGCTGACGTGCTTTGGCGAATTCGCGGTTGGATGGATCAGCTAGTTGGTGGGCCCGGCTTGCGTCGAGGCAGGCGTCACCCGGAAAACGTAGCCTATGGCGAGGTACTAGACTTTTGGCGGGTTGTCGGAATCGAGCGAGATCGCTCTCTGCTGCTGCATGCCGAGATGAAGCTTCCCGGCGTAGCACGGCTGGAGTTTCAGCTCGATCCCGTTGAGTCGTCAGACGCGTCGAATCCAGCAACGCGGCTGACGATGACCGCACGATTTCGTCCGAAAGGTCTGACCGGCATTATCTATTGGTACTGCGTCCTTCCACTGCATCACATTGTCTTTAGTGGCATGCTCAACGGCATCAAGCACGCGGCCGAATCCGCAAAGCAGGACCCGATCGAGCCAGTACCGAGGAAGCCGACGGCGTCCCACCAGCCATCGAAGAAAGTGGAAACCGAAAAACGTTAAGGCCGCATCGCCCGCGGCGTCAAACGCCGATCGACAGAGCCGCCTTGGATATCAGTGAGGCGCTCCAAGCGTTGCTGAAACGGAGCCGGCGGTCTTCGCACAGAACGCACGGCCGACACGTGATGCTGATCAGTATCTGCCGATCATCACCGCAGAAAAGAAATCGATTCCACCGGCTCAGGTTCTGCCATTGTATATGCACGCATCTCGACACCCTATCCAAGCGAGAAAATGCCATGTCGCAAAGCTACGAAGTCGGCACACAAGTGAAATGGAAATGGGGAAATGGCTGGGGCCATGGAAAAATTACCGACCGCTTTACAAGGAAAACCACGCGGAAAATCGACGGTACCGAGGTAACACGAGATGCTGATGAAGAATGTCCCGCGTATCTCATCGAGCAAGATGACGGTGATCGAGTGCTGAAATCACATTCGGAGATCCAGGCAGACTCATAGCCCGATGGCCAGCAAGGTGATTCCGGACGAACGCGTGCAGCGGTTGAACGACCGCGATCCGGGTGACGGTGCGTATCTGCTGTACTGGATGCAGCAATCACAACGGGCTGAATGGAACCATGCGCTCGAGTTCGCCGTTCAGCGAGCGAACAAAGTTGGCACACGTCTGCTGGTTTGCTTTGGACTCACGGAGGATTACCCTGACGCGAATCTCCGGCACTTTCACTTCATGTTGCAGGGCCTTCAGGAAACCCAGGCGGCTCTAAAGCGTCGAAACATTCCCTTGGTGGTGCGGCAAGGTGACCCCGCGGAAATCGCCATTAGCCTGGGCAAACGCGCCACCGAGATTATCTGCGATCGAGGTTATCTGCGGCACCAGCGTCGGTGGCGGGAGCAGGTCGCGAAATCCGCGTCGTGTCGCGTGTGGCAGGTAGAAACCGATGCCATTGTGCCGGTCGAGTCCGCCTCTCAGGACCCTGAGTACGCAGCACGAACCATCCGGCCGAAATTGCACCGCGTTGCTGACCGTTTCCTAAAACCTTTGGCGACGACCGCGATCGAAAAGCATTCATTGAACTTGGGCGTTAGTGGGCTCAACCTGGATCACATCGAGGACATCCTTTCGAAATTGTCGATCAATCGAGATGTTTCCCCAGTCAGCGACTTCGTTGGGGGTACCTCACCCGCGAAACAACGCCTCGAGCACTTCTTGAGCGATTCGTTGTCAAAGTACGACGAGCGCGGAGATCTGGCTTGCCCAAACGTCTCGCGCCTGAGCCCCTACCTCCATTTTGGACAGATTTCACCTCTGGCGATCGCATCAACGATCAAGCGATCACGAGGTCACGCCAAGCGTCAGAAGGAAGCATTCTTGGAGGAGCTACTGGTACGGCGCGAGCTCGGCGTCAATTTCGTTTACTTCAACAACGGTTACGACAGCCTGGCATGTATACCTGAATGGGCACAAGAAAGTCTTCAAGCTCACCAGGACGATGAGCGAGAACATCAGTACACGGTCACAGAGCTAGAGAATGCACAAACGCATGATCCGGCGTGGAACGCGGCAATGTTGGAAATGAAGCGTTCAGGGTATCTCCACAACTACCTCCGCATGTATTGGGGGAAAAAGATCATCGAGTGGACAAATACCACCAACTACGCTTACCGCGTTGCCATCGACCTCAACAACCGCTATTTCCTCGACGGCCGCGATCCGAACTCCTACGCCAACGTCGCCTGGCTGTTCGGGTTGCATGATCGCCCACATCCCGAACGAGACGTCTTTGGCAAAGTCCGGTACATGTCGGCGGGGGGCCTCCGACGAAAATTTGACGTCGACCGCTACATCCGGACCGTTGCTGAACGATTTGGTACCCAGATAAAAGGCTTCGAAGTGAACGACGGTGGGTAAGTCTAGTGCAAGAGTCTGACTCGTTTGACGGCTTTGCCGCCTCGCTCGCATCGTCACCCCGTCTGTGCCTGGCAGTCAGAACAAGCCACCAGCAACAATCGGGAGTACAGCTACCCGACCTTGCGTCGACGCCGAACTCATCAGCGCGGTGAGCTAGATCTCATTGTTTCGCTGCGCGGCTTGGTCGGTGAGCGTCGTCAGAATGGACGGTGACCAGACTGACT
>CALFYT010000098.1 GCA_937952415.1 uncultured Planctomycetaceae bacterium | reverse complement strand
GGCTGAAACAGCGAGAACGCGTAGTGCAGATCCGGCACCCGACAAAGCTCAGTCGGCACCGCAGAAACCGATCATTTTCTACGGAACAAAAAGCTGGAAGACACCCCAGTCCTTGGAGGCACGAAGCGTTCGCGTTAGCCTTCAGGCACGCAAAGATCGGATCGTCATCTCGTATTCGTACCAGTCAGATTATGAAAAGATCAAATACCAGGGCCTGGAATGCCTGGCACTCCGCAGGGATTGGGCTCAATTTCTCTGCCACTATGTAGGCGACGCAAACTCAGGCGAGTTTCAAGGCACAACCGAGGCCAAGGTCAAGCACCATGGCACGGTGTGGAAGAACGGGACCACGACACCCGTCCGAATACCGCTCGCACCGAAGACATTGAGCGTGCGCGGAAGAGTGCGGAACAACCGCGTTTCCGGAACCATAACCGGACCGAATGAGAACTTTACGTTCGAGGTACCCGTCGAATTGATTCAACCGTAACGGCCGGCGCAACCGTAGCTTCCGCCGAGTGGCTTTAGACTGCGATAACGCGCCGAAAAAGCTTACCCGGCAAGACAAAGTACACCCGACTGGGCTCGAACCAGTAACCTCCGGTTTCGTAGACACGTAGCCACCGGTGGGGTTTGCATGTGGTCACTCATTGCCCACCACCCAGGGGGGGCGGTCAGATTCTGGCCACCTTTCGGGGCGGAGACCATGCGTACCTCTTCCGCATTTTTGGCGCAATTTTTTGGGGTGGGGGGGTGAGTGCTAGCGAGATTGACGGATTTCGCCGGTATCGTCAGGATTAGCGCACCGGTAGCGGCCGGCGGGGAAGACATGGAGGGTCGAACCTGCGGCTGCGCCTAATGATAGATCGCCGGCTAATCTTGGGCCGGTTGGATCTGCGTGCCGTCGTCAGTCCAGAAGCGGATGCGTCCGCGGACTGGCTCAAGTGTCGGTTCTTGTGCCGGTTGCACGATCGCCGGCACGGCCGGCGGAACGGCGGGGCGCGATAGAAGATACCCAGCGCCGGCGGCGCCGAGTGTGGAAAGAGACGCGAGGCCGGCGAGGATCGCGGCGGTCCACTGCGAACCAACGGAACGCTGCGACTCAGTGACGTGGATCTGCGGACTGGTGCCGGGGAAGGGTCGCGAGTACGGGCCTGGATCGATGCCGTAACCGGCGGCGTACGTCGCGCGATTGATCGCGGCCTTCTGCGCGTAGTCGTCGACGAACGCGTCGTAGAGATGTTTGCGCGCGTTGACGCGGTCGGCCTGGTCGGTGTCTGCGGTGCTCATGTCAATCAGACTCCGTCGACTCGTCGACGGGTTCGTCGTCGGTCTCTTCAGAGACCGACGAACGGCCGAACAAATCGCGGACGATCACTTTGCTTTGCTCGCGTGCTTCAGCGGCCGCTGCGGCCTGTTGACTGCGCAGGTCAACCTGCGATTGCGTCATACGAGCCAGGACGCGCTGCGCGATTCGTTCGACTTCGTCGTCCGTCATTACGGACCGACCGGATTACCCGGGTGATCGACCGTCGTGGGAATGCGTACCGCGGCGTTCGTGTCCGCGAAGCGCGTCCGGTCGTTGGAGGTCAGCAGTTCGTCCGCGATTAGCCCACCGACGACGCGCATGTCTTGTGCGGCGCCGTCGCGTTGGCGCGACTGTGCCAGGCTCGTGTCATCGCGACGACGTCCGATTGCCTCGGCCGCGTCGGCCGAGAATAGGTCAAGAAGATCAGCAAGTGCCATTAGAAACTCCGCTTGTGTCGCCGCCGGAATGTGTTAGTTGTCTGGTACCAGCTCGTAGTGGATTTCGCCGGCGATACGTTGACGCACGCGGGCAGCGATCTGATCGATGTGCGTGGCGGACAGATTCGCGAACACCTGGTCGGCGAGGCGTCGGTGATCGATGACGGCATCAGCACCTGGTGCGCCGTCGCGTCCGTCCTTGCCGTCTTGACCTGGTGGGCCGGCTGGGCCGCGGAAGCGCTCATCGGTCGCGAGCCGATCGACGATGGCTTGCGTCAGTCGCGCGTAGTCGATCGATGGCTGCGACGGCGGTACCGGCGCGGTGACTGCCGGCTGCGATTGGATCACGCGGTAGCCTGGTGACTGGCACTGCATCCGTCCGCCGATCATCCGGCAATCGGTCTCGACGACTCGCCGGATCTTAGACGGCGGCTCGCAGAATGCCATGTCCGCGTTGCCCCAGACCAGGCCGACGACTTGACCGCCGGCGAACACAGGCGACCCGCTGTCGCCGCTCCGCGACTCGAACGTGAGATTGTAGTGGCCGCTTTGCCAGCGGCCGGCGTTGACGACGTGGCCGGCCATTGGTCGCTGTCGTGTCGAGCTGCCGTAGCCGATCGATTGGACCGGCGTGCCGTTAAGCGGATCCGCCGTGGCCAGCGGCACGGCTGGCAAGTCGCCCGTGTATTGGATCCGCAGGATCGCCACGTCCGTCTCGCGTGGATCTCGCGCGGCAATCACGCTCGCGGCGTACGGTTGCGGGTGGCCGATCGGCCAGACGGTGATCCGCTGCGGGCGATCGGTCAGCAGGTGAGCATTGGTCAAGACGGTCGCCTGGTGGCCGTCGGATTGGATCACGACGCCGGTCAGCTTGTCGACGCCGGCCGGGCCGTAGCCGTGGATCAGCACCGTCGCGCGCTCCTCGATCGACTGGCCGTTGAGCAGGCCGGTGAACTGCAGGACGATCGCGAGTAGAATCGCCCACTGAAACAACCAGGCTGCAAACTTGGCGGCGCGCATGACTCAATTCCCCATTTCGAAAAAGTCCATTATCTTGCGATCGCTTCGCGCGTTCGGAGTTTCGGGCAAGTCGCGCCGGCGCCTTCGGCTTTGGGTTAAACAGCACATTTCCGCGGAAATGACCGCGGCTACAACTTCGCTTCGAACCGAAACTGCGGCGTGCGAGTCGTGGCGGTCCAGGGCGTGCGGTGCTTTCGCCGGCCGGCCGGCGTATCGTTTGCCCCGTCGTGAACGCCGATGTTCTGAAACCGCGATAGCGCCGGGTAGATCTCCCTGCGCCACTTCGAAAACTTGTTGCGGAACGGCGGGGTGAACTTCGAATACGTCTTGAAGCACCATTGCGTGATCATCCACCGGTAGCGGTTCCGCAGTGTGCCCCAGCCCCAGCAGGTGAAGATCCTGCGAGTGGTGCACGCGTCGCAGACGTCGTCAGGCGGCCGCTTGCTTGGTTTGTTGTAGCCGGCCGCGATCGTGATTTGGTGGCCCTCGTGCGACTTCAGGTCCGGCAGCATGACCTCCCGAAACGCCCAGTCGAAAAACAGCAGCGCGTCAGGACTCGGCACCGTGTCGTCCTCGATATGTACCCAGCCTTCCGCCTTCGTACGGTTCGCGTGGCTGATGCACTCGTAGGTATTCTTGTTTAGTCCCAGCCGTTCACGATTCACCGTCACGGTGGATTCGCACGCGTCGAAACTCCGAACCAGCTCGATCACTGCATCGTTGCCCGGTTCGACGAACGCTGCGAAACGCCAGTCCTGGATCCCCTCGCACTGAGCGAGCGCGTCGAGTACTTGGCGCGTGTAGTCCGGTCGGCGGTACGCGGTCATGGTAATCAGCTTATCCACGGCGTCGCCTCCGGGTCATGCGCCGCGGGCTCATTTGCGGACGCTTGTACGGTTCGTCGGCGTGACGGTAGATCACGTCCCGGTGCGATTGGCAGTGACCGTATTCGGTCACGCGGACGTAGCCGATCTCCGTCAGATGCGCGTGGACGCTGGCGGCTGTCGCCCAGCCAGGTGCCGGCACGCTGTCGCGTACTTCCAGGTTCAGCCAGCGGACGCGGCCGGAACTCATCAGCTGCGGACCGGACTGCAGCACCTGCAGCTCCGCGCCTTCGCAGTCCATCCACAGCATCAGGCCGTCGGGGCGGCCGCTGCGCTCGTCCAGTTCGTCGAGCGTCCAGACCTCGACGTCGATGGACGACGTCGCGCCGGGCGTATCGAAAAACGATGATACGTTCGGATGATCGGGCGTGAGGTACAGGCGCCGGCGGCCCGACTCGCTGCCGAGTGCCACCTGGTGCAACATGCCGTAAAAGCCGTGATCTCGCAGCCAGTCGCACTGCTGCGGGTTCGGCTCGACGCCGACTACTTGCAGGCCGGGAAACACTTCCGGCAAGAATCGCCACTCTGATTTCGCACCGACACCGACGTCGTACAGCACGCGCGGCGGTCGCGTGACGTATTCAGCAATCCGCTGCTCGCGTTTGCGCTGGGCGCGTGTTATTCGGAATCTAGCCACTCTTCCCCCCGTTCCATCAGTTTGCTGCGTTGTTCGTAATGACCGCGTGCGCCGCAAACTGCGTGCGGTGCCGGCAGATCCTTGGGCCGAATCCGATGGACTCTCGCCTTTCGTCCCGTGATCCGCCGCGCGGCGTAGTTAAATACGATGTCTTCGCCGTTGCCGTAGGGCTCGTAGCCGGCTTGGATGTCGGCGAACGCCGGCAGCGCGCGAAAGAACTCGGCCGCGAAGCGGCGATCGAACATGATCAGCCGCGTGATGCACATCGATACGTCGGCCTCGCGGTGGTTGACGTTTGTCGCATACGTGCCGTCCGGCTTGGGGTCGCGACCTTCGATCCCGTGGATGACGTCGGGATCGGCGAGCCAGTAATTGTGCAGCGCCTCGATGTGTTCGTCGCGCGTCACCAGATCGTCGTCCTGAGTGATCACGCATTGATGGCGAGCCAGGCAGGCGAGCGCGAACCGCGGGAAAAACGTCATGTTGCGGGACGCGCGTACGATCGTCGCGCCGTCGAGCGGCTCCAGTTGTCCGCTGTTATCCCAGATCAGGATCTCAGACACGAAGCGGCTGCCGTGCCAGCGGCGGACGATCTCCCGGACGTTGTCGGGGCGTTTCCAGTTGAGCAAGACGGCGCTAATCATGCAGGCGGTCGTAACAGTTGTGCCGCCGCCAAGCGTGTCCAGTCGTGTTCAAATTGTGGATTGATCGGACCGGCCACCGGTGCCGAATCCAGGTTGCCCATCGTTTGGTAGCCGGTCCGCTTGTCGAGTGCCGACAGATGCTTGTGACCGGCGATCGTGCACCAGCGGTACACGTAGCTCGGCCGATCGTCGTAGTCGAGCGGATCCGCCCGGCGCAGTCCGGCCCGTTTCATCCGCCGTAACAGCGATTGATCCTGCCCGCTCTGCTCCGCCGGGTAACCGTTGACGGACTCAAACACCGAGCGGCGAAACGTCCAGCCGCCGTGGAACAGATACTGATTGTCGCGCAACCGCAGCCGCGGGCCCGGCTTTTCTGTCCACAGTCGCGTAGGAATCGTGTAATCGGCTTCCTGCAGCGCAGACACCGCGGCGGATAAGTGCCACGGCAAATACGCGTCGTCGTCGTCCCAAACGGCGTACGCGTCGACGTCGGCGGCCACCAACGCGGCCGACGCGTTGCGCTTCTCGCCCAGCGTCCGAAACCGGCGGTCGATCGATATCAGCTGCCAGCGGTCGCCGCGTTGCGGCTCGTATTGGCCGGCGTCGTCGAGTATCAGCAGCTCGCGGTCGTCGTAGTCTTGCGACTCGAAGCACGCGATCACGTTCGCCAATTGCACGGGACGCTTGTAGGTACAGCAGATTGCCGCAATCTTCATGCTTGGATTCCCTCCGCCGGATCCGGCAGCCGGGCCGCGGACGCGACCAGCCATTTCTGCAACTCGAAGCGCATCGCGTCGACGGGCAGGTCGACGCCGCGATACATCTCGGCAAACTGAGCCAGGCAATGCTGCAGCGCGTGCCGCAGGTCCTCGGCCGGGAATGCGTGACTGAATCGCTTGGTGTCAACGCGTCCCTCCGCGACGGTCGTGATCAGCATCAGATGCCGGCAGTGCGTCGCGTGTTGATAGGCGTGGAATCGGTCCTGGTCACGCTGTTGTTGCGATTGGTTGTACATCCTCGTGCCGCTCCAATGATTCGAAAACGCCTTCCCACTTCGCCAAGATCCGCTGCGGATTGGCTAACGTCTGGACCAGATGCTGCCGCGCGTTGTTCGCGATCTGCAGCCGCAGATCTTCGTCGTGCGCCAGCACCGCGGCCCAGTGCGCGAACTCGCAGTCGTGATCGCACAAGAAACCGGTCTCGCCATGCGTGATCATCTCGCGCCAGCCCCATTGATTCTGAGCGATGACAGGGACACCAACCGCCATGGCCTCCAGTCCGACCCGCGGCCAGTTCTCGGCGGCGCCGCCATTGATCGGGATCAGGGCGTGCAGCCGCTTCAGAAATTCGACGGCCGGCATTTCGTTGGGCGGCAGGCACGTCGCCCAATGCGGCGGCGGTCCGAGCTTCTCGAATACCTTCGCGTCGACTCCCATCAGCCAGGCCCGCACGTCGGGATACTGGATCCGGCCGTAGATCGGCCACGTATTGCTGCTCCACTTGTCGCTGTCGTTGCGTGCCAATCGGCCAACGCGGAACGGTTCGTGTTTCGCGTGCGGCCGCGGGGCGAACTGCCAGGCCTCCACGTCGAACGCCCCCGGAATCCGCACGCCGTGCGTCGTCGGATCGTAGCCGTTTGGCTTGTAGTGCGGTTCCAGCTTCGTGCGCTGGTACATCGAATGAAACACGTGACGATCAAACGGCCCGTGCTCGCGGATGAACTGCAGCTCCATATCGAAAGGCCAAGTCATGCAGTTGACCCAGAGCAGCCGGCAGCCGAGTTGCCGCAGCTCGGGCGCGACCCGCAAGAATTGGTCGTTGCAGAACGATACCACCACGCTGCCAGCCAGGCCGGCCACACCAGACAATCGACCAGGCGACGACGTCACCGTATCGCAGCCGATCGCTGCCAGCTTTTGACGCCACTCCGGATCCGGCTGCCACGTCGGGATGAACGTCACGTCGTGGCGGCTGTCGCGCCACAGTCGCGTGGTGTGCCACAATTCCGTATCCGCGCCGCCTACGTGGCTCGGATAGCCAATCACAAAGATGTGCATTTCAGGTCTCCTTACTCTCATCGGCTGCCAGTGCGAAGTCGCAGCCGAAACAAACCGCCAGTCCGTCGATCCGCACGCGGTAGGTTGTCTCCGTCTCTGGTACCTTCGGACAGTTGCACGCAAACGCTGCAATCTTCGCCTTGTACGTCGGGTTGCAGGTGTCGCACTCAATTCTCCGCGTCTCGTCGCCGCGGTAGCGGCACTCCGCCACGTGCACCGACGGCCGCGGCGGTGGATTGTCCAGATAGTGCTGGTAGACCGCGCGATACCGCGAATTCATCGGCGACCCGTCGGGATTGATCCCGCGGCGAACACATTCCCGCAGCGTCGACGGCATCGATCACTCCCAGATGGTCACGGTGATTTCGCAGCCAGTGTACGCACCTGTGCGACCAAGCTCGCTGTAGCTGAAGCTGACCAGCAGCGGATCCTTGGTGTCTAGCAGCTTTGATCCGCTGAGGATCGTGCCCTGGATTTGCCACTGATATTCACCGCTTTCCGGCGGATCTTCCGGTCCGTTGCAGCTAAAGATAAACGTTTCGTCGTCGTAGCCCGGCGCCGGCTTGTAGGTGTTCGACCAGCTGTTGTCGTCGACGTCGTCGCGCGAGATCTGGAACGTCACCGGGCTCGCTGCTTCGACGTTATCGTCGCAGCCGGCGGTCGGCGCATCGACTTCGATTTCGACGTTCAACGTGTTGGCAAATGGCGTGCTACGGCCGGCTCGATCTTCGCAGATTCCCGTCTGCTGGCTGCTCGTACTACTCGTACTGCTCGAAGACGTGGACGACGTCGAGCTGCTCGACGTCGAACTGCTAGACGTCGAACTGCTAGACGAGGACGCACAAGGACCGCACGTGATTGACGGAGTCGGCATCGGGTATTCGTCGACGGCAAAGTAGCTGAGTCCGTGCGGCGAGTCCGGCACTTCGGATTCGGCATACCCGAGCGTCTGATACGCCACGGGTGCGCCGTCGACAATTGCCCAGCGACGCGCGGACCCGTCCATAATCACGGTCACCAGGCCCTGCCCGCCATCCTGATGATACTCGCGGTAGCCAATCAGCGTGTACGTGCCGTTGAGCGAATCCTCACCAGCGCCACTGACGCAGATCGTATCGCCACAGCTGGAGCTACTGCTGCTGGACGAACTGGACGAACTGGACGAACTGGACGAACTCGACGAACTGGAGCTGCTGCTGCTGGACGAACACGGGTGAGTAATCAGCGATACGCGCTCAAAGCCTGAATTGTTGAGCCACGGGAATGCGGTCTCCCAGGGCGGCGTGCCTGGTGTGACCGTGGTCGAGAACGCGCGCAGCGTGCCGTCTTGCGGTGTGGCGTCGCTGGTCGGATCCCAGCGCCATTGCTCCCATCGTTCGAGCGTCGGATTGTACAGGATGTCAAACCAGTCGGTCGCAGAGTTTTGCTTGCGGTAGCCGCACGGATCTTCGGACGCGTAATAGCGGCCCGTCGACACGTGCCCCGGCGCGGCGTCGAAAAACACGTCGATACGATCACAGTCGTACTGTTCGCACGAACTGCTACTGCTGGACGTGCAGCACAGGTAGACGCGGCAGTCGGGTAGTGCGGTCGTGACGATCTCGCCGCAGTCGATCGTGTACCGCACGGCGGGAAACACCAGATAGTTGCCGTCGCGGGTCGGACACGGTACCAACGCGTCCCAGGATCCCTGCAGCTCCGGGCAACTGGACGAACTGCTACTGCTGCTCGCGCAGCAGCTAGTACCGATTGCCACGATCACCCAGCCGCGTTCACATCCCATGTACGTCACGTAGACTTCATCACCGGCCTGGACGTCGCGCGTGCAGCTGAAGTTATGGCAGGCCTCGACCGCGCAGCCGGCCACGCGCGGCTCGCAGCAATCAGGCGGCGTCTCCGCCTCCGGATCGACGCAGACCAGGCTGGTGTTGCTGCTGCTACTGCTGGACCAGGTGACGACGGTCGACGTCGCGCTAGTGGACGACGGCGACGGCCAGCAGGCGATCGCCACTTCGCCGCGGGATCCCTTGGCGATGTCCTGCAGCGCGATCGCTCGACGGTGCAGGCCGGCACTGCCGACGATCTCCCAGCGGTCCCGCTTGGCGTTCCGCGTCATCCAGCCCCGTTCGCCCGGCATCACCATGTTTTGCCGCAGCGGATCGTGTGCTATCACCGCGTCGTCGGTCTCTTCGGCCGCATTGTGGCAGACGTTCAGCGGCTCGACTTCACCGCTAGCACCGGGCCGAATGCACTCGACCGCCTCGAACGGGACCAGCACGGTATCCGGCTGGATGTACCACTTTCCGTGGTGCAGCTCGATCCGCACCAGCGAGCCCTCCGGCCACCAGCGGCCGTTCGGATCCACGGCCCAGCGATGCAGCTCCGGATCGTACGGGTCGAACGATACGTCTTGCTCGCCGCAGGCCTCCGTGTAGTCGCGCTCGCCCAGCTCGACGCGGAATACGTTGGCCGGCGGCGCGGGATAGCTGGGGCAATCATCGTCAGTGATTGTCCGCGCCCACCGCACCACGCGCGCCCCGAACTTGGTGTCGTCCGCGCTGCGGCCTAGCCAGGTATTCTGCGGTGATTGCTGGACAGCGCGCAGCCCTTGCGCGAGCTTCTCGATCGATCGTTCGGTGAGGCGATGTTCGGTCATAGAACGTTATGCAAACGGTCCGGGCAGCGGGTCGGGCAACGGCAGCAGCGTGTAATCGGTTTCGGTTTCGACTTCGAATTCCAAGAACACCGGCGCGGCCGCCGCGGCCAACGGTGCACCCGCGGCGTCGAGCAGTCGCGGATGGTTCAGCGGTTCGTCGTGGTCGCTGTCGAACGTTCGGTACTTGTTCGTCCCGTCCGGATTCACGCCGACCTTGTAACGCCAGCCCTGGTTCAGCGCCTCGTCGGTCCAGCCGCCGTCCTTGATTTCGAATTCGAACGTCTGCGGAACGTACGCATTGCACTGGCCGTAGTACGCGATCGACCAATCCCAGCGCGACATCCGCAGCTCACGCGCGAGCAAACCCCAGATCGGCGCGACGTTCACCGTGTTGATAAACTGCTTTCGCAACAGCAGGTCGATATCGGCAAAGTTGCCGCTGATCACCAGCGTGTCGATCGCGTCCGGCTTCTCAATCGCCGGCACAAACGGCTCTTCGACGGCGTTCAAAATCGGATCGCCGTTGCGGTCCTTGTCCGCCGGCTTGGTGCGCTTGAGAAAACTGCCGCTGATCTTCAGCGGCTCGTCCAGGGGATCATCCCACTGGGAATCCTCGCACCGTTCCCGCGGCCGCGTGCTGAAGGTGCAGACCAGCCGCCACACCTTGCGGCTCTGCTCGACGCTGCGGAGCGTCAGCCGGCGCGAATTGCAAAACGCCCAGAGATCCGTTTCCGCTCCCCAAACGTAGAAGTCGCCGCGCGCCGGCACGCTACCATCCGACATCACCGTGATCGGCCCATCGGTCACCAGCGTAGTGATGACTTCGAACGTCGTCGTATACTCGCGGTGGCCGTCTTCGCCGTCGCTGTATTCCGACTTGATCAGGTTGACTTGGTCAACGGCCATAATTCGTACCGGATTCTGTCACGCGGAGCGTGACCTACGTGATACGTGCACATTTCCGCGGAAATGTGTGTCACAGGTTGTGCTCTACCACGACTTCGCGTTCGTCTGCGTCGCCGTGGGTCTTGATCGCCTGCAAGTGCTGCTCGCTCTTGCCGGCGGTGTTGTTGCCCTTCTGCAGCTCGGCCAGCACGGCGCGCAGCAGCTCCTCGCGTGGCTGCGCTTCGGGCGGCGTCGCTCGCGGTGCCGGATGGCGCGCGGCTTCCGCGCCGTCGTTGCCGATCGGACCAGGCGGCAGGATCGGCTTTGCGGCCAACGCTTCCGCCCGATGTCGAGCGATCGCGGCGAACGCGGCCTGCGTGTCCTTCAGCGCCGTTTCCGCGCCGATCCGGATCTGCACCGGCTTGGCCAGTTCCTGCTTTTTGCCGTTGGCTTCGTCCAGCTCTTTCTTGATCTTGGCGAGTGCCCGCTGATACGTGTCCTCGCCGATCGCTCCGACGTCCTTCAGCAGCTGGATCTCGTCGCGCTGTTTGAGGAATCTTTCTTCCGCCGTCATCAGCGATTCCATCAGCTTCAGCCCGTCGTCCATCAGTGCCTGATGCTGCTGCTTGGCGGCGATCTGCTCCTGGATCAATTGAGCTTCCTGCAGAATGCCCTCGCGCACGCCCTTTCGCCGCGCTTCTTCGATTTGCAGTTGATCCGCTGTCATGCCGATCGCATCGCGCTGCTGTTCGAGCGACCGGATCAATTCGTCGCCGGCTGCCGCCGCTTCGGCCCATTGCTTCATCTGCTGCAGCTGCTCTTGCATCGCCTTGGTTTGTGCCAGCGTCTCCTGCGACGCGCCCGCTTGTGCCAGTTCCCAGCGTGCGACCTGGTCGGCCGACATGCCGAACGTCGCAATCTGCTTCTGCAGCGATTCGGTCAACGTGTCGACTTGCGTCTGCAACGCGGTCGCGGCTTCGGTGTCGGCCGCGTCGTCGAAGAGGTTCGGCTTGTCCGCGCCGAACATCAGCTGTTCGCGCATCCGTTGCATCCGGTCCAGTGTGCCGAATCCCAGACCGTCGACGAATCGTTCGCGGCCGTCGGCTCCGAACTGCCGGCGGAACGATTCGAATTCGTCCGCTGCTTGGCGGATCGATGCGGCGGCTTCGTCGCCGCCGAACGCCTTGAACACGCCGTTCAGCGCGGCGCCCGTTGGGATCAGGTTGCCGACTTTTTCGCGCAGATTGTCAATCAGCACGGCCGTCTTAATGGCCGCTTCGCCAATCCGCAGGATGGCCGCGGCGAATAACTGCGATGCGCCGATACCGATCTGAATCAGGTCGACGATCAGCGCCAGCGTCGGCGGGATGATCTTCAGCGTCATCCGCAGCAGCTCGCCGGCGGCGGATCCCTTCTTGAACATCTCGATCAAGTCCTGTGCAACCACGGTCACCAGCGGTGCGATTTCGGCTGCGAATTGTCGCGCCATGCCGGACCACATCGCTTGAGCCCGGGCGATCGAATCGTTCATCTGTTCGATGCCGGCCACTTCGGCATCGCTCAGCGTCAACCACAAGTCGCCGGCAGCCTGCTCGACGTCTTCGATTGCCGCGCGGCCGGCCACCAATGCGTTGACCAGGCCGGCGCCTTCGCTGTCGAACAACTTGAACGCGAGTCGCAGCCGTTCGCCGCCGTCTTCGACGCGTTGCATCGCGTCGGCGATGCGTTTGAATTGTTCGGGCAGCGGCAGCCGGCTCAGTTCCGCCGCGTCCAGCCCCAGGTCTCTGAGCGCGCCTTGTGCTTCGCCCATGCCCTTAGCGGCTTCGGCGATGCGTCGTCGCATTCGCTGCAGCGCCATATTCGTCTGATCGTCGGTAAAGCCGGCGAACTCGGACGCAACCATTTGCAAACCGATCAAGTCGCTGAAGTCGACATCGATCTTGCGCGACGTCTTCGCGATCTTGTCGATCTCCGCGAACTGCTCGATCGTCTCGCCCACAAACGCGCGGACCACATCCGCCAGCTTCTTGACCGCGACCACGACCACGGCCAGCGCGGCGAGTACGGCGTAGGCTTGCGGCGGGATCGCTCCCAGCGCGCTGGTAAACTGACTGACGCCGGGAATGCCGCCCAGCATTTCATCCTTGAGATTGCCGACGCCCTTGCTCAGGCCGTTCTTGGCCGGTGGTTTGTCCATTGCCTTGTTGACGCTGCCGACCGCGCCAGTCGTATCGCGGGCCGTCTTCGCGACGACGGTCATCGAGTCGTCGATACCCTTCAGCGCGTCGTCGTATTGTGTCTGGTCGATGACGCCCTTCGCCAACTCTTTGTTCAGCCGATGGACGGTCTGGTTATAGACCGACATCTGATCTTCGGCGTCCTTGAGCGTGTTGATTTGTTTCGCGATCGCGCGGCCGTAGGTCTCGTAGTCGATTGCTCCCTTGCTGGCCAGCTTGCCTGCGTCGGCAATCGCGGTGCCGATTTGTTCGGCCGGCGTGCGCGTGTCGCGCATCAGCTTTTTCGCATCGCTCAGCTCTTTGCGCGTGGCAATTACGCCTTTGGTGAATCCGGACGTATTGGCCGTGATCTGATAATTCAAGCGGCCGATCGTTGCCACGGTTGCTACTTTCCGAATCGCCGCGCCAAGTAGGATTCAGATTCGGCCGCGTCCATGCGGACTTGGCCGGGCTTGATCTGTTCCGGATCGTCGGCGTCGCTGCCCCAGCCTTCCGCCGTGGCGTACGCCAGCCAGAACGTAATCACCCGCGGGTCGATCGAGTTGAGCCACTGCTCTACGTCCCAGATTCCCCAGCGATACGCAAGCGTCGCGGCGAATCTCAGCCGGTGATTTGACCTGAGTTTTTTACCAGTTCGTCCAGGTCGCCCTCATCGAAGCCGCACCACTTGCGGCACTCGTCGTACAGCACGCCGGTCACGGCGCCGTCCATTTCGCGAAACGCGGCGGAATCCGCGTCGGCGTCGGTCAGCAGCCGGTTGCCTTCGTCGTCGACCAGGCACAGGCAGATGAGTCGGCGCCGCTGCAGCTTGATCTTGGACAGCGAGAAGTCGCCTTTGCTGGTCAGGATGCTGCCTTCGAAGCTGCTGCGCTCCGCTTCCGTCAGGTTGCGGATCCGGACCGTCCGGCCGTCCGGCAGCGCGACGTATTTGAAACGCCGCTTCGCCGGCGACAAGAACGACGCCCGGTCCAGGATCGTCGGTGCGGGTGGTGTTGGTTCGCTCGCCATAGGTTGCTCCGTGGAAATGGCATTCTTCCCATTCGTCGCATCACTCCCATGACACGGTCCGAAATGCTTGGGGCCTGATCATGGGAGGAATGGGAATCGTAAGAATGATGATTGTGATAACTATTCCGACAGCACGGTGTCGGCTTCGTCGTCGAAGTCGTCCGGGATCTCCGGCGGTTCGCTGACCCGCTCGACAGCAGCGCCTTTGATGCGACCGACTTCTGCGCGGATCAGCTCTTTCAATCCTTCCGGCAGCCTCTTGATGAAGTTCAGCGGCGCCTCGGGCGGATCGCAGACGTAACCGACGCGCATGCCGTTGACTAGCACTTCGCTTTGATCGGTGTCGACCCTGAAATCGCCGACGTCGGTACGTTGTGTCGCGCACTGACGGCAGAGCTTGACCTTAATCGTTTGACCCTGATAGCTGGGCATTTCATTCTCCTGCAAAAAACTTGTGTAACCAGTGTCACGCGGAGCGTGACCTACGACTACGCGGCCGGGGTCCAGTCTGGACCGGTGAGGCCGTCGAAGGCGATCTTGTATTTCGCCATCGATAGCTCGTTCGTTTTCGCGGCGGGCTTCGTCCGATCGATGCCGAATCCCGTACCGATCAACGTGGCCGGCGTGGTCAATCCGTCCGGCGTCGGCAGCGTGATCGTGATCGTTTCGGGAGTGTGCAGCGGCGGCAGGGTTGCTGCGCTGTCGAAGATCAGTTCCAGCTCAATCTCGCCCGGGTCGATTGTGTCCTGCGGGAGGTACTGATTCGTGTCGCCGGATCCCAGGTGAGTGATATCGATCTTGCCGCCTGCTTCTTGGTGCTCGCCGATCACGCGAAAGTCGGCGGTAAAGCCGCTGGTGCCGAACGTGATCGTTGCGCCGTGGCCGGTGTCTGGATTGGACATGCGTCACTCCTTGTGAAGTACAATTAAGTCGGTGAACTTGTAACGCCGCCACTCGTCGGATCCGTCTATCGGTGGATCCACACCGTCGCCACGCGTCTCGATCATGCAGTCGTGGACGAACCACGTCCCGCCGCTGCTGGGAATCGTGATGTTCCCGCGGAATGTCGATCCGTTCGCGACCCACGCTGCTTCGCACAACGCCCGCAGCTGGTTGGCCTCCGCGGCGTACTCGTGGTACGCCTTGATCCGCACGCGCGATCGAGCCATGCCGATCTTGCCGACCAGGTCGTGCTCGCTGGTACTGCTGATCTCTTCGATCGCCACCGCCGGCAGCGTCGGATTCTGCGGCAGCACGTCGGGGTAAATCCGCGTGTTGACCAGGTCCGTGACGGCCGTGACGGTCAGCAATTGCGTTCGCACCAGGGCGGTCACGTCGATTGCTGTCATCTACTTGGCTTCCTTCGCGATCGCTCTCTGGATCGTGTCGGTAAACGCGGCCTTCTGTTCGCTCAGCGTCGCGTCCGCGGCCCGTTCCAAAAAAGGATTTCCGCTGACGAACAGGTTCGTCGGCCGTCCCCACGCGACCAGCTTGTGCCCCAGCTGAATCAGGTGATCCAACGCGCCGGCCGGGTACGCCCCGCCGACGACGGCCACGAACGTCTCGCCGTAGTCGCGTGTGACTTCGGCAATCGTCTGGTAGTGCGGCTTCACGCCTGCGCGTTCCGCCTTGGTTTTCGCCGACCACAGTAACCGCGTGCCGGTCTGCGTGCTGCGCGGAGCTTCTTTCTTCGCGGCTCGTTTGACCACCGTGCCGGCGGCTTTCACTGCGCGCTTGGCCACCGTCCGCCGCATCGCCAATTCGATTTGAGCCAGCATCGCGTCGCCGTCCAGGCCCTCGACGATGTTGACTTTGACGCTCATGTACTGGCCTCGATGATCTCTTCGCGCCGTGTTCCATCTGGATCCGCGACCCGCGTAATGTTCATCGCCAGGCCGTCGTGCACGACTCGCATTTCCGTGGAAATGTCGCCGCAGTAGCGGATCCGGATCACGTGTGTCGTCGTGGTCTGCACGTTTACGCCGCGGACACGTTCGCCGCCGGCCACGCCCAGCACTTCGGCCGGTACGTCTTCGTGTACTGCTTGCCAGCTTGGGCGCAACTGGCCGGCGGCATCAGCCGTCGGCGTATTCTGCTCGATCTTGATTCGGTGTCGCAGCTTTCCCGCACGCATCGCCTGTTCCTTCTACTCTCCCTCTGGGAGAGTCGCGAGCTATCGAGCGGAGAGGGCAAACCGCTACCCGCTGACATCTGTCACCACGACGTCGAACTGTTCCAATCCGCACGGCTTCCAGACTTTCGTCTTCTCGGCGAACTTGTCTCGTAGTTCGACCGTGCGTTTTGCATCCAGCCGATACACGACGCCGGGCGTCAGTTGTTTCAGCAGCTTCTGGTACGCCGCATCCGCCTTCTTGTAGCAGGCCTTCGCCGCGGCCATCTTCGATCGAAACTCGCTGATCGTCGCCTTCGCCCCGCGCGGCAGCCGCTCGACTTCGTCGGCTGTTGTGTCGTCTACTTCAATCGCCGCTTCGCTCGCCATGTCTGTTACCCTCCGTACTTGCTGATCGGCGGACAGGATGTCCGCCCTACGTCGTAGCCGCTCCGTACTCGTCGAACTCGTCGCCGAGGTCGAACATGGTCATGATCCGATCCGCTCCGCGCGGTACCGGCGTGACGATCGTCCCGGTGATCAGGTCTTCGCGGTTTTCGAACCACGTCCCCACGATCAGCTTGATCGCGTGCTGGATCAGCACGTCGACGTCTGCCGCGGCGCCGTGGCCGGCTGTGAACGAAATCCGCACTGCGTCCGGCTGTCGCCTGGTGGCCGGCCAGTAGGTTCCGTAGGCCGCGACCACGCGGCCCGGTTCCCGATCGGTCAGCACCTGGTAGTCTGCGGCGTCCATCACCACAACGTCGCCGTCCGGTTCGACGATCTCGATCTGCTCGATCGACTGCAGCGGTGATCGTGGTATCAGGATCTCGCCGCCGCCGTCGGGAAAGCAGGGCAAGGTCATCGTGTATTCGGCGGTCAGCAGCTGCCGATACGTTGTCTCCTCGAAGTGCCGCACGGCCGCGGCTTCGATCGCGGCGATCGCGGCGTCGTCCGAATCGTGAAAGATCCGCAAGTGATCTTTCAGGTCGGCCGTCGCGACCACTTGCCCGACCGGCGGGGTCGACTGACTCAGACCGTAGACGCTCATCGGTCGAACTCGTTTCGCACAGGTGCAGGTGTCCAGCTGGGATTCCGCAGGGCGGTTTCGCTGGTCCACAATTGCATATCGCGCTTGTGCCAGCCTCCGGTCCCTTCCATCTTCGTGTGGATGTGCTCGATTGACAGCGTCATCGATTGCAGCTGGTGGTCGATGTGCGATCGCCAGGCCGTGTCGTACCGGACGTACGCCATCACCGCCGCGATCACGACTGCTGCCGTGCCCAGCTTGACGTATTGGTTTTCGAGTACTTCGTTGATTGTCAACGGATTGCCCTCCGCTCGTCCCTCGCGACTCTCCCAGAGGGAGAGTGATGCGCGGCGCTATCGCTTTTCGCCGGCGGTCTTGTCCGCCGTGTCGGCGTCTTTGCCGCCGAGTCGCTTCTTGGGCCGGTTGGCGCGATGCTTCGGCCAGTCCTTTTCGTCGCAGGCTTGCCCGGCCGTGACGTATTGGTCAGCGGTACTGGCGTCCAGCTCCGCCGGCTGGCCGGTGAAGTATCGCTTGCCGCGCACTTGCGCGTTTTGCGTGAAGACGATCGTCTTCGTCTTCCCACCGCTGTCACCGCTGCGTGACTCGTTGGATTGTTTCGCCATTTGATTCCTCATTCCGCATTCAGCATTCAAAATTGATAAAACGCCCAGACGGTTTTCCCGGATACGCTCCGGTTCCGCCGCCTGGACGTGGCGGCGCAAAGTAGAACTTACGCAGCGGCCATCACCAGGTGCTTGACCGGCGCGGTACCCGCGTCCAGCAAGTGACCGTCGTGACGGAACAGCGCGTCGAACGCGACCTGATCGACGTCCGCGTAGCGCTCGTCGAGTCGCTTCATGCGGATGCCGTTGACCTCGCGAACCTTGTACGCGCTCAGCCGGCCGAACAGGGCGACGACGTTATCGATCGCCAGCGCGCTGTCCATGTGCTGATTGACAAACACGGGGTAGCCGCGGATCCGATCACGCACGCCGTCGGCCAGCCCGGGCGTGTGCAAGTACTGATCGTTCTGGTCCTTGAGCAACTGCACTTCGAGGAAAATCGAATCGTGCATCATGAAGCCGACGCCTGGTCCCATCCGGTACGACGGATCCACGCTGTGGATCAAGCGGAGTACTTCGTCTCCGGTCAAGGCGGTCGCGGATGCGGCCGTAATGCCCAGCGTCGAATCGGTGACGATACCGGACGGCTCGGTCGTGCCGACTCCCGTCGTGTACTTGTCGTTGCGGTGCCGACCCAGGCGTTCGCCCAGCTTGGCCGACAGCCATTGATCAAAGTCCGGAACCGCGTCCCAGTCTTCGAGCAGTTCGTACGGGACCTTGACCATTTTGGAATGGATCTTGAAGGCCTTGAACGTGATCTGCGCCAGCGTCGGTTCGGTGCTGCCGTCGATCGACGTGTTTTCGTCCACCTGCTCGCCTTCGTTTGACGTGTCGTCATCGGTCGGCCAGGGCAAATCGTTACCGGACGGCGTCCGCATGACGTCGGCCACTTGCAGCACGCCGCTGAAGGCAAGCATGTTGGACTCGATGTTTTGCACGAATCCCTGCGAAATGGCGAAGCCGCCACTGCTGCCGGTGGTGGTGGTCATGGCCCGCGATTCGAACAGTTTTTCCGTTCGCAGGTCGACTGCCGCGGGGTGCGAATCGCGATACAGCCGCTGCAGCTTGTTGCGCTGTGAGTTGCTGTACAGGCGGCTGGTGAATTGCTTGGCCAGCCGCACCTTTTGGCGCTTGATTGCTTCGCGATGGCGCGGGCCGATATCGACGCCGGCGGCGCGGCAGCACCAGGCGTGCACCAGGTAGCTGCGGTCTTCGTTGGCCTGGTGCCAGTCTTCCAGGGATTGCGCGCCGTCGTCCGGCGGCGGCGGCGTGTCGTCATCGTTGCCGCTGGCCGGCTTGTCCGATCGCGAGCTGCCCGCGCCGAACTTCTTTTCGTAGTCTTCGACCGCTGTCTGCATGTCCGCGTCGGACATTTCGGCTTCGATTTGGTCGTTCAGGCCGTCCAGCTTCGCGCGGATTTCGCCGAACGCTTTCTTGCGTTCGGCAATCTCGGATTCGGGTTTCTTCTCTTCGCGAGCCTTCGAATACTCGTCCCGCGCTGCCTTGAGTTGGTTGAGTTGTTCGCCGGCCTGTTCGCGCAATTCTTTCAGCGATGGCATGATTTGCTCCGATGTTGTTGGTAGATGCCCGCTCCGGGCCGATGTCGTTCCAGCCGTGCGCGTCGAAAGAAAACCGTCGACGGCCGCGGCGTGCTCTGGGGTTTTAGGCACTCCGATCCGTGTACGTGGTGTGAGGCCAGCGGCGGGAGCAATCCCGTCGTTGGCCGACCGCGCATAGCAGGTCGATCGTGCTGTCTGTCCCGTTAGCAAGTTGCCGGCAGCCGTCGTCGGTTGTCGCCGTGGCTGTCTAGCTCGCACCGTTGGCACTGCTTCATCGGCGATTGGACGCGTCCGAAAGATGGTGACGCCTTGCGGCGTCCCGTGGTGCACTTTGCTTGTCGGTCTCTATTGTCGCCGTCACAAATCCCCGTTCGGAGTTTCGCCGGCCGGAATGATCTTATCGCAAGCGGGCTTCCGCCAGCTCGATGTCCAGATTCATCGATTCGATCTCGTCGTCGGCCTGCTGCTCCCGCTGCCAGCGGTCGCGGCTGCTGCGGGCTTCGGCCAGCGTATCGGCTATCGCCCGTAGGCCCGACGTCGTCGACTCGTACGCCGGGAACGTCACGGGACCGACGTCCAGCAGCTCGACGTCATACACGTTACGGACTTCGATCTCGCGCGAATCAGTGATCTCGTACGTCCATTCCACGCGGCCGCGTTTGCCGCCGTACACCAGGAACGCGAAACTGCTGCCGTCCATGTCGCCGCGCTCGAGCATCGCCCGCGTGTCGTTGCCGGCGTTGGTTTCGGGCAACGTGATCTCGTACTTCAGCCCGAACTCGTCGGCGGTCAGCTTCAGCGTCTTGCTACGCGTGCGGCCCAGCAGCCAGTTCGGGTCGTGGTTGGTCAGCCCGCGGACGTCGTCTTCGGCGATCGCCGCGTCGAACGCACCCGGGTGGATCCGCTCGTAGGTGTCGGTCCACAACTGGTACTCCGTTCCGGGGTCGTCCGCGTTGTAGAAGACGGCCGCGTAGCCTTCGACCACGGTCACGCCGCTTTCGCGCGTGTGGATCTTCGGCTTCGCCCGCTCCATCCGTAGCAGCCGCCGCGCGATATTCGTTTCTTTGGACATGGTTTCTTTCGACATGGGGTTCTCCTGTAGGTCACGCTCTGCGTGACGCTGGTACGGATTCTGTCACGCGGTGCGTGACCTACGGTTCCTACATTTCCGCGGAAATGGTTTCGGCCGCGATCGCCGCCGGCAGTGATTGTTCCAGGCCGGCGAACGACTGGTCTACTTGTGCCGGCAAGTCGTCGCCGTTGCAGCTGCGTAAAGCCTCACAAACCTTACCAAACACTGCATCGGTCACGATCTCCGCCGATCGATCGACGCCGAACGTCGCGCGGATGCAGTCGACTTCGGCCGCCAGCATCGACTGGCAGACGCCGCGGTGCTCGGCAATCGACTTGCCGCCGTGCGTCAGGTCCAGCCATTCGGACAGCTCGCCCCGTTTCGCCGCGCGCTGGGCGTGCGTGTGCAACCGTGCCAAGATGCGCCGGACGCTGCCGGCGATCAAACCGCGGTGTGCTTTTGCTGCTTCACTCTCCCCTTGGGAGAGTCGCGAGGAACGAGCGGAGAGGGCTTTCCCCCGCGTAGCCTGGTCGTCCCCATCATCCCCACCGACGGCCGTCATGTTCAGCGGCCGCATAAACAGATCGCCTTCGCCGTCGTCGCGCGGGTTTAGCCCTTCCCAGTCGCGTGTCTCGTCAGGGCTGAAGCGGCCGGTCTCGATACCGCGCGCCGCGATCTCGGCACGCTGCGCGGCGTCGGCCCACAGCAGCGCGTTGATCTGGTAGCGAATCACGTGCGACCGGTTGCTGATCTCGCGCGTGGTGAGCAGCTTCGCGTTGCACTGCGCTTCGTTGGCGGTGAGCGGATACGACAGCGTCGTATCGTGATAGTCTTGCTTCGCCGCCTCTTCGCTGTTGTAGCTGGTCGAATCCTTCACGCCCAAGCGGCTCGGATTCAGCATGAACCAGCGGGCGACGTGCCGCACCTGGTTCTCGTCCAGTTCGACTGTCTGCGCCTTCTCGGGCTCTACGGTCGTGTTGTAAAACCGGTAGCCGTCGCGCAACACGAAATGCTTGAACCACTTCGCCGGATCATTGCGCTGATCGTGCAGCGCCTTCTCGATCTTGTCCTTGCCGTCCTTCGTGTAGCCGGGCGGCAGCTGCAGCACGCCGCCGTGATGGGCACCGTTGGCGAAAAACTTCGAAGTAAACTTCCGCGCGGCCAAGGCCACGCCGAAATCGTGACGTGCCTGCCGGACCAGCTCGGGCGCTTTGCAGCCATTCCAACACAGGCCGCGAAGATGCAGTACGTCGTGATGCGGCAGCGGCTGCAGCTTGCGTTTGCCCTGGTCGTCTTCGAATTCGGTGACGTACCAGAGCCTTCCGTTGACTCGCGTCATGCCGGTGCGATCGGGCAACAGGTTGTACAGCCCGCGGATCCGGCCGGCGTTGTCCCGGTCGATCCAGATATAGCCGTTTTCCCATAGGCAATACGCGGCGAAGTAATTGCGCCACAGCTCGAGCGCCGGCGTTTCGTCGTTTGCCAGGCCGTCACGGTGAATGAACTGCCAGGCCTGGTGATCCGGATCTTCGTCCTTGCCGGGCCCGGGCTTGCGGCGCTTCAGCGGCCGCAGCGGCAGTTTGCTGCAGTCGCCGCTGATCATCTTCACGGCCATCCACACGGGCGACAGCGACAGCGCGGTCTTGACGGTGACGTTCTGGCCGGCGTCGCTATCGTGCGACGTCCCGAACATCTCGTCCCAGTCCACTTCAGACAGCGGCACACTTGGATTTTCGATAGATCCGCTGCGCCAGTTAATCAGCTTGTCGACGATCATGGTGTCTGTCTCTCTCGCCGCTACGTGTACGGCACCGCCAGGCCGGCATTGATCAGGTATTGATTGACGTGCACGCCGTTGCGGTAGATGTCGGCCAGCCAGCGGCCGTACTTGCCGCGGGCGTCCTTGTGAGTCCGCAGGATCACGTCGCGGTCCAGGATCAGCTCGCGCAAGGCGTCGCGCGTCGCGAGTCCGTCGATGCGTTCGCCGCCGCGCAGCTCGGGCGCGTCGATCCCGTACAGTCGCAGCGTCTGTCCGCGGCACCAGATCCCCAGCCCCAGGTCGATATCCGCGCGGACCGTGTCGCCGTCGTAGACGGACACGATTACCGCGCGGTAGGTGTACGCCGGGGCGATCATATCTTCACGGGCTCGACGGTCACCAGACGCAGCAGGGCGTTGCCCGCGGTGATGATCGTCGTCGCGTACGCGACCAGCTGTTCGGGCGTCAGGCCGTTGTCGCTGCAGATCCAGACGATCGCCGCCGCCGCCACGTTGAACCAGAGGGTTTTCGATTTCCAGAACGGTTTGCCCTTGATCTTGTACATGGGTCACTCTTTCTTCTTGGGCCGCCGTGTGGTGATTGCTGATTGAATCAATAACGATCCGCCGACCAGCACGAAGCCGAGAAACAGAAACGCCAACGGCGGATAGATCTTGTCGAGTGCGAAGCAGATCGACGCGAGCCCCGCGATGAACAGCAGATCGATGAACAGTTTCATAGTGACTCCGGTTGCTCAGTTGCGACTTGTTTAACCGCCAGCCGCAGGCGTGCGCGTTACGCGCCGTCGCCTACGGCTCAGGGTTAAACACGTCAAATCCATTCGACTTCGTTGGATTCGTAGTAGTCGCTGTTGTCTTCGTACGCGATGGCGTCACGCAGCGACATCAGCATGGCCACCACGCCGTCGACGGTCTTGTAATCGTTGGCCTTCCGCTTCACCGGCCGCTTGTTGTTGTTGACGTCGGTGTACGTTTGGACGTGGCCGATCTGCCAGGTCAGGATCGGATGCCCGTTGTGCCGCAGTTTTTTGTTCAGGATCAGCCGTTCCGCCGCGGCCATCACCGGCGCGAAGTGCGTGATCCGCTGGGGAAACTCGACCCGCGGCACGCCCGTCTGAGCTTCGAGCTTTTGCGTCAACCATTCGGCCTGAAACAGCGGATCGAAGTAAAACCGCTGCACGTCGAACCGCGCAAACCACCCGACCAGGTCCGCCAGCACGCGGTCGAAGTCGATCGCGTCTCCTTCGGTCAACGTGATCAGTCCCTGTTCGCTCCACTGCTGGTAAGGCACGCGGGCCTGCTGTTGCTCTGCCTCCGCACGCGGCAGCCAGAACAGCGGCAGGATCCGTACCAGCTCGTCGATCTGCGGATCCGGAAAGCAAAACACCGCGGCGGTCGTGTCGTGATGCGTCGCACCGTCGAAGCCGACGTAGCACGGCTGCCCCTGCAGCTGCTCGGCCGTGAACGCCTCGAAGCAATCGACCTGCTTTCGCCTGGTCGACTTCCGCAGCTGCTGGCCCGCGTCCCACAGCTGGATCCCGCCCAGGTCGTCGATCCACGAGTCTTGGCCGCTGCGCCAGATCCCCAGACGCAACTGCAGCCAGATCGGCCACTGCGTAGGATCTTGCTTGGCCGCTTCGTAGTCCGCGCGGAACGTCGACAGCTTCAGCGGCGCCTTCTTGGTGCTGCCGAGTGACGGGTTGGCCTTGTGCCAGGTCTTCGCGTCGTGCGGATCGTCGTCCGGATCCGCGGCGTAGATCACGCCGTAAAACGATTCGTCCACCTGCCGGCCGGCGTCGATCGCTTTGGTCTTGTCGTGCAGCGTACGGCAGACCGATTGCAAATCGTTGCCGGCGGTTGTGATCGCGAAGAACACGCCCTCCGGTTGCGATGCGAGCGACCAGCGCAACGTATTGTAAAATTCGAAGCCGACCCAGCGATGCAGCTCGTCCGCAATCACGTGGCCGTTGATGCCGTCGCTGCTGGCTGCGTCCGCGGCCAGCACGTTCCAGACGTTGTCTCTGTAATGGACTTCGTGAAAGCCTTCGAGCTTCTTGACGTCGACCACGCGATTCAGTTCCGGCGCGTGTTTGAGCTGCCGGATGGCGTGCACTTGCAGTTTGTCTGCCTGCTTCCGCGTGGTCGCGGCCGTGTGCATATTGATCTGCCGGCCGTACGAATCGGCGATGAACAGATAGTTTCCGACCAGCGACGCAAACGGCGTCTTGCCGTTTTTCTTCGGAACCTCTTCGTACCAATAACGAAAGCGCCTGACAGAGTAGCCCCATTCCGGAGACTGCTTTTGCCAGCCGAAAAACCGCGACGCATCGCGGGCCTGCCAGTCGGTCAGGTCGAACTTGTTGCCGCGGAAGGCGCCTTCGGTCAGCGTGCCGTAGCGTTCGGCGAAGTCCAGAAAATGCTGCGCGCGCCGTGGATCGAACCAGCATCCGGCCAGCATCGCGCGTTCGTCCGCCTCTTCGCCTGGTCCCTTGCGGACGTACTTCAACCAGCCGGCGCGCCGGGCCTGATTCTTGAGCGTGACAAGTTTCGTGGATTGGCGGCGTCTGCTCACGCATTAGTCGTCTTCGTACTTCGCCGCGGCAAATTCCGCGACAGGATCGTGTGTCGGTCCAGACCGTTGCGCGGTCGGCCGGCTTGGTTTGTTCAGCTTCCGTTCGCCGTCAGGAGTGAGCCCGAATCGAGCCCAGAGGGTCGTCAGGTTTTTGAAGGCGGCGTCCATCACTTGCACTTCCGGGCCTTTCTGCCGGTAGCCGCTTTCCGATTCGATGAACATCAGGTCGGGATGCTTGCGGATTGTCGCGTATTGCGTCTGGTAGATATCCCACCAGTGACACAACGATTCGAGCGGTTCCAGGTGCAGGTCCGTCAGTACTTTTAGGTCAACCAGTTTCGGCGCGATTCGCTTCCAGTACGCCGTGCCGTACTTGCCCAGCGTGGCCGGTGGTTTCGGCACTTTGTTGAGCGGTTCCGCGGCCGGCTTCTTCGCCGCCGCTTTCGTCCGCCGGTTGTTCGTTCGCTTCTTGGCCATGCGTTACGGGCGGGTCTCGATCGCCGTGCAGGCCTCGCCGTCTTCGCGCAACAGGCGTTCGAAGTCGGCAAAGCTGATCCGTGCGTTTCCGCGTTTGCCCCAGTCCGGGCCCCAGCTATTGCGAAACGCGAGCGTCTGACGGTTGCGATCGGCACCGTACACCAGGCCGGCGTGACCGCCGAGTACTTCGCCGTCGACGCGCATCATCCCGTGCCGGTCCGGGTCGGCCATGCCTTCGTACCAGTTGACGCCGATCACCATCGGCCCGCAGTCCAGGACGTGATTCAGCACCGCGTCCAGCGTCCGTGCCCAGCGGTATTCGATCACCAGGCCAGCCAGGTGCAGCGCCTTGAACAGACCGCGGACGGATGTGCCGTCGTAGTCGGTCCCTTCCCATTCGTCGAATTGTTGAGCCAGTGCGTACAGTCCATGCGGCGGCAGCGGCCGCTGGCGAACCGGTGTCGCGGACAGCCAGCCGTAGCCGGCGTGGCCAACGCAATGCGGCGTCGATCCCTGATCGGTCAGCGGTCCGAGTTTCCAGTGCCACGACTTCCGCTGCGAGGCCTTCCGCCGGCGGATCAGGTAGGCGTCGTCCCGTCGGTCTCGTCGATAATCTCGCCCGTACAATCGCTGGGACATATCGTCACCTTGATGTTGCTTGGCAGTTGCTCGCATGGGCACGGCGCCCCGTTGATGGCCAGCAGTTTGTCGCTTGTGTTTCGCAGATGCGGCCAGCGCCAGCGTAGTAGGTCGGCGCTCCATTGCTCGCCGAGCGTTTCCAACCGTTCGAACGCCTCGCGCGACATCCGCACGCCCGGCAGCCGGTCGGTGTGTTCGTGCAGGTAGACGCAAACGGCCATCATGTTTCCGCGGAAATGTCGTTTGTCCGTCCGCGATCCATCTCCCGACGCATCCAGCTGTTGGTCAGGATCATGTTGAGTGTCTGCGAGTGTTTCCGTTTGCGTGGCCGAGTTGACCAGAACCAGGCTACCGCCAGCGGCCGCAGCAAGTAGCCCAGCGTCGGATAACGCAGGCACCACAACTGGAACTGTACTCGCTTCAGCGCGTGAATCATGGGTCGAGCGTCGACCGTCACACCGATGGTCAGATCGTCTACTTTCGCCACCCGAATCTCCTCACTGTCCGCTCTGCGTCTTGCGGTCGTGGCAGGGTTTGCAGAGCGGCTGCCAGTTGGCCACGTCCCAGAACAACACCAGGTCGCCGCGGTGCGGCGTGATGTGATCGACCACCGTAGCCGCCGTGGTCCGATCGTCGGATAAACACTGCCGGCACAACGGATTCGAATCCAGAAACGCCTTGGCCGCTTTCCGCCACCGCCGGCCGTACAGTCGTTTCGCGGCGCTCGGCCGCTTGCTCTTCTTGGCTGCTAATCGTGGCGCTCGGCTGGGCATGTCATCGAACACGCAATGCAGGGCCAGGTCCGGACCAGGTTGCCGCAAACGGGACAGCGTCGCGGAGTACGCAGCGTGCGAGATCGCGTTTCGCCGGCGAACGCGTCGCGAGCGTCATTGACCACGGCCTGGACCGTCGACACGCTCCGGCCGCAGATCTCGGCCACTTCGCGACGGGAGTGATTCGCGTCGATCAGCCGCAGGATCCGCCGGCGTTCGGCCGGCGTGGTGAACTCGTGCCGGCGGCGGTCGATCGTCCGGATCCGCTCGTACGCCACGATTCGCCGGTAGGCTGCCGATTTGGTCAGCCCGCAGCGACTGGCCGCCGCAGCGATCGTTGTTCCCGCGCTGACCAGCTTGACCAATTGGACCACGATAGCATCCGTCGCACTAACCATGCTTCGCGCATCGGTCTCGCCGCCGTTTGCGCTTGAGTACAAATCATGCTATCGATGCCAGGATGGCGTTCGGAGTTTCGCGAGGCCTACTGCCTGTTCCGCTCGCGGAACCAGGTCTCGATTGCCGCGACATGCGCGGCCATCGGAAGCTTGGCGCCGGCGAGCCAGCGGCCGACGGTGCGGGCGTCAACACCGATGTAGGCGGCGAGGCCTCGCTGCGAGGCTCGTAGCGGCGATTCGCCCCACTCTGGATGGGCTAGCGTGCGGCGTAGTTTGTTTCGCAGGCGCGGCCAACGCTTGCGCTGGGCCGGCGTCATGTCCGATCGACTGACGCCGGCCGGCCAATGGCCGCGACCGTCCTTGCGTTGACTGTTCACGGCGCCGATCCTTTGCGAAACAGATCCAGACTGACGCCGTAGGCGTCAGCGATCTTACAGGCGATCGCCCAGCCCACGTCCCGCCGGCCGGCTTCCACATCCGCCAGATACCCGGGGTCGATGCCCGTGCGCTTGCCGAGCGCGTAATGCGTCTCGTCTTCCTTGGCGCGCAGGGCCCGCAGTCGCGCGCCGAACGTACGTGACCGTGTGGCTTTCGTGGCGGTGCTCATGATTGGTCTCCTACGCTACGGACAATGTGTTGCTCCATCGCGTCGCGGATCATTTCGACGCGGTCGATGGCCGCATCGGTCGAGATCACGCGTTCGTGCGCCTTGTTCTGCTCCGCATGAATACGGGCAGCGTTCAGCGACTCGATTGCATCGAGCGTCTCGTTGCCACCGGGTAGGGTGCGAATCGCGTGATTCAGCGTCTTTTTCAGCGTCCGGTTTGCCGGTCCGCCGTAGCGATCGACGATGGCCAGGCGTAGCGTTTTCACGTCCATCTGTGTCTCCTCTCAAATATCAGTGGATCCCGCGCGTGAATCACGCGCCATGATTGCAAGCTCGATGTTATTGACGACATCGCGGACATCGCGCCCACGGACTTCAACCGCCACAACTGCTGCTCGATCCACGGTTGTCGCCCCCACGATAACTGAGCGGTTGCAACACCACGTCGTCTGCACTGGGCCACGAGATCGACTCAAAGCCAAACCAGAATCCGTTGACGCAGTATGGGATTGAGAACTCTTCACCGGCTTTGATCGACTGCGTTTCGACTTCGCGTCGACCGTCACCTTTGCCGTGGAATCTGGTCAGGATGCACGGCGTCTCCGCGCGGTAAGTCCCTGCCCGCAAGATCGTCGCAAATTCTCCACCGTAAATCGTCGGCAAGTCTTTTTTGGTGGCTGTCGTGGTCATGTCTTTCTCCTTTGGTCCGCCGGCGGGTTTAAGTTGTGGCCTCTTTTGGCGGCGGCCACGTTACCTCAGTCGTTCGCCATCTTCCTCGCCGCGGCGACCAGCGGAAACGCGACGTCGCGCAGATGCTGCTCGACAGTGCGGTAGTCGTCCAGCGTCAACTCCTCCTCGTCGAGTAGATCGTACTCGACGGTCAGCTGCACGCAGCAGCTGCCCGGATGCGCGGCAAACTGGCCGAACCGTCCGGTGCCGGTGTATTCGCGGCCGTAAACGTCGCCGCAGCGGTCGACGTACAGCCCGTGGTCCGACGTGACGGCGCGCCACTCGTGGTAGAATCCGGTTTCGGTCGCGACCGTGTCGTAGTCGCCGCGTCGCACCTGCAGCAGGGCGGGGCCGCTGAAATCCTTGTACTTGATCGCCGGCGGGTAGCTGTTGTCCCAATGGCCGTCCTCGTCGCTCACTTCGACCGGCCGAGCGTGAAACTTGCCGTCGCCGCGGACATAGATGATGCGCGAATAGGCCGCGATCAGGCGCCGCAGGCGTGCGCGTTCTGCCGCATCTTCGGCTTCCATTTCGTTGGCGAGTTGTTCCAGCGATTCGATCGTGATACTATCGTTCATGTCCCTACTCCTTTGCAGTGGGGGCCACGGGGCGGGAGTGTGTCAGCACTCGCCGCCCCACTGTATTTCCCGGGTTCGGCCGGGCCCGTTTGACTTGCGTCATTGTATTGGGCCATTGCCCTCTATTACAATAGGCCAATAGGGGCGCAACTCAGGGCGCGCTTTTTTCTGGATTTGCCGAAAATCGCAAAATCCCTATGAAATAGGCGGCCACTTTCCGCTCGTTCCTCGCGACCCTTCCGCAAGCGAAAGGGTCAAGCGGCGGCTAGCGCCGTTGTTATCCGCTCAAAACGCGGGGACGCAGGAACAGTGATCGAGACCATGCCCGCACGTCCGGCACATGGCACGGCCCTGGGGATCACGGCACGGATCACGCTGCGGCGGCTCATCAAATTCGTCACGGCGAGGGTTCGTCACGTGCTGGCCTTCCTCGTCGATGTACTCGCCTTCCATCGCCCAGTGTGCATCGTCCTCGTAGTACAGGCACGATGGGCACAACTGCCCGTACTCGGTGATGCCGCGCTCCATTGGCGTTTGGCATTTCGGACAAGCCGTTTCGGTAATCATGCTCTACTCCAAAAAGCGGATAACAAAAAATTGAACCCGACCGCGATCAGCGCCGTGCGCGATGGTCGGGCTTATCGCGCGGCGGGTTAATTTGGACGATATTGGTGATCTGATCAGTCGCGGTGATTTGCAGTTTCATGTTTTCACTTCATCGTGAACTTTGAAATTCAAGGGCTAGCGTTTCGGTTTCGCCGATTGCGTTGGTGTCTAGCGGTACGGTGCGACCGAATGCGCTGCCGGTGGAGATGGCGGCGAATTCGGTGTACGACATCGGCTTAGACTTTCGCGGCCGGCGATTGGTCTTCGGCGGTTCGTCGTCCACTTTGGAGCGCTTGGACCGCGGCAGCAGTCTCATATACACTTCCCACGCCGCGGACGTCGAAAACGAATTACGAAACTTGACCAGCTCCGGACCGGTATAGCCAGCTTCCCGCGCGGTGCGATCGGACGCCTTGTGCAAATCGTTGCCGACGGCGCGGAACAGCCAGGCCGCGACACTGACGCGATGTTCCGGTCCGACGAATTGCGCTCGCGATTGCTCTCCGCGGCGAATCACGTATTGACCGGAAACGCCAAACCGTGATTCCAAGGCCCACATCAGGATCCGTGCCCAGACCGGGAATACTTTGGTGGGCATTTCCAGTTCCAGCTTCTCGTCGACGGTTGCCTGGTCGTCGAGTCCGAATCGACGCATGATCCGTTCGGCCAGCTCGGCCGCTTGTGCCGCTTCGGCCGCTGTCGCTCCGCGTGCTTCGGTCCGGTTGCGCAGGTGGGCGAGCAGGCGCTTTGCTTTGTCGATGTTCATTGCGTCGCCGTCCTTTTCTTGCGACGCCTGGTCTTGGACTTCGCAGCGCCGAGCGAGGCCGGCAGGGGAAGCGGTGATTTAGTGGCGTGCCGCTGCATGAGCCAATCGATAGCCTCCGCTTTGGTTTTCGCCTGCGACGGCTGGCCAGTGAGTTCTTGCGTGAGGGCTTCGACCTGCCCGCGCGTGTGGAGTTCGAAAAAGCGCTGTACCATCATGCGCTGTGGGTTGTTCGCGTTGCTGCCGAACTTCCAGCCGGCGGCGATCGTGACGCCCAGCTGCTCGGCAATCCTCTCGATGCTGGCGTGATTCCAGTACGGCCACTTTTGCGGGACTTCATCGAACGCGAGCATTTTCAGGCACGGCTGATCCTTGGCCAATTCAGATGGCAAATTCGTCCACGGGAACAGCAGCAAGCGGACGGTCATCATCTGGATCAGCTCCGCGTTTGTGATAGGATCGTCGTCCGGGTCGGCAGCTCGCACCAAACTATCCCACCAGTCGATTGACTTGGCGCCGGCTTTCGGCGCGACGTACTTTGGCAACCGGTTTCCCGTCGTCGCGCTGAAATATGCCGCGCAGGCCGCTGCGTCCGACCAGCGGCCGTAGTCGCGCACGTGCACGGCGGCGAACGTGTGGAGCAGCAAGGCCTCCCAGCTACCGTGACGCAAGTGACAGGCGATCAGCACCCGCAGGAAGTGGTGCCGCCATTCGGTGACACGCTTTGCGGTTTGCGCGGCGGCTTCTTTCGCCTTGCGGGCGTCCTCTTTTTTCTGCGCCGCCGGCGTGAGTTTCTTTTTCGCCGCGGTCTTCGACGGCTTCTTGCCGTTGGCCTTCGCTTCGTTGACCTGCTTGATCAGCGGCTTCTGCAATTTGTCGTACTCGGCGACGTTTAATGCACGGCGGACTTGTGCGCCGTTTTTCCCCAGCGGCAGGGCGACGACTTGCAGTTTCTTCTCGATGGATGCGTCCACGTCGAACAAACGCGGATGACTGCCGGCCTGGTAGCCGTAGTGGTGTTCGTCGCCGTCGTCCATCGGCCGGGAATTTTCGCCGATGTGAAAGTCAATTGTGCGAGCGATCTCGTTGCGGTTCGTCCAGTGGAAATAATAGTCCTCTGGCCAGCGGTCTGCCTCTTTCTTGGCTTTGGCGTGTTCGGCCTGCAGCAGTTTGTCGATCGCGGGATGCACAACGTACGGCACTAGCTGCCGCACGCAACTTTCGGCCATTTCCCCGGAAATGAGTTCTTGCTGCCAGTACTTCGGCAACCGCAACAGCTGCAGCTTGTTCCGCACTGCGGCCTCGGTTTGCAAACCGTAGATCTTGCCGGCATCAGCGACCGGACAGCCGGCGTCGATCTTGGCCTGGATGACCAGGGCCTGCCGTATTGGCGTTTCGGTGCGTCGCTGCGCGTTGCTCGCGCCGATGAAATCAATCGCGGCCTGGTCGTCCGCCAGGTCCGTGCGGATGCGAGCGTCGAGCGTGTCCAGGCCTAGCATCGTGGCCGCGGCGAGTCGCGTCTTGCCCGCGAGTACTTCGTAATGACCGACCGGATCGGCGAGCGGCCGAACGGTGATCGCTTCGTCCTGCCCGCGGTCGGTGAGCCATTCGACCATCTGCAGAACCTCGGCCTGCGTGGGATCCGGATTGGCCGGGTGATTATGCAGCTTGTCCAGCGGCAGGGCCTGGACGTCGCCGTGACGGTCCGCGGCTTTCGCGACCTGTTGCCGGGCGTGGCCGCGTTTGGGCTTCGGTTTGGTGGTAGTGGTCGGCATGGGAAACTCCGTGGGGTTGAGGGTCGAGCGACCCAGTACGTCGAAATCGTAAAACACTTTTGCGGCCAGCTCGTCGGCCACCAGGTCGACGCCTCGATCACGCCACCACGCAGCGACCTCGCTGATCGTTGCGTCGATGGCGTTGGTGCGGTTGGCGTACGCGACCGATTCGCGCGGCTGGACGTGGACGCTGCCGTGACCAGGTCCACCGGTGCTGTAGCCTGCGGCCACGACCGAACCGATCGGCTGCAGGTAGATGGCCACAAAGCAGCCGTTGACACGTGTCAACGGGACGCGGACGGTTTCGGTCTGCGCCGTAGCGGTCATTGGGTCACCTCGCGCAGATAGGCCGCGTAACACTTGATCACGTCTCGCAGGTAATCGAGCCAGCCGTAGCTGCGCCGCTCGACCGTGTCGATCACCGCTGCCGCGCCGCCGGCGAATGTGCGAGCGAAGAACGCGCGGTACTCGTCGCGCGGCAGCTGCAGGAACTGATCGACGACGTCGCCCAGTTCGCCGCGCAGATCGTCGAGCGGATCCGGCGGCGGCGGTGCTGGCCGCGGTAGCGGGATGCCGTCGACGGGCCAGGCGTCATGACGCAGCAGGTACTGGACCGCGCCTAGCGATTTGAATTGCGACCGGTGCTTCGCGTAGATCTGCAATGCGCGGCGGAAGTACTCGGCCGATCGTCCGTGAGCGATGGCCGTGTCGATCAGCTCGCGGCGGTACCAGTGCGCCACCTGCCACGCCTTCAAAACTTCATCAGCAGCAGCATGTTCACCTGTTGTTGATGAACTGGATAATACTGGACTAACTGATGTATATGAAACGGAAACCGTTTCCGTTTGGTCGGAAACCGTTTCCGTTTGGTCGGAAACCGTTTCCGTTTGGTCGGAAACCGTTTCCGTTTGGTCCGTGGGTTTCGTGACGGATTCTGGAAGCACCGGCAGGCCCACGGCGCGGGCCAATTCTGGCCACGTGATTTCGATCGTCGTACGACGGACGCCCCACTGATCGGTATCGACGGACCAGAGCACCGCGTTGGCCTGACGCGACCAGTTGAGCCAGTTGGCGACCGATTTGCCGGCGACGCAGAATTGATCGCAGAGGCAGACGGTCGTGTCGCCGCTACGGCGCTGCGCCGGCGTGTTCTGGTAGACGGTGCAGGTGCCGTCCCAGCCGGACCAGTCGGCTTTCATGAGCGCTTTCAAGAAGAAGACGACGCGTCGGCGCTGGCCTCGCGTCAGTCCGAAGTCGCCATGTTCAAGCGCTTCGATCAGCCGGAAGCGGTGGGCTCTGATGTCCTTGAGGGCGGCGCGGCGTTCGCGCGTTCCGTCCGGCAGGTCAAACTCTAGCTGCTGTTGCACTCTTTGCATCGGTGTCCTTACCTTCGGTCCATCTGGTTGCGTCACGCGGAGCGTGACCTACGACGGCAATACGCTGGCGTCGTAGTACGGGCATTGGCCGCTACGGATCCAGTCCGCGTGATCTTCTCGGACTTCGTCCAGGTCGTCGCTGACGTGGTGCGAGCACGCGGCCGCGTCGCACGTGTACGGATAATGGCACTGTTCGACGTGGCCGTACCGGCAGACGCGAACCTTCGCCGGATCACCGTTGCATAATATGCAATGCGGATTCCGACCAGGCGGCGGATAGTTAGGGGCGCGTTGCGTCATTGCTCGATCGCTTTCTCCGCACGGTGCAGGACTCGGTTGGCCTCGCGCATGTGTCGCGTGTCGGCAGAACCGCATACGTGGCACTTGCACGCGGGCAGAATGTTGTCACGGTACAAGCCCACGTATTCGCAATCTCGACACAGCCGCCATTGCAGCATCGGAACCGCCTTCAACACCGTTTCGGTCGACGGATTAGCGTAGTACTGTCGTTCGGATTCGGTCATAGAACAACCCCATAAGGCGGGCCGCGACGGCGGTGACGATCGGGGCAGTGATCGATCACCTTCAGCGCCGTGGAACTGGATTCCCAGCGCTGCCGTCGCGGGCCCACGAATCAAAGCAAGGCCTGCAGCAGCTGCACCAGTTCGGTCCGCTGCCACGTCGTTAAATTGTCAAACACGGCAGTGCGCTTCACTTGCGCGATGTGCCGGTCGGCACGCGCCGATGGTTGCCCCGTCAAGAGCCAGTCCCAGCTGACCTGATAAAACTCCTGCAGCGCCGCTAACGCCGTCACCGTCGGTTCCAGCTCGGGGCGCTCGTAGCGCTCGATCACGTCCGCGGCGATCCCGGTCATCGCGGCTGTGTGCTCGATCGACAGGCCGGCCATTTCGCGAGCCAGCCGCAAGCGGCCGGCCAGCGTGCTGGTGGTCGTCGGTGTTTGGATCACTTGCCACCCCCTAACAGCCATTGCATCAGCATGTCGATCGCCTTCGGCGGCGGTTCGTACTTGATCGTGTTGGCCGGCGAAGGTTTCGGCTTGCGAATCAATCGCAATCGCAGACACGGCTCCCAGAGACACGGCAGGACGTTTTCGGTAGCCTGCCAGCGCCCGTGGATCCAGGCCGAATTGTGGCGCGTGGCCGGCAGCAACTCGAAGCCGTAGCCCTCGCGTGCGATTAGGTGACGCTGCTCTTTAAGCGCCTCCCACAGAGGCATGGCGGTCCGTGTCCCGCGGACCGCCACGACTCGCGAGTCGATGCGTTTACACACGTAGTACAGTGCTCGCATCTACGCGGCCTCCGTGGTTGGGGCGTCGTCCTCCGCCTGGACGATCGCCTGAACTTCTGCGCGGTGCACTGGCTGGTCGGGCGGCGCCTCGATCCCCAGCCGAACGCGGCCGGCGCGGATCCCCAGGATCCGGACGGTCGTTTCATTGTTAATCACAATGTCTTCGTTCAACTTCCGTGTAAGTATCAGCATGATTACCTCCGTGACGAAACAAAAAAGCGGGACGCTACCGACCCAGATCGATAGCGCCCCTGGGAGTTTCCCCAGTCCGACTGAGGATTCCGTGTGGCTGAAAAAATCCGCACGCCCCGCGGTGACAAGTACGGCCAGCATGGAGTCTGCAGTACAGGTAGTGCGTGACGTGCGGACCCAAAGTTCGCGACAGCCGGCCGGCGACGTACCGTCCGAATGAATGAACCGCCGCGGATGACTCCAATCAAAACAGCATTTGCTGCGGGTCTTCGGTTTCGAAGATCCGCGCGAACGTGGACGGCTGCGTCAGTGAGTTCAGCGCTTCGACCAGCGCCATCGCCGGATGGGCGTAGTGTCGATACGTGATCTCGCTGAGCGCTCGCTTGGCGTGTCCCAGGATCAGCGGCGACACGCCAGGCATGTTGGTCTCGTGATACGTGCTGCAGGTCTTGCGCAAGTGCTTGAGCAAGTACTTGCGCTCCTGCCCCGTGTGCAAGTCCGGCTTCGGCCGCACGTTGGCCACGTGACACAACGCGGACCACTGCACGTCGAGCGACTTGCGGCAGCGCGGAAAGTCGAAGAGTCTCGCGTCCGGATCGCAGCCGTTGGGCGGTGCAATCGATTTCAGATGCGCGGCGACACACGCATTCAGCGGCATCACCAGCGGTTCCGGCTTCGCGCCGGCAGTCTTCGTGCGAACGTACCACAGCCAGCCGTGGTCGTTCGTCGCGTTGCTGTCGTCCCCGGGATACTCGGGAGCCCAGCGAATATGACGCCAGCAGAGCGGCTGCTTGTCGGCCGCGTAGGCCGTCAGCATCTGCGTATCGAAGCCGTAATTGAAGTACAGCGCCAGCAGGCAGCGCCAGTACACGCCCGGCGGATGCCAGAGCGGTTTCAGCGATCCGTTGACGGTGGGCCAGCTGGCCCGCGTGGTCGCGTCGTACAGGCGATCCAGCTCGTCCAGCGACAGATACAGCTTGTCGGCCACAGATTGCGTTTTCAGCGGCTTCGGGAAGTGGGGCGGCTGAGTGCCCTCCTCTTCGTGTAACCACGTCAGGACCGTCTTGAGGCAGCTCAGCTGCTTGTTGGCCGTTCGCGAAGGGTTCTTGCCCTTCGCCCGCTGCTGCACCCAGTTGCGAAACTCCTTGAGTTCCGCCGTCGTGGTTTCCGCCGCTAGCAGAACCACCGGTCGCATCGACCGGTGGTTTTCGGTCAAATCCAGTAGCCCAGGTTGCCTGGATTCCATCCAGTCGTCCCAGTATCGCCGGGCCGTACGATACTGCGTCATGGTCGCGGCCTTGCCGCCGTTCGGCCGAAGCACGTCGTCGATATAGCCGTCCACGGCCTCCGCAATCGTCCACGTGCTCCGATCGATCTTGGGTGGCGATGGCGGAACAGATGCTGGCGGCGGCTCCGGAAAAAGCCGTAGCGCTAACGCTGGCATGGGAGAGGCCTCCGATTCGATGGCCGTAGAGTCGACAGTCCAGAACAAGGGATGCGGAACGAGATGCTTTGTCATGTGGTGCCTTCACGCGCCACCTGACTACGATCCTGACTGTCCTTACACGCAGATAGCGCGAGCTATCATCCCTGCGACGCCCAGTCCGTCGGGAGTACTGGTGATTGCCCCAACAGTACGAGCCTATCATGTTAGCCGCTCCGTTCGACCGTTCCAGTTCCAAATCCCTTCACGCCGGCATTTCCACAAGAAACCCCAGCGCGCAGCAACGCACGCAAATCGTCGAAGTGAAATCACTTCGGGACGCATCCCCGAAGGCGGCTAAAACAGCAGCCAAGAAGATGCCGAATCGTGCGTCGACAGTTTTGCACGATTGTGCAAAACAAGTCAACCCCACGTTTCGACAAAATTATTTCTTAGAAAGAAGTTCTTCGAGCGGCACCCCCAACGAGATGGCGATGCGCTCCGCGCGTGGAATGGTGCACGCC
This sequence comes from uncultured Planctomycetaceae bacterium, assembly GCA_937952415.1. GTDB lineage: Bacteria > Planctomycetota > Planctomycetia > Pirellulales > PALSA-1355 > CALFYT01. The sequence continues at coordinate 1,708 of CALFYT010000098.1, read as the reverse complement.
CCATCGCCGTTCAGCAATCGGCTGAGTCCCGAGAGACTCATGCCTGTTTCGCGCGCGATGTCAGACAGTGACTTGTCGCTGCTTTCGATGACTCGTTTGACGTTCGCACAAAATGCGCTCATCGCCACCGATACCACTTCTTTTGGCATTGAAATCATGCCTCCGATTATACCGTCGTCCTGTGAAAGCGGGAACGCTGACAACGAATTTTGCACGATTCGGCACGTCAGCGCCCCCGCGGTGTGTTAGATGCCAGAGAATGTGATAGTGCTCCGTTGCAAACCAAGATCTTGCGAGTAGCTTCCCCACTCGCGGTCTTGAACTGCGTCATAAATTCTTATCGTCGCCCGTTCCCGTGCCGTCCCGCCGGCGGGCAACTTGTACACGTAGGCAAACATCACCGCAGCGAAGTCACGCCGCTGGTCGGCTGGCAACTGGAAGTACTTCGGCATCACATACAGACGCGGTGCCCCAGGCGCATCGGTCACTAACTTGTAAAAGATTCCCGCGGTTTTCAGCTGCGAATAGATCTTCATCCGCTCTTGCTGTTCCGTGTCTGTACCTTGCCCGCTTTGGTCAATAAAGGTTGGTCTAGCCACCGTCTTTCGCGCGCCATCGTCATGACTCGCAACGCCGGCGACCATCACTAACATCATGCAGCCGCCACACCCAAGGACGATGGTGCTCGATACAACACCAACGACGATCAGAATGACTTTCGCGTTCATTGCTCTACCGCTCGCCCGTGGGCTCTTGTACGATTAAGTCCATGAACCTCTTCGACTTCTTTGACAGTTTGATCAATCCTCCGAAATACACGGACCGTGAACCGTACATTTCGGAAGAAGCCCGCGTAGACGCTTTCGTACGCCGCGACGCAGACGGAAATGAAATCAAACTCGAACCCGAAGTATCACAGGTGCTGCTGGAAGAGGCGCGACTGAAGTACCACGACAAAATGGAAACACTGGATCGGCTCGACGAGAAACGCGATTCGATGATTAAGTTTTCCTCCGGGATGATCGTCTTCATGGCGTCTGCTTCACGCGTGTTCGAGTTTCCAATAACGGCATGTATGCAAAGTGCGTTCGTTCTGTTCCTTCTGGCAATTGCGTTGTTGATTCTTTCTCGCCGCACGGTTCAGATCCCATCAGCGCCCACCATTCAAGACTTACGCGAAGATCTTGGATCGGCCCTTGACCCTCGCGACCGAATTGCATCGTCACTCCATTTGACCTGCTCCGGCATCCGAGTTTTCGAAGTCATAATCGGCTACCATTACAACGTGGCGATGTATCTTATCCTTGCCGGTCTCTTTTGCCTGATCCCGGTCGTGTTCGGCATCAGTTCTTAGGATTCGGAACAGGCCCGCCGAATCCGTCTCCATCTGGTCTCGGTGGCGGCGTTGGCTTCGGTGGTGGTGCAGGGCGTTCCTTACTCATTTGCTGCTACCTCCATCGCGCGTGTTTTCATCAGGTCGCGGCGCTGGATTCGCTGGTGGCTTCGGTGGTTTCTCATCAGCGCCAAAAACGTAACTCGTCCCGTGCTTTGGCTTCGAATACGCTGTCACATCGGGTCTCGGCGGTCGCGGCGTTGGCTTCGCTGGTGGTTTCGGCTTGTCCTTACTCACTAGGTCTACCTCCGTGCTAGGTCAGTACACCCGACTGGGCTCGAACCAGTAACCTCCGGTTTCGTAGACACGTAGCCA
>CALFYT010000097.1 GCA_937952415.1 uncultured Planctomycetaceae bacterium | reverse complement strand
GGGTTGCCGGCCTTGATCAGCCCGGCGTCGGCCTGACGCGTGCCGCTGGATGCGTTACGTGGCGAAAGGCCGCAGAAGCGAGCCAACTGCTTGCCTGTCCGGAACCGACCAAAACGGCCGATCTCGGCCCGCATCGTCACGGCCGTGATCAGTCCGACTCCTGTTTGCTCCAGGAGCTTCGCGACCACCGCGTCGTCGCGTGTCATCTGCGCCAGCCGCTGTTCGACCGTGGCGATCTCCTCTTCCAACTGCTCGACGCGGCTGACTTGACGCTGCACGATCCAACGCGCTTGTTCGCTCAGTTCTTCCAGCGAAACGACGCATCTCCGCCAGACCTTCGTCCAAGCCTTGCCACGCAAAAACAGCCGTTGCTCGCGGAGCAAGGCCGAGACCCGCAACTTGATGTTGCGGCGTTCGCCGATGAGCTGCTGACGGTAGCGAACGACCCGTCGTAGCTCACGCACCGCTTCGGGCGCCAGCCACACCGGCGGCAGGTAGCCCACGCGCTCCAGGTCCGCCAGCAGCCGGGCATCGTCATGGTCGCTCTTGTCAGGACTTTGCTTGAGTCGCGCCACGTATCCCGGATGTGCCAATCGCACACGCCAACGCGCATGAGCAATCAACTCATCGGCCAGGTGCGCAGCGCCGTTGCACGCCTCGATGGCCACCCGTCGAGGCTCGCCGCATCGCTGTACGATCCGCCGAATCGCCTTCCAATCGTTCGGACAATCGCGGTTGAGCAATTGCCGTCCTTGGGCGTTCAAAACGCACACCTGAACCGACGCCTGGTGATAGTCCAAACCGACGAAAACCGGTATCCTAGACATGTCCGTTGCTCCTGTTGGGGAAACGTGCTTGGGCTCAATGCTCGAAATCAAGCATTATGCCCTAGCAGGGCAACGGACCTTCATCCCCATCTACATAGATCGCGCCGACTCGTTCGTCGCCCAGCAGCCTCCGAATCCAAGGCAAACGGATCGGGTCAGGCGAACCATCCCGGTTTAACTCCCATCCCTCGTTCAAAAACTCCGCACGTGCAGCTTGCCGTTGTCGTACGATGCTCGCGTTCCAACCGAGCCATACGCCGAGGACCGTCACCAGGACGAACATCCCCCGCAGCGAGAAGCGCAACCAGCGGCGTTTCGGCGTGGCAATCGTCATGGACTTCAAGCTTCCTGTGGAACAACAGTTACGGCGACCGTCGCGATCACCACCGGCACCATCGCTTGCCCCCTCTGGCATTTTAGCCACATCCCCCGTTCGATTGACAATCGCGCGCAAAACCGGCTATACTGCCCGGTTAGCTAGCGAACGACAAACCCGCCAGCCGCCAAGACTTGCAACGCGCCCCACGCGCGCGTCACGCCAGACGCGGCTGACAACCGTTATCGCACGAGTGGCGTCCTGCGCCACGCAGGCGCGACGTCGCACGATCGACCGGCCAACACTCACCGGAGGTGTCAGACGATGTTACGGATCCCAGGTCAACTCGGTAACGACCTTTGTGATCGGGGCGCCGGCATGACGCGGCGCGACTTGCTGCGCGTCGGTGGATCGTCGGTCTTGGGACTCAGCCTGGCCCAAATGCTCGAACTCAAACAGGCCCACGCCAACGTCGAGCCGAACTCCGGCGGCGGACCTGGGTGGAACAAGGCCAAGCACGTGATCATGGTCTACCTGCAGGGCGGACCGAGCCATCTCGACCTGTGGGATCCGAAGGAGAACGTTCCGGACAACGTCCGCAGCGTCTTCAAGCCGATCCCGACCAAACTGCCCGGCATCCAGTTCACCGAGCTGCTGCCGAAGCTCGCGCAAATCAACGACAAGTTCTCGATGATTCGCTCGGTCAGCTACACGCCGGTCGGCCTGTTCAATCACACGGCCGCGATCTATCAGATCCACACCGGCTACACGACCGACAAGGTAAGCCCCTCCGGCCAGCTTGAGCCGCCCAGCCCGAAAGACTTTCCCACGTTCGGCTCGAACATCATTCGCATCAAGCCGCCCACCGTGCCGATGCTGCCGTTCGTGATGCTGCCCCGCCCGTTGCAAGAGAGCAACGTCGTCGGCAAGGGCGGCACCGCCGGCTTCCTCGGTCGGGCCTACGATCCGTACTACTTGTATCCGTCCGGCGACGACATGGACATGAACAAGATGGATCGGATCAAGGTCGACGACCTGAACCTGCGGCCGGAAGTTTCGTCGGCCCGCCTCGAGCGCCGTTCCCGGCTGCGCGACTTGCTCAACGACGGCATGCCCGAAGTGGACAAGGCGGTGGCCAAGTACGACCTGAACGAATACTACGACAAGGCCCTGGGGCTGATCGTTTCGGGCCGGGCCCGCGACGCGTTCAATCTCAATGCCGAAGCACCCGAGACCCGCGATCGCTACGGCCGCAACACGTTCGGCCAAAGCTGCCTGCTGGCTCGTCGCCTGGTCGAAGCCGGCACGCGCGTCGTCGAGGTCGTGTGGCCCAAGGTCGCCAACAGCGACAACCATTCCTGGGACGTCCACGTCGGCTTGTCGAGCCGCATGAAGAACCAGTCTTCGCCGATGCTCGACGCCGGCCTGTCGGCCCTGATCTCCGATCTGGACGAACGGGGCATGCTGGCCGACACGTTGGTCGTTGCCGTCGGCGAGTTCGGCCGCAGCCCGCAGCGCGGCGTGAGCACTTCGGGCAATTCCAACACCGACGACGGGCGAGACCACTGGCCCTACTGCTACACGGCCGTGATGGCCGGCGCCGGCACCAAGCGGGGCTTTGTGTACGGCAAGAGCGACGCCACGGCGTCGGCTCCGCTGGAAAACCCGGTCCACCCGATCGAGCTGATCGCGTCGGTCTACCACTCGGTGGGCATCAACCCGGCGACGATCGTCTACAACCACCTGAACCAGCCTCGCGAGCTGGTCAAAGCCGAACCGGTCACGAAGCTGTTCGGGTAGCGCGCCGTTGCCGCGCCGGGTGTGTTGTACCGCGAAGCGCGTGTCGCGCGTTGGGTGAGTCGTGCAGCGAAGCGCGCGCTGCGCGTTGGCCGAAGTGTGCTCTCGCGTCGGGTTGGCGTGCTGCGTCGTATCCACACCAACCCGCAGCGCAAGCTAGGGCTCTTCGTCTGTATAGCGAGCGCGACGGTGCGGTGCGCTTTCAGACGGCGAGATCGTCTTACAATCCCATCGGTTCGTCAAACATTTCCCTGAGCACCGAAGGTGCGCTTCATACCAGCCTGGGGCAACGCCCCAGGAATGCGTGCCCGTGCGAATACAAAAGGGCTGAAGGCCCGATTCATGGCGCACCGCACGCGTCGAGCGCTGCGGAGGAACCGATGGGCCGGACCTTTGGTCCTCGATAGTGGACGGTTTCGCCGATTACCTGGGGCGACGCCCCAGGCTGGTATCGGTTGGGCCGTTGGCCCAACATGCCGGCCATCACCGTGCGTTGCGCTGCGGACTGATCGTCGACAACCCTTTGTCAAGATCCAAACTAGGCCACCGCGCGAATGGATTGCAGCGTGCTTTCCGAAGCGCGCACGCGCGACGCACGAAAACATTTCTCGCCGAGTGGCCTAATTCCGTCGTTGATCGGCGGCGCACTTTCTGTACAGTGAAATGAAACTGGTTGGACGAAGGTGTGCTACAGGAGAACTTGTTCACGGCGTGTGAGTCGAACGGCAGCGTGGGCCTCTTGTCCCGACTGCCCAGAGAGCCAGGCGTCCTCGGCGCGACGGTGCGGTGCGACCTGTTTCGACAGGCGTGCAAGGCGTGCTGTAACGAAGCGTTGGGCCAGCGTCTGGCGGCACGCCGGGTCACCGGCCAAAAGGCTTACAGGCCACGTCAATCGCATGCAGCGGCGTGGCGGTAAGTGCTTGCTCTTGGCTTTGCCAATCCAGACCGAAGATTTCGACAGCCCAGCGGCGTAAGGGGATCTGTGCCCGGGGAAGTCG
>CALFYT010000096.1 GCA_937952415.1 uncultured Planctomycetaceae bacterium | reverse complement strand
ACGGCTATTAAGTTCCGTTTCGTAGGTGCGATCTAGCTTCGTGCGGTTGCGCCACGTTCGTGCCGCGCCGCGCTTCGCCAGACGCGCGGGCCGGCGCCCGTCAGGCCAACACGTCTTCGATCACCCGACCGTGCACGAACGTGAGCCGCTGCTCCGTGCCGTTGTAGAAGTAGCTCAGCCGATGATGGTCGAGCCCGAGCAGGTGCAGGATCGTGGCGTGTAGCTCGTAAACGCTCGACTCGTTCTCTACGGCCTGATAACCGAACTCGTCGGTCTGGCCATAGCTGGTGGCCCGCTTCACGCCGGCGCCGGCCAGCCAGACAGTGAAGCCCTTGGGATTGTGGTCGCGTCCGTTGGCCCCCGCCTGAAATGTCGGCATGCGGCCGAACTCGGTGGTCCAGACGACGAGCGTGTCTTCCAGCATGCCCCGCTGCTTCAGATCCTTGAGCAGGGCCGCCGCCGGTTGATCGAGTATCGGCGCGTGCACTTCGTACTGCGACTTGAGCGTCTTGTGGCCGTCCCAGTTGCCGACACCCTCGCCCATCGCATACGCGCCGTTGAACAACTGCACGAAGCGCACGCCGCGCTCGAGCAATCGTCGCGCCAGCAGGCAATTCCGCGCAAAGCCAGCTTTCAGCTTGTTCGGATCGTCGGTGCCGTATTCGGCGTGCGTCGTCGCGGATTCTCGCGCCAGGTCGCTCACTTCCGGCGCGCTGAGTTGCAGCCGGGCCGCCAGTTCGTAGCTGGCGATGCGCGCCGCCAGCTCACTGTCTTGGGGATTACGCTCCAGGTGTTTCTCGTTGAGCAGTTTCAAGAAATCGCGCGATGCCCGCTCGTCGGCCGCTACGAACCGATCTGGCGTTTGCAAATGGGCGATCGGCGTGTCGGCGTTGAACGCTGTTCCTTGAAACACGGCCGGCAAAAACCCGCTCGACCAATTGTTCGGGCCCGCTTGCGGTACGCCGCGCGGGTCGGGTATTGCCACAAACGCAGGCAGGTTGTTGCACTCGCTGCCCAGCGCGTACGAGATCCAAGCGCCAGCGCTCGGATAGCCGTCGACCGTGAAGCCCGTGCTCATGTGGTTTTCGCCGGGTCCGTGCGTATTGGTCTTCGACGTCATCGAGTGGATGAAGCACATCTCGTCGGCCAACGCGGCCAGCTTCGGCAGCAAGTCGGAAATGTACTTGCCGCTCTGGCCCCGCGGCTTGAACTTCCAGGGACTCTTGATCAGGTTGCCACTCTTGCCCTGGAAAGTAACCAGCTCATCGCTGCCGGGCATTGGCGTGTTATGCCGTTTGATCAGTTCCGGCTTGTAGTCCCACGTGTCGACGTGGCTACACGCGCCCGAGCAGAAGATCATCAGCACGCGTTTGGCTTTCGGGGCGAAGTGCGGCAACCGCGCGCCCAGCGGCTGCTCGGGTCGAATGGCGGGCCGTAGCGGCGATGTCTCGGCAGCCAGCAGACCCTGGGACGCCATCAAGCTGGCCAACGCGATCCCGGCCAACCCATCGGCAGAGTGCGTCAAGAACCGCCGGCGATCCAGCAGACGGCGTCCAGAGTTGGAAAGGATCGGATCCATGCTTCTCGTCGGCCGATCGGTCATCAACCGGCCAAACCTAATTCACGTACAAAAACTCGCTGGCGTTAAACAGCGCCCGGCAGAAAACCGTCAGGCCGTGCGCTTCGATCAGTTGCCGTGCGGCGCTGCGTTCGTCGGCCTCCGCGTCGCGACCAAAGGCCAGGCGAAACCCGCGCTCGATTTGGGCGTCGACGTCGTCGCCCGCGTCGCGCCGCAGCCGCTCGGCAAGCTGCTCGGCCTGCTGCACGACGAACGGACTGTTCAGCATGTTGAGCGATTGCAGCGCGGTCGTGGAAACGTTGCGCCGGGCCATCGCCTGGCTGGCGTCCGGACAATCGAACGCGCCGAACGTGGCGTCCTGTTCCATCCGTGGTTTGTTTTGGTAGACCATCCGCCGCCATTCGGCCGGCGTGAAGACCGATTTCGGCTTGTAGACCTTCACGTAGTTCGTATTCGGTTCGAACACGTCGTAGCCCGGTCCGCCCATTCGCACGTCGAGCACGCCGCTGGTCCGCAGCATTGCGTCGCGAATGGCTTCGGCCTCGAGTCGCCGCGGTCCGTAGCGCCATAGCAGGGTTCCATCGCGATCCGCCTTGGCCGGGGCCGCGCGGTAGTTGCTTGCCTGTCGATAGGTACTCGACAACATGATCGTGCGGTGCAGCGACTTTAATCGCCAGCCCTGGGCGACCAACTCGGTCGCTAACCAATCCAGCAACTCAGGATGCGATGGCCGTCCACCACCCCATCCCGGTGCGCGTGTCGTGGCCCCCCGCCTTCGGCGCACTTGTTGTACGCAGGCCGGATCCGCGCCGCCCCGTGCCGTCAGCGGATTCGAGTCGCTTCCGATCCAGCGGGCAAGTGCCAGCCGCCGCTGGGCATCCGAAGCATCGTCCGGCAACCTGAGTGGATCGCCCACCGAGGCGATGCCGCCGGGCGCGACTGGCTCGCGCTTCTGCAATGGCTCACCACGATACAACACATGGGTCGCTTCGGGCTGCTTGAAGGCGCCGGCGTAAACGATTCGCGGGGCGAGTGCCGCAATCTGTTCTTGCAGCGACGCCGCCTCCTTTTTCAATTGGCGATACTCCTCGGCCACGTCCGGGGGCAGGCCCGCCAATGCGTCGCCGCCGGCCGATCGCGATCCGTCGTCGTCCGACTCGAGCGACTTGCGGTCTTCGCTGGTCGCCACCGTCTGCCACTGGTTGCCCGCCGCACTGACTTCGATCTTGTAGCGCGTCGGCAAGCGGTCGGAATATTTTCCCTCGCGGTCCCGCGCCCACACCACCCGGTCAATGCGGATTGGTTCGGGCCATTCGATGCGCACCCAACCGGCCCCGTCTTCGTGTGAAATCCAACTGCGGCCGTTGCCGTACTTGCCATCGTTGATGTGCTCCAGGCGATGCAATTTGGTTGTTCCACCCGCGTAGGTGCCCGATGCGTCCGCAATCGCACCGTGCGAGGCCAGCGCCACGTTGCGCTGCGGATCGTCCGCCGCGAAGACCTCGAGCTCGTCCAGACACGGCTCCGATTGATTGGTGGCCAAGACAGCGAACCGCACCATTCGGGCCACGACCGGCTCAAACCGATCGACGTTGATCGTCGCCCGCACTGCGGGCCGTAGCGTCGCGTTGGGAGAAGCTCCCACCCGGGCAATCGGCTGGTGCCGCATCCAAAGTGAATCGATTTGCGACCGCAAGTCGGCCAACTCGGCGCGCAGCGTTTGCGCCCGGCGTTTGCGCCGATCGGAATCTGGCGTGCGCAACTCGCGCTCGCCATGTTCCACGCCGGCAAAGATCGCTTGCAGCGCGTAGTAGTCCTTCTGTGATACTGGATCGAACTTGTGATCGTGGCACTTCGCGCACCCGACCGTCAGCCCTAGGAAGGCCCCGGCGGTCGTCGTGATCATGTCGTCCAGATCGTTCATCCGCTGCTGGAGCGTCAGGCCGATGTCGGGGCTCTTGACCGTGTCGTGCGGCCCGCCAACCAGCATTCCGGTGGCCGCATCGGCTCCGAACTGGTCACCGGCCAATTGCTCGAGAATGAACCGCCGATAGTCCATGTCCTGGTTCATCGCTCGAATGACCCAATCGCGATACGGCCAGGCGTTCGTGCGGGCCGTGTTGGTTTCGTAGCCGTTGCTCTCGGCGAAGCGGACCACGTCGAGCCAGTGTCGGGCCCACCGTTCCCCGTAGTGCGGCGAAGCCAGCAGACGGTCGATCAGACGTTCATACGCGTCCGGTGCCGGATCGGCGACAAACGCTTGAACCTGCTCGGGCGTGGGCGGCAATCCGATCAGATCGAACGACGCGCGACGGATCAGCGTGGCCCGATCGGCATCGCTCGCTAGCGAAAACCCGCGCTCTTCGAGCTGGGCCAACACGAACGCATCGACCGGCGTGCGCACACGTCGCATGTTCTTGACACGCGGCAATGTCGGACGCCGCGGTGGCGCAAGCGACCACCAATCCAATCCGGCGCGGGTGTCGGTCGTGAACTCGAACGGACTGAGCACCCGGTTCGCCGGCCACGCCGCGCCGCCGCCGATCCAGGCTTCGAGCCGCTGCTGGTCTTCGGGCGCGACCGCCCTGCCCTGCCCTTCCGGCGGCATCTCGCCGTCGCGAATTCGCTCAAGCAGCAAGCTTTGCTTCGCATCGCCTGGCACGATCGCCGGCGAGCCGCTATCGCCACCGGCCAGGGCCCCATCGCGGCGCGTGAGGTCGAGCCCGCCGGCCGGATCGCTACTGTTGTGACAGCCGGCGCAGTGCCGCACCAAAACCGGTACGACTTCCTGTTCGAATGGGTCGCTGGCCCGCGCTGCGCCAGCCAACAACGCAACCACGATCAACGATTCAGCGAGTCGACGCGCCATCGATACCCCCAACGTGCGGCACGCAATTTGGCCGCCATCGGGTACGATAAACTGTCGGCGAACCGAGTGTCAATTCGCGGAGTGCGCGAAGATCCCAATTAGGTCGTGGGACTATTGTGCCTAGTGCCGATTTCCTCAAATCGGAAACTCATGCGTACGCAATGTTGACATTAGTCGAACCCACGTTTAGCGGCCAGGTTGCAACTTCTTCCAGTATTTCACTAGCGTGGGAATGTCATCTGGATCATACGTGGCCGATCCATCGGCGTTCAGCTCAACATGCAATCCATTCCAATGCGTGCTGTTGCGCGTTCGGTCCGCGTCCGTTAGAACGGTAATCGCAACGTGGGCCGCGGCAAACCGCTCTCGATCCTCTAGCAACACCATAAGAATCGGAATCCACGAATCACCGTGTGACTCAAGAGCGCGGATTAACCTATCCGATGGGAGAGGCAAGAGACCACCAACGTCTCCGTCCCATTCAATCTTGTCATTTTTGACAAGTTCAAGCATCACCGCGAGATCATCCGGGGAAAGGTTGCGTGGCTTGTCAGCAACAAACCGGCATCCGATGATCAGGCTCGCGACCGCGGTTACGGCGACTACGACAACCGCGCCAACCAACGATTCGGACGTAACGCGCATGATGGCGGAGGAACGCCCGAGGCACGGACGATCACATCTGTTTTGCGGTTGTAACACCTGTCATTTCATTTCGGCCTAGCGCTGCTCCATCGTCTCAATCTGAATGAGAACATCTGTGATTGCAATGATCTTTGTTCGCTGGTGCGCAACCGAAGACCGAATGGAGGAACAGCAGTCGGCGGTGATTAGCCAATCCGCGCGGCGAAAGACATATCCGCGCAGCTAACCGAGAAAAGAGCGCGGGATTCAAGCACTTCGAAGTTCGAGCCGGGCGACACGGCGCGACTGTGCTCTGCCAGACGAACACTGCCCTACCAAACAAACGCTGCGTTACCTGCCGATTGCCCTGCCGGCCCGTCGCTGCCCTACCAGCCCATCACCATGTTCGACTCGATGACCTTGCGCGATCGTTCCAAGTCGGAGCCGGTCTCGTGCATGTAGAGTCGAATCGCGTGGACCTTGTCGCCGCTCGCTTTGGCCAGACAATCGCGGGCCGTCGTACAAGGATCGATTTCCGTCGAGATACCCAACGCGCTCTTCGAGATGACCCACGTGTCGCGCGGGCGTTTCGTAAGTCGAGTCACCCGATCTGCCGGATAGGCGTCGTTGACAACCGCCGAAGCGGCGTCCTCGTCCGAGGCCCAAGTGATGATGATGTGGCTGTCGGTCTCGACTTCGAAAAGCGGCATGATTGGTACCCTCCCAATGTGCATGCGAGGTGCGGTGTGCGCGCTCTTTGCAGGCGGCCGGCGCGCTGTTCACCTGAATGGTAAATCGTGGTTCGCAATCCGTCAACGCGACTGCACACCCAACGCGCCAATCCGTCGCTAGGCGCAGGCCGCAAGCGTTGGCGCCGTCGAGAAGGTTTGCCCAGCCGCGACATTTGGTCGCCCCCCAAAGTCACGACCATCGAGGCGGCAAGACGCGACTATCCGGCCGGTTGCGGCTCGAGTTGATCGATTTCAGCCGGTTCGACGCTCGACGGCTCGATCTCTAACCCGGTGTGGCGGAAGATGCGGTTCCGTCCGGCGGCCTTGCTGCTATAAAGCGCCGCGTCGGCTCGGGAGAGCAGCGTCTGCTGATTGTCTCCGTTGACCGCCTGGGCGACGCCGCCGCTGATCGTCAGCCCGACTTCGGTCTCGACCGACAGCCGCACCCGTTCGGCAAAGCGGCAGGCGTCTTCCGATTCGGTGTGCGTCATCACCACCACAAACTCCTCGCCGCCATAGCGGGCGACGATGTCGGTATCGCGCACCGTGTCGTCCAGCAGCGCGGCAATCGCTTGCAATGTGCGATCGCCGTGCAAGTGCCCCTTGGTGTCGTTGACCTGTTTGAAATGGTCGATATCAAAAATCACCAACGAGAACGGTTGGTTATATCGCTCCAACAGGGCAAACAAGGAATTCAATGATTCGTCGAGTCCCCGACGATTGCTCACGCGCGTCAGCGGATCGGTCCGCACCTCGGTGAACGACATCAAGTGATTCGTCTGCTGGCGGATCTCGTCGTACGCCCGCGAAATTTGCTCGGCCAAGCGCAGCGTGGGTTTGAGAATTTGCTCCGCCTCGCGTCCCAGTTCGCTCCAACCGGCCGATTTGTCGTGGTCGGACAACTCGCTGACCCGGTCCTTGAACCGCGCAATGCTCATGTGGTGCGACGCCAGTTGTCGGCGTACGCCCTCGGCGATCTGCTCCAGTTCCTTCGCGACCGCTTTGGCGCGACGCAGCTCGCGGCGGGCCTTGTCCGCCTCGTTCAGCGCTCGGGCCCGCGAGGTGCGGCCAGCCAGATAACCAAGGACGGCGATTACCGCCAATGCCACGGGCAAGGGAATGTTGTAGGTGAAGTCCATTGCGTTTTCCTATTCTTCGTGCGCGTGTGAGAGGTCCGCGGACGTCTCGAAACTGTCGCAATCCACCTGCCCCTGTAACGCCGAACCCGCCGAACCTAGTAGTTGTGCCGTGAACCGAATCCTCGCAGGCAATAAATGCCGATCGCCACGATCACGATGACCAGCAACACGGTTTGCTGGAAATCGAGGCGCTCCAGTGGTTGAATCACTGAGCGATACAACTGGTTGAACGACATAGCTCAACTCCTGCCCGAAGGGCATGCAACACGCCGAAATCGCCGAATGCCAACACGACCGGCACGCCGCAACGAACATTGCGGACCGGTCGCCCCGGCAGCCGGCAACAACGGTCGCGCGGCAACTTCTCTGTGCAAATCCTAGGTCATGCTGGCCCGCGCACAGTACCAAAAACCCCACTTCGCGGATGGCAAGGTACGGCGCTTTGTGCACGCGCATCGAAAGAATCGCTACGGGCCGAACAACCGTTACGCCCCGTATTGCGGGTTGGCCCGTACGCCCGGTTCGATTCACTGGCGAGCGGCTGACGACCTTCGACGTCTGGCGGCCCAAGGGTCCACTGGGGTCCGCCGGGCAGAGACCGAACGACGACCAAACAGTCCCCGCAGCCGTCAGAACAACCGGCCACGAGCGCCGTGCGTTGTCGCCCGCATTGCTCGCGTTGCCTGCCGGTTTGTGGCGGGCGACTTCCCCTTGCGAGCCCTTGTCGGCCGGCTATAATTCGAAGTCTCGACACGATTTCGGATCATACGGGACAGGGCGCCGGCCCAGCCCGCGTCGCGCCGCCCGCACCGAAATCCGACCCGGGGGTGTAGCTCAGTTGGTTAGAGCGCCAGCCTGTCACGCTGGAGGCCGAGGGTTCGAGTCCCTTCACCCTCGCTCTTGTAAACTCTGCCGGAATCTCACGTTCGATTACCCGTCTACTTTGGCGGTGCGGCCTGTTCTCACGGGTTTTGTGTGTAGTACTGCAGACGCGCGAGACTCGATGGAATCGAGGACCGCGCGCAGCGCACGCCATCCGAAACGGCTCCACCGACACAGGCTGCGCCGTTCGCAATGCCCCTCGAGCTGGCACTAGCCAAGTGCAATGCCGATCGCCAGTGCGTCGAGCAGCTCGTCGTCCAGGTCGGAGGCGGCGTCGGTCAGGTCGTCGCTGCCGATATCTTCGGCTTCGAGCAGCAGACCGGTGTCAATGGCGGCAGCCGCAGCCGGGGATGCGGAGGCAAGTCGCGCGGCGGTGCTGGCCGGCAGGGACGGCGAAACGGACGCGCTCGACTTGGCTGCCAGGGCCGAGGCGATGCCGGCGTCGCCGTTGATTGCAGCGGACTGGCCGCCGCTTGCGACGCCGCTCGCGTCGCCGGCCGGATCGTCGTCGCCTTGCGGCGCGAATGGGCCGCCGGTGCCGATGTTGATCCTCCGCAAGCGATTCAAGAAAGGCAAGGGATTGTTCCGCGCAATGACCTGATCGGTTGCATTGACGAAACGATCCTTGTTGTAATCGAACGGATCGTCAACGGTGGCCGGGTTGCCGAAGCCGTGGGGATTGTTGCGGGCACCGATCTCGTCGGTTGCATTGACGAATGTACCAAACGCGCTATTTCCTGTCCCGGAATCGCCGACCGCGTTGCCGAAATAGAACACGTCACCGATTCCGCCGCCGAACTTGTCTGGCAGGCCGGTGTTGCTGTTTGCCAGCACCTGGACTTCGAGCCACTGCGTTTGAATGGCGCCCGTGGTCCAGATGAGGTCCACGCGGTCGGAACCACTTACGCCGGCACCGGTCCGCACTTGGACGGCGCTGGGAGCCGGGGCGGCCGCCCAGGAACTAGGCGAATTGTCATTTCCGACCTTGAACACGAAGTCGGCCGCGGTGATCGGCGCGATGTTCGTGCCCCGGGCGATGTCGATCATGATGCCGTTAATGCCGTGGTCGAATCCGGTGACGTTGGCGTCGACGGCGTTGCCGGCACCCGGCAGGTACGCCGAGCGGACCGGATCGATGGCCGCATCGTCACTGACCGAGAAGCCGGCCGTGTTCTTGTCGAAGAACGAGTCGTTGTAGAAGATGTGGCGGCCGGCAATGCTGCCGGCGGCGATCGCCTCATTCTCGTACCAGGCGATGGTATCGTCGTTATCGGACGAGGAAACGACGTCCAAGTCGCCATCGCCGTCGATGTCGGCGGTCACCACGTTGCGCGCGCCGTCCGCCGCGGCAGTGATCGTGTGTGCGGTGAAGTTCTCGCTGCCGTCATTCTCATACCACGCGATTTTGTCGTCGAGGAATGAGGCGCTCAGCACATCCATGTCGCCGTCGCCGTCCACGTCGGCTGCAAACACGCCCCAGGCGCTGTTGGCTCCGGTAGTGATCGTGTGCGTGGTGAAGTTCTCGTTGCCGTCGTTTTCGTACCAGGCGATCTTGTCGTCGCTGCTCGACGCGGAGAGCACGTCGATATCGCCGTCGCCATTCACGTCCGCGGCAAAAACACCAATGGCCCCTAGAGCGCCGGTCGTGATCGTGTGGATCGAGAAGTTTTGATTGCCGTCATTCTCGTACCAGGCGATCTTGTGGTCGCTAAGTGACGCGGAGAGCACGTCCATGTCGCCGTCGCCGTCCACGTCGGCCGCATACACTTGCACAGCGAAGGTGCCGCTGTCGATGACGTGCTGCTCGGCGAACGCACCACTCGCGGCGCCCGGAGAGACGATCGAGAGCGCATGGTCCTCGACTTCGCCGTCGTCCGCCAATCCGCCGACGCCCAAGTCGCCGGCCGAACTCAGCCGGAACCGGGCGAACGTCACGCCGTCGACGGCCCAACTCGGCACGTCGAACTCCAGCAGATTGTCGCCACTGCCGGCGTCGCTGACGTCGACCGAATCAAAGATCTGCTCGCCCGGTCCGCCCCAACTGCCGTCGCCGTTGAAGTCAATCCAGGCGTCGAGCTTGGCCGAGCCACCTTGCACATTCACCGTCACGGTGGCATCCAGTGCGCCGACCTGCACTGTGCCGAAGGTGACGCCGTCTTCGTCGTCACTTCCCGTCGTGTCGTCGGCGTCGGCATTGGGCGAATGGACCCCGTCGGACTCGATGTCGCGGGTAGCGCCCAGCGTGGGCCCGGTGGCCAGATGGAGAGCACCGTTCTCTTCGGTCGTCGTGGGATAAAAGGCCGGCGCGTCGCCGAAATCGGCGGCCACGTTTTCGTACCAAAAAAACGCCGCGCCACTAACTATGGTTTCGTCGGCGGCGGCGAGCACGTCCAGATCGCCGTCGCCGTCCACATCCGCGGCGAACACGCGGCGCGCGTTAAACGCTGAATTCGTGATCGTGTGCGTGGTGAAGTTCTGGCTGCCGTCGTTCTCGTACCAGGCGATCTTGTGGTCGTCATTAGACGCTGACAGGACGTCCATGTCGCCGTCGCCGTCCAAATCAGCAGCGAATACGTCAAACGCCCAATCGGCGGCGGTGGTGATCGTGTGCGTGGTGAAGTTCTGGCTGCCGTCGTTCTCATACCACGCGATCTTGTCGTCGAGCGAAGACGCTGACAGGACGTCCATGTCGCCGTCGCCGTCCACGTCAGCGGCGAACACGCTGATGGCCCAATCGGCAGCGGTCGAGATCGTGTGCGTCGTGAAGTTCTGACTGCCGTCGTTCTCGTACCAGGCGATCGTGTCGTCGTAGATGGACGCTGACAGGACGTCCATGTCGCCGTCGCCGTCCACGTCAGCGGCAAACACGCTGATGGCCCAATCGGCAAACGTGGTGATCGTGTGGGTGGTGAAGTTCTCGTTACCATCGTTCTCGTACCAGGCGATTTTGTCATCGAGAAACGACGCGGACAGGACGTCCATGTCGCCGTCGCCGTCCATGTCGGCGGCGAACACGCTGTACGCGCCATCCGCAGCGTTCGTGACCGTATGAGCCGAGAAGTTTTGGCTTCCATCGTTCTCGTACCAGGCGATCTTGTCGTCGCCGCGCGAGGCCGAGAGGACATCGATGTCACCGTCGCCGTCCACATCCGCGGCGAACACGCGGCGCGCGTTAAACGCTGAATTCGTGATCGTGTGCGTGGTGAAGTTCTGGCTGCCGTCGTTCTCGTGCCAGGCGATCTTGTGGTCAAAGATGGATGCGGAAAGGACATCCATGTCTCCATCGCCATCGATGTCGGCGGCAAACACGTCTACCCCTCCATCAGCGCTCGTGCTGATGATCGATGGCGCAACAAACGCGCCGCTGGCGAGCGCCGGCGAGACGATCGTGAGTGCATGGTCCTCGACTTCGCCGTCGGATGCTGGGCTGCCGACGCCGAGATCGCCAGCAGTGCTCAAACGGAACCGGGCGAACGTCACGCCGTCGACGGCCCAA
>CALFYT010000095.1 GCA_937952415.1 uncultured Planctomycetaceae bacterium | reverse complement strand
CCGAAACGGTGGCCTAATTTCAAGCGTTAGTTTTTTCGGCGGTGAAAGAAAGTTGGGCGGGGGTGAGCGCGTTGTGGCGCGCCGGCGCAATTGATGAACCCTCGCTCGCGCTTCGGGTTGGTGGAATCGCAACGCAACAAATTCGCGCGCTGGCCTAGAAACGGATCTTGACAAGGGGTTGGCGACGATCGGTCCGCAGCGCAACGCACGGTGATGACCGACGGGTTGGGCCAACGGTCCAACCTATATCAGCCTGGGGCGCCGCCCCAGGTAGGCCGGCGAAACCACCCACCAAGGACCAAAGGTCCGCCCCATCGGTTCCTCCGCAGCGCGCTCGACGCGTGCGGCGCGCCATGAATCGGGCCTTCAGCCCTGGAACTTGGCTTCGGCCATATTTCCCAGGGGCGTTGCCCCTGGCTGGTATGAAGCGCACCTTCGGTGCTCGGGGCCTTGTTCGGCGAACCGATCGGATTGTAACGCGATGCCGGCGCGCACCTACAAGCGCACCGCATGCACCGTACGCGAGCCGAACGAAGTGCCCAAGCTTGCGCTGCGGGTTGGTGGGAGTACGACGCCGCACGACGGAGGCCAGGGCAAGCTCACACCCACTGCACTTTATCGCGCCACGAGTCGCCTACTTACCACGCCCTTCGATTGGTCCATAGAAGCCGAATAGTTGGCCGGCGTCGGTGGTGGGCGCTTTGGGACGTTTGCCTTTGGTGGCCTCGCGCATCATGTCGGCGAAGCGTTGGGCGGCGGGCGAAAGGAACTTGCCCTTGCGAATCACCAGCCCGTACGTCCTGGCCGAGAAGTACCGCGACAAGGGCAGCACGGCCAGCTTCTCCTCGCCCGTCAGGCAAATGCTGGTCACGATCGAAACGCCCATTCCCAGAGCGACGTACTTCTTGATGACTTCCCAGCCGCCGGCTTCCATCTTCACCTTGTACTTCAACCCGACTTTGCCGAAGGCGACGTCGACGACGCGCCACGTGGTGAGATGGCTGGGCGGCAAGATCAACGGATGCGGCGCGACGTCCTTGAGCGTGACCCGTTTACGCTTGGCCAACGGATGGTCGAGCCCGACGATCAACACCACGTCGTAGGAAAACATCGGCAGGTAGTCGATGTCTTCGCGCATTTCGAGCATCGAGCCGACGGCAAAGTCGGCTTCGTCGGCGCGGACCATGGCCAGTCCGTCGCGGCCGGTGACGTTGTGCAGCTTGAGTTCCACGCCTGGGTATTGCTCGGCGAACTGCTTGACGAACCGGGGCAGGAGGTAGAGCGTGGTCGATTCTCCGGCGGCGATGTCGATGCGGCCGGTTTCCAGCCCGCCGCGGTGGGCCGAAAAGGTGTCTTCGAGCGAATCGATCTGGTCGACCAGCGGGGCCGCCAGTTCGTACAGCGTGCGGCCGTCGGGCGTGAGCATGATCTTCGGCCCGCGGCGCTCGAACAGTTGGGTCTTGAACTCGCGTTCTAGGGCTTGGATCTGGAGCGAGACGCTGGGCTGGCTCAGGAACAGTTTCTCCGCCGCCTTCGACACGCTGCCGGCCTTGGCGGCGAAGCAAAAGCCCCGGAGCTGTTGCAGGCGGTTCTGCTTGTAGTACTGAAGCTGCCGGCTGAGTGCCATCGGGAGTCTCCTCGACGTAGCGGGGAATCCACGGTGTTTGCCCGGGCCGCCTGGGCGGACGGGCCGATCATCCATCAGGTCCATCGTCAGGGCATTATTAATACAGCCAATAATCTTAATTGAAGATATTGTCGTGTTCAATTGTCCCAAATCCACGTAAGCTGAGACAAGCTCGAATCGACGGAGCCAGAGCAGGGCAGCACGCCGGCGATTTGGGCCAAGCCTCGCATGACTGTCGCGTTTAGTTAGGAGAGCCTCACGCATGTCTTCCACGAACAACGCCGCCGAGCTGGCGGGAATCGAGCTGCTGGCGCACGTCTCGAACGAAGCCGAAGAAATCCTCACGCCCGAAGCGCTGGAATTCGTCGCCGAACTGGAGCGCAAGTCGCGCGCGACGCGAGCCGAATTGTTGCGGGCCCGTGTCGAGCGCCAAGCGCGGATCGACGAAGGCGAACTGCCCGACTTTCTGCCCGAGACCGAATCGATCCGCAAGGGCGATTGGCAAGTGGCCCCAGTTCCGGCCGACTTGCAGGATCGCCGGGTGGAGATCACCGGTCCGGTCGACCGCAAGATGGTGATCAACGCGCTGAACTCCGGCGCGAAGATGTACATGGCCGACTTCGAAGACTCGCACGCGCCGACCTGGAGCGCGACGATCGAAGGCCAGATCAACCTGCGCGACGCGGTGTCGGGCACGATCGAATTCACCAATCCGGCCGGCAAGCACTACGCGCTGGACAAAGAAACCGCGACGCTGCTGGTCCGGCCGCGCGGCTGGCACCTGAACGAAAAACACATGCTCGTCGACGGCGAGCCGGTCTCGGGCGGCATCTTCGACTTTGGACTGTTCTTCTTTCACAACGCGCAGGCCTTGGTCGACAAAGGCAGCGGACCGTACTTCTACCTGCCGAAGCTCGAAAGCCACCACGAAGCGCGGCTCTGGAACGACGTGTTCCTGCAAGCACAGGCGGCGCTCGGGCTGCCGCGCGGCACGATCAAGGCGACCGTGCTGATCGAGACCATCCTGGCGGCGTTTGAGATGGAAGAGATCCTGTACGAGCTGCGCGAGCACTCGGCCGGGTTGAACTGCGGTCGCTGGGACTACATTTTCAGCGTGATCAAGAAGTTTCGCCGCCGGCCGGACTTTGTGATGCCCGACAGGGCACAGGTCACGATGACGACGCACTTTCTGCGCAGCTACTCGCGGCTGCTGATTCAAACTTGCCATCGGCGTGGGGCTCACGCGATGGGCGGCATGGCCGCGCAGATTCCGATTAAGGACGATCCGGTCGCCAACGAGGCGGCCTTGGCCAAAGTGCGGGCCGACAAGGAACGCGAAGCGGGCGACGGCCACGACGGAACCTGGGTGGCGCATCCGGGGCTGGTCGGCGTGGCGATGGAAGAGTTCGACCGGCTGATGTTCGGGCCGAATCAACTGTTCCGCATCGATCGCGATCTGAAAATCACGGCCGAAGATCTGCTCCGTGTGCCCGAAGGCGAAATCACGCGCGAGGGCCTGCGAACGAACGTGGCCGTCGGCGTGCGCTACCTGGAAAGCTGGCTCCGCGGCAACGGCTGCGTGCCGATCTTCAACCTGATGGAAGACGCGGCGACGGCCGAAATCTCGCGGGCCCAGATTTGGCAATGGCTCCGCCATCCGAAGGGCTGCTTCGCCGACGGCACGAAGATCACCGTGCCAATGGTTAAGCAGGTCCTGGCCGACGAGCTGGCCGCTCTGAAGAAGTCGATGGGCGACAAGGCATATGCCGACAGCAAGTTCGACGAGGCGGGCGAGCTGTTCCTGTCGATCAGCATTGCCGACGACTTTGTCGAATTTCTGACACTGCCGGCGTATGAGAAACTCGACTGACGAAAAACTTGTTCGAAACGTGGCGCGCGTTTGTAGGTTTGGTGTTTGCATTTCCATCATCTCCTTTCAAGCCTCAAGTCCCTGATTCTCGTGAAAGGCTGAATCGATGTTCCAGTCACGCTCCCCCTCTGAGATCGCCTCGGAATGGACCGACCATCCTCGCTGGCAAGGCATTCGCCGCGACTACACGGCCGAAGACGTGGCCCGTCTGCGCGGAAGCATGCACGTAGAGTGCTCGTTGGCACGCAGCGGCGCCGAAAAGCTCTGGCAGCAGGTCAACTTCGAGGACTACGTTAACGCGCTTGGCTCGCTGACCGGCAACCAGGCGGTGCAAATGGCCGAAGCGGGGCTCAAGGCGATCTATCTCAGCGGGTGGCAAGTGGCGGCCGATGCCAACGGCGCGGGCCAGATGTATCCGGACCAGAGCCTGTATCCGGCCGATAGCGTGCCGGGCGTGGTACGGCGGATCAACAACGCGCTGCGCCGGGCCGATCAGATCCAACACCTGGAAGACCGCAACGACTGCGACTACTTTCTGCCGATCGTGGCCGACGCCGAGGCCGGTTTCGGCGGTCCGCTCAACGCGTTCGAGTTGATGAAGGGCATGATCGAGGCCGGGGCGGCGGGCGTCCACTTCGAGGACCAATTAGCCAGCGAAAAGAAGTGCGGCCACATGGGTGGCAAGGTGCTGGTGCCTACGTCGCAGTTCGTCCGCACGCTGACCGCAGCGCGGCTGGCGGCCGACGTGATGGACGTGCCCACGGTGCTGGTCGCTCGGACCGACGCCAACAGCGCGCAACTGCTGACCAGCGACATCGATCCCCGCGACGCCCGATTTATCCAGGGCGAGCGCACACCCGAGGGCTTTCACCGGATTCCGGGCGGGCTCGAGATGGCGATCGATCGCGGGCTGTCGTACGCTCCGTACGCCGACTTGCTGTGGTGTGAAACCTCCACGCCCGACTTGGACGAGGCGCGCCGCTTCGCCGAAGCGATTCACGCCGAGTTCCCCGGCAAGCTGTTGGCCTACAACTGTTCGCCGTCGTTCAACTGGAAGAAGAAGCTTGACGAGGTCACGATTAGCCGCTTCCAGCGCGAGCTTGGCGCGATGGGCTACAAGTTCCAGTTCATCACGCTGGCCGGATTCCACGCGTTGAACCTGGGCATGTTCGAGTTGGCGCGCGGGTATCGCGACAGCGGGATGACCGCCTACGCGGCCCTGCAAGAACGCGAGTTCGAGCGGGAAGCCGACGCGGGCTATCGCGCGACGAAGCACCAGCGATTCGTCGGCACCGGATATTTTGACGAGGTGGCGCAGACGATCGCCGGCGGGCAATCGTCGACCACGGCGCTTCACGGTTCGACCGAAGAGGCGCAGTTCGAGAAGCAACCGGCGGCTTAGAGGCTTGGCCGCTGTGCGAGGGCCGGGGGTGTAAGCGCCACACCCTCGGCCTTTTTTCTGCGCGCATTGGGGAAGTCTGGAGCGAAACGCCACGCGGCTGGTATGGTCGCGCGACCGGCCGGGCAAGACTGGCGCGAAGCGGCCAACGCCTGCTATGATGGCGGGGCTGGCCGGGCACATTTGGTCGTTCGATGAGCTATTTGAGACGGTTCTGGGTTAGAATGCCGGGATGAGCGAAGGCCGCGTCACTAAACGCCGTTGGTTCCGCTACAGCCTGCGGTCGCTGCTCGTGGTGGTGACGGCGGCTTCCGTCATATCTGCCGTACTGCCGTCTTTCGTCGGCTGGCTGCGATACAGATCTAGAAAACTCGACGTGAGCTCGAAGTTTTCCTCCCAACGGCCCTTTTTGAAAGATGCCTACTTCAAGGAAGACATTGAGGAATAGCTCGCGGAGGGCTTGTCGCCCTGACCAACTCACTGTTAGGACACTACCTCCGTTTTCGGCCCCTTTGGCGCGCACCGGCCCCGCTGGTACCATTTGGGTTTCGCGCCCCGCAATATCGCCTCAGGCGAGGGGCCGCCTTGCCCAGCGTCCCCTGCTCATTCCGTCATGGCAAAGCCGCGCAACCTGGTCGTCGCACAAAGCGGAGGCCCCAGTCCGGTCATCAACAACTCGCTGCGGGGCATCATCGAGACGGCCCGCCAGTTGGACGAAATCGCCACGGTGTACGGCGCGCGGCACGGGATCGAAGGCGTGCTCAAGGAAGAACTGCTCGACCTAACGTCCCAGCCGGCCGAGGAAGTCTCGCTGTTACGCTACACGCCGGCGGCCGGGTCGATCGGCACCTGCCGCTACAAGCTCCGCCCGAACCAGACCGAGGACTTCGACCGGGTGCTCGACGTGTTTGCCGCACACGATGTTGGGTACTTCCTCTACATCGGCGGCAACGACTCGATGGACACGGCCAACAAGGTGGCCGAGCTGGCCCGCGAGCGCGGGCACGAACTGGTCGGCATCGGCGTGCCCAAGACCATCGACAACGACGTGGGCGACAGCCAGTTCAAGCTGATCGATCACACGCCGGGCTACGGCTCGGTGGCCAAATACTGGATGCACATGGTTCAGGCGGCCAACGAGGAAAACGCCGGCAGCTCGCCGGCCGATCCGGTGCTGGTGATGCAAGCGATGGGCCGCAAGATCGGATACATTCCGGCCGCCGCCCGGTTGGCCGATCCGCGGCGCGAGATGCCGCTGCAAATCTACCTGGCCGAAAGCCCCTGTTCGCTAGAACAAATGGCCGACCAGGTCAACGATCAACTGCGCCAAAACGGTCGCTGCCTGGTCGTGGTCAGCGAGGGATTCAGCGTGGGCGAGATTGGCGAGGTGCGCGATTCGTTCGGCCACGTGATGTTTAGCGCCAGCCAAATGACCGTGGCCCAGGTCGTGGTGAATCACTTGAACAAAGTCGGTCTGGCCGCCAAGGGAGCCGCGCGGGCCAATGTGCCCGGCACCGACCAGCGGCACGCGATGGCACTGGCTTCGACCGTCGACTTGGAAGAGGCCTATCGCAGCGGCCAGATGGCGTCGCTGTTGGCCGCCCGGGGCGAGAGCGGCAACATGGCGACGATCTTGCGCAACGAGGGCCCGATCTACAGCGTGCGCTACGATAAAGTTCCGCTGGCCGAGGTGGCCAACAGCGAACGCACGTTTCCGGCCGAATGGATTACCGACAACGGGTGCGACGTGACCGATGCGTTTGTCGACTACGCGCGCCCGCTGGTCGGCGAAGGCATGCTGAGCATGCCGATGGTCGACGGGCGGTTTCGTCTGACGCGCTTCGAGCCGATTTACGCCGAGCAGAAACTTGAAAACTACGTTCCCCAAGCAGACCGTGATAGGGGGTAGGGGCTAGAGGCTGGGGACTAGAGATTAGAGGTTAGGGAATAGGAGAGCCGAGCGTCGAAGTCCGTTGTGATCGTGCCCGCATTGGATCGCAGTTCCCAACGTGGCGTTCCCAATCACCAACTCCCTAAACCCCAGCCCCAAAACCCCAGTCCCTAATCCCAAACACCTATGCCCTAGTCCCTATCCCCTAGCCCCTAGTCCCGATTCCCTCGCCCCTATGTACGAGATTACGCCCGAGCACGATTTTCTGGTCGGCATCGACTCCGACGGCTGCGCGTTCGACACGATGGAAGTGAAGCACAAGGAGTGTTTCATCCCGAACATCGTGCGGCACTACGGATTGGCCGGCGTCAGCAAGTATGCTCGCGAGGCGGCTGAGTTTGTTAACCTGTACTCCAAGAGTCGCGGCATCAATCGTTTTCCGGCGCTTGTGGAAGCGCTCGCGTGGCTGCGGGACCGGGCCGAGGTAAAGGCCCGCAACGTCGAGGTTCGAATTCCCAAGTCGCTGGTCGATTGGATCGGTCGAGAAACGAAGCTGGGCAATCCGGCGCTTGAGTCCGCGGTCGCCGAGACGGGAGACGCCGACCTGCGGCAGGCCCTGGCGTGGTCGCAATCGGTCAATGAAACGGTTGGGCAAGTCGTGCGCGACGTGCCGCCGTTTCCCCATGTTCGCGAATGTCTGGAAAAGCTGCAGCCACAGGCCGATCTGCTGGTCGTCTCGGCAACGCCCAACGAGGCGCTGACGCGCGAATGGGAGGAGCACGATCTGGCGAAGTACGTCCGTGCGATTTGTGGCCAGGAAACCGGAAGCAAGAAAGAATCGCTTTCCAACGCGAAAAAGTATCCGCCGCACCACACGCTGATGATTGGCGACGCGCCGGGCGATCACAAGGCGGCCGTGGCCAACGACGTCTTGTTCTATCCCATCAACCCGGGCGAGGAGGAAGCCAGTTGGCGGCGGTTGTTTGAGGAAGGCATCGATCGTTTTCTGGGCGGGACGTTTGCCGGACCGTACCAGGAACAACTGCTCGCCGAGTTCGATACCTACTTGCCGGAGAAGCCGCCGTGGCAAGGAGCATAACCCAACGAGCGGCGCACGGCTAAGTTTTCGGCCGCGTAGCGCCGTGCAGGCGCGCCGCAGAGAAACTTTCATCACAACCATCCCCCGCACTCACTGACGGCTCTCTCCATCGACAAGCGACCCATGACAAAACCTTGCGACATCGGACTGATCGGATTGGCCGTGATGGGCGAGAATCTGGCGCTCAATATCGAGAGCCGGGGCTACCGCGTGGCCGTCTCTAACCGCACGACCAGCGTCGTCGATACGTTTATCGAGGGCCGTGCGGCAGGCAAAAACTTCGCCGGCTGTCACAGCATCGAGGAATTGGTCGACCAGCTTGCCACGCCGCGCAAGGTGATGCTGATGGTCAAGGCCGGTCCGGCCGTCGATTCGATCATCGAACAACTGCTTCCGCTGCTTTCGCCGGGCGACGTGATCATCGACGGCGGCAACACGTTCTACGAAGACACCGAGCGGCGCACCAAGCACGTGGAGTCGAAAGGTTTGCTCTATGTCGGCACGGGCGTTTCCGGCGGAGAAGAAGGCGCGCTGCTGGGGCCGAGCATGATGCCGGGCGGGTCGTCCGACGCGTGGCCGCTGGTGAAGCCGATCTTTCAGGCGATCGCGGCGAAGGTCGGGCCCCAGGACGACATCCCGTGCGCGGAATGGGTCGGGCCGCGCGGCGCGGGCCACTACGTGAAGATGGTTCACAATGGCATCGAGTACGGCGACATGCAGTTGATCTGCGAAGCTTACTTCGTGCTCAAGCACGCCCTGGGGCTCTCGAACGAGCAGCTCTACGACGTGTTCGCCGAGTGGAACCGGGGCGAGCTGGACAGCTATCTGATCGAGATCACGCGCGACATCTTCAGCGTCCGCGATCCGGACGGGGATGGCGATCTGGTCGACAAGGTGCTCGACACGGCCGGCGCCAAGGGCACTGGCAAATGGATGAGCCAGTTGGCGCTCGACCTGGGTGTGCCCAGCACGCTGGTGACCGAAGCGGTTTACGCTCGGTCGCTGTCGGCGATGAAAGAAGCCCGCGTACGGGCCAGCAAGGTTCTTTCCGGGCCGACGCCCGCGTTCCAAGGCGATCGCGACGCGTTTGTCGAAGCCACGCGGCAGGCGCTGTACGCTTCGAAGATTTGCAGCTATGCGCAGGGCTTCGTGCAGTTGGCCGCGGCGGCCGAAGAGCACGAGTGGCCGCTCGACTACGGGGCGATCGCGCTGTTGTGGCGCGGCGGCTGCATTATCCGCGCGCGGTTTCTGGATCGGATCAAGGAAGCGTTCGACGCGGACGCGGGGCTCGAGAATCTGCTCTTGGCTCCGTATTTCGAGAAAGCCGTCGAGCAGGCGCAGCCGGCCTGGCGCCAGGTGGTATGCGCCGCGGTCGAGATAGGCATCCCCGTGCCGGCCTTCTCGGCGGCGCTAGCGTACTACGATGGTTATCGACAGGCCCGTCTGCCGGCCAACTTGCTGCAAGCCCAACGGGACTACTTCGGCGCGCATACGTACCAACGCACCGACAAGCCGGGCACGTTTCACACCGACTGGCTGCGGCTGCGTAAAGAACCGTCCTGAGTTTGGACCCTGACCAACCAACGACCCATGCCCAACCAGTACCTTGAAGATCTGTTCGGATTGAACGACCAGGTGGCCGTCGTCACCGGAGGCACGGGTGTGTTGGGCGGCGCCCTGTGCGAGGGCATTGCGCGGGCCGGGGCCAAGGTGGTCGTCGCCGGCAACAGTCAGAAGCGCGGGCAGGCTCGCGTCGAGGCCATCCGGAAGGCGGGCGGAACGGCCGAATTCGTACAGGGCGACGTTTCGCGGCGCGAATCGATCGAAGGGCTGCTGGCTGCCGCCCTGTCGAAATTCGGCCGGGTCGACATGTTGGTCAACTGCGCAGGCGTGAACTCGGCGAGCGCGTACCTCGACGTGGCCGACGATGACTGGCAGCGGGTGATCGACATCAACCTCCGCGGAACGCACTGGGGCTGCCAGGTGTTTGCGGCCCACATGAGCGCGAACGGCGGGGGATCGATCCTGAACATCGGCAGCGTCACGGCCCATCTGCCGTTGTCGCGCGTGTTTGCCTACAGCGCGTCGAAGGCGGCGGTCGTCAACCTGACGCAAAACCTGGCCCGCGAGCTCGCGCCAGACGGCATTCGCGTCAACGCGCTGTGCCCTGGCTTTTTTCCGGCGGAACAGAACCGCGCGATTCTCGACGCGTCGCGCACGGCGGCCATCATGTCGCAAACGCCGATGAACCGTTTCGGCGAGCCGGACGAATTGGTCGGCGCGGCGCTACTGCTGTTGTCGCCCAAGGCGGGCAGCTTCATTACCGGCGCGGCGTTTTACGTCGACGGCGGGTTTACGGCGATGCGTTTCTGACACGCCGCTGCGCGTTGTTCGAACCTTGGGCCAACGGCCCAACCAATATCAGCCTGGGGCAACGCCCCAGGTAAATCGCAGAATCAGACAACCAGCCTGTGAGGACCAAAGGTCCGGTCCATCGCTTGTGCGGCGCGCCATGAATCGGGCCTTCAGCCCTGAGGTATGGGCGGGGGCATGATCTCCTGGGGCGTTGCCCCAGGCTGGTATGGAGAGCACCTTCGGTGCTTGGGTCGCAATATCGGGCCGGCTGGCGGCGGTGCATCGAACTTGGTTGCGCGCTAGACCGGTGCAACGATTTCCAACAGCTCGACGGCCGGTTCGCCGTCGAGATGGATCACCGCGGTGCGGCCGAACGTGATCTCGCCGGGCTGCATCCCCAAGTGGCCCGCCAACTGCTCGTTCGGCACCACCTTCCAGACCTTGCGCAGGTGGACCTTGGTCAGCAGGTTGTGCTGAATGAGGATGCGGCCGAGCGGCGTCTGCTGGCTTTCGATTTCGCGACGCACCTGGTCGTTGACGGCCGAAAAGTCGAATCGCATGATGCCGAACTGCACGACGACTCCGTCGCTCTGCCGCGCAAGCAGGATCTCGCGGGCGTAGTGCGACTCGTCGATGCGGCTCGCCAGCACGCGGACGTCGACCGGCCCGTTGTGAAACCGCTCGACGGTGACGGTCATGTGGCTGTCGTGCGCGAGCAACATGCGATAGTCGCGTGCGAGGTCGTGCCAGTCGACCTCTTCGAACTGTGCCAGCTCATCGGTCCGCGAATGGAACAGTTGAACCAGCGCGTGCAGGTCGGGAGTTACGGCGTGGGCATCACTCACAATCCGTCATCCTCTCTGGTCCGGGCATCTGCCGATTTGCGACAGTCCAACGCGGAGAAACTACCCGTGACCCTGGCGCCTGGGGGGACCGTCAAGGCGGCGGCGCGGCGGGTGGGACGCATCCGTTGCAACCCATCAAGTGGCATTGGCGATCGGCGCGGCGGTCAGCGAGTTTTCGATCAGCACCACCGGCGGATCAGACGCCTGGCGATCGAGCACCGTGTCGACCAGGTAATACAACAACCGTCTTAGTTCGTCCGGCTCGATTTCGTCGGCCACCGCTTCGGCCCGCTGGCGATACTTTTCGATCAGCCGTTCGGCCTTTTCGAACACGCCGGCCTGCTGGTAGAGCCGGCGAACGCGGGCCAGCGCGGCTTGGCGATCGGACTGATCGACCAACGACACCAATTCGTCGCGCTCGGCCGGCTCGAGCGACTCGAGCGCCAATGCCCACAAGACGGTGGGCCGTCCGCCCAGCACGTCGCCGCCGGAAGCGACTTTGTTCTCGTCACCCTGCTGCCAATCGTCCAGATCGTTGCAGATTTGAAAAGCCACGCCGAGGTGCCGGGCGAATTGAGCCAGCGGCTCGGCATAGTTCGTCGCGTCGCCGGCCATTCGCGCGCCGGCGTACAGCGCGGCGTCGAACGCCGGAGCGGTCTTCAAGGCATAGATCTTCAGCGCGTCGATCGGCTTAAGCCGCTTCTCGCACGCGTCGCGCCACAGCAACTCGGCGCCTTGCCCTTCGGAAAGCTTCATGTGCGCATCGGCCAGATGGTCGAGGATGTCGCTGACCGCTTCCGGCCCCAGCGCGGCCGCTTCGCGGCTGACCAGCCGGTAACCCAAGCCGATCAAATAGTCGCCCACGTTCACGGCCGTCGGCACGCCCCAGCGGCGATGCAGCGTTTGGTCGCCGTAGCGAAACGCGTCGTCGTCTTCGATATCGTCGTGGACCAACGACGCTTTGTGGAATGTCTCGATCGACATGGCGGTGCGTTTGACCGCGTCGGGAATGGCCGCGGTGTGCTCGGCGCCTTGGCCCGTGGTGCCATTGCCGCCGGTCAGCGCGTCGTGAACCGCCAGTGTAATGAAGGGGCGCGAGTGCTTGCCGCCCTTGGCCAGAAAGTCGTAAGCGATCGCTTCGGTTCCGGCCAGCGGGTCGACACCAGTCAGCCCGTCGCCATTACGCTCCGCCAAATTGACCGTGCCGCGCACGCGCGGCGCCAGCCGCTCGAGCTCGTCGCGCTGGAACATGTTGGCCGCGGCACGCATCAGGGGGATTTAGGCTCGTGTCCGCTCCGCGGGCTCGGCCTGCTGCAACTCGATCATTTGCGACACCCACGACTCGTCGACCGACGTGTTGCGACAATCGCTCGACAGCAACGGAATGGCCATGCAGGGAATGCCGGCCAGCAAAATCTTGTCGATCGCTTTTTCGAGCACGTTCAGACAGGCGACGCCGACGATCGCGTCGACATAGCCAGAGACAATGATCTTCAGCACGATCGGCGACCCTTCGGCCACCAGGACCTTGTAGCCCATCGCTTCGGCGGCGCCGCGAAAATCGGCGATGCTGCACGCGCCGCACTTCTCGCACTCGAGGCCGAAGTCGTCGTAATCGGCCGGGCAACCTTCGGCGTGCTTCAAGCAGTGGGGCAGCAGAAAGAGACGCCGGCTGGGCGGCACGGCAGCCACCTGGTCTTGCCAGAACGCGCTGGCCAGCGCGACCATCGTCCACCCAAGATAGCCTTCGGGATGGCCCGTCTCAGACAACAGAGCCCGAGCGACCGACTCCATTTCGTCTTTGGAGATGGGGCGCGACTTGTCGAGCCGCTCGGCCACTTCGATCGCCCGATCGCGAATCTGTTCGCGCAGCGTGAGCGTCTCGGGAACCAGCTTCAGGTGGCTCGTCTTGCGGCGGGTTTTTTTGGGCTTCGCAGGACTATCCGGAGCCGGCTGCTTACGCACGGGTGCAGTCGCCAAAGTCGGGCTCGCTTATGTTTTCGCGGACTGAACGACCGCAGGGGATTCGCTTGGCCGATGCGTGCGCCGAACGGCCCGGCCCAATGCCGCGACCGTCCAGACGAGCGGATACAGCTTCTCATGATACCAGAGCTTGGCGAAGTAGAAACCAATCGGAGCGGATTCGTGGTGGCGATTCTGCTCGACCGCGTCGGCCAACTGCTTAAGCCCTTGCATGGCAGCGTTTTCGTGCTCTGGCGTTTGCGCACATCTCAGCAGGATCTCGACGGCCAGGGCGGTCTGCTCGACGTTGATCGGCTGCAGTGGAGCGCCAAGTTCGAATTCTGGCAAACCACCCCAGCGGCCATCGGCATGCATCGCGCCGCTCAACCAATCCAACGCGCGACGGACCGGCGCCGCATCGAGCCGGCCCAGATCGCGATACGCCGCCAGGACTTTCGCCGTGCCATACACCGGATTCTCTTCACCGCTGTGGTACTGATCGCCGAACCACAGCGGCAGCCAATATCCGTCGGCGTGCTGTGCCGACGCCAGGTAGCGGAAGCCGCGCTCGATCGCAGTGCCGATGCGCTGGTTCACGCTCGGCGTGGCCTCGGCACTGTTATTTCGATGCGCGTCCGAATCCGCCAGCGCTGTGCGCCAGGCGCTGATGGCCCGCAATGCGTGGGCCGTCAAGTCGCTGCCGCTTCGGTCGAACGGCATGGTGCCCCAACCGCGGCAGAAAGTCGGCCAGCCGCCGTCGGAGTTTTGCAGGTCGAGCAGCCACCTGGCGCCATCCGCGGCAGCTTCTCGTATCTCGTCGGCGCGCGCCGGCTCGACTTTGGCAAATGCCGCCAGCGCCAACAAGGCGCCCGAGGTATCGTCCGCGTCGGGCACTCCGCCGGAGCAGTCGGTCCAGGCCCAACCACCCGGCTCGGCTCCGGTGTAAACGTGGGGGTGACGATGCTGGCACCTCAGGATCCAGTCGAGGCAATCCAATTCGGCGACGTTCTCCCCAGCGCTCGACAGCGCGTTGACCGCCAACGTCGTGTTCCACGTGGCCAGGTTCGTATCGATCGGCCAGCTTCCGTCGGGCCGAACCGAAGCCAGCAGGAACTCGACCCCTTTGTGAACAACGGGATGTTCGGTTTGACCGATGCTCGCCAGGCTCATCACGACAAAGCTCGTCAGCGGCGCGGCCTCCAAGAACCCGCCGCTTTCCGGTTGCAGCGACTCGATGAGGTCGAGTGTCTTCTTCGCGGTCAGCGAGCGGATGATTCGCGTGATCGGGTTCCACGGCTTGCGGTGATGGAATCGCGCCTGACCGATCGCGACCAGCGCCGGAATGGCGTAACTAACCACCGGCAGCCGCAAGAACTTCCACCAGTGTTGCGGAAAGCAGGCCATCTCGAACGGCAACGCGGGCACCTTGCGCCAGGGGATCACGCCGGCCAGTGCGCCATTGGTAAGAATCGGCACGGCGAACGTTTTGTCCTTGCCGTAGCGCTTGCGCAGTCCGCTGATCCCGCCTTGCGATCGGATGTAGGCATCGGCACGTTCGAGCAGGCCGGGGTGATTCGCCGGAACGGCGGTGAGCGCGAAGGCGAATCGCACGAGCATCGTAGTGGCGATGTTTGACTCGCTCTTGAGCGTATCGCCCCAGCCGCCGTCGGCGTTCTGATGTCGGGCCAGCCAGCGCACGCCGCACATGATCAGCTTGCTGAGATCGCACTCGCGTGCTTCGTCGACGAAGCGCCCTGCGGCGGTTGGCGCGTTGCGCTCGACAATCGCCAGCGCACTGATCGCCGTCGCGGTAGAGAGCGGAGAGCTGGACAGTTCGCCTATCCAGTGTCCGGCCGCGGTACTCTCTGCAAGTAGGTCGGAACGAGCCGTTTCGTATGCGGCCGAGAGTCGATCAGAATCGACCATGAAATCAAATGCCTCGGAACCTATCGTTGGGCCTAGCGAGATTCTGACGTGCCTCGGCCCGCGCTTTTCGGCCGATGCGCGGACCGCGGCGCGGCAAATCCCGGAAAGCCGCGAATTCAAAAAGTGTAAGTGCCGTGCGTGCCACTGTCGATAGGCTGAGCGGGCCAAATGCGCCGGGAACTGTGCGGCAAAGCGAAGCCGCAACGACAAGGCCCGACGCTTTTTATATCGCGTGGCAGCGGCTTTTTCGTGAATTCGGCTGCTGTGGCGCACAACTTGCCCGGACAGTCAGCCCACTGCGAAAATCTTACCGCGTCTGGGCAAGGATCACCGCGGGCCGATCCGTCCGATTTCGGCGTCTTTGGCGCGTGGCGGCACGCCGGCCCGGTGTGCGGCGAGCCGGGTGCCGGCTCGGTGTCGAGACGCTGCGGCGGCTGATATAATCGCAGACAGACGGTCGGCACGCGTTGTCGCGGGCCGCCCTTTATCTGCCATGCACCTTGGAACGTGCCCCATGTACTTGAAGATGGCCAAGCGCGTGCTGGTCGAGACCGACAAGCGTCTTGTCTGGAAGCTCGCCTACAACATGGGCTTCAAGGGCATGCGCGCCATTCGCAAGCACAAGCAGCGGCTCAAACGGGGCGAGTTCTTTCCGCCGTTTCTGTACATTTCGATCATCAATAGTTGCAACTTGCGCTGCCAGGGCTGTTGGGTCGACGTGGCCGCCAAGCAACAGACGATTGATCTACCGGCGATGAACCGCATGATTGCCGAGGCGAAAAAGGCCGGCAACAGCTTCTTCGGCATTCTCGGCGGCGAGCCGTTCATGCACCCCGAGTTGATGCAGATTCTGGCCGAGCACCCGGATTGCTACTTCCAGGTCTTCACCAACGGCCAGTTCATTACCGACGACATTGCACGCCAGATGCGCCGATTGGGCAACGTCACGCCGCTCGTGAGCATCGAAGGCAGCGAGATCATCAGCGACGAGCGCCGCGGTCGGCCGGAAGTGTTTAGCCGATCGATGGCCGGACTGGAAAACTGCCTGAAGCACAAAGTGTTAACGGGCGTTTGTACCAGCCTTTGCCAGACGAATATCGACGACCTGTTGACTGACGAGTGGGTCGACCGGCTGATCGAGATGGGCGTGATGTACATGTGGTATCACACGTATCGCCCGGTCGGCCCCGACGCCAAGCCCGAACTGGCACTCACGCCCCAGCAGCAGCGACGCGTCCGGCAGTTTGTGGTGGACACGCGCGCCACGAAGCCCATCTGCGTGATCGACGCCTACTACGACGCCGACGGCAAGGCGCTTTGTCCGGCGGCCACCGGGTTCACACACCACATCAGCCCCTGGGGCGACATCGAACCCTGTCCGATCATTCAGTTCGCCACCGAGTCGATCCACGACGAGCGTCCGCTGGGCGAGGTGTTCAATCAGTCGGAGTTCTTGCGCGACTTTCGCCACGCGGCGGCCTCGGCCACGCGGGGCTGCGTCGTGCTGGAGCGGCCTGATTTGATCAAGGCCCTGGTCGACAAGCACGGTGCCCGCGACACCACGGCCCGGCACGCCGCGATCGCTGAATTGGAATCGATGGAGCCGCGTGGCAGCCAATTCGACCCGCAGAACGAGATTCCCGAACGCAGCTTCGTCTACCGCTTCGTCAAGCGACACTTCTTCAACGACTTTGGTGCCTACGCCGATCCGGTCATGCCGGCGGGATTGAACGTGGCAGCGCCGAACGGCGGATCGGGCGCGACCGCCGCGCCGACGGTGGTCAACATCCGGTCGTAAGCCGGCCGATGGCCATCGGCCATCGCGAATCCGCAACCCTGGCATTGGCCGCCCGCCCATGCCAATCCACAACTGCGGCACGCTCGTGCCGCCTACGATTCGTTCGTGGCGGCGTTGGGCTTCGTGTCGAGCGAGGGATCGCTGGGAACCGGCGGTGGTTGTCCCGTGCCCAGGCCGCTGAGCCGGCGGAGCACGCGCGAATGGATGTCGGCACTCCAGAACTCGACCAGGCCTTCGAGCTTTTGGTCCAGATCGCGCCGCGCCTTGATCCGCGCGATGGCGTGCATCTGTGCGCAGGCGGTCGCGTCGACCCCCGACTCCTGCAACATCGCGATATTGCGCCGCGTCTGGTCCTCGGCATACGTTAGCCACTCGCCCAGCGTTCGCTCATGGGCGAGACTGACAACCTGGCTGTACTCGTCCAATTCGGCTCCCAACGAGTAGTGCTTGGCTAGCAGTCCGGCGGCCCGGGTATGCGTGTAGATGCTGGTGGCCAAGTAGGCGTACCCCAGCGCTTCGCCGTCGCCAAAGAACTTTGCCAGGTTTGGCATGACGGCCTCGTCGGCGATGCGCACGATGCCGTAGGTCTTGTCCTTGACCAGCATGATGTCGCGGAGTTCGGCGGGCGTGACCGATTGTTGCGCGGCCTTGGGTTCGACGACCAGCGAGTCGAATACCGCCAGGTTGGCCTGTGCCGAATGTCGCAGGAAATCGCTGGCCTCGCGCCACGGCGCCTCGCGCGGAATTTCGTTGCCTTGATAGGCGTCTTGCAGGTCGAGGTAGTCGTTGACCAGTTTCAAATCGAGCCACGCCAAAATCTGGTTCGCGGCCGCGTCCGAGGCCAACTCCAACGCGTCTTCGCTGTCCTCCTCCGGCATGTTGTCCAGGATCGCCTGTGCCAGGATTCGCAACGAGATCGCTTCCAGGAACGCGTCGCAAGCGGTCAAGTAGACCGACAATTGATCCAGGGTGCGGGGCGTCTCACGCTGCATCCGGCGCGAGACTTCCTGCAGATCTTTCACCAGCCAGTCATTGTTTCGCAACCGCGCTAGCAATCCGTCGTACCCCAAGTTGGCGTAGGTGTAGCGGCAGCGAGCCAGTTCCATGGCGAAATAGCTGTAGGCCGAACCCATCACACAGTCCCACATGGCGGCGCTGAATTCGCCCTCGCTCAACAAGATGTTTGCTTGCTTGATCGATTCCACGCCGGAGGCGTACATCGATTCGACTTCTTCGGAGTACTTGGCTTCGCCCGACAGTTGATCGTAGGCGTTGTGTGCGTGCTTGAATCGTTCGAGCCAGGCGTTGATCGTTTGCTTCAGCTTGTTCTGCACGGCCAGGCTCACTCGGGGCGTGCTGGCCGGCGAAGGCCGTGGCAACTCGGATCCGGTCAGCAATCGATAGGCCTCGTAGATGTCGAACACGTTGCGCACCTCGACGCCTTTCTGCTGTCCGTATTCCAACAGATCGACACGCTGGTTCGTATTCGCGTCGACGTCGAACCGCTTGCCGGCCGGAATCAACAGCAGCTTCATTCCCTGTTCCGCGGCGCCGTCAATCTTGTGCGAAATACCCGCAACTGGGCCAATGCTGCCGTCCGGATTGATGGTTCCGGTCATGGCCGCGTCGGGGCGAACCGTGTCGCCACGTGCCGCCGCGAGCACGCCCACGGTTAGCACGGCGCCGGCGCTGGGGCCGTCGACCGCGCCTTCGTACTCGATCGAAACCCGCGTCGTGCGTGGATCGAAGTCGGAGAGCGTGGCCGCGGTCACCGCGGCCATCCAGCCGGCCGAGCGCCATTGGGTGCCGGTTCCGCCAACCTGGGTTTCGAAGAAGCCGACCCGCGCTCGTCCGTCTTCGGACTCGCCGGCCGTGACGCGGACCGCCTTGCAGCTTCCTCCGTACGTTCCGTTTCCGAAAGTCGTCTTGGCGACGACGTGCACGATCACCGCGCGCTGTGGCGCGATCGTGCGCGTCTGGTTGGACGCCTCGTCTTGAGCATCGACCGTCGGTGCGAGATGTCCGGCAAGTAGGAACATCGAGAGAGAGCACGTTGCGAGTAACCGAACGTTGTTCACGACTGGGCTCCTTCAGATCGAGAAACGATTCTCTGGGCGTAGTGGGCAAGTATCGTGCGGCGTGTGGCGCCCAACCATTATCGCCGCGCCGGCAAACGCGGTTCAAGCGCGGAGCCGCTACAACTCACAAAGGCCGCAAGGCTTTTCTCGCGGAGCGTTTGCTGACGCGACAAGGCGCCGTTCGGCGGTCGCGGTGAACGCGCGACCACCATCTAGTCCGGCGGCCGCGAAGCTGTTTCCTGCCGTTGGGTTTCGGTCTTGTAGATCACAAAACCTCGCGCCTGATAGTGCGCCAGGGCATGTGGATGATCCTGCGAGCAGGTATGAAGCCAAACGCGCCGGGGCTTGTAGCTCCAAGCGCGCTCGACCGCGTCGGTCAGCATCGCGCCGCCCAGCCCTTGGCCGATGAACCCCGGCAACAACCCGAAGTAGGCAATCTCGACGCCGGTCGCGGCTTGTTCGTAAAGCTCGTAGTAGCCGACGGGTTGGTCACCCAGATGCGCGGACCAGGTTGAAAGTCCTGGCTGGTCGACGTAGGCGCTCCACTCGGCGTCGGTCCAGGGCAAGCGATCGGTCCAATTCCAATCTCGGCCCACTGCACGATAGAAACGACGGTTCACGTCCGGATCGCGCGGCGTGGCGCGGACATGCCAGGCAGGCGCATCGCACCGGCGCGGCTTGAGCTGTTCGGGGGACAGCATT
Source organism: uncultured Planctomycetaceae bacterium (assembly GCA_937952415.1). Classification (GTDB taxonomy): domain Bacteria; phylum Planctomycetota; class Planctomycetia; order Pirellulales; family PALSA-1355; genus CALFYT01. The sequence goes on along the minus strand of CALFYT010000095.1, from coordinate 113,704 downwards.
TCGAGGTAGTGGATGGTGACGTCGACTTGCGGCATGGGAGTTGTGAGGTGCTACGGCGCGACGCGATATGCCTCGCGCTCGAACGGATTGTCCCAGTACGGATCGCGCCCGTGCAACCACTGCCAGGCGGCCGCCGCGAAGTAGGCGGGCACAAACAGCGGCCCCCAACGTTCGTATTGCCGCACGTGGACCAGCTCGTGCTCGTAGGCGGCTTTGAGCACGTCCTCCGATCGGCCGAGCACCACGTGACCCAGGGTCATCGCGTTGGCTCCGTGCGCAAGCGGCGCCAATCGCAGAAACGCGCGCGCCGCGCCGCCGGCGAATCCCAGCGTTCCCTGCACGCGGAGAACGCTGCCGCCGGTGGCCAAACTGAGCAGGCCGATCGACAGACCGAACAACGTCCAGGGAAGGGCCCAGAGTCGCACGAGCAAGGGACGCATGCTGCCGGCCCTCGAAAGGTGTCGGCCAAGGTTGGCGATCCGATCCTAGAGATCCAAATCGTCGAGCTCGTCCATCAAGTTGTCGAGATCGTCCTTCGGAGCCTGCTCTTTGTCGGCCTGACGTTTCGGAATGCCGACGGTCATGCCGACGGCGTCGCGCCCGGTGGCCACCAGCTCGACGTCGCGCTCTTGCGCGGCCAGTTCCACGGCGCTGGGAGCGCCGAACAGTTGCGAAAGATCGATCTTCAGACCACCGGCGTTGGCTTCCGGGCTGCCGGCGATGGCCGGAGTCTTGTGCTGCGGAAAAATGATCGCGTTCTCCGGGCAGACCCGACTGCACGCCGGACAGCCCTTGCGACAATTGTCCGGCTGCTCGACGAGGATCGTTTCGGCGCCGTCGACTCCATAGACGCCGAACAGGCAGAAGTCGATGCACTCCATGCAGTTCGTGCAGCGGCTGAAGTCGATGACCGGATACCAGCGGCGGCTGGGCGTTTCGTCGACACGGGTGGCGCCTTGCGGAGTCTGCAACGGGGCAGCGTTGCCGTTGGACGCCGGTGCTGAAGTGATCGGCAGCGAACCGTTGCCCGCGGTGTCATTCTCCGGTGCGCCGTTGCCGCCCGTGGCATGTTCGGCGGCGCCATTGCCTGCGCCGTTGCCGTCGACGTTGCCCGGCGCGGGCTGCAAGAAACGGCCGAGTTGCTCCGGTTTGGCGTCGCCCTGGATCCAATCCATCAGGCCGACGGTCTGCACGTTGGCCTCGGCAATGATCCGGCGAATCTCTTCGAGGTAGGGCTCAGGCTGATTGTGCAGTGCCAGGTGCAGGTGGTAGATCCTGCGGTTGGGCAGATTGCGCGGGCCGACGCGATCGGCCGCGGCGGTCTCTTCCTCCGCGCCGGCTTCTTCGTCAGCGGCGGCGCCTTCGCTCGCGGCGGCTTGTGCCTCCTCGTCCTCTTCTTCGTCGTCCGCTTCGCTGACCAGCAGCGTCTTGCCGAAGTGGCCCTTGATCCCGCCGCGGTCGAGCGTCCAATGGGCGGCGCGCGGATACAACCAACTGACCATGATCATGTCGCTGGCGATGCCCTCCAGGCAGAGCATGCCCGTCGAGCCCGGCGCCAGATCGTACAGATGGGGAATCACGGTGACTTCAACGCCCTGTTCCATCAGTAATGCGCCGACGAGCGCTTCCTCCAATCCGCGCTTGTCGGGATTGGCGCTTTGGCCCTGCGAGATGACAACGGTGATTTTCCTAGCCATGTTGCACGCTGTGTGGTTGCCGGTCGGACTGGTGTTGCCAACCAATACGGGTAGCGGTTGCGCTACCGCCGTACCCCGGAGCACGGCCGGAGCTTTGCGCCGGGACTACTCGTTGAGTTGGCCCTTGATGGTACGTTCGGCGACTTTCCAGGCAGCTTTCAAGTGTATCAGGTACGCATCCGGAGACAACAATTCGCTGCCGGCCCCTTCGATCGAAAACAGCCAGCCGCGGCCGTAATTGTCGACGTTAATCGTCGAGGGATCGCTGAGCAAGGATTCGTTGAATTCCAGCAGGCGACCGGCGATCGGCGCGTAGAGGGCACTTTCGGCCTTCGAGCTTTCGATCGAGCCAATTTCCTGCTTTTCGCGCAGATCGGTGCCGGCGTCGATCGTCCAATCGAGAAAGTAGACGTCTTGCAACAGCCGCACCGCGTAGGCCGAAAAGCCGCAGCGATACGAGGCCCCGTCCGCCTGGGCCCACATGTGGTTCTTCGCGTAGAGTCGATCCGTGGGGAACCGGGCTTCGAACTTACCCATCATGAACGTGATGGGTTCGCTCATGTGTAGCGCACTCCGCGATGCTCGGGCTCAAAGAACACAGGCAGCAGTCCGTCGACGCGCAACAGCCCGTCGCGCGAGAGCCGCACGGTGGCATCGTCGAAGTCGAGATAGCCGTCTTCCTTGTGCTGCTGCCACTGCGGACGCCAATGGTCGATGATGTCGACGCCGAACTTGGTTTGGAAGTAGTCGACGTCGAGCCGACCGGTCTTGAGCTGCAAGATCATCTCGCGGATGAGCAATTGGTGCGGCGTGGGCGCCATGCCGCGGGCCAACGGCAGCTCGCCGTTTTCGAGCCGCGTGACGTAGTCGCCCCACTCGGGCTCGTTCTGGTAATGCACTCCGGACGCATGTCCGAAGCTGGCTACTCCGGTCGCCAGCAGATCCGCGCCGTGCCAAAGATTGTCGCGATAGCTGAAGTTGACCTTGTGCGTATCCTTGAACACCGTGCAGGTGCTCGAGACGGCAAAGCCAGCGGCGCCCAGTTCGTCGAACGCGTAGTTGACCCAGGCCCGCTTGGTCGGCCAGTCGGCCACCGGCGACTCGACCTGGCGCCCCAACATGTCGCGCGAATAGACGGTATTGAACGGCAGCTCCATCTGATAGATGGTCACGCTGTCGGGCGAGAGTTCGATCGTGCGCCGTACGCACTCCTTCCAGTTGTCCCAGGTCTCGCCGACCATGCCGGCGATCAGATCGATGTTGACGTTTGGAAACTGGGCCGCCTGGATCCAATCCCACGCCTTGTAGATCTCCGGCGAGAGATGGGCTCGGCCGTTTTCCTCGAGGACGGCATCGCTGAAGTTCTCGACGCCCAGGCTGATCCGCGTGACGCCGAGCTCGCGCAAGGTGTGTACTTTGGGCTCGGCGAGCGTCCCGGGCTCGCACTCAAAGGTGACTTCCTCGGCCTGGTCCCAGTTGATGTTGGCCCGCAGCCGGTCGACCAGCGAGGTGAGTTGCTTGGCGCTCAAGAACGAGGGAGTGCCGCCGCCAAAATAGACGAACCGAAACGGCCGGCCGCCCATGATTTCGAGCTGGCTGACCAGTTCGATTTCGCGGGACAGGGCCGAGACATAGGTTTCCACGTCGCCGGCGTTCTTATCGGTGTACACGCGAAAGTAGCAGAATTTGCACCGCTTGCGACAAAACGGAATGTGCAGGTAGAGCCCCAACGGAGCCGGCTCCGAACGGCCCGGTGGCACCAACGGCGGCGCGTCGAGCGCGGCGCGCACTTGCGGCAACGCCTCGGGCGTCCACTGCGAGAACGGCGGGTAGTTCGAGATGAAGTAACTACCGACTTCGGTTTTGGTCGTTTCGGTTGCCATCAAACCTCGATCGATTCTCGCTGCCGCTCGCGCGACAACACGGTTGTGCCTAGGGATTCTTTGCGCCGAAACAATACAGCGTGGTGTCGGTATTGCCGATGACCAGCCGTCCGTCGGCCACGGCGGGCGACGCGACGAAATGCCCGCCGGCCTCGTACTCGAATACCTTCTTACCCGTCGCGCGATCCAGCCCGAACAGTCGCCCATCGCCGGAACCAAAGAACACGCGGTCGCCGACGACGACCGGCGAGGAGTCGACCTTGGCTCGCGTGCCAAACGACCAGATCTCTTCGCCCGTCTCGGGGTTGACGGCGTACACGTGCTTGTCGTGTCCGCCGAAGATGATCGCCTCGGGTGTGACGGCCGCGGATGAGCGAATCGGCAGGTTGCGGTTCGGACGGACCTGCCACTTAATCTTGCCGTCGGTCCAATTGATCGCGAAGAAGCTCGGGCCCTCGGTGCCGAAATAAACACAGTCGTCGCCGACTGCCGGCGTGGAGCCGGTCGGTCCGTCGATTTCCACTGCGGTGATGGCCTCGCCCTTGTCCAAGTCGATGATGTGCAATTTGGCGTCGCAGCCGGCCAGAAATGCGCGTCCGTCGACGACTGTGGGCGAGCAGCGCACCTGATCGCCGATCGTGTACTCCCACACCAGCTTGCCGGTCGCTTGTTCCAAACAATAAAGCGTTGCATCCTGCGATCCGAACAAAACCCAATCCTTGTAGAAGTTGGGTCCGGAGTCGATTTCGGCCCCGGCTTCATAGCCCCACAGCGGCTTTCCGGTCGCGGCGTCCAGGCAATAGAACCGCCCGTCCGCATCGCCGGCAAACACGCGGCCATTGGCCACCGCGGGCGGCGCGCTGAAGCCCAGCTCGGTATGGTGCTTCCATTTGAGCGATCCGTCGGCCAGCGACAGGGCGTACAGCTCGCCGTCGAGGCTGCCGGCAAAGACCGTGCCATCGACGATAGCAACGGCCGCCTCGAATCCGTGCGTGTCCGAATTGAACTTCCAAAGCACTTCCAGGTCTTCGGGCAACGTTCCCTTGGCCACGCCGGTTGCCAGTGCGTTGCCACGGCAGACCGGCCAGTCGCCGCCTTCGGTGCTCTGCGCGGGCGCGGCAGCCGGTTTGTCGGTGGTGGCCGCGGACGAATCGGCCGTTTCTTCGGACGCGGCGGTGTCTTGGGCCGATGTTGGCTGCTCGTCGGATGGCGATCCGCCAGTTGTCGACGGGGCGGTGACCGGCCGTGCTGTCCCTGTTGCCGAAGCACCGCAACCGGCAAGGCACAGCCCCAGCAGCATCGCGGCAAACGCGCGAAGCGGAGCATTCGTCGACTTGAGCGTTAACGCGGTTGCAGCCATGGTCTGGTTCGTGTGCGGCACTTGCGGATTGCTTGGCGCGGTGCCCGAACGTCGGCAGCGCGGTTAAAACGCGATGCGATACAACTCCAACAGTTCGGCCTCTCCCACCCTACGCGGATTGAAGCTGCCGGTCCACTGTTTGGCGGCTTCGGCCGCCAATTCCGGTAGTTTGTCCTCGTCGACCCCGCAGTCGCCCAAGCGTGCCGGCAGACCGGCGCGTCGCGCCAACTCGGCCACAAAGTCGGCCAGCCCGTCAAAGCTGCTCTCGGGGTCTGGAAAGCCATTGGCCCCGCCGGTGCCTTCCAGCAAGTCGTCGTACCACGCACCGCAATGCTCTCCGTTGAATCGTATCACGTGCGGCAGCATCAGGCCGATCGCTTGTCCATGAACGATCGCGTAGCGCATCGTCAGCGGATTGGCTAGTGCGTGCGTCGCGCCGAGCATCGAATTCTCGATGGCCAGGCCGGCGAAGCACGCGCCTAGTTGCATACCGCTGCGGGCGTCGAGATCCTTCGGATCGGCCAGCACCCGGCCGAAGTTTTCGCCGAGCAGCAGCCACGCCTCGCGGCTGAACGCCAACGACGCGGGATTGCGCACCTTGGTGACGTACGTTTCCAGCGCGTGAGCCAGCGCGTCGATGCCGGTCAGCGCGGTCACACGATCGGGCTGCGAAACGGTCAGCACAGGATCCAAAAGCGCGATACGAAACGACGCTTTCTTGTCGCCGCAGGCCATTTTGGCGTGCGTCTGGGCGTCGGAAATCAGGGCGAACGACTGGGTCTCGCTGCCGGTGCCGGCGGTCGTGGGCACGGCGATCATGGGCAGCATCGGCTTGATCGCCTTGCCGACGCCCCAATAGTCGTGCATCTTGCCGCCGTTGGTGTGCACGAAGTTGATCCCCTTCGCGCAGTCCATCGAGCTGCCACCGCCCAGGCCGACGATCAATTCCGGATCGTAGCGCCGCGCGACGGCGACGCCTGCCTCGACGTGCGCGGTCGTGGGGTTCTCGCCGACTCCGTCGAAGAGCTGGGTATCGATGCCCGCGGCCTTCAGTGAATCGATGCCGCGTTGGGTGTGTCCGGCGGCCACGATGCCCGGATCCGAAACAACCAGCGCGCGGCGCGCTCCCAACTCGCCCGCCAGCGCGCCCAGCAGCTCGATCTTGCCGGGACCGAAAACGATGCGAGTGCGCGGTTGGAAGTCGAATGGAATCATGCGCTGACAACGGGCGGGGTCGGGCGGGCGGGTCCGGTTGTCGCGCCACCGCAGCAGTTGCCCCGCGGTGCGGCAGGACGCGACGATCAAACGCTCTTCCCCGTAAACGGACGGGAAAGGGCTACGGCCTATCCTTGCATTCTACCGCGCCTGGGCAAGTCGCTCTTCGGGAATTTGGTACGCCCGGGCACGGAACAGGAACTCGACAATATTGCCTTCGTGGGGCTGGAGCCAATCGAGCTTGATCGTCGGGATGGGGCCCACGTTCAAGCGATCGATGTGCGTGGCGTCGGTCAATTCTCGCTGGAAACTTTCGTCCTCGGTAATTGCCGAGCAAACCAGCGTCGGCCCGATGGCTGCGAGCATCTTGTCCTGCGGACACTGTACGACCGTGGCGAACGGGAACATGTATTCCGCCTTGGCCAGGGCGTTGTCCGGCGACTCGCAATGCGCAATCACCGGACGCAAGTACGCACAGCGCTCCTTCTCTTCGAGTCGCGGGCCGTACTGCGACGTCATGTCGGTGACGCCGTCTTCTTTCATGCCCGCTTCGATCTGTTGCCAGACGGCCGGCGCCACACCCGGAATCGTGAAGGCCGCCAGCCCCGCGTTGGGATCGTCAGGCGGCAGCACGGGCACGGGGCCCAGACGTTCGGCCAGCGCGGCGGCGATCTCTTTCGTATGGCGCGAGGCCCAGATGCCCGAGCAGTTGATGCACCCCCGACCGCTGTTCAAATAGATGCTGTCGGCCATCAAGTCGATGTACTGTTCCCAGTCGTCGACAATGTCGTCGCCCAACAGGATCTTGCTGAAACCGGGTCCGTGCGCCTGGACCCGCGGATCGCCCCGATAGCGCTCCACCGTGGGCGTTCCGCCGAAGATCATGCTCCGCTCGCAACTGGCCAGCACGGCGGCTCCCACGTCGGCCCCGCCCGGATAGATCGAAATCGCTTCGGGTGGGATGCCCGCTTCGGTGAACGCGGCGGTCATTCGGTACGGCGTCCAGGGCTCTTGCGGGCCGGGCTTCAGCACCAGGCCGATCTGCATCGGAATCACCGGCAACCACAGCGTGTGTACGCCCGGTGAATTCGACGGGAGCACGAGCCCCACCGCGGGCGATTGGGCCTGGTAACTCACCACGACGCCCCGATCCTCGACACCGAAGCCACGACTGAGAATGTTCAGGTCCAGCCCGCGTGTCAGCGCTTCGAGCATCTGGTCCATGTGCGAGAGCACGAAGAAATTCTTCTGCATGTTCGCCTTGCACATGTGCTCCGGCAGGCCGGTCGAGGCCGATTGCATGTGAGCAAACTCGTCCGGCGATTGCGTTCCGTCGCCGAGCGGCAGAGTCGCGTTGAGGTAGAGCTCGCCAGCTTTCTTGACGCGCTCGATCAGGTCGTCGCACGGTATATCGCGCAGCGCGGCCCGGGCCTGCGCCGCTTTACGCATGTCTCGCTGCAAGAGCCCGCCGTTGGCCTGGCTGACTTTCGCGATCGGCTCGCCGGTGATGAAATGGACCACGTCGTCCACTTCCATCGATTCGTAGGGCTTGCCCCAACGCAAAGCAGGTATGTTCAGCACGGTTGTCTCCCAGACGTAGTGGTGGTTCGTTGTGCGGGCCTGGCCGTGACTGGGGGTCGGCATTCTGGCGACAGTCGCCGGGCAGGAAATCGGTCGCCCGGTGTCGTTCACCGCGCCCGTTGCCGTCTGCCTCTAATAGACGCCCACCGTGGTCGCTTCGGCCAGTTCGTGGAATGGGCGGACGCCGCTGACGCCGTCCCAGGGATACTTGATGTACGGCGGTTCGCGCTCGCCTTCGTCACGCTCCAAAAAGCCAGGCACGAAGAACTCCTTGGTCAGCGTGGTCAGCTTGACCCGGCCCGTCTCGCCGTAGCCGACGACCTGGTCGGAGTTTTCGAAGTCGACGATCTCGAGCACGGCCCGCGGTTGCGGTGCATAGTACGAAATTTTGTAGTTTTCCTCGGCCGTGACCGGCTTGCTGCACGCCAGGCCCATCAGCGTGTTGCCGTAGGTGGGCGTCATGTACGTGCCTTCGAGGAGCTCCTCGGTGGCGAAGCGGGTCCATTGGGGCGTGAATTCGGTGCCCCCGGAGAAAATGCCGGTGATGCCGGCGTCGTGGATCGAGGTGCCTTGCTTCTCAAGCTCAAGCGCCAGTGCTTCGAGCATCTTGGGCGTGGTGAACATGCACTTGATGTCGTGCCCTGCGCCCAGGATCGTGACCGCCTGGTCGACGCAGTGTTGCTTGTACGCTTCGAGGTGCTCCATCCAGCCCTTCTTGATGAGCTTGATCACCCAGCGCGGATCCAGGTCGATGCAAAAACAAATGCCGCCGCGGTACTGCGCCAGGTGCTCCACAGCCAGCCGCAACCGCCGCGGGCCGGAAGGCCCGAGCATGAGCCAGTTTGCCCCGCGCGGGAAATACTCTTCGGGCAGCGTGGCCGAGAACAACTCGTAGTCGGTACGAAAGTCGTTCATGGCGATGCGGCTCTTGGGCACGCCGGTCGTTCCGCCCGTCTCAAAAACGTAAACCGGCTGATCGGCCAATCCCTTGGGCACCCATCGCCGCACCGGACCGCCGCGCAACCACTCGTCCTGAAACGGTTCGAATTTTTTCAGGTCGTCGAACGTGCGGATTTCTTTCAGGGGATCGAATTTCAACTTCTGGGCGTATTCCAGCCAAAACGGACAGCCGCTGGACGGATGAAAATGCCACTGCACGATTTCGTGGGCATGGGCGTCGAGCGCTTCGCGCGCTTGCTTTGCAGCCGCTTCGACGTCGGCAGCGGAGGCCTGCTCGGTGGAACTCATGAAAACTCCTCGAAGATGGGCCGAATGCCACGGCACGCCTGCGCCCCGCGTGTCGCTGCGCAGTGCGGCCGAACACCCAAAAATACCCGACAAACACGGCGAGAACAACTGCCGCGGTGGTGGGGCGCGCTTTGCCAAATGGTCGGCAAACCCGGCCCATTTTCGCCGACCGCGCGCCACGCAGGGGCCCACAAGCTGGGCTTAGTTTGCCGATTCGTCCGCGCGCCGCTCGAGTCGCCCGGCCCAGCGCGTGATCCGCGCGGCCAGCACGTCGTGGCAGCCGGTGTAGAGATGATCGGCGCCGGCGATGACGGCGACTTGTAACGAATTGGCCGTGGGCTGAGCGGCCAGTTCTTCCACCGCGTCGCTCATGCCGGTAAACGCGACGGCCGACTGCATCTCGCTCGATCCGTACGTCACCAAGGTGGGGCAGGGCACCCGATCCAGCATCCGCAGCACGTTGTATTTCTCTTCGGGTCCGTACCGATCGACAAAGCCGTCGGCCGACACGTAGTAGAGCAGGGGAAAGCGGATCAGCATCAGTTCGTTGCGGCGACCCGCCTGGACCGATTCGGTGGCGCGGGCGAACGTTTCCAAGAACTCGTCGGCGCGATCCGACGCGCAAAAGTGCGAATAGGACAATCGCGGCGGCGACAGCGCGGCCAATGCCGCGATCGGCGGCGGATCACCGCCGGCCAACAGCAAGATCACCTTGATCGCGCCCATGCTGTGGCCAAGCAATCCGACGCGGCGGTATCCGCGCTCGTGCAACAAGTCGATCCACGCCCGCAGGTCGAGCGGCGCTTCGTCGATGCGCTCGAACGCGGCGCCCTGCAATCCGCCTCCGAACGTCGACGGGCCCGAGCTCATTAGATCGTGACCGCGCGTGTTGACGCGCAGCACGGCAGCGCCGGTGGCCAGCAGTTTCGGCGCCAGGCCTCCTATCGTGGAAGCGGAATAGAAGTTGCTGCCCGTACCGTGAACGCACAACCAGACGTCGACGGTCGGATCCGACGGGGCGTCATCCGGCGGCGTTTCCAGCGTACCGTGTAGCCGGACTCCGTCCGAAGCGGTGACTTGAATCAGGTCGACGAGCATGGCAATCGGCCGCGGGACGGATGACGATGGCGGCACGGCCGAGCGTCGACAGGCCGATCGGCTGCGGGCACAACCGCCTGCGGCCGACTAGCTGGCCTGGGGGTCCGGCGTGCTGGACAGTTGCGCAAGCACCTGGAGCACACCGTTGAGATGCGCCAGACGCGGACCGTAACGGTCCACAAACTCGTTGAGCATGAACTCGCCATCCATTAGCACGTCGGAGTTCTCGTGGATCTCGTTGGTCATGCTTTCAAGAAACTCGACCTGCACCTGGCTGAGCGTTTCGGCCGCGCGGCGGCACCGACCGGCCAGCTCCGGATTGGCCTGCTTCCATTGACCCAACTCGACGGCCCGCTGTTTTTGCGCGGTGCTAAGCTGCGTGACCAACTCTTCGAGCAACTCGTTTTGGCGGTCTTGCGCCGCGAGCATCGCCCGCAGCAAGCCGACCTGCTCCTGCGCATCGTTGCCGCTTTCGCGCTGGGCGTTCATTTGGTTGGCGGCGGTGATGTCGACCTGGGTAAAGAAGGCGCCGGTCGTGTTCGGATCTTTGCTCATTCGAGCGGCTCCGCAAACTTATCGATTCAGTGTGATTCTCCGATTCTACTTGAAGCCGACGCAAGTTGCCACCGCTGGCGGAAATTATCGACCATGATCCGGTTGCGCGGTCTAGGTAGTTTGTCGGTCGCGACATGGAGCCTTTGCCCGACCTGTTGCGCGGCACGAAATGTGGCCGCGGTGAGGCTGGGGATTTGACGACAAGATTGCCAAGCTATCATTCGTTCCGACCGGTTTTGCCGTGCCGATTGCCGCTCGACCCGCCCCTAAAGTCCGCTGCCGCGGCGGCCCGATGCAAACCAAAGTCGACCACCTCGCACACTCCGTCACACTCCACTCGACGACGTGCATCCCTGACGACGGTTTCCCGTGAGGAATCTCTTTGATGACCACCTCGGAAAGTGGCTCGCCACCCGGCTTGGGTTTTTTGACCGTGCTCGAACATGATCAGCTTGGCCTGGTTGGCGGGTATTTGGTGTTGAATGTTCACGGTCGGCCGCTCGAGTTTCATTGCACGGCGCCGGTCAAAGCGAATCGCGCTCAGCAGATTCTGTTCGGACCCACGCTCGACTCCTACCTGTATGGCGAACAGATCGGCCAAACGCTGCTGGGCAAGTGCTCGCTTGAGTTGCTCGGAGTTTGTACCGACGTCGAGCGCGCATTGTCGGTGCGCGAATACGTGTCGCTGCCCGTATCGCTCGTGTTGACCGACAGTGCGGCAGTCGACGGCCATTCGGCGATTGGCGCGCCGACGACAAATGCCGACGAAACCGCGGCTGACCATCCGGGGCTGACCACCGGCGCGGGACCGGTGTGGCGTGTGGACGCGGCCCATCGTGCCGCGCCGCACCTGTGCGAGTTTTCGATCGGCGCGAATCGCTTGGCCGTGCCCGCACATCGCCAGGACGACCGAGAGACGATCACCGGGCGGCTTGAGAACTTGGGCGAGTTCGACCTGGCCGAACCGTTCCAGCGGATTCGACAAGCCGTGGAAGAGGCCCACCGCAGCGGTCGCGCCTGATGGCTACGCTGCGAATCGGCGTGACGCCAACCGGCAACCGGTCGACGCGGCGAACGGCCACGGCGTCCCACGGCGCAAACCGGGAGTGTTTCGATGCACGACGCGCTTGACGGCTCGACGTCCGGGTTTGCCTGGAAGCCGCACCAACAGGTCGAGGTGTCGAGCTTCGCGACCGAAATTCCGGTCGCCGGCGCAGACAACGCGGCGTGGTCGGGCGCGCTGTCGCGGACCGGGCCGAAGGTCACAAGCGACACGCTGCAAAACACGGTCGCCGCGGCCGTTTCGCTGCCGATTGTGGCTCAGTCGCTCCGCGTGGCCAGCTACCGGTTCGCTTGTGCCGCCGGCTGGCAGGCGGAACGCCCGCCGACAACGAAGGGCGACAGCCGCCGGACTGCGAACGTGCCGGCGCCTTTCGGCACGCGCACGCGGATCCGGCCGCCGGGCGACATCGTCAAGTTGGAAGACCGGCTATTCTACGTACTGCAACCATCGCTTGAGTCACTGCTGCGCGAAGGCGCGCTCTCTCTGCCGGCCCAACCGTTCGGCTACCAGTTTGAGGGCATCGCGTTTCTGTACCCGCGCTACTGTGCGGTGCTGGCCGACGAGATGGGCCTTGGCAAAACCATGCAGGCGATCACGGCGATTCGCCTGCTGTTGCACGCGGGCGAGTTGTCCAACGTGCTGCTTATTTGCCCGAAACCGCTGGTCACCAACTGGCAGCGCGAATTTGCCGCCTGGGCCGAGGAGTTGCCCGTGATGGTCGTCGAAGGCGATCGGGCACGGCGTCGTTGGCAATGGCAGCGCAACGAGGCGCCGATCAAGATCGCCAACTACGAGTTGCTTCACCGCGACAGCGACTTGATTGCCGAGCTGGATCTGCACTTTGATCTGGTGCTGCTGGACGAAGCTCAGCGAATCAAGAACCGCACGAGCGTGACCAGCCATGCGGTGCGCGAGTTGCCGCGCCGCCGAAGTTGGGCGTTGACTGGAACGCCGGTCGAGAACAGCCCGCAGGACCTGGTCGGCATTTTCGAGTTTCTGGCGCCGGGCTACCTGAACGATTCGATGAAGCCGCGCCGCATGGGCCGCGCGGCCAGCGACTACGTGCTGCGGCGAACCAAAGACCGGGTGCTAACCGAGCTGCCGCCCAAGATGTTCCGCGACGCGGAACTCGAGCTGTCGGCCGCCCAGCGCCACAGTTATCAACTGGCCGAAGACGAGGGCGTGCTGCGGCTGACCGAGATGGGCGACGGCGCCACGATTCAGCACGTGTTCGAGCTGGTCCTGCGGCTCAAGCAGATCTGCAACTTCGACCCCGCAACCGGCGACAGCTCGAAGTTCGAACGTCTGGCCGCGGATCTGGACGAAGTGGCCGCCAGCGGGCGCAAGGCAATTATTTTTAGCCAATGGGTCTCGACGCTCGAAACGCTTGCCGAACGGCTCGCTCCGCTGCAGCCGGTGCAGTACCACGGCAAGGTCCCGCAGCGACAGCGCGACGCACTGCTCGAGCAGTTTCGTAGCGACCCGAACCACCACGTCATGCTTCTCAGCTACGGAGCCGGCGGCGTGGGGCTCAACCTGCAATTCGCCGAGTACGTGTTTTTGTTCGATCGGTGGTGGAATCCGGCCGTCGAGGATCAGGCCATCAATCGGGCCCATCGCATCGGCGCTGCCGGACCGGTCACGGTGACCCGCTTTCTGGCGCTGGACACGATCGAGCAGCGGATCGACCAGGTGCTGCGGGAAAAGCGCGAGTTGTTCGATACGATCTTCAGCGACGTCGAGCCGCAGGCCAAACTCGGCTTGACGCACCAGGAGATCTTCGGGCTGTTCAAACTGCGCTGTCCGAACGGGCCGATCGACACGGCTGCGTAGCGCGCGATCGCGCGCCGACAGCATGTTGGTCGACCGCGCCGCGCATCAAGAAAGAGTGCCCCGCGCACCGTGCATGTACGCGAGGCACTCTCCTGACAAATGGGCTTCCGACTTGGCTCCTATTTCTGCGCGACAGCCGTATCGCCGGCCATCAGCCGCGCAGCTTGTTCCAACACGCGCACCGCTTGAGGCGGGAAGGCTTCGGCCTCGGCGCTCCAGAAGTTGACGGTGCACGGCACGCCGCCGATTTCCACCGGCACGTGCATGCTGGAACGAATATCTTTCTTGGCCATGCCCGCCATGATCGTACCGCTGGCGTCGGCCATTGCCTGGTTCACGACCGTGTCGTAGCCCGACGCGTACTCGGCCAGCGACTGGCCTTTCGCGCGGACCACCGTCGAACGGCTGCGCAGCGAGGTCCGCAGCCCCAGTCGCTGGTGCATCCGCTTTAGGCGAAGCTTGCCCTTTTCGACGCTGGTGATGCACATCCGGTCGAGCTGCGGCACCACCTCGAACATCTGCCACGCAAACCGCTCGAACGCTTTGTCCGACTCGTTAGCGGTGCGGGCCATCGCTTTGAGGTTTTCGTCCAGCTTGACTAGATCGGCGTCCTGCAAGAAGTCTTGCAGCCGCAGCGAAGCCGCGCTGGCCGGCTTTGTCAGATCCTGGTCGGCCAGTGCCATCTCGAACCAGCCGAACATCATCTCGTCCCAGGTCTGTTCGCCCCAGGTGACTTCTTCGCTCGGATCCGGATTGGCCAGATTGTCTTCCGAATTGTCGTAGTAGGCGACGCAGTGCAGCGTCGAACCACGCGGCACGTATTTCGGCTCGGCTAGCTCGTAGGTGGTTTGCCAACCGAAGTCGTAGCCCGGAATCCAGAGCAGCGTTTCTTCCTTGCCGTCGGGATAGATCAACTCGTACCGGAAGGCTTTGCCGCGGAGGTGCAAGTGCGGCGACATCGAGAGCAACAGGCTGTTCTGCCGGAAGACGAAGTCGGCCTCGACCGCGTGGTTCGGGGCTCCCGGCGGAATCTTGAATGCGAAGTTGGCCGCGTTTTGAACCGCGACTTCCTTCTGTACCGTCTTGGGGTCCGCGAACACAAAGCCCGCAAAGCTGCGGTCCTTCTGCGGCGTGCCGTTGGCCGTGTAGTGCAGCTCGAACAGCAGCTTCGAGCCCTTTTGCACGTAGCGGGCATAGCCCGTATCCAGCGGCTTGGTGCGCAGGCCCGGGGCGAATGCACCCAGCCAGTTCGATCGCAGCCGGCCGGCCTGACCGCTGGGGGTCACGTCCGGCGGAATCAGGTAGACGATGATGTGGTGCACGACCGCCGGATTGCCCGGCACGCACTCGATGGCCTGGACCCACTTGTCCTCGGTCCAGCCTGGATCGACGACAAACTTCTGGTATTCGATCGTGCCAGAGGCCGGCACGTCGTACGCCTCGTCGGCCATGTAGACCACTTCGTCCGGCTCGGGGATCTGCCAACCTTCCGGAAACACGGGTGCCGGCGGCAGATCGGCCGGGTCGCCCTCGGGAGCGCCGTTGTCACACCACTTGTCGATCATCGCGATCTCTTCGTCGCTCAGACGGGCATCGTTGCCGAAGTGGCCGATCGCCGGATCGGCGTGCCACGGCGGCATGCGGCGCTGGCTGGTCACTTCGCGGCACATCTCGGCCCAACCGGCGGCCTCGTCGTAGCTGGTCAACGAGAACGGACCGATCTGACCCTCGCGATGGCAGGTAACGCAATTATCGTTGTAGATCTTGGCGATGTGCTTCGAGTAGGTGATTTCGCTTTCGGCCTCGGGCTTCTTTACCCGACCGATGTGGCAACCCTGGTTGAGGCAAACCGCCTGAGTGACCGGCTTGTGGGCCAGCAGTTCTTCGAGCGCGATCGCCAAATCGCGGCGACGCGGCTCGTTGCGCTGGTAGGCGATGCCGTTGCCCTGGAAGCCGAACTGATCGTCGACGCGACCGAAGTATTGCACGACACGGTCCTGGTCGAGCACGAAGATTTCGGGCGTGCGGACCGCTTCGAACTGATCGGCGATCACGTTGCCGACGTCTTTGAGCAGCGGGAACTCGATGCCGTACTCAGCGGCGTAGTGCGCCAGTTCGGTGATTGAGTCCTGCTGGTTCGAGTTAACTCCGACGAAGGCCACGCCCCGATCAGTGAACTCGTCGGCAAGTTCGGCGAGCCGCGGAGCGTAGAGCTTGGCCAGCGGGCATTCGGTCCCCAGGAAGGCAACCACGACCAAGCGATTCCCGGCCAGATCCTCGAGCGAGGTCGCTTTGCCGCGGAAATCCTTGGCCGCAAAGGAATCGACCTTTTTTCCGATGGGCGAAGTTTCGTCGGCGGTGAGGTTCGTTCCGCCTAGGAGTAGAGACAATACCGTCACCAGCCAGAGTACACGCTTGCCCATTTGTCGATCCTCCGCTGCCTTCCTGGGGTCGAATGATTCGAAGAACGAAAGCCTGTGGCCCTGGGGGGTGCACGATTCCACAGAACTTTCGACGTTGGGGTCGGATGACAGCAAAAGCCGTACCACGCGCGTAAGGTCGTTGTTGAACGTCGGCCGCGCGCCGTCAGGGCGCGCTTGCGCGCTGCTCAACGCGCGCACCGCACGGACCGGCACATCGGCCGCACACCCACTGCGGCAAGGTAGGCGGTCCTTGCGGGTCGATGGCACGAGGACAATAATTGCCTGCTTATCTCCAGCTTTCTCCTGCAATTCGTGAGGCTCGCATGCCACTTTTGGTGGTCGGATCCGTGGCGTTTGACAGCGTGGAAACGCCGACTGAGACGCGCGACGACGTGTTGGGCGGCTCGGCGGTCTTCTTCAGCTACGCCGCCAGCTACTTCTCACCTGTGCGGCTGGTGGGCGTCGTTGGCGAGGATTGGCCGCAAGAGCACACCGAATTGCTCCAGCGGCAGGGTATCGACACCACGGGGCTGGTCGTGGAGCCCGGCGCGAAGACGTTTCGCTGGCGGGGCAAGTATCTGCCGAACATGAACGACCGCGAGACGCTCGAAATCCACCTGAACGCGTTCGAGACGTTCGATCCCGTGCTACCGGCCGAGTATCGCGAGTGCAAGTACGTGTTTCTGGCCAACGGTGCGCCAACGCTGCAACTCAAAGTGCTTGATCAGATGCCTGACGCGGAACTGACCGTGGCCGACACGATGGATCTGTGGATCCAAACGCAGCACGACGAGCTGACCCAGATGCTGCGACGGATCGATGGGCTGGTGCTCAACGACTCGGAAGCGAAGCTGCTGACCGACGACGAGAACCTGGTGCGCGCAGGCCGAAAGGTGTTGGAGATGGGGCCCAAGTTCGTGGTCGTCAAAAAGGGCGAGCACGGGGCGATGTTCTTCAGCCAGGACGAGACCTACGTGATGCCCGCCTATCCCACGCCGCAGGTCGTCGATCCGACCGGCGCCGGCGACAGCTTCGCGGGCGGCATGAGGTGCGATTTAGCCGAACGCGGTGCATGCAACGCACCGTTCCTCAAAGAAGCCCTGGCACACGGGATCATCGTGGCGAGTTTCAACGTCGAAGACTTCAGTCTCGATCGCATGCGAGGGATCACGCGAGCCGATCTCGACGCGCGGATGAGCGCGTACCGGAAGATGTTGTCGTTCTAACGTTGGGCCGTGCTGGCTGCCTGACGCGGTGGATATTCGTCTCCGCCGGGACGATGCATCGTGCCGCGAACGGCCACGGCAACGAAACACCGCCGCCGAGCGAGCGCATCGGGGAGCATTCCTACATGGCCGAAGTCGTCAGAACGTTCATCGCCGTTGAGATCCCGGCCGAAATCAAGGAGCACGCCGGCCGGCTGACTCGCCGCCTGGACGTTACGCCGGCCAAGGTGAAGTGGGTCGCGCCGGAGGCGATGCACTGGACGCTGAAGTTCCTGGGCGACGTCGACATCGTCGAGACGCATCCGATCTGCGAGGCGGTGAGCCGGGCCGTGGCACCGCTGGCGCCGTTCGACGTCGAAGCCTGTGGTGCCGGTGCCTTTCCCGACCCGGCCCGGCCCAGAACGATCTGGATCGGGATGGGGCGCGGGGCCGAGCAAATGGTCGATCTGCACGCGCGCATTGAGGCCGAACTGTCTCCGTTGGGCTATCGGGGCGACGGGCGACGATTTCGACCGCACCTGACAATCGGCCGTGTGCGGGCCAGTCGCCAGGGCATTGACGAGCTGGGCGAGTTGATCCGCGAAAACGCCGAGTTCGAAGCTGGCGTTTCGACGGTCTTTGACGTGGCGGTCGTCTCCAGCACGCTCACGCGCGGAGGGCCGATCTACGAGCCCTTGGGCCATGCGGAACTAAAGGGCCGGTAGCCTGCCCGGCGCCGTCCGAGTGTGGCTGGCACCGGTCAGTTCGCCATGGCCGCCTCGGCTGGCCACGGGTTGGCAAATTGGGCAGATTGCTCTGCTTGGTCTGGTTCAAGCAGCGAGGGCGGCCGCTGGTGGCTGCTAGCCGCCTGGGAAGCGACTTTGCTAAGATGCTGGAGCGTCGAGCGAGCCCAGAAGCACTCGGACGACACATTTTGCGGTTACGGCTATTGCGGAATCCGCGGGACACCGATAGTATGTACAGGTGTTCACTAACCGGACGGCGGTGACTTGCCCGTGGCCACGGGCGGCTGCCGGAGGATTCCTCAACGATAAGGACGGACAAGCCATGGTCACCGCCACCAAACCCACCAATCGCACGGCCAAGAACATGCCCTCTCAGAAAACGGCCAAAAAGTCGAAGCAGCCCGTCTCGGTGCTCGAATCGAACACGGATCTGAAGAACACCGTGGCTCAGATCGAGAAGCAATTCGGCGAGGGGGCGATCATGCCGCTGGGGCTCGGCAAGGCGGTCGCCATCGAAGGCATCCCCACGGGCAGTCTGTCGCTGGACATGGCGTTGGGCGGGCAGGGGATTCCCAAGGGCCGAATCGTCGAGGTCTTCGGGCCCGAGTCGAGCGGCAAGACCACGCTGGCACTGCACGTGGTGGCCAATGCCCAACAGCAGGGCGGCATCGCGGCGTTCATCGACGCCGAGCACGCGCTCGATCCAAGTTGGGCCAAGAAGCTGGGCGTCGACCTCGAAACGCTGCTGGTCAGCCAGCCCGGCAGCGGCGAAGAAGCGATGCACATCACCGAGATGCTGATCCGCTCCAACGCGGTCGACGTGATCGTCGTGGACTCCGTCGCCGCATTGGTCCCGAAGAAAGAGCTGGAAGGCGAGATTGGCGACTCGCACGTCGGCCTGCAAGCCCGGCTGATGAGCCAGGCGATGCGCAAGCTGACCGGCGCGATTGCCAAGAGCAAGACATCGGTGATCTTCATCAACCAGATCCGCGAAAAGATCGGCGTGATGTTCGGCAGCCCCGAGACGACGCCTGGCGGGCGAGCGTTGAAGTTCTATAGCTCGTGCCGGATCGACGTCCGCCGGATCGGCCAGCTCAAAGACGGCGAGGAAGTCGTGGGACAGCGCGTGCGGGCGAAGGTGGTCAAGAACAAGGTGGCACCGCCGTTCCGTGTGGCCGAATTCGACATGATGCACGCCGACGGTATCAGCTACGCGGCCGACGTGCTCGACCTGGCCGTCGCCGCCAAATTGATCGTCCGCTCCGGTGCCTGGTTCCGGTACGGTGAGGTACAATTAGGGCAGGGCCGCGAGAAGACTCGGGCCTACCTGGTGGAAAACCCAGACTTTTTGGCCGAACTGCGTCAAAAACTCTCGGCCACCAGCGAACTTGACGAAGAGGACGAGTCGCCGGAGTCCAGCGAGTAAACCCGCCGGTTTGACGCCCGAACGTTACGCGTGACGTATCGGATCGACTGGCGCAAGTTTGCCGCCGTGGACTGCTGCGGCCGCGCGACTCGATACGACACCCTAGAGGGCGCAAAAATGACCGATGCGGGACGGTTGAGGATGGTCGCAATGGGACTGTGCGTGATGCTTTGCGCCGCGCCCTGGTCCGCCGATGTACTGCCGCAAGCCGCCGGGCAGGAATTGACCGGCCTGGAAGCCGCGGCGGCGATGGAAGACGTCCTGGTCCGAGCCATTGCGTCGGCCGAGCGTTCGGTGGTGGCCATTGCCCGAGTCAAGCGCGACACCAACCAGCCGATCGATACGCACCACGATCCGTTCAACCGCATGCGTCCGTCCGTGACGCCGCGGCCGGGCGATCCGGAATTCATTCCCAACGAATATGCGACCGGCGTCGTGGTGGCACCGGGTCTGGTGCTGACCGCGAGTCACGTTTTACGCGAGGATTGCGACTTTTGGGTCACCGCCGCCGGCCAGAAGATCTACAAGGCCCAAGTCCGCGCTTCGGATCCGCGCAGCGACCTGGCTGTGCTGGACGTGCCCGAGGCTGAGCTGACACCGATCAAGTTCGGCGATTCAACCCAGTTGAAGAAGGGCCAGATCGTGATCGCGTTGGGCAATCCGTATGCGATCGCCCAAGACGGCGAACCAAGCGCCAGTTGGGGCATTGTTTCGAACCTGGCGCGCAAGGACGGGCCCTCGTTTCCAACGCGCGACGAACCGCCCGGTCCGTCCCGGTTCCGGCTTTCGCAATACGGAACGCTGATCCAGACCGACGCGAAATTGAACTTGGGAACCAGCGGCGGCGCACTACTGAATCTGCGCGGCGAAATGGTGGGGCTGACCGTCTCGCTCGCGGCCGCGCTGGGCTACGAACAAGCGGCCGGCTTCGCCATCGGCGTTGACGAGACGTTTCACCGGGCGCTTGCGGAACTGAAAGAGGGACGCGAAGTCGAGTACGGCTTTCTGGGAATCCGCTTGCCGCAACCCACCGACCCACGCGTGCGCGCGATGCAGGGGGCGGTCGTACAGAGCACGCTCGACGGCACGCCGGCCGGCCGATCGCTCTTGCAGCGGGATGACGTGATCACGCACGTCAACGACAACGAAGTGCGCGGCCTGGACGACTTGCTGCTGCACGTCGGCAAACTGCCGCCCGATGCGGTCGTGCGACTGACCGTCGAGCGGAACGGGCGGATCCTGACCGTGATCGTTCCTGAACTGGCCAAGTACTACGTCACGCGCAAGCAAGTGGTCACCAATCGGCCGCCTGCTTGGCGCGGGCTGCGGGTCGACTACGTCACGGCCCGTCCGGCCCTGGACCTGCGCAATCTGGCCGAGCAGGGACAAATCGATCCGCAAGGTTCGCTGTTGATTACCGACGTGGAAGAATCGAGCCCGGCGTGGAACGAGGGCCTGCGGCCCGACATGATGATCAGCCACGTCGACAACCAGCGCGTGACGACGCCCAAGGAGTTTCGCCAGGCGGTGGCTGACAAAACCGGACCGGTCGAGCTGCGTCTGAGCCCGCCGCCGGACGATCGACCCGTGCGCACTATTCCGCCGGAAGCAAGCTAACGGTGCCCCGCGGCGCGCGGCCGCGATTCTGGGAGCGACAACGACGCATGGCGCCGAATGCATGCGACGTGGCGCCATCCATCTCTGGCCGCTTCGGCGTCGAGCGGATATCATGGGCGACTTGATTTCCCTTCCCGCCGAGCGAACGGAATAGCCGCCTCGACGGTCCTTCCCCTTAGGTGTGCGATCGGGCCGACTGCCCCAGACATCCCTCCATGAAAACCGACGAAATCCGCGAAAAGTATCTTGCCTTCTTCGAGGCGAAGGGATGCGTCCGGCGCCCCAGCGACGTGCTCGTGCCACGCTGGGATCCGTCGGTGCTTTTCACGCCCGCCGGGATGAACCAGTTCAAGGACCATTTTCTCGGCAAAGTCAAACTCGAATTCACCCGCGCCACGAGCTGCCAGAAATGCCTTCGCACGGGCGACATCGAAAACGTGGGCCGCACGGCCTATCACCACACGTTTTTTGAGATGCTGGGCAACTTCAGTTTCGGCGACTATTTCAAGCGCGAGGCCATCAATTGGGCGTGGGAGTTCCTGACGACCAAGAAGTGGCTCGGGCTCGAAGCCGACCGGCTGACCGTGTCCGTCTATGCCGACGACGAAGAGGCCGCGAAAATCTGGGCCAGCGACATCAAGCTGCCGCCGGAGCGGATCCGCCGATTGGGCGAGGACGACAACTTCTGGCCTGCCGGCGCTCCCAGCCAGGGACCGGACGGCGTGTGCGGCCCATGCAGTGAAATTTTCTATCGCTCCGACGACTACAGCGAAGTCGAGATCTGGAACCTGGTGTTTACGCAGTTCAACCGCGTGGGTCCGCCGCCGGACAACCTGCGACCGTTGCCCAGCCGCAACATCGATACCGGCATGGGGCTGGAGCGCACCGCGTCGGTCATGCAGAAGGTGGCCAGCAACTTCCACATCGACATCCTGCTGCCGTTGGTCGAAGGCGCTGCCGAAGTGTGCCACTTGAAGTACGAGCCCGGCTCCGAACCCGGTCGCCGATTGCGGCGGATCGCCGATCACGTACGGGCCTGCGCGTTTGCCGTGCACGAAAACGTCTACCCAGGGCCGAACAAGGAGAAGTACGTCGTCAAGCGGCTGCTCCGCCGAGCGGTGCTCGACGGGCGGCAACTCGGCGTTACCGAGCCGTTCTTGCACAAGCTGGTGCCGCAGGTCGCCGAGATCATGAAGGCCCCTTATCCGGAGCTAAGCGAAACGACCGAGCGCGTGGCCCAAGTCATCCAAACCGAAGAGAGTAATTTCTTTTCCACGATTGACGCCGGCCTGGACCGTATCGAACGCCTGTTCGCGTCGATGAAGTCGGAAGGGCGCGAAACGGTGACCGGCGCCGAAGCGGCCGAAATGTACACCACGCACGGCTTCCCGCCCGAGCTATTCGAAACGCTGGCCGCGGAGCACAATCTGGCGTTCGACTGGCGCGGCTTCAGCCGCGAGATGGAGCAGCACGGCGTCGAGTCGGGCGCCGGCAAGCGGATGGAGCTGTTTGCCTCCAGCCCGCTCGACGCGCTCAAACGCACGCTGCCGGCGACCGAATTCCTCGGATACGAAACGACCGAAGCTGCGGGCCACGTGGTCGGAATCATTGCCCGTGACGAACTGGTCGAGCTGATGGACGAAGTCGGCCACGACCGGCCGGTCTGCCTCGTGCTCGATCGTACGCCGTTCTACGGTGAATCCGGTGGGCAAGTCGGCGACGTCGGCGAAATCGAGGGCGCAGACTTTCAGTTCGAGGTCGTCGACACCCAGAAGGAAGGCGGCTTCACGTTGCACCTGGGCCACTTGCGCAAGGGCACGATCGAACAAGGTGCCGACGTGACGGCACGAGTCGACGCCACGCGGCGGCAAGGGATTCGGCGCGCCCATTCGGCAACCCACGTGCTGCACCACGTGCTGCAAAAGCATCTTGGGAAGCACGCTCAGCAGCAAGGCTCGAAGGTCGATCGCGATTGGCTGCGGTTCGACTTTACGAATCCGGCTCCGGTCTCGCCCGAACAACTGGTGGCGATCGAAGCCGACGTCAACCAGTTGGTTGCCACGGCACAGCCAATTCAGTGGCGCAGTTTGCCGTTGTCGCAAGCGCGCCAAAGCGGGGCGATGATGCTCTTCGGTGAAAAGTATCCGGACATTGTGCGGATGGTCTCGATCGGCCAGTTCAGCAAAGAGCTCTGCGGCGGTACCCACCTGGACAACAGCGGGCAGATCGGGCTGTTCAAGATCGTGGGCGAGGAAAGTGTCGCCGCCGGAACGCGCCGAATCACCGCGCTGACGGGCGAGTCGGCACTGGATCGGGTCCGCCAACACGAAGCGGCGCTAGTGGAAACGGCCAACCTACTACGCGTGCCCGCGGCGGAAGTGCCGCGCCGCGTCGCGGCGCTGGCCAAGGAGGTCCGCGAACTGAAAAAGCAGGCGTCGTCCGCGCCCCGCGGCGGAGGCGTTACGGTCGACGAGCTGTTGGCCGATGCCACGGTGGTGGGCGGCGTGAAGATCGTGGTGGCCGAAACGCAGGACGCCAACGCGGGCACGATGCGGCAGTGGATCGATCAACTGCGCAAGACGGCCAGCCCGGTCGCCGTGCTGTTTGGCGCGGTGGCCGACGACAAGGTCACGCTGGTCGCCGGGATCAGTCGCGACTTGCTCGACCGCGGCGCCAACGCCGGCCAATGGATCAAGTCCGCGGCGGAAATCGTCGGCGGACGCGGCGGCGGCAAGCCGGACATGGCACAAGCCGGCGGCAAGCACCCCGAAAAGCTGGCCGAAGCGCTCGACGCGGGCCGGGCTGCCATGCAGGAACTGCTGTCCGGTTGAGCCGCCGTGCTAGTTACAACGCGCCCTTGAGCGCAGCCAGCGCGGCGTCGTAGTTCGGCTCTTGTCCGACTTCCTTCACCAGCTCGGCGTAAACGACTTTGCCGTCCTTGTCCAGCACGTACACGCCGCGGGCCAGGATCTGCAGCTCTTCGATCAGCATGCCCCAGTTGTTGCCGAAATTGCGATCAAAGTAGTCGCTAACGGGTCGCATGTTCTTGATTTCTTCGGCACCGCAGAAGCGATTCATCGCGAATGGCAGATCGACGCTCACGGTCAAGGCGTTGACCTTGTCGCCCAGCGCGGACAACTCGCCGTTGAACTTTTTGGTCTGAGTCTGGCAAACTGGGGTATCGAGTGAAGGGACAACGCTGATGAACGTCGGCTTGCCCTTGAGATCCGCCGGCGTAACCGTGGTTAGCGCCCCTTGCTCGAAACTACGCAGTTTGAAATCGGGCGCTTGCTGACCCGCGGCCACTTCGTTTCCGGCCAGGGTCATTGGGTTGCCTTTGAAGGTGACGGCTCCAGCACGCGACATAGTGGTTGTCCTTTCCAGTGATAGCATCGGTTGCCCGTTTGTCAGCAGGGTAGTATCGGGCGATTCGGTCGCGTGTTCAAGGGGATGGCTCATGGTCGCCATCGCGGGGCGCCATTGTCAGTTGTGAACAATGCGGTAAGATGCGAGTGAGGCCTCGCGCCGGTATCCCCACCGCCGAGCGCGCGGCAAAATAGGCGGCCCTTCCAAATCGCTTGATGGAGCAGGTACTCATGGTCCAGGTTACTGCCGCGCGCGGATGGGAGTTCGACGTCGAGCGCGGCCCCAACTGTCTGTTTGTTTGCCCTAGTCGTCCGAATGAAGAACCCAGCAGTCGCGGCCCGTTGTGTGATGAGATTTGGGCGCTGCTCGAAAAGACGCTCAATCAGCGACTCGTGCTCGACCTGAGCAAGATCGGCGCGCTCGATGACGAGCTGATCGCGCAACTGGCCCAGTTGCACCGGCGGATTGTCGAGCGGGATGGCATGATGCGGCTGTGCGGTCTTTCGGCACACGACGAAAAGCGTCTGGCCGGCAGCGAACTGGAAGAACAGATCGCGCACTATTGCAGTCGCGAGGCGGCCTTGATGGGCCAAACGCGGGCGCCCCGCCCGCGTTAGAAGTGCCAGTTGGCTTGAACTGCCTGCCGACCGCTAGCGCAAGCACGCGCGCGACAGATGTGGCCGTGATGGGGCGATGCGGCGATCGCGATGCCCAGCGGCGCTGGGGTGCGCCGCGATTGCCGGAGCGAACTGCGCCCCGCGCTTTTCGCCCTCTTAGAAGGGCGGCATGCCCCAATCCACTTCCAAGTAGTTTTCGATCGTGTCGACTCCGTCCAACTGCCGCACGGCCTCTTGCGCCAATTGCTTCTGGTAGTAGGAGCCAACGACGCCGCGGAGCACGACGTGGCCTGCGGCGGTCTCGAAGCGGAGCTTCTGCTGCTTCAAATGTGGATGCTCGGACATTGCCAATGATATCAACGACGCGAGATCCTGTTGGGTCGTGGACATTTGCGTGTACCGTGCGGGGTTTTGGTGGAATTCGGTGGAATCTGGCCGGCGCGCGAATCGGCACCAGGCCCGTGCTGTCGGTGCTGGCTCTTCCCTTGCATCGACCATGCGCTCGGCACCGCGTAAAGTTTTCCGGTCGCGTAGATTGGAAATGCCTGAAAAACCTCGCCGCACATAACGATCGCACGGATCCTGCCGGTTGTGCCGGCAACGTGATTGCCGAGCGACAGCTCGTTAATCCGACGCTGTACGCTAGCCTTTAACATGGCTGTCACTACAAGTCCGGACACGACCCAATTCGCGCAGCGGGCCACGCCCCGTTTGCGCAAGCGCGTCGCGCGATCGCTCGATGACGTCGACGCGTGGGAAGGGTCGTGGCGCGATCTCGAAGACGGGACGGAGAGCCCCTTCGCCGAATTCGCCTGGTCACGAGCCTGTCTTTCTGCTTTTCCCGCCGCCACCACGCCGCACTTCGTGGCTGGATTCGCTGATCAAGAACTGGCGGCCCTTGTGCCGCTGGTCAAATGTCGTAAGCGCGGCGTTTGTCGCCTATTTTCGCCTGGCGATGGCCAACTGTTCGAGCCGATCGAATGGCCGCGAATCAACGAGCGCGTGCTTGCGCAATCGCTTCGATCCGTGGCCAACCGCGGTTGGCCGCTCGAGTTGGAACGCGTGCGAACCGATTCAGAGACTTTGCGGGCAGTGACGCGGGCGTATCGTGGTCGAGGAATTGTCGTGACCAGGCCGCAGCGCCCCAGCCCGTACATCGCACTCGACGAAAGCTGGCTCACGCCCGATCATCGACTGGCGTTGGCGGCGCGCGACGAGCTAGCCCAAGCCCGGCACGTGGCCGAGCAGTTTGGACCCGTTTCGACAGAGATCCACACGCCGGACTTGCGCGAACTGGCCGAACTGCTCGATACGGCAATCGACGTAGAGTCGCGCACGGCAGCACCGGCCGCAAAGGATCTGGGATTTCTGGCAAGTGTACGCATTGGTGGTGCAACCGTTCCCTTGGCGCGCGACCCGCAGCAGATGGTCTTCTACCGGCAGTATGCGCGGGCGGCCTGCATCGACGGCACGTTGCGGATCTGCTTCTTGCGACTGGGCGACGCCGTGGCGGCCATGCAGTTGGCCGTTGAACAAGCCGACGCCTTTTGGCTGCTACGCAGCGGATTCGATGCTCGCTTTGCCGACGCCGCACCAAGCCAGTTGCTCACGCACGAGACGATTCGGTACGCGGCCGAGGCCGGATTGCAATCGTACGAATTCGGCAACGTCGTCGACCAGTGGACGGGCTCGTGGACAACGACGGGCCACGACTGTGTCTCGCTGCGGACTTATCCGTTCGGATTCCGCGGCGTGGCGGCGGTTGCCATGGATCACTTCGCGGGTCTGGTCTGACGAGCGTTGGCAGCAAGGGCCTCGCCGGCCACTGCGCGGAGCGGCTGTTGCGCACACTATCCGGCCAACCAAGGCGGACGGTGTCCGGCCGCGGGCAACTTGATTGCCAGGGCGCTGGTGATCGCGGGATTCGCCCGCACTTCGTCGAGTGCTTCGCGCGTCGGAGCGTGATCCAGATTGAGCACGCCGATCGCCTCGCCCCCTTTGGCCTCGCGCCCCACCGCCATCTGCGCGATGTTGATGTTGTGCTTTCCGAAAATCGTGCCCACGGTGCCGATGATGCCGGGTACGTCCTTGTGCGTGAAGATCATCAAGTTGCCGTCGAGAAATGCCTCGAGCCGGAAATGGTCGATTTGAATCAGCCGCAGCATTTCTTTGCCAAAGACCGTGCCGGCGGCCTTGTGCGTTTGCGTGTCGGACTCGACTTCTGCAGTGACGAGTGACGCGAAAGCTCCCTTGTCGGCGCGCCGCTCTTCGACAATTTCGACACCCCGCTCGCGGAGCAGTACTTCCGCGTTGACGACGTTAACTTCTTCTTCCAACGCGTGCGAGAGCAGCCCGACCGCAAAGCTGGCTGTGACCAGCTTGGTGTCGCGGCCGGCAACTTCGCCCCGATACTGGAGGGCGCAGCGCTTGATCGGGCTGGATTCGAACTGCGCCAGGAGCAATCCCAAGCGATACGCCACGTCGAGATAGCCGCGCAATTCGCTAAGCGTCTTGGCGTCGAGCGGGGTCATGTTGATCGCGTGCCGGATGGCGCCTGTCTTGAGGTAGTCGATCAACAGCCCGACGCCTTCGACAGCCACCTGCGCCTGGGCCTCTTCAGTGCTGGCGCCCAG
Source organism: uncultured Planctomycetaceae bacterium (assembly GCA_937952415.1). Lineage (GTDB taxonomy): Bacteria > Planctomycetota > Planctomycetia > Pirellulales > PALSA-1355 > CALFYT01. The sequence goes on along the minus strand of CALFYT010000095.1, from coordinate 86,138 downwards.
ATGGGGCGTGCAAACGACGTTGGGCATGCCGAACAGCGGGCTGTCAGTGCAGGGCTCGTTCTGATAGACGTCCAGCGCCACGCCGCCGATGCGCCCACTGGTAAGTCCCTCGGCCAGCGCCTGCTCGTTGTAGATGCCGCCCCGCGCGCAGTTGATCAGCCGCACGCCGGGCCGCAGAATCTCGAGTTCTGGCTGGCCGATCAGGTCGCGAGTTTCCGGCGTTAGCGGGGTGTGAACGGTCAGGTAGTCGATCTGTGGCAGCATCTCGGCCACACTGCCAACGGCTTCCAGCCCCAGATCAGTGATGCGATCGGTGGTCAAGAACGGATCGTAGCCGACCACGCGCATCTCGAGCGCCCGGGCGCGCTTGGCCACTGCCTGACCAATTCGCCCCAAGCCCACGATGCCGAGTGTTTTCTCGGCGAGCTGGGTGCCCATGTAGCTCTTTCGATCCCAGCGTCCCTCGACAAGGCTCTGATAGGCGGGCGCCACGTTGCGCGACAGAGCGAGCATCATCGCGATCGTGTGTTCGGCGGTGCTAATCGTGTTGCCGGTCGGCGTGTTCATCACGACGATGCCGAGCCGCGTCGCGGCTTGCGAATCGATGTTGTCCGTGCCCACGCCCGCGCGCACGATCGCGCGAAGCCGGTGGTTACCTTCCAGCACGTCGGCGGTGATCTTGACGCCGCTGCGGCAAATTGCGCCGTCGGCTTGGGCCAACGCGCTGCGCAGGGCCTCGCCCTTAAGCCCAGTGCTCACTTCGCACTCGATGCCGTCGGCCGACGTCAACAGATCAAGCCCCTGTTGCGCCAGATTGTCCAACACGATCACTTTCGGCATGGTGACTCTCGAAAACTCGCTGTGTTTCTTGGCGGGCGAACCATTGTACGGAACATTGCGGACGGGCCGTTTGATGCCGGCCACCTTGTCGCCAGACGACGCTATGCCGTCGACCCGGCCGTAGCCACATCGACGTGCCCGGCAGCCGATTCACATTGCAGGACGCGTCCGGCGGCTGCAACGGCGGCGCCCAAAGTAACCTCGTGCCCCAGTTCGTCGAGCACCAGCTCGATCGCGGTCAGGGCACCGAGTACGTCCAACTCGTCGAGCACGCCGAAGTGTGCCAGGCGAAAAATCTTTCCCTCCAACGCCCCTTGTCCGGCGGCCAGCTTGACGCCGAAGCGTTGCTCGATTCGCTTCAGAAACTGACGGGCGTCGATCCCGTCGGGAACCCGTACGGCGGTCATCCCTGTCGCGGGTCGCGCGGCAAACAGCTCCAACCCCATTGCCTGCATGCCCGCAAGCGCCGCACGACTGAGCAATGCACAGCGGTTCCACACCGATTCGATCCCCTCCTGACGAATCTGGCGGAGCGTTTCGCAAAGGCCCGTGATGAGCGTCACGGCGGGCGTCCACGGCGTATCGGGTCCGCTGCCGGACCGTTTGCCGTGCAACTTGTCCCGGTGCCATTTCAGGTCGAAGTAGAACGCCTGCGGCTCGACCTGCTCGATCCTTTGCCAGGCCGCTTCGCTGACGGCCAGCATTGCCAGACCCGGCGGAAGCATCAATGCCTTTTGCGAGCCCACAACCAACACGTCGACTTGCCAGTCGTCGGTCCGGCAGGGCACGGCACCGGCGCCGCTGATCGCGTCGACGACCCAAAGCGCGTTGCTGTCGGCGACCACGCGGCCAATCGATTCGACGTCGTGGCCCACTCCGGTGCTGCTCTCCATCAACGTGCCGAACACGGCGGCCGCATCGGGATGTTCCGCAAGCAGCCGGGCCACGTCTGCCGAATCGACGGCGTGGCCCCACGGCACCTCGTGGCGCACGACTTGGATGCCGAATCGGCTAGCGATGTCCGACCAGCGGTGCGCGAACACGCCGGCATCCAGAACGATCGCCTTGCCGCCGCGTGGCACCAGATTCACCACGGCGGCTTCCATCGCGCCGGTGCCAGAGCTGCTCAGCAGCACGACGTCGTTCTTCGTGCAGAAAACTTCCTGGAGCCCCGTCAGCACTTCGCTAAACAACTCGCGAAACTCGGGCGTGCGGTGGTGAATGACCTGCCGGGCCATGGCAAGCCGAGCCAGCTCGGGCACTTGCGTTGGACCAGGCGTGAGGAGGCGTTTCTGCGGCATCTGGGAGCAATCCGCCATGGACAATTGGGAACGAAAGGTCGCTATTGTAGGCCGATGCCCAGCGTTTGACCATTGGGGGTGACACGGTTTGCGGCGGCCCGGTTCAGTCGGCGCGTATGCTCGCGATGACCCGTTCGCGCCTACAGAGCGGACGTGCCACGACGGGGGCCATGGCGTGGTGGCGCACAAGCCAACGCCGAACGTGTCAGGATCGCTCGATCCCGGGGCGCAGAAGCCGGCGTTGCGCAATATCGCGTCGGGCCGAGCGTGACGTGGGGGAGCGTGACTTAGGCTGCGCGCTAGCTACCGGCGGCCCGACGGGAAATATTACCGCGGCGGGATGGCTGGTGCGGTCACAACGCGCGTGCCGCCGGGCGGCGTGAATACGGGTGCCGCCGGCGTCGTTAGCGCGGCGACGCGCGAGGCGAGCGCCGGTTGGTTCGGGTTGGCCGCCAGGGAACGCTGGTAGTTGGCCACGGCCTGTGCAGTTTCGCCGGCTTGCTCGCGTAACTTGCCAAGCGCCGCCAGCGCCGTCGCGTTGAGCGGATCGACGGCGACCGCCTGGATAAGCGTCTGTTTCGCCGCGTCGGGATTGCCGGTCTCTTCGTAGAGCCGAGCGAGTTCGATCTTGGGTCCGGGCAGCGAGGGACTACGTGCCGACCAGCTTTCAATCAACTTAAACGCGTCGGTGCTGCGGCCTTCTTCGACCAGCAACACGGCCAAGGCCCGATAACAGTCTTGGTGGTTTGGATTGTGATCGAGACACTGGTGGTAGTAGCTTTCGGCTTGCTGCAAATCGGACTGCTGGTGGTGCAGCTTGCCAAGCTGATGATGCGTGCGGGCCAGGTTGTAGTAGGCGTCCGGGTTCGCCGGATCCGTCTGGATCGCCTGCTGAAAACGTTCGAGCGCGCCTTGGTAGTAGGCCTGATCGAACATCCGCACGCCTTGTTGATTTTGACTGTCGGACATCATCGCGCAGCCGAACATTCCGGCGCATACGGTCAGAACGGTTGCGAACAACGCGGCGCGGTGACCCGATCGCGACATGACTAGTGAACGCTTCGTGGAAAACACGGCTTCTTGCGAACCTCTTGAAGTGGTCCGAGATCGGCCCGAACGTTGGCCGGAAGATGGGAAACGGCGGGACCATACTCGCAGCCGCGCGGCCGACGCAAGACCGATTCGCGCAGAAAAAAGGCCGCCAGCCGAACGAGTCGGCGGCGGCGGCCTGGTGGTCGATGGAATCGAGTCGCATCGCGGTGGGCGCGTCGCGGGCGACACGCCCAACGCCGGCTTGCTAGCACGCCGGCCCGCTGCATTCCTCTTGGCTGATGCTGGCAACGTCCTGTCGGCGATCAACCTTTTCGTATCCCAGTCCGCGCAACACTTCCAGCACCTCGCTACACGTGGGAAACATGCGTCCGCTGCTGCGCTTGTACTTCTCCAGCGCGTGCATGAACTCGAGCTCCGGCTCGGTGTAGTCGCGCTCGCAGGTGGTCGGATCGATTTGGCGGCGGCGGTTGACCTTTTGGCGTCGCTGTCCGACGCGACGCTCGACGGCAACTGCCGAGGCGGTGACGCGGCGCTCCGAACCTGTTCGCCGGTCGCTCTTTTTTCGCCGATTCAGCGTGACCGTGCTGTCCGTGGTCTTTTTCTTTTTGGCCACTCTCCTGCCTCCCGCTTAAGTAGACTAGCGAAGATGTAACGCCTCACGACAAGCATTACATCGTGCAGCGGGGATGCAAAAATCCAACGCCTGGGAAAAACAGGAGGTCCTGGCAATATGTCCGGATAGTCCGGATTTGACCGATGGACGACCGGCGTCGGATGTGTGGGTCCGCGACTTGCGCGAACCCTCGAAAAAGACCGATCGCCCGCGTGGAGCGGATGGACCGATTGTGTCGATTGGATCGCGATCGGTTCCGCGGCCGGTCAGCCGGAAACCGTGAGCGGCTCGTACCCGTTAGGACCGGGCAGCCAACTGCGAGACCGGCAGACCTTCGAGCAGCACGTCGAAAGTCTCGGTGACCGAATTGGTGATCGGGCGTAGTCCCTCGCCCACCTGCGCTGCCCACGGAACCTGATCCGCCGGCGCGTCAATAATCCCGCGTCCTCCACCAACGCCCGGCACGTAGAGCATGACGGTAGCCAGTCCCTGTCCGGTCTCTTTCGCCAGCCCGGCATAAGGATCCCCGTCGGGCGACTCGGTGATGGCTAACAGTTCCGGCATGAGGCGCGGAATCCTTGTCAGCGCAGACGGCACGGCTGTTTGGCTGGCTGCCGGATTGCCGCCGCCACGGGCGACCAGCGAGTCGCCGGACTGCGATGCGCCAAATTGGCGGAACATCGGCACGATCGCGATCAACAGGGCCGCGGCGATCGCCAGTGCCGACGAGGCCACGACGAACCGCCGCCTGGGCGACGGGCGCGACCGCATTTCGGCAACAACGCGCAAACCCATGTCGTCCGGCGCTTCGGGCGATGCCAACGCGTAGAAGCCGTCCAGCAATCGATCGTAGGCCGCGGCGACCTTGCGACACACCGGACACGTCTCGCGATGGAGACTCAACTCCGCGTCCGACTCCGGGCGACGCCGCTCGTCGAGCACCTCGTTCAATCGAATCTCAAACTCTTCGCACTGCATGCCGCTTCTCCTGCACAACCCCGCGATGTTTCAATTGGGCCACCAACTCGCGCCGGGCACGATGAACCCAGGTCTTGACAGTGCCCAGCGGACAATCCAGGGTCGCGCTGATCTGCGCGTAACTCATTTCGTGTTGATGAAACAGCAAGAAGGCTTGCCGGTACTCCTCACGCAGGTTCGACAGCGCCAACTCGACCTCTTCTGCCAGATGCCGTGCGTTAGTCACCTCGGCCGCGTCGTCGGTCACGTGGTCGACCAGCGACGTCGTGTGGGGCCGACGCATTCTGGCAGCCAGGTGCGTGCGGCACCGATTGCCCGCAATCGCCAGCAGCCACGGCAAAAAAGCCCGCTCGGAATCCCAGGTGTGCAGTCCGCGCAAGGCCCTCACGAACGACTCTTGGGTTACGTCCTCCGCGTCCTGGCGATGACGCAGCATTCGGTAGCAAAGACCGAACACCTGGCCACGGTAAAAGTCGACTAACTCGACCATGGCCTCCTGGTCACCGTCCAGGCAGCGACTCACCAAATCGCGCACGTCGTCGGCCAACGTTGGGTTCCTTCGAACGGTTGGCTATAGAGAAGTACCGGGGAAACGGCCTTCCGGTTTCAAAAACGCCACGCCTGGGGAGCAGCCCCATTCTAGGAGAGGACCGCGAAGAATTCCACGAAGTTTGCCCTTGCCAGTGCGACCGGGCGGCCCGATTCGGCGTGGCGACGGTGGGGTACCCTGGGCCGGACTGTTCGGCAGGCAAGGGTTTGATGTGCCGCCGCGGTGCGAAACAGGCCCGGCGCAAGCGGTCGACAGAATTGGGACGGAAACCGGGCCTGCTATCGTCCCACCGATTCGCAGATGTCGCGCAGCTCGTTGACCGACATGTCTTCCAGCCGGCGCCCCTGGCGATCGAGATGTTCGTTGATTTTGACGGCGGTCTCTTGCATCAATCCGTGCGTCTCTTCGGCGCCGCCGCAAAGCACGAAATTCTTGCCGCGGGTCAGCCGCGTATGGCCGTCTTCGGCATCAAATGCCAAACCCACCAGCGCTGCACTCTTGGGCTTCTTTCGGTTGGCCCTCATCGGCAATTGGCTCCCAGGTACACGATCGGCGTTGGACGAATCGCCCGGACGCTGCGGCTCCGCAGGACGTTACAAGTATAGATTCGACTTCAACAGCCGATCAAGGCGACCCAACGCCCCGCAGAACGGAACGGCAGCACCTGCACCGCGGAATCCTGCACCGTTTGCACCGTGGAAGCAAGGACACTTTGCCGCCGGCCTTCCGCTTACGACTCGGCGGTGACGCTTTCGCGGACGAACTGGCGCGCAAGCTTGAATGCGGTGCCCAGCGTTTGGACACGGATTTCCATCTGCTCGGGCGAGTAGTTGTACGGACTCTCGCTGGGTGGCAAGCCCGCGATGTTGATGGTCAGCGGCAAGAGATCCAAGAACTCTCGGTAGCGGCGTTTGATGGTATCTTCGTCGGGTGCCATGAACGCGGGCTCCTTGAGCGAGTAGAACTAGCGATGTGGTCGTCCGGAGCCAGTCGGCTCGCAAGTGCAATGCCTAAACCCTACCCGGCCCAGACACGCCGGGGCAAGTGCCGGTAATGGCCTGCGGCGCGCGAAACCGGATCTTTTGAGACGTCAGACCAAAGGCACAGAGGCCGCGCTAGGTCGATTGCGCGCCGGTCCCGGAGATGCACCTTGGCAAACCTTCTCGGCCCCGACGAAGGCACGCGGCTTATCGCCGGCGGCGGAGCTTGCCCAACATTGCGGCGGCCGCTTCCTGGCTGTCCTTAGACGCATTCGGAATGGGCGGCAGCTTGCCAGGTACTCGCTTTCCCTTCCCATCCGTCTTGGGCGCTGCGTCGGCCTTGCTCTCTTCGGCCGCTTGTTCGGCGGCCGCGTCCAAGCGAATCGAGTCGGTGTCGGTCATGCTCACGGCCTGCGTATCCCCATTGGCCATGGCAGACGTCGCCTGCTCTGGTTCCTCGGAGAGCCAGTCGGTCACGTCGAAGGGGTCTTTCGAGGCGTCTTCGGCGGTGCGTGCCGCGGCTTCCTTAATGTCGACCACGGGGGGTCGCTTCTTCGCCGCCAGGCCGTGGTCGATGCAGATCTCGAAGCGCAACGGGCCGACCGACAATCGGTCGCCGCCCTTCAACTCGCATTCCGCGACGATGCGCTCGTCGTTGACGTACGTTCCGTTCTTGCTGCCGAAGTCGCGAACGCCCAGGTATCCGTCTTCGATCAAGAGCACGCAATGGTGCCGGCTGATCAAGTCGCTGCCAGGACGGAGATGACAATCTTCCGCACGGCCAATAAAGAATTTCTTCCCGCTGACCGGGATCTCCTGGCCGACGTTCTTTCCCTCGAGAACTTTTAGCTTCAAGTCCATCGTTCCGCCCAGCTCCGCAAAGGCACTTGGAATAGAGAACCCGTACGATTGCGATTGAGCTGCGTGAGCCCTGCAGAACAGACCGAACTGCGGACCATCGCTATTTCGCCAGCCGCCCTCTGTTTCGACGTGACCTGCGACTGGCGTACGAATCTGCGTACCATTATGTCAGTAACATCGGTCGCTAGCAAACCAAAAACCGCTATTCCTCTTCGCCGCAGATACACCTTGCGCGGTCTGGCAATTCGTACCTATCCGGCAGACTTTCGCTGGCAGTCCTAACGTCTCTGGGTCCAACCGTCCGACGCATACCGGACGTCGACAAGCCGTTGGACACTTTCTTGCTCGGCGGCCGATAGCTGACCCTTTTCCAGCGACAATTCGAGCGCTAGGCCTATTTCGCCGGCCCAAGCTTGGGCCGTTTCGCCGGCGGAAAGCTTCTGTCCAGCCAACTCAAGAATCCCGGGCAATTCGGGCGCGAACTGGGAACGGGCCAAAAGCAGGCTGCCGTGCTGCAAGACGGCTCCGCGGCGGCGGCGCTGAGCGCTGCCGCAGACTTTGGTTTGATCTAACAAAACGTCCCCCTCGGCCTGCCGTAGAAAGCACAGGAACTCAGGCTGCGTTGCCGCGGCCGACGCCGAACTGGCCGGACGCCGACGGGCCGCGATCCCTGCGTGCCCTAGCACGTCAATGAGCGCATCGTGGAGAGCCTCGTAGAGCAGTCGAGGTTCTCCGGCCAATCGATGCTCCCGCGGCAACGCCAGGCTGTAGGTCAGTTCGTGGTCGTGCAGGATCGCTCCGCCACCGGTTAGCCGCCGCACGACCGAACAATCACTGCTGGCTGAGTGCGAGCCCCTGCGTGTATACGATTGGAAGTAGCCGAGCGAGAGCGTTGGATCTGACCATTGATAGAATCGCAGTGTCGCCTGGCCGGTGGCGGCAGCCGTTTCGAGCAGGACCTCGTCGACGGCCATCTGACGGGCGCCAGCGCTGGCTCCTTCAAGAATGAGCCGGCAGCCCTCGGCGGCATGAATCGGACGGGCAGGGGCCATACGCACAACAGCCGTTCGTTTGCGGTATCACGAAGTCGCAAAACCACTGCCGGCCACCGCTAGGCGGGCCCTTGCCACGAAAGCACTGGCTTGCGCGCCGCGCGGACTTCGTCGGGCCGGCTGATCGACGTGGTGTGCGGAGCTTCGTGCAGTAAATCGGCCGGCTCCTCACTGATCCGAAAGAGGGTCTCGGCGAAGGCGTCGAGCGTTTCCTTGGTCTCGGTCTCCGTCGGCTCAATCATCATGGCTTCGGGCACGATCGGCGGAAAATAGACCGTCGGCGCGTGAAAGCCATAGTCGAGCAGGCGCTTGGCAACGTCCATCGCCGAAGCGTCGTGTTCCGCTTTCAACCGCGCGGCGCTGGCAACAAATTCGTGCATGCAGCGGTCGCCCTGTGGCACTGCGAAGATGTGCTTCACCTTGCTGAGCAGGTAGTTGGCGTTGAGCACTGCGTTTTCCGACACGCGGCGCAGCCCGTGGGGACCGTGCGTTCGAATGTAGGCATAGGCCCGCACCAGCACGCCGACGTTGCCGAAGAAGCTGCGCACCTGGCCGATTGTTTTGGGCCGGTCGTAGTCCAAGCGATATTGGTCGCCATCGCGCACGATCTGAGGAACGGGCAGGTACGGGGCCAGCGTCTCGTTCACGGCGATCGGGCCCGCGCCCGGACCGCCGCCGCCGTGCGGCCCGCTGAACGTCTTGTGCGGATTGAAGTGCATCATGTCGGCCCCGAAATCTCCGGGACGCGAGATGCCGAGAATGGCGTTCATGTTCGCGCCGTCGAGATAGATCAACGCCCCGGCGTCGTGTGCCCGGGAGGCAATCTCCGCGATTTGGCGATCGAACATGCCCAGCGTGTTCGGGTTGGTGATCATGAACACGGCCACCGAGTCGTCGAGCTTCGCGACAAAGTCCTCCATGTCAACGAAGCCCGCCGGCGTGCTCTTGACGGTCACCGTGTCGAAGCCGGCCATTGCGGCGCTAGCCGGATTGGTACCGTGCGCGCTGTCCGGAGCCAGCACCTTCAAGCGGCGCTGGTTCGTATCGCGGAAGTAGGCCGCGGCCACCAAAAGCGCGGTCAACTCGCCGTGGGCTCCGGCCGCCGGCTGCAACGAAACGGCCGACAGCCCGCCAATCTCGGCGAGCATCTGTTGCAACTCGTAGAGCAACTCCAAGAGCCCTTGCACGCTGGAAGCGGCCTGATACGGATGCACGTCGACCATGCCCGGCAAGCCGGCGAGCCGCTCGTTCCGCTTGGGGTTGTACTTCATCGTGCAGGATCCGAGCGGATAGAAGTGCGTGTCGACTGACATGTTCTGCGTCGATAGATTCACGAAGTGCCGAACCAGCTCCGGTTCGGTCAGTTCGGGCAACGGAGGCGGATCGGCGGCCAGCGATTCGCGCGGCAACAGTTCGGCCAGCGGTACGACGGGAACATCCGGTTCGGGCAGGCGCGTCGCGCGGCGGCCCGGCTGAGACAGCTCGAACAGTAGTTTCGTGGCCCGCGTGTTGCGCATCGTCGCCTCGGTGCTAGATTCTTGATTGCAGGCATTCGGCCAGCGCATCGATCTGGCCCTTCGTCCGTTTCTCGGTGACGGTAACCAGGAAGCAGTCTGCCAGTTCCGGATACCATCGACCCAGGGGCACTCCGGCCAAGAAGCCCTGCTCCCCGGCAGCGGCCAGCAGCGGCGCGACGTTGTTGTTCGTCGTGCGCACGACGAACTCCTTGAACGTCGGACGGTCGAACGCCAACTGCAATGGCGCCTCACTCGCGATGCGCTGCGCGGCGTAGCGCGCCTTGCGCAGGCAAAGCTCCGCGGTCTCGCGTAAGCCCTGTGGGCCGAGCGCCGCCAGGTAGACGGTGGCGCGCAGCGCGAACAGTCCCTGGTTCGTGCAGATATTGCTCGTGGCCTTCTCGCGACGAATGTGTTGTTCGCGTGTTTGCAGCGTGAGCACGAAGCAGCGCTTGCCACGTCGATCGACTGTTTCGCCCGTGATGCGGCCCGGCATGCGGCGGACGAACGCTTCGCGGCAAGCCATGACTCCCAGGTAGGGCCCACCGAACGACATCGGGCTCCCCAGGCTCTGCCCTTCGGCCACGACAATGTCCGCTTCGTAGTCGCCCGGCCGCTTCAAAAGCCCCAGGCTAATCGGATCGACTGAAACGACCGCCAATGCGCCCGCGTCGTGTGTGACTTGCACCAGCGATTCGGCCGCTTCGAGACAGCCAAAGAAGTTGGGCTGTTGAAGCAGGACGCAGGCCGTTTGCTCGTCGAGCGCGGCCTTCAACTCGTCAGGATCGATCGTGCCGTCGGGCGTGCCGACCGTGACAAGCTCGGTTTCGAGATTGGCCAGATACGTGGCCAGGATGCGGCGATATTCTGGATGCACGCTGGCCGCGGTCACCACGCGCCCGTGCCGGCGGGTGGCGCTGATGGCCATCAAGACGGCCTCGGTCGCAGCGCTGCCACCGTCGTACAGACTGGCGTTGGAAACGTCCATGCCGGTCAAGCGCGTGATGAGAGTTTGATATTCAAAGAACGCTTGCAGGTTGCCCTGACTGGCTTCCGCCTGGTAGGGCGTGTACGACGTGTAGAACTCGCCCCGGGCTGCGACGTGGTCGACCACTGCCGGAATGAAGTGATCGTAGCTGCCGCCGCCCAAGAAACAGCCCGCTTCGGTCGTCCGTTGTTTCGTCGCCGCCAGCGACGCTATTCGGCCCGTCAATTCCATCTCGGAAAGGGCAGGGGGGATCGCCAGCGGGCCGTTCAATCGCAACTCGGGCGGAATCGCTTCAAATAGCTCTTCCACGCTGGCCACTCCGATGGCCTCGAGCATGGCGCGTTGATCTTCGGGTGTGTTGGCGATGTAGGGCATGATGTCGGTCAATCCACGGGGCGGCGGCGCGTCAACCGGGTCGGACGATTCGCCGACCCTAATGGCCTTCCTCGGCGCATTGCTTTTGGTACGCAGCATGGTCCATCAGTTCGGCCAAGCCGGCTTCGTCAGTGATCTTAATCTTCGCGATCCAGGCGTCGCCGTACGGATCGTCTTGAAACGTCTCCAGCTTGTCGGGCAAGCCGGCGTTCACCTCGATCACTTCACCAGTGACCGGACTGTAAAGATCGCTCACGGCTTTGACGCTCTCGATCTCGCCAAACGACTCGCCGGCCTTCACCTGGCGCCCGACCTCGGGCAGTTCGAGAAACACCAGATCGGTAAGCGCTTCGACGGCGAAATGCGAGATGCCGATCGTGGCGAACCGGTCCGGACCATCCTCGCGCACGTGGACCCATTCGTGGGTCTTCGCATAGAGCAAGTCTTGGGGCTGCACGGTATCCTTCCTTTTTTGCGAAAATCAAGTCAGGTTGTTCGGCGATAAAATGGCAACTCGACGGTTCGGGCCGGCTCGCGGCGACCGCGCACGTCGATCGCGACCTGCGTGTCGGCAACCGCCAGGTCCTGGCGGACGTAACCGCACGCGATCGGGACATCGAGCGTGGGTGAGAACGTGCCGCTGGTCACGTGCCCGACGCGCTCTTCACCGTCAAACACGTCGTAACCTTCGCGTGGGACGCGCTTGCCCGAAAGGATCCAACCGGCACGTCGCGGCAAGCTCGTGTCGTCGCGCAGCGCGAGCAGGGCGTCGCGCCCCGGAAATGCACGATCTTCCAGGTCCACGGCGTACCCTAATCCGGCCTGGAAGGGATTGATGTCTTCACTCAATTCGTGCCCGTACAGCGGCATACCCGCTTCGAGGCGGAGCGTGTCTCGGGCCCCGAGTCCGGCAGCGGCACCATCGAATTGCGCGGCCGCGGCAACCAATTTCTCCCAGACTTCGAGCGCGGAATCGGCCGGCACGATCAACTCGCAGCCGTCTTCGCCGGTGTAGCCGGTTCGGCTGACCAGGCCTGCCCCGCCCGAACTCTTGGATTCGACCCCGTAGTAGTACCGCAGTCGGGCCACGTCGACGTCGAACAGCGGCCGCACAATTTCGAGCGCCCGCGGCCCCTGCACGGCGATCATCGCCGTGTCGGTGGTGATGTCGCGCCAATCGATGTTCGCGGTGCCGGCAGTGGGACACGTGCGCTGTTTGTCGAGCCAGTCCCAAATCTTCTGTCGATTGCCTGCATTGACGACAAGCTGATAGAAATCCTTCCCGTCCGGATCGACCAAGTGATAGACGAGAATGTCGTCGAGAATGCCGCCGGATTTGTTGGTCACCAGCGCGTAGCGTATCTGGCCGGTCTTCATCCCCGTCACGCGGCGCGTGACGACACGGTCCAGAAACGTTTGGGCATCGGGGCCGGCGATCAGAAACCGCCCCATGTGCGACACGTCGAATAGCCCGACCGCGTTGCGCGTCGCACGGTGCTCGGCCACGATCGACGCGTACTGCACGGGCATGGACCAACCGGCGAAATCGACCATGCGCCCGCCATGCGAGACGTGCCAATCAAAGAGCGGCGTGTGCGCAAGTTGGGTGGTCATCCGGGTTGGGTTCCCGAAAGTACGATTCAGACACTCGCCCCTTAAGGACCGCGGCAGGCCCAATCGGCGTTCGAGCGTCGGTAAGTTGCCAAGACACAAGCGCCGCGCGCTTTGCGTTCATTCGCATTGTACTGGTTTGAACGCGGCTGGCCAGGGTCTGGCCGGCGGCGATTGCGTGGTGTGGCGGCCCCGATCGTGGGGCTGCTATTTCCGGCGGTGTTTCTTGGCGCGTGGTTTGCCACGGCCTTTTGACTTCTTCGCCGCGGCCTTGCGCTCGCGCTTGCTGCCGATGCGTTTGCGCGACGGCGAAGCCTTGCTGCGCCCCACGACACGAAAATCAAGTTCGCGCCGATCGACGTCGACCCGGGCGACGGTGACGGACAAGACGTCGCCGAGGCGATAGGCGTTGCCCGCGCGGTTTCCGGTCAGCGTGTGCGAGCGGCGGTCATAGCGATAGTAGTCGTCGGCCAAGGAAGAGACGTGAACCAGCCCTTCGGCCGGCAGTTCGATGCCCTGCACGAACAACCCGAATTCCTCGACGCCGGTCACCACGCCCTCCAACGTGGTCCCGATCCGCTGGCTGAGGTACTCCAACAGCTTGACCCGCGTCAGCTCACGTTCGGCCGCTTCGCTGCGCCGCTCGCGATCGGAGCAGTGCTCTCCCAAGACGGCCAGTGCGCCAAAATCGTTCTCCGGCTTCTTCTTTCGCAACAGCGAATCGACCAGGCGATGAATCGTCAGATCCGGATAGCGGCGAATGGGCGAGGTGAAATGGCAATAACAGTCGCTTGCCAGCGCGTAGTGGCCCTCTTCCTCCGGGCTGTAGACGGCCCGTTGCAGACTGCGCAGCAAGGCGAAGTTGACGGCCCGCTCTTCCGGCTGCCCCTCGACGTCGGCAAGCAGCTTTTGCAACTCGAAGCGGCTCTCGAGGCTCTCAACTCGAAAGCCGAGACCGGTGACGAATTCGGTCAGCGCCCGCAGTTTGCGCAACTCGGGTGCGTGGTGGACGCGGCGCAGGAAGTGCAACTCGGCCTTGGCCAGCAAGTCGGCCACTGCTTCGTTGGCGGCCAACATGAAGTCCTCGATGATCTGATGGCTTTCGGTATTGACCACGAGGTGGGCACCGGCGACGCGGCCTTTCGCGTCGAGATCGACTTTCACCTCGGGCATCGTCAGTTCGAGACCGCCGCGCTTGGTACGGCGCTGGCGCAGTATGGCCGACAACTGGCGCATCCGGCCCAGCAGTGCGTGAACGTCGGCGTCAAGCTTCTTGCGCCATGGCTCCGGATCGGCCAGGTAGTCGTCGACTTCCTCGTACGTGAAGCGGCGGCGGCTGCGAATGGCGGCCGACATCGGCTCGACACCGAGCGCCACGCCCTCGGACGTGAATTCCATGAACACGCTTTTGGTGAATCGCACCTTGTCCGGCTGGAGGCTGGCCAGACCGTTCGAGATGATCTCCGGCAACATCGGAATGACGCAGTCCGGCAGGTAGGTGCTGTTGCTGCGCTGGTACGCTTCGCGATCGAGCGCCGACTTAGGTTTGACGAAGTGCGATACGTCGGCGATATGAACGCCAAGCCGCCAGTAGCCCTTGTCGTCTTGCTCCAATGAAACGGCGTCGTCGAAATCGCGGGCATCCACCGGGTCGATCGTAATCGTGGTCAGGCCGGTCAAGTCAGTGCGGCCGCGTCCGATCTTGCCGGTGTACTTATCGGCCTGACGGCGGGCCTCTTGCAGCGCGTCTTCGGCGAATTCGCCGGGCAGAGAAAATTCGCGAATGATCGATGCCGTGTCGACACCCGGCTCGCCGCGACGGCCCAATACCTCGATAATGACTCCTTCGCCGGAGTGAGCGTGCGTGGGAAAGCGCACCATTTCGATGACGACTTTGTCGTCGGTGTGCGCGTTCTTGGCGCCCGGATCGCCGAGCAAGATGGGCTCGGAGAATGGCCGGCCATCGACCTGCACGTACGCCGTGCCGCCGACTTCGAAGTACGTGCCCACGAATTGATGCGTCTCGCGCTCGATGACCTCGACGATCTCGCCAGCGGGGTTCTTGCGCCGCGGATCGGTACGCCGTTTGAGCCGCACGAGCACCGTGTCGCCCGTGGAGGCGTCGAGCGTGTCGACCGCGGCGATGAAAACATCTTGTGATCGATCCGCACCCGGCGCGCTGCCGGCCGGGCGGACGAAGCCGAAACCGGAGTCGGTCCGCCGAAACACGCCAGTCAATTGGTAGCTTTCGCCGCCCGATTTGCCGGCCTTGCCGCCAGTGGTCGACTTTCCGGAAGCGTTGGCGGCGGCCGGCACCGCGACCAAATGGTTGGCGCCATATACAAGCTTGCCGCGGCGAACCAAATCCTTGACCAGACGCTTCAGCCCGCGGGCCTGTTCGTCATCCAGCCGGAGCCGCTTGGCCAGCACGCGCGGTTTAACAGGCCGGTAATCCGGACGCGTGACCAGTGCCAAGAGTCGCGTTTCCAACGCGTCGAGTGTCATGATGTTGTCCAGTTCCTTGCGCGGCGGGCGTGTCGCCAGCGACGCGCTTGTATGCAATCGACCGCAGGCCGCGGTCGAACGTTGCCGTTGGTCTGGCGGCGAACACTTTCAAGCCCGGCAGAGCCCTTTGGGCGATGTCTCCTGCCGCCGCGGATCGAACGACGATTCATTGTCGTGTCGCCGAGCCGCCTACTTTCGCGCGCCCTTGAAAAGCTTTCGACCCAGCGCGTGATTGAAATTCGTCCACGCGCTGTCCACATTCGGATCATCGCGGATCAACTGCTCGAACGCGTGCAGCTTCGCGTCGAGATTGTCCAAGTAGTGTAGCGCCGCGGCTTCGAGCGTCATGGGTAGTTTCGGGCTGCCATACTCGTATTGCCCGTGGTGGCTCACGATCATGTGCTTCAGCCGCAACACCGTCTCGACTGGCACGGGCTCGCCGGCGAACCGCTCCGTTTCGCGCACTTTCTTATCCAGAATGCCGACGGCCATCACCAGGTGGCCGATCAGTTGGCCCTCGTCGGTGTATGCAAAGTCGCGCTCGTAGGATAACTCGTCGACTTTGCCGCAATCGTGCAGAAACGCGCCCATCAGCATCAGGTCGCCGTCGACCGACGGGTACAACGGCGTTACCCGTGTGACAAGCTCCATCAAATTGACGACGTGCTCGAGCAATCCGCCCGGGTATGCATGGTGGTTCTTCACGCCGGCCGGAGCGCGCGAAAACTTACCCATGAATTCGTCGTCGACCAGAAAACACTCGGCCAGATTCAGTAGATTGGTGTCGCGCATTCCGCGCAGAATCTCGGCTAGCCGGGCCGAAAGCTTGTCGATCTGCTGCGAACCCAGGATCAGAAAATCTTCGACATTGACGTCGTCTTCGCGTGCCCGAGAGATACTGGTCGCAATGAGCTGAATGTTGCCCTGGAACAGTTGGGTCGAGCCCTCGACGCGTACGTAGTCACCGTTCTCGAAACTTCGATAGTTCTGATCGCTGGCGTTCCACATCCGGGCGCCTATCGAGCCCGAACGATCCGACAGCTCAAGCTGTAAATAGAGATTGCCGTTGCGATTGGGTCGCAACTGTTTTTCGGAAGCCAGAAAGACTTGATCGATCGACTCCTGCTGAGCCAATTGGCTCACGAACCGCCGAGACATCGAGCCGCACTTTCTAAGGCGCCGCGACGGGCACCACAAGAGACTGGTGGGAGGACATGTGAATCTCAGATTCTAAATCGCGCACGTCGGGGTCACAAGTACCGCGACGTCGTTACGACGCGCGAGGCGGTGCGTCGCCCCGCGAATCACGTATCTGCGGGTACATGCACGCCGGGCAGAATGTGGCGACGATCGACGCGTCGCAAGACCGCACGGGCGACAACCGTCCGCGAATCAGGCGCTTTTGCGCGATGCCATTGTTGCGGTTTGCGGTTGTTGCGTACAATGCCTCCCTTTCCAGGCGGCTTGCGCGGCGACGCGCGCCCGAATCCGAGGCAAATGTTCATGGCCAAGGCTCCTAAGCACGCAATTTCCCCCACGCGGGCCGAGGACTATCCCGAGTGGTACCAGCAAGTCGTCCGCGCGGCGGACCTGGCCGAGCTGTCGCCGGTGCGCGGATGCATGGTGATCAAGCCGTGGGGCTATGCGCTGTGGGAGAATATGCAGCAGGCCCTGGATCAGATGTTCAAGGAGACGGGTCACGTCAATGCCTATTTCCCGCTGTTCATCCCGCTAAACTACCTGGAGAAAGAAGCCGCACACGTCGAGGGCTTCGCCAAGGAATGCGCCGTGGTGACGCATCACCGGCTCGAAGCGACGCCCGACGGCCGACTGACCCCGACCGGCAAGCTTGAAGAACCGTTGATCGTGCGCCCAACCAGTGAGACGATCATCGGCGCGATGTACGCGAAATGGATCAAGTCGTATCGCGACCTGCCGATCCTGATCAACCAATGGGCCAACGTCGTGCGGTGGGAATTGCGCACGCGGATGTTCTTGCGGACGACGGAGTTCCTGTGGCAGGAAGGGCACACGGCCCACGCAACCCGCGAAGAGGCCGAGGAAGAAACTCGCAAGATGTTGGGCGTCTACGCCAAGTTCGCGCAGGACTACATGGCCATGCCGGTGATCCGCGGCGAAAAGACCGCGGGAGAGCGCTTTCCCGGCGCGGTCAACACATACAGCATCGAAGCCATGATGCAGGACCGCAAAGCGCTGCAAGCCGGCACGACGCATTTCTTGGGACAGAACTTTTCCACCGCCCAAGAGATCAAGTATCTGTCGTCGGAAGGACGTGAAGAGTTCGCTTGGACGACTTCGTGGGGCGTCTCCACACGGTTGGTCGGGGCGCTGATCATGACCCATAGCGACGACGACGGGCTGGTGCTGCCGCCGCGACTGGCGCCGCAGCAAGTCGCGATCCTGCCGATCCATCGCAACGATGAGGAGGCCGGCCCGGTCCTGGAATACTGTCACAAATTGCGCGACGCGCTGGCCCAAGAGCGCTACCAAGACGCGCCGGTCCGAGCGCTGGTCGACGAGCGCGACATTGCCCGAGCCGAGAAGAAGTGGCAGCAGGTAAAGCGGGGCGTGCCGATTCTGATCGAAGTCGGACCGCGTGACATCGCCGGCGATACGATCATGCCGAAGCGACGCGACGCGACGCCCGAGGCCAAGCCTTCGCCGATCGCCCGCGACCAATTCGTGCGCGAAGTCTCCAATGAATTGGCGGCCATGCAGCAAAGCTTGTTCGACCGCGCGGCGGCGCATCGCAAAGAAAACACGCGAGCGATCAGCGAGCTGGGAGAGTTCGAGAAGTTCTTCACGCCGAACAATCCGGACAAACCGGCACCGCACGGCGGATTCGCGATTTGTCACTATGTCGAGTGTCCCGAGACCGAAGCGATCTTGAGCAAGCACAAAGTGACGATTCGCTGCGTACCACTGGATGACGAGCCGGGCTTCGAAGAGGCGGTCGAAGGCAAGTGCCTGTTCACCGGACAGCCGACCAACCAACGAGCCGTGTTCGCCAAAGCGTATTGACGCGACGCGGGCTGCACGTCGGCGGCGACCATATGTCGGTCAGAACGCCGTTGGTCGCGGCAACTCGCCACGGGACACAATCCGACTCCAACCCAACGCACGGCAGATCGGAACCTATCGCCCATGGGTCAGATCCTCGATCCCGAGCCCGCGCTGTTCCTGTTGGCCGCGTTCAGCAAGTATCCGACGGCGTTGGACTGGGCGCGGCAACGGGCGGAATCCGCTTGGGGACCGATCGCGCTTGCTAGTCCGCGGTTCGATTTTCGCGAGACCGACTACTACGCGTCGACGATGGGCGCCGGGTTGAGCAAGTGTTTTTTCGCATTTTCCAAACTGAGCGATCCAGCCGAGCTGGTGGAGCGCAAGATCGAGACAAACAGTTGGGAATCCGACTATGCTAAAACAGGGGGACAGGCCGAATCGCGCCCGTTGAACCTTGATCCTGGCTACCTGACGCTGGCGAAGCTGGTCCTGGCGTCGACGAAGGATCACGCCCATCGCATCTATCTGGACCGCGGGATCTACGCGGAAGTGACGCTGTACTACAAAGACCGACGCTGGCAGCACCGCGACTGGACGTTTCCCGACTATCGGCGAAGCGATTACCAGCAATTCTTCGACGTGTGCCGCCAGCATCTGCGCGACTGTTTATAAGGCCTGCGATCCATGCACTGGTACGTCGCGCTGTCCGCCCTTGCGAGTTTTGTCGTCGCGGGAATCGCCGCGGCGGTGATGCGTGTTTGGGCGCCAAAGTGGGGACTGGTCGACCATCCCGGCGAGCGCAAAATCCACGAGCGTCCGATTGCGCTGGGCGGCGGAGTGGCGATTTGGGCCGGCGTGTGTTTGCCCCTGGCGGTCATTGAGCTATTGCTTGTTCCGTGGGCCCAGGCCTACCGGGCCAATCCGGACAGTGCCCGGCTCGACTTCTCATTCGCCGGCGCGTGGGGCGCGCGGTTGGCCGAATTCGTCGAGCCCCATTTACCGGGACTTGTCGCGCAGGCGGGCGATCTGTGGTTCATCCTGGCCTGCGGCAGCGTGCTGGCGCTGCTCGGACTTGTCGACGATCTGCGCGGGCTGGATTGGCGATTTCGGATCGGGGTCGAGACGCTGGTCGCCGCGGCGGTCGTCTTTGGTCGTGGATGGAAGTTGACGCTGTTCGTCGACGCGCCTTTGCTGACCGACGTGTTGACTGTGGTTTGGATCGTCGGATTGGTCAACTCATTCAACATGCTGGACAACATGGACGGGCTTGCGGCCGGGGTTGCGGCCATTGCGTCGGCGATTCTGGCGACCGTGATGTTGCTCACGCCGGAAGCCGGCTCGAGCCAGCCGCAGTTGTTCGTCGCCGGTGTATTGTTCGTGCTAACCGGAGCGCTGCTTGGGTTCCTGCTGCACAATCGGCCGCCGGCCCGGATCTTGATGGGAGACGCGGGCAGTTACTTCATTGGATTCATGATCGCGGTGATGACGATCCTGGCGACGTTTTCGGGCGACGACGTTCCGCGGCACGCCATACTGGCCCCACTATGCGTGCTGGCCGTGCCGATTTACGACACGCTGAGTGTGTTGTTGATTCGCCTGCGGGCCGGGCGAAGTCCATTCCAGGGGGACACAAACCATTTCTCGCACCGGCTAGTGGCGCTAGGACTGACCAGGCCACAAGCTGTTCTGACGATTTACCTGACCACGGCTGCCAGCGGCATGGGCGCGCTACTGCTGCACCAGGTCGACGGCGCGGGGGCGGCGGTCGTCTTGCTGATGATCGGTTGCCTGCTGGCCGTCGTCGCGATCTTGGAAGCGACGGCCCGGCGGAAACTTCGGCCCTGAACTCAGACTTCTCGGCCATTGGGCCGATGACCGGCTCATCCACCGTGGCCTGCACATCTCGAAATCGACGCACATGACCGCACGGCGCGCCAAAACCGATTCGACCGCGGGACAACGCTGGCGGAATGACGGGTCCGCAACGCCGACAACGCTGGCGCAGCGCGTTCGCCCCTGGTTGCTGTTCGTGCTAACGGCGTTGCTCGTCGCGCGGCCGCTGTTGCCCAGCGAAGGCGTTTCTTGGGTCGGCGACGGTCAGCCCTTCAACCTGATCACAATCTGCCTGGGCTCGGTCGTTCTGCTGTTGGCCACAATCGAAGGCGGGTTCGTACGCCGGGCGAACCTGGCCGACGCATCGGTCGCGGCGCTCGTTGTGCTTTCGATCGTGGCCGCGCAGTACAGCGCGCAGTACCGCACACCGCGCGTCTCAGTGAACATGATGTTCGAATGGATTGCGCTGGGGTTCATTTTCTACATGGTGCGGCAGTTGGTGCGCACGCCGCGCGAGTCGCGGGCCCTGATCGCGGTGATGCTCAGCCTGGCCATGACGATGACAGCGTACGGATTCTTTCAGGTCGCGATCAGCCTGCCGGCCACGCGAGCCGCCTACGCCGAAAACCCCGACGAAGTGCTACAGGCCTCAGGCCAGTGGTTTCCGCCTGATACTCCAGAACGCGAACAATTCGAGAAACGCTTGCAAAGCAATGAGCCGCTGGCAACCTTTGCCCTGACCAACTCGTTGGCCGGCTTCTTGCTGCCGTGGTTCGTAATTGCGACGGGCATTTTCCTGGGTACCATCGGGGCGCGCTTTGCCAGCGGAGGCGAGCGAGACGGGCGGCGGCGGATTGTAGCGGTCGCGCAGTTGCTGGCGGCCGTCCTATGCATCGTGGCCATGGGGGCCTGCCTGGTGCTGACCAAGAGCCGCAGCGCTTATGTTGCCGCCGCGTGCGGCCTATTGCTGCTACCGATGCTCAACGCGGATTTGCGCCGCGCGATGCTAACGCGCCGGGTTTTGGTTGCTGGTGCTGTCGTGTTGATCCTGCTGCTGGTTGCGGCCGTGCTGCTCGGTGGGCTTGATCGCGAGGTATTGACCGAAGCCAACAAGTCGCTCGGCTACCGGTTCGAGTATTGGGAGGCGACCTTGAAGATGATCGGTCGCTATCCGTGGCTGGGCGTCGGACCGGGCAACTTTCAAGACTTCTACACACGATTCAAGCTGCCGCAAGCGAGCGAGGAAATCCGCGACCCGCACAACCTCTTTCTTGAAGTTTGGGCCACGATGGGAACCTTTGCGCTGGTCGCGCTGGGGCAAGCGCTCGCCGTGCTCGCCTGGCGGACTTGGAACATGAATGCGGCAGCGCTGGAACAAGCCGAAGCGCCGGCCGGTGACGCGCCCTCGGACAACACGGCTGGAATTTCGGCTCCCCGCGTTGCGCACCAAACGAAAGCCGCGCGACTTGCGAACGCGACGCCGCTCATCCTGGCTGGCGGAATTGGAGGATTCTTCCTGGCGTTTTTGATCGGGCCGGGGGTCGGACTGGCATTTTCGGAACAGCAACTCGTCGGCGGTCTGCTCGTGGCTACCGCGACGTGCGCATTACTTTGGGGGTGGGTCAACCACGGACGATTGACGCCTCGTTTGCCGGCGCTGGGCGTGCTGGTGCTGGTGATTCATTTCTTGGCGGCCGGTGGAATCGCCTATCCGGGAGTCGCCGGATCGTTTTGGCTGCTCTTTGCGCTGGCACTCAATACGACGAGTGACGCGCAGGCGACCCATGCCGCCCGGCGGTGGCGATTTGCTTGGGTTTCCGCGTGCGGCTTCGTTCTGGCGGTGCTCACGGCAATGGCGTGTTACCGTTTTGCGTATCGTCCCGTCTTGCAGTGTCACGCGGCGATGCAGCGGGCGGCGGACGAACGGCTCTCGACCGACGCGCGGATCGCGTTGCTTCTCGACGCGGCACGGGCCGACCCTTTGTCCGCCGAACCATGGTGGTCGATCGCGCAGATGGAGGTCGCGCGACTTGGGGGAAACCCGTTGACCCTGCAGTCCACGCGACCGCTGGTGGATGCGATTCATAAGATGCTCGACCTGCGTCCGCATTCCGCCGCCGCGTGGCGCCAGGCGGGGCGCTGGTTTCACCAGATGTACATTTACGATCGTCAACCCGCCACGGCCAAAGCGGCGATGGTCAGCTTCCGTCGCGCGGTCGCCCTTTATCCGAATCTGCCGGAACTGCGCGGCGAGTTCGCCCTTTCGTTGGCCGAATCCGGCGACATCGAGGGCGCCAAGAGCCAGGCGAGAGTGGCGCGCCGCCTCGACAAAGTCACCCCACACGCGGACAAGAAACTGTCGCCCGAGGTGCGTCAGCAACTTGACGAACTGGAGCAGCTTGAGGAACAGGAGCCACCGGAAGCCGCGCCATAGTTTCGGCGCGAACCGACCGGCCGGTGTGCAACACGCCGATGCGCCAGGGCGTGCGTTGACCCGATTGACCACAGCGGTCTACAATCAATTAAGAAGCCCTTCCGGGACCGTGCCAGGTCCGCATCACAACTTGCCGAATAGCATCGGATTGCCCGCGGAGTCGCGATGAAACCTCGTTGGATCGTTTTAGTGGCTGGCGTGCTGGGCGTGGTTTTGGGCGTCGGCGTTTCGTGGGCCAACTTCCGCGAGTCGCCGCCGTTAGACCTTACGGCGAGCCCGCTCGGCCCACACAGTAATTCCTCCGACGGCATCCCCAGAGTTCTGGTCGATCTGAAGTTTCACGATTTCGGTGCCGTCGAGGACGACTCGACCATTGCGCACGATTTCCGATTCACGAACATGGGCGACGCGCCATTAACGATCGAAGGCGGGACCACCACGTGCTCGCGATGCACGATCGCAAAAGTGGAACGCCCCGTGCTCGAGCCAGGCGAGTCGTGCAACGTGCGCGTGGAATACCGTCCGACACACAGCCAGCCGACATTTCGCCAGCATGCCACCGTTCGGACGAATGACCCCGAGCAAGAGATCGTCGAACTAACGATCCGCGGCATCGTCACCCGTGCGTACGACGTTGAACCGCAGTACCTGGTCGTGAGCCGGATTTCGTCGAAGGAGACGAAGACGAGCGAGATTCGCGTCTACGACTTCCTCACGGACGACGCTGGCGTGGAAAAATGCGAGTTCCTCGTCCAGGACACGGCAAAGTATTTTGAGGCCAAAACCGAGTCGATCCCGAAGAATGAACTATCCCGACGCAATGTCCGCAGCGGATGTCGCGTGCTAGTGACGATAAAACCGGGCTTGCCCGTGGGGCCGATTCGGCAGACAATCCGCCTCACGCTCAACGTGGCCGAACGAGCGCAGGCGCCCGTCGTCGACGTGCCGATCGAAGGGACGGTCGACAGCGATGTCTCGATTGTCGGCCGCGGTTGGAATTCCAGCGTAAGCCGTCTGATGATCGGCGCGGTCGATGGCAACCAGGGTGGCAAGGCCAACCTGTACGTCATGGTGCGCGGCCCAAACCGCGACGATACGACGATCACCGTCGGCAAGACGACGCCATCTTGGTTGAAGGTTACGTTGGGCGAACCGAGAAACCTGGAAACTGGCAAGGAGTCTGGCATTACGCAGATTCCACTGACGATTGAAATCCCGCCTGGCTCGCCAGCGGTGAACTACATGGGTGCCGAGGGGCGGGACTACGCGCGGATATACCTCAAGACCACGAATCCGGATGCACCTCGAATTCGATTGGACGTGCAGTTTGCCGTGCTGCGATGAGCGTCAACTCGACGCTCGATTACTCACAATCCCCTTATGGGGCGCGTGCTTCAATAGGATGGATCCAAGATGAAGGCGATTCGATGCCGATCGTGTGTCGTGCTGGCCGGCGCGGCAATTCTGTGTTTCATTCCGGCGGGTGGTTGCGACTCGCAATCCGCCTACCGTCCGCCCACGGCGTCGGTCAACGGTGGTCCGGCACATGCCGAGAACAGCGTTGCCGAAGTTGCGCACGCGCCGCGAGGCCCCGCGGCAACGGCCGCCACCGGCTACGGGGAATCCGCCACGGACAAAGACAAACCCGCGCCACCGCGACCGAAGTACTTCGTCGACTGGCCGCGGCCGAAGTTGGCGCTGGTCATCAGCGGTCGACAAGACGGATACCTCGAACCTTGCGGATGTGCTGGTCTGGAGAATCAAAAGGGCGGGTTGAATCGCCGGCACGCGCTGCTTGAGCAACTCGAGGAGCGGGGTTGGCCCGTCACGGCCGTCGATGTCGGCGGACAAGTGCGCCGCTTCGGCCGACAAGCCGAAGTGCAATTCACACTCATCGCCGACGCATTGAAGCAGTTGGGCTATGGCGCCGTCGGGCTGGGAACTACTGACTTGCGGTTGTCGGCCGGTCACATCCTGTCGTCGGTGGCCGGGGCCGAACCCGAAGATACGATCTTCGTTTCGGCGAACGTGAGCCTGTTCGGACTGACTCCGAAGTTGCGCATCGTCGAGGCCGGCGGACTGACGCTTGGGATCACGTCGGTGTTGGGTCAAGAATATCAACAGCAAATCAACAATAGCGAAGTGGAAACACGGCCAGCAGCCGAAGCCCTACGCGAAGTCGTGCCGCAATTGGCCGAGTGCGACATCAGGGTGTTGCTGGCGCATGCCACGGTCGAAGAGACCAAGGAGTTGGCCCGCCAATTTCCAGAATTCACGCTGGTCGTGACAGCCGACGGCGCCGATGAGCCGCCTGCCCAGCCTGAAACGATCGATGGAACACCCGCGCGCTTGATCGAAGTGGGTCACAAGGGAATGTATGTGGTCGTGGCCGGATTCTTCGACGACCCACAGACGCCCGTCCGTTTCCAGCGGGTGGCCTTGGATGCCCGCTATCCCAACACGCCCGAAATGCAGCAGCTCATGGTGACGTACCAGGATCAGCTCCAGCAACTTGGCTGGGGCGGGTTGGGCATTCGTAGCGTGCCGCATCCACGGAGCAAGGGCGACAACGAACTGGCCGGCCAGTTTGCCGGCTCGGCAAGTTGCAAAGAGTGTCACCCCACGGCGTGGGGCGTGTGGAGCAAGACCAAGCACGCGCACGCGACCGAATCGCTCGTCAAGGCCGAGCCACCGCGCCAATTCGACGCGGAATGCGTGAGTTGTCACGTCACCGGCTGGAATCCGCAAGAGTATTTTCCGTATGCGGGCGGATTCGACAGCCTGGACAAGACGCCGCACTTGGTCGGCAACGGCTGCGAGAACTGCCATGGACCGGGCGCCGCGCATGTCGCGGCCGAGAACGGACGCAATGTGGCCCGCAGAGACGACCAGCGCCAGGCAATGAAGCTCACGACGGCATCCGCCGAAGAGCACTTGTGCATCCAGTGCCACGATCTGGACAACAGCCCGGACTACATCAGCAAGGGCTTCGAGGAATACTGGCCCAAGATCGAGCACAAGGGCAAACGGTAGCTAGCCGGCTTGGGCTTTCGGGGCGACACGCCGCCCAGCGGCAGATGCGGCGCCTTGTGAACGGATACGCCGCCGCAGTGGCCCAACGTCGACTAACCTTCAATCTCGGCCAACGCTTCGTCGGGAATGTTGAAGTTGGCCGACGTATTCTGCACGTCGTCGTGATCGTCGAGCTTTTGCATCAGGTCGAGCACTTTGCGCGCCAAGTCGACGTCTAGTTCAACGGTTGAATTAGGAATCTGTGCGATCTGGCTCGCGTCGACGTTGACCCCGGCGTTGCGCAGCGCGGCTTCCACTTCGGCGAATGTGCCCGGATCGCTGGTCACCTCGAAGTTGTCGCCGGACCGTTTGACGTCTTCGGCACCGGCTTCCAAGGCATGTTCGAGCAGCGCATCTTCTTCGGTGGAATCGGCCGGCACGACGAACAGTCCCTTCCGCTCGAACATCCACGCGACACAGCCGGTCTCGCCCAGCTTTCCGTCGCTTTGCTCGAAGATCTTGCGAATCTCGCCGGCCGTGCGATTGCGGTTGTCCGTTAAGATCTCGCACATCACGGCGACGCCCGAGGGGCCGTAGCCTTCGTACAGCACTTCCTCGAGGTTGCCGCCTTCAAGCTCGCCAGTGCCCTTCTTTACCGCCCGCTGGATATTGTCCTTGGGCATGCTGACGGCTTTCGCCGCGTCGATCGCGTAGCGGAGCTTTAGGTTGGCGTCTGGATCGCCGCCACCCGCCTTGGCCGCGACGATGATCGCTTTGGACAATTTGCTCCAAACCTTTCCGCGCTTGTTGTCGCGGAGGGCTTTTTTGTGGGCAATGTTCGCCCAATGGGAATGGCCAGCCATGGTGCGGGTCTTAACCTCGTAACACGCTAATTCCGGGTTGAGTCGTCTTGTTTCGCCTGGGCCGCCTTTTGGCGTACCTGGTCCGCCTTGTCAGGCTGCGATGCCTTGTCGAACGCCTCGGCGGCGCGGTTCCACGCGTCGATCGCGGCGGGCAGATCATCGTTCTTAGCCAGGGCATCGCCCAAGTGTTCAAGGATGACGCCGTCGGAATTTTCGGCCGCGGCGGCTGCCTGCAACTCGGCAACGGCCTCTTTGAATCGGCCCATCCGGAAAAGTACCCAGCCCAGGCTGTCACGATAGGCCATGTTCTTGGGCTCGTGAGCGACGGCCTTCTGAATCATCTCGTGGGCCAATTCGAGGTGCTTGCCGGCATCGGCCCAGAGATAGCCTAAGTCGTTCAAGGCTCCGATGTCTTCGGGGAACTCGTCCAGCAAATCTTCGAGCCACTGCTCGCTTTCTTCGAGCTGGTCCTGCATCACGGCAATGTTCGATAACACTAGCCGTGCGTCGCGAACGGCTTGCCGCGCTTCGTCCGACTCGTGTTCGTCGCCGTACTTTTCCAAAAGCTTTGCGTAGCTTTGCCGCGCGTCGTCGTATCGCTTGGCATGAAACTGGATCCACGCGGCACGGCCGGCAAAGCGGGGCGAATCCTTCTTGAGCTCCGCGGCCTTGTTGGCGGCTTCGATCGCTTCGTCCGTGCGACCCGCCATCTCCAACGCCCCGGCCATGTAGTAGTAGAGGGCCGCTTCGTTGTCGGCCAGGACCTTCTCGTCGATGCCCCGCTGAAAGACCTTTGCCGCTTGTTCGTTCTGCTCGGCCAAAAACATCCCTAGGCCCCAGCTCACCAACGTCTCGCCGGCTTTCTCAGGGTTTGCCTTCATGGCCCGCTCGAAGAACCGGCCGGCGACGTCGAACTCTTGCAGCTCGTCGGCCACTAACGCCGCGACCAGCGCCTTGCCGTACGGCAACTGATCCGGATCGTCTTCCAACTGGCGCTGGGCCGCCTGAAGAACCGCTTTCGAACTCTCGGTGTCGTCCAGCAGGGTCTTGCCGGCATCGGCCAGCGGAGCAAGCGTGCCCACGCGCCCGACGGCTTCGCCCAATGTTTCCAACAGCTTGTCGGCATCTTTCTGTTGATGTCGGATCTCGACCAGCCCGCGAAACGCTTCGATCGGCGGACGTTTCGGGTTTTTGTCGATCAGTACGGTGTAGAGTGCCGCCGCTTCATCCAATTGCCCGGCTTCGCGCAAATGCTGCGCGAGAAAGTACGTCAGCGGGACGTTGCTTTCGTGCCCGGCACGAATCTCCTGCAACCGAGCGATCAATCGATCCGACTGCCCGAGCTCGTCCAGCGCGTCGGCCAGCACCTGGTAGGGGCCGGTCCCTTGCGTCGCCAGATGTTTTTCGAAGTACGGCTGGAGCCTGGCGATGGCCTGTGCCGGCTGTTTGCGCTTCAAAGCGACTCGCGCGAGATTGTAGGCGCGGATGCCTTCGTTCGGCCGTGCCTCGTGCAGTTTCTCGAACGCCGCAGCCGCCCGATCGAGCTGCCCGTCGGCCAGGAAGCTTTCGCCCATCAGTTGGAAGGTCAACTCCGGCTTACCGATCAGCGCCTTCTGCATCGAGTCGTTCAGGCCCGCGGCATCGGGATTCATAAGCGCGTCGAATACGATCGCGAATTGCTCGGCCGCTTTGTCGAACTGGCCGGCCACGAAGTACAACCGACCCATTTCCGTGCGGGCGACCAACAAGCTTGGGCCCTTGTCGTCGGCGGACTGCAGCGCCAGTGCCTTTTCGTAGAACGATAACGCGCGCTGCGTATCGCCGCTCTCGGTCAGGTAGATCGCCAGCCGGCGGAGCATCGCCGGGTCGTCCGGATCGTGTTCCGCCAGCAGCAGGGCGTAGCGGACCGCCTCGGCTTGCCGATCCAGGCTGAACGCCAGCGGCACGATCTCCTTGAGCGGCGCGGTGGCCTCGGGATCGAAGCGGAATGCGCGTTGGTAGTAGCGTAGCGCCTCGGCGTACTTTTGCTGGCGCTCGGCAACGCGGCCGGCGGTATACAACGCTAAGGCACGAATTCGGTCTTCCTCGCGCCCCGATCGACGGCGCAGTGGTTCCAGCGGGGCGACCGGGTCGTCCAGTTCGATGCTTTCCTCGGATCCGGTCGGTGCCTCGCCGGCAGCGGTTGCCGGTACTCGATCAGCCGGAACGCGCGCGACGTCGGCGGTCGCCGTAGCCGGCATAAAAATGAATCCTGCAACGGCCACAGCCCACGCTAAGAAAATCAATGGCCACGCGGAACGAGACATCGACGAATGGTTGAGCATGATAACGTCGTCCTTGTCTGGCATTCTTTCCCACGCCGGGTTGGCCGGCAACCCACGCCGCTGCGCCGTGACGCTCCGCCGCGACGCCCTTGTCCGCCGCGGGCCGCGTGCCTACCGTGGCTTGCGCTTACTCAACGACTTCGCGGCGGCCTTCTTAGGCCGCTTTTTGACTTTACTCTTCGTCCGCACGGTGGATTTTGCGGCGCGCGACGTGCGTTTGGTGGCCTTCTTGCTTGTGGCCTTCTTGGTTGCTGCTTTCTTGGCGGCGGCCGGCGCCTTCTTTTTCTTCTTGTCCGTCGATTCGGCTTCGGCAGGCTCGGGTTCTTCGGCCGCGGCAGCCTGCTTCTTCGACCGTCGTTTGGGGAACCGATCCTTGGCGTCCGGCGCGATCGAAAGCAGCAGCTTCTTGACCGCCGGAGAATGTGGGCTGGCGAAGAAATCCGCGCCCAACTCGTGAATCAATCCGCCGAACTCGCGGCCCTTGCTCTTGGAAATGGCGCGCTCCAAGCCCGGCACCACGCCCTTTTCGGCATCGGCCTCGGTGGCCAGTCCCAACACGACCATCGCCCCAAGCGTGCCTTCGTCCAAGGGAATCGCGTGGCCGCCCAGCGAAACCTGCGTGGCGTATGCCACGCCAAACGGCGTTGCACCCGGCAACTTCTGCAATCGTTTGATCGCGGTTCCGAGATTCTGCTTTTTGAGATGTTCCAGATCAAACGAGTAGTCGGTCTCGAAGACGGCCTGAAGCACGTTCTTCAATCGTGCCGCGGCACCGTTGGCGTCGCGAAGTCCGGAAAACGTCTCAGCCAATTCCTTGATTGTGCTGACGCGAATCTCATTCCAATCGAAAAATGAATTCTGCACTTTCGCCAGCGCATCAGTCGCTTCGTCGAAGTGCGCGTTCTCCAGACAGCAGGCAAACAGCAGGGTCTCGAGCAGGGGTTGGTCGCTGCGCGGTGGGGTTACTTTGTACGTTCGTTTCAAAACGCGCTGCGTTTTGTTCAACAGCGCTGTGCGGTTCGGAGTGCTCATGCGGGCTCTGGTTCGTCGGAAGATTCAGTTTTGGTTTCGTGGGCCGCAGGCCGTTGTGCAACGAGGTTTCCGGCCGCGGCTCTCGATACAACTGCGTCGGTTTACTGCGGAGTTTCGTCGTCGGCATCTGGGCCGTCGGGATCGGCGGGAGGGTCGGGGGTGGCCGGCAATACCGATTGCAGGATTTGCGCGATCTCGATGGAACGCTTGACCCCCAAGTCTAGCACGAAGCTCAGCCGGGGCGTGTAACGGGTGTCGATCCGCTTAGAAACCTTGGTTTGCAGGAATCCGGCCGCGTTTTGCAGGCCGTGCAGGCTGAGCTGCTGCTTCGCCTCGTCGCCCATCACCGACACGTATACCTTGGCCTGCCGCATATCGGGCGAGACGTCGACGTGGGTCACGGTCACGTCCTGGATACGTGGGTCTTTCAGGTCGGTCAGAATGGCCGTCGCGACGACCTCGCGAATTGCTTCGGCCGCCTTTTGGGTGCGTCGGGAGGTCATCAATTCGCCTCTGGGAAGGATGTCGGGCCGCGACAACGCGCGGCGCCGTGACACGGCCGGTTACGCCACTGGAATCCACGTCGCGGCCGCAAGGCAACAACGTGACGGCGCCTAGAAGGTCCGGGCAACCTCCTCGACCTTGTACGCCTCTAAAATGTCGCCTTCCTTGAGATCGTTGAAGCCGCCCAATTTGATTCCGCATTCGAGTCCTTCGCGGACCTCGCGCGCGTCGTCCTTTTCGCGCTTAAGAGAATCGATTGAATAGTCGCCGATAATGCGATTCTCTCGGATTACGCGCGCTCGTGAATTGCGAAGCACGTTGCCGGACAACACGCGACAACCGGCGATGGTTCCGACGCGGCTGATCGTAAACGTACGTTGAACGAGCGCACGCCCCAATTCGACCTCGCGCTCTTCCGGCTTCAGCATGCCTTCGAGGGCGGCTTTCAGATCCTCGGTTACTTTGTATATCACCTCGTAGCGCCGAATCTGCACACCGCGCTGTTCCGCCAGGCTGCGGGCCCCTTCATCCGGCACGACATTGAAACCGATGATGACGGCGTCCGACGCGTCGGCCAGATGCACGTCGGCCTCGGTGACACCGCCCACGGTCGCTTGGAGGATTTTGATCTTGACCTCGGGGTGCTCCAGCTTGGTGAACTCTTTCTGAATCGCCTCGATCGAGCCGCGCACGTCGGCCCGCAGGATGATGTTGAGCGTTTGGGTTTCCGTCTCGCCCAAGCGTTCGAAAAGGTTTTCGAGCGTGACGTGCTGCGTGACGTTGCCCAACGTTGCCAGACGCGTCTTGCCCTGGCGCGTTTCGGCGATTTGTCGGGCGGTTGCAATGTCGTCCAGCACGTAGAATCGCTCGCCGGCGTCCGGTGCCACGTCGAAACCGGTGACGTTGACGGTCATCGAAGGGCCCGCCTCTTCGTAGACGACGTGGGGACGTAGCGTGTCATACATCGCGCGGACCCGGCCATAGGCCGCGCCGCACACGATGGCGTCGCCAACTTTCAGCGTGCCGTTTTGCACCACCAGCTTCGCGACGACCCCCCGACCCTCGTGCAGCTCCGCCTCGAGGCTTGTGCCCGTCGCAGGCCGATGAGGGTTGGCCTTGTAGTCGCGCAGTTCCGCCAAGGTGAGCAACGTTTCGAGCAGTTCGTCGATGCCGGTGCCGACCGTCGCGCTGGTCTTGACCACTTCGGTGTCGCCACCCCATTCGCTGGGCAACAGCTCGTTGGCCGCCAGTTGTTGGTAGATGCGTTGCTCGTCGACGCCGGGCAGGTCAATCTTGTTCAGCGCGACCACAATCGGAACATCGGCAGCCCGCGCGTGGCTGATGGCTTCTTCGGTTTGCGGCATGATTCCGTCGTCGGCCGCCACGACCAGCACGGCAATGTCGGTCACGTTGGCGCCGCGAGCGCGCATTTCGGTAAACGCCTCGTGTCCTGGCGTATCGACGAACGAGATCTGCCGGCCGTCTTTCTCGATTTGGTATGCGCGAATGTGCTGCGTGATCCCGCCGCTTTCACCGCTGACCACGTCGGTGCCAATGATCCGATCCAACAGCGACGTTTTTCCGTGGTCGACGTGGCCCAGAAACGTGATCACCGGCGGCCGATGTTCCAGTTGCGCTGGATCGTCGATCATTTCGACCAGTTCGTTCAAAGCCTTCTCGGCGGCGTCGATTTCTTGCTTGAAGTCGACCTCCACGCCCAACTCGACGGCCAGCAGCTCGGCCATTTCGGCATCGACCTCGGCATTGATATTGGCCATCGTGCCCAGTTCGAGCATCTGGCGCAGCACCTGCTGGGCAGGCAACCCGATCGCCTCGGAGAAGCTGCGCACGGTACACGGCAACGACACCGTGACCTTCTCTTTGCGCGGGGCGGCCGTGTTGGTGCCCGAGCGCTTCAGACTCCGCATGCGGGACCTGGATCGGACGGGTCGATCGTCGTCGAGTCCCGTGCGCTGGCGAGACGGCGACGAGACGCGCCGGCGATTCAACTGGCGCTGTTCGCGCCCCAGCATGCCCGGGCCTTCGCCCGAGTCGCCCTTACCCTTGCGGCCGCGCGTGACGGGGCCAGCCCGATCCGAGTCGCTGATCATTTCCTTCATCCGCGATCCACGACCGCGCGACTGGCCGGACTTGCCGCCCTTGGCCGGTGGTTCGCCCTCGCCGGCGTCGCGCCCCTTGCCCTGTTGCTTGCGCACGTGGTCGATCAGGGGCTTCGTACCGCCAGCGCGACTGGCCGCCTTGATTGCGTCGACCGGAAGCTTCAGGTCTGGTTTCTGGGCCGGGGCCTCGGCGGCTTCAGCTTTGGGAGTGGGCTGAGCGGGAGTGGGCAGCGGAGCGAGCTTGATTCCCGCGGCAGGCTTAGGCGGTGGCTTGGGAGTGGACTCGCCGTCCGAAGCTTTCTTGCGCCGCGTCGCCCCCGACAAGACGGGCATTTTGTCGGGCGCGGTCCCACCCGGCGCGATGTAGTCCTCGCGACGTACCGCCTGCTGCGAGTCGGTGGCCGAATCCGCAGCGGCACCGGAGGTCGCTCCGCGCGCCCGTGCGCCACCGCCACGACTCTCCTGGCCGGAGGCGATGTATGCCTTCACACGCTCGACTTCTTCGTCGGTGAGGCTGGCCAGCGCAGAGCCCTTGCCCGTGACACCCGCGCTATTGCAGATGTCGACCAGCACCTTGCTGTCGAGCTTTAGTTCTTTGGCTAGCGAGTAAATACGAGCTGGCAAATCTCAGCCCTCCCTCCGCACATCGCGGTG
The DNA here is from genome assembly GCA_937952415.1 of uncultured Planctomycetaceae bacterium. GTDB lineage: Bacteria > Planctomycetota > Planctomycetia > Pirellulales > PALSA-1355 > CALFYT01. Next base: position 53,117 of record CALFYT010000095.1, on the reverse strand, counting down.
CCGCATTGGCGGCCGTTTTGGTTCGATACCTAGTTCATGACCGAAAATCTCCCGAGTATGGCGTCAACCGTCACTCGACGTCGGCGGCGCGGCCGCCGCTTCCTTTTGCGTGGGACTTTGCTCGGCCGAGGCGTCATCGAGGGGCGTCTGTTCCTCGTCGGACTGGGCAGCGTCTTTCTTCGCAGTTTCTTCTGCTGAGTCGGTGCTTGCCGCTGCTTCGTCCACGGTCGTTTCGCCACTTGTCGCGTCGCCCGACTCGGCGGCGGCACCCTCGGTGTCCTGAGCGGCAGCTTCGTCGCCCCCCTCGGCCGCTTGCGCTTCGGCAGCTTCTTGGGCAGCGGCTGCTTCGGCGGCGGCGGTGGCCGCATCGATGCGCTCTTGCTCGCGCTGGCGCCGGCGTTCCAAGGCCGCGGCCTCTTCGGCTTCCTTGGCTTTCTCCTCGGCCTGCTCCACGATGGCCGTGGTTTGCTCTTCGGTCAGCGCGCCCATCTCCATCAATGCGTCCGGCTCGATGATCGACAAATCGTCGTACGACAAGAAGCCCTCGCCGACCAGCTTCTCGCTGAGACTCTCGTCCACGCCCTCAAGCGACGAAAAGCCGACCACCGCTCGCTCGATCGACTCGTCCAATTCCTCGCGGGTCATGATCTCGATATCCCACACGCAGAGCTTGCTGCCCAACCGCACGTTCTGCCCGCGACGCCCGATGGCCAACGAGAGCTGATCTTCGCGCACCAGGACGATGGCTCGGCCCAACATCTGGCAGAGGATGACTTCCTCGACCTCGGCCGGTTGGAGGGCGTTGGGAATGAGCACCTGGAGATCGTCGCTCCAACGAACGATGTCGATCCGCTCGCCGGCCAATTCGTCGACGATGTTCTTGATCCGATTGCCGCGAACGCCAACGCAGGCGCCAACGCAGTCTACGCGCTGGTCGGAGCTGCTCACGGCGACCTTGCTGCGATAGCCGGGCTCGCGGGCGACGGCTCGAATCTCGATCACGCCGTCGGCGATTTCGGGAATCTCTTGCTCGAAGAGGCGCTGGACGAGTTGCTTGCGGGTCCGGCTGAGAATCACTTTGACGCGGCTGCCTGCCTTGCGCACTTCGAAGACCGTGGCCCGCACGCGCTCGTTGGGGTGGTGCGTCTCGCCGGGAATCTGTTCGCTGCGGGGCAGGATGGCCTCGACGTTGGAGAGCTGGACGGTGGCGGCGCCGCCGTCGTATCGCTGGACGACGCCGGTGATCATTTGCCCAATCAATTCGTGATATTCGTCGTACAGCGCGTCGCGTTCCGCTTCGCGGATCTTTTGGATCATGACCTGCTTAGCGGTTTGCGCGCCGATACGCCCCACGGTTTCCTCGGGATCGAGCGGCGCTCCGTTGTGGACTCCGCTGATCGAGCCGTCGGTGCGATCGATGTTGACTTCGATGTCCTCTTCCTCGCCGTAGTGCTTCTTGGCGGCCGAAACGAGTGCCGCCTCGATGGCGCTAAAGACGATTTCCTTGTCGACGTTCTTGTCGCGATGGATCGCATCGACGATTCTTAGTATCTCCGTGGCGTTCATGCTTGGGCTCCCCCCGTGGGGCAAATCGAATTGTCGGGACGTCGTCGACGCAGCCGTTCGCCGCCCGGCCGAACAACCACACCGGGTCGGATACCGAACGCGCGCCGCGTTCCCTCACCAAATTGTCGTGTTCGTGATCGTCTCGATCGGTTCTCGCTCGGGGCCAATCGGTCGTTGCCCGCGGCCACCGCGACTTAGCCGGCCGCCGGACAACGCACCCAGTTCTCTCCGGTCGTGGGGTCAAATACGTGTAGTTTATTCGTGTCCACACTCAGGCCGACCCGTTGACCAACTTGCAAGTCGGTATGCGGGCCGGTCTTACTCAGTACGTAGTTCGCGCCGTCGGCGTGCTGCGAGTTCCGGGCGTCGGCCGTTTCGTCGCTAATCTCGAGAGTCGCCACGCTCGCGTCGCCCAGCATCTCGACCAGGCGAACCACGGCCGGCAGAGTCTCGGACGATTCCGGCCCCAGTTGAACGTCTTCGGGCCGCACACCCAGAACGGCGGTCCGCTGCTGATCGGCATGATTCGGCGCGCTCTGGCCGGACGGCACACGCCCGTCGAGCGATGCGGTCCACCGTCCCCGGCGGAATCGCGGTTGTCCATGTTCGTGTTGCAACGTTCCCTCGATGAAGTTCATTGCCGGTGTGCCGATGAAGCCCGCGACGAACCGGTTGGCGGGCCAGTCGTACACTTCCATCGGTTGTCCGACCTGCTGAATCGCGCCGTCGTTCATAACCACGATCCGCTCGCCCAAAGTGAGGGCTTCGACCTGATCGTGCGTGACGTAAATCATGGTTGTCTCGAGTCGGCCGTGAAGCTGTTTCAGTTCACGGCGGGTTTCCACGCGCAGTTTCGCGTCCAGGTTCGACAAGGGCTCGTCGAACAAGAACACGGCCGGGTTGCGCACGATCGCCCGACCCAGGGCGACCCGTTGCCGCTCTCCGCCAGAGAGCTGCCGCGGAAATCGCCCCAACAAATGATTGATTCCCAATACCTCCGCAACGTCGTGAACTCGATCGGCGATCGCGGTTCGCCGGGCCAGAAGCCGCTGCTTGCGGCGCGCGGGCAACGCCCATCGCCAGATCCAGTCCAGTCCGTTCAAACCCTCGCGCAGTTCCAAACCGAATGCCATGTTCCGATACACCGTCAGGTGCGGATACAAGGCATAGTTTTGAAACACCATCGCGATGTCCCGATCTTTCGGCGGAACATCGTTGACAACGCGAGCCCCGATCGCAATCTTTCCGCCCGACAACTCCTCCAGCCCAGCGATGAGCCGCAGCGTCGTGGTCTTGCCACAACCGCTGGGACCAACCAGGACGAGGAACTCTCGGTCGTGTACCTCTAAGTCAATTCCACCAACAGCCGCGACGCCGCCGGGGTAGACCCTCGACACGTTCTCGAGGACAACACCCGCCATGCTGGTTCAGCCGCCGCTGGCGGACCCTGGGACGGCCGCCGTCACAGCCCGCTTGCAGACCCCGCCACGACGGCCAAAATCGTTCTCGCCACAATACTTAGCTAAATCCGTAATCCGGTAAAGATACCGCCTCCCCCGAAGAGTGTCAAGGTGCCGCCGATCGTCATAGCCCGTGTCGCACACACGGCAGACACGCGGCTGAAACGAGCGAAGAGTGCGGCACGACGGCGGCGCCATCCGCGGCAAAGTGGCCGGCGCGCAACGCCGCCGGCTTGCCCCACGCGAGTCGGGTTGAGCAGGTCGGCAGCGTGACCGAAATCCGATTGGCAGGCGACTAGCGTTGCAGCGCGCGCCGCAACTCGGAAATCTGCGAGGCAATCAGATCGAGCCGGCGCTCAAGTGCGTCAAGGTGAGCGGCTACCCGCTGGCGGATGGCCTCGGTCGGCTCGGCATTTCTGCGGTCGGCCTCGCGCCGCCGACCCTCTTCCTCACGGTCGCGCCGATCCGAATCCGGACCGCGTTCGCGGCGCGAGTCGCGGCGTCGTGCATCGCGGTCGTCATCGTCCGCATCGTCATCGTCGTCGTCCTCGTGGCGCCGATCGCGCGGAGGCCCACCGAAGCGATGCTCTTGGCGACGCGGACGTTCGGGCCGCGCGTGCGGTGGCTCCGGATGAATACCTCGGCCCAGCTCGCTGTAGTGGCGATGCAAGGCGGCATAGGCCATGGCAAAGTGCCGGCGCGCCTCTTCAAGGTGCGGAGAAGGCCGGCCTGCGTCGGGTCTACCCCGGTGATCGCGAAACGCCATATGGTGGCCGAATGGATACCCGCCCGGATGATGGCCACGCCAGCCTCCACGTCCGCCGACTGCGCCGCGCGATCGGCCAAATGCCTGGTGGCCACGGCCGAACCACGGATGTCCGCTGTGCCGGTGCATGGATTGTCCCCGATGTGCCCAATGGGGCCGGTGTCCGGCGTGCCTCATCGCGGCAGCCACACGGGCCCAAGCTTCCGAGTGCCGCCCGTGCCCGTGCCGATGTTCATCTCCGCGCCGGCGGTCATGGCGATGCGCGTGCGCGTGGCGGGATGCATCCCGACGTTTGTGGGCCGACTTCCGTTTGTCGTCCTTCTTCCCGTCACGCTTGTTGGCGTCGGGTTTCTTTGCGTTGCGTTTGTTGGATCCCCGCTCTTTGCCACGCGCGGACTTGTAGTCCGCGTCGCCCTTCTTCGGGTCGCGTTTCTTGGCGTCGCCTTTGGGCTTTCCGTCGGAACCCTTCTTGGCTTTCTTGCCTTTGCCGCGATCCTGGTTGGCACGTGATCCGTCGGATGCTTTATCGTCGTCGTCACGATCGACATCGTCCGCGGCAGCCAGCGTCACGGTCGCCATCCGCGCGATGTTGGCCCAGGGTGCAAACGCCTGCCAAATGTTCCGATTGCTAGTCTGATCTTCGGCGACCAGTCCGGGCTGCGCCTCGCGGGCCGGTCCGGCAACATCGGCCCCACGCGCGGCAAACGAAAACAAAGCAAGAAACGAAATGGCACCGAAAGTCATACGCAGGCGCAACATGGGGATCGTCCTCCGAGAACGGGTTGGGGCACGCAGATCACAAAGAATAGCGACCGGGACACCAATGCATCACCAGGTATCCGGCCAAGAGATGAAACCGTGCGTTCGTGCAGCGGTTCCGAAAAAAGTGCCCCGCTAATTGAACGATCGCACCATCACGGCACTGGCCTGGCCCTGCGGCGTGACGTTGACGGCCAGGCTGCTGTCACCCGCAGGCATTTCTTCGCGAACCACATTGACCTGGCATTGCGGATCCGGGGTCTCGTAGTTGAGCACACGAAACAGCCGGTCGTTGTTCAGCGCCAGCACGCTGGACACGAGTTCGACCAAGCCACTGGCTGCGCCAAGATTTCCGAAATAACTCTTGGCCGCCATCACCGGCACCTTCTCTGCATGCTCGCCAAAGACTTTGTGGACGGCGCGGGCTTCCTCCGCATCGCACGTACGTGTCGCCAGGCCGTGTGCATGCAGGTGGCCGACGTCCTTCGGTGTCATGCCGGCGTCGCGCAGCGTCGCGGTCATTACGTTGGCCAACGCGGTTTCGCGATGCGCAACGGCGTTCGTCGATGCCACCGCGCTGGTCGCCGTGCCGATGACTTCGGCATAAATGGTTGCCCCGCGGGCGCGTGCCGCGTCCAATTCTTCGAGGACCATCGCCGCGGCCCCCTCGCCGACGACCATCCCGCCCCGATTCAAGTCGAACGGACGACTGGCGTGCGCCGGTTCGACACCGCCGTTGACAACCTCTTCTTGGATCAGCGAGTGAACAATCTTCATCGGGTGGACGCGCGTGCCCGTGGCTCCGGCCACCAGCACGTCGGCACTACCGCGGCTGATCGTCCGAAACGCTTCGCCCACTGCGGCGTTGCTCGACGCCTCGCGCAAGGTCAGCGAGTTGTTCGGGCCGCGCATGTCGTTGTAGATCGCGATGTGGCTGGCCGGCATGTTGGGCAAGTACCGCAGCAGCCAAAGGGGTGTGACCTGCGGCATACCCTCGGGCGCCCAACGCGAGAAATCGAACGTGCCCGACTCGCCCATGCATTGCCGAATTCCGGCGACGAAGTCGTCGGGTGCGGTTAGCATGTAGTCCGAACCGAAGACAACGCCGGAGCGATCCGGGTCGAGCTGCTCGCCGCCCAGTCCGGCCGCTGTCAGCGCGCGTTGCGCGGCCGCAACACCCATTTGCGACTCGCGACACATTAGCTTCAGGCCTTTGCGAATCGCCTTTTTCTTATCCGGCTCGAGCGGCCCGAAGTCGTCGATCGATCCGCTGAACTGCCGTGCTTCGGCCGCGACCGACGTAGGAAGAAAATCGGGCGGGAGATTGGCCAGAGGAGCGACGCCGCTTCGACCCGCAGTCAATGCGTCCCAAAGTTCTTCGAGCGTGTTGCCCAACGGACAGATCACGCCCATGCCGGTGATGACGACACGGCGTCCGCTACTCATCGTTGGCCCCGATTCGAGAGGCGCGGCGATCGCATGCCGCCGCGCGGACTGCCAGTCTACCGCGTGTCGGTCGAAATGGCGAGCCATGTGTCGCGGCCATCCGGTCGCAGACCGCCGCGAAGATTGTTGTGGCGCTACGGTGCACGTTTCACCAAGGGCCCGGCGGCTCAGCGGCACGACGTTCGGCGATGCCGACGGCGACGATGCGGCGAGCGGTCGCCACTAATATCGGCCCGGATATTTGCTAGCGGCCGTGGGGCCGGGCTGGAGCGTCGTTGGCGGAGCCGCCAGCTTGCCCCGGCTTTCGACGAACACCAACAAATCAGCGCGGGTGTTCGGCGAGAGCAGTGGCACGTTGACGCCCAATGCACCGGGCTGTTGCGGAACAGGCGTCGGCCCGACACCCAGGCTGATTAGCAACACCTGATCCACCGGCCAGCGAAACCGCTCGTGCATCCGCGAGGCGATGATTTGCGGAATCTCGATCTTGCTGGTCTGTTGCCGGACGACTTGGGTGGGCACGTCGATCCGGACCGGAATCATCTTTTCCACCTGGTCGACTTCGCACTTCAACACGGCGTCGATGACGCTACCGTCGAGTGAGAGCAACGGATGAAACTCAAACTTGAATCCTTCGTCGATCTGCCCCATCTGCGGCTCGAAGCCAGGCCAGGCTTCGGCCCGTAGCAAGACGTCGCGGATGTAGTTGCGGGTCCGCGTTTTGGCCACGACGGTCGACTGGCCGTTGTTCACAACCAGGTGCGGCGTGCTGTGTTCTTGAAAGTCGCTGCGGCGGGCCAGGTCGTTCAGCAGCAGCGCCGCGTCTTCCTTAGCCAACAGCCAGGCCTGCACGCCCGGCGTTTCCGCGGAGACCGGGCGCAGCATTCGGTGCGCCTTGGCTCGCCAATTCGGGCTGTCAAGCGTGACGACGCGCATCCCGAAGGCGTGCGACTCCGCCTCGGTGTTGACGAATCGGTCGACCATTTCCTGCACGACCGCGTGCATCTGGGGCGTGTGATAGACGCTCAAGGTGCGGCGGTTCGCGCACAGCAGGGCAATCACGTCGCCGTGCCATGCCTCGTAGCCGGTCTCGCGCAGAATCCAGTCGCGGATCGCTTGCTCCGGTTGATTGGTCGACGTGACGCGTGCCGTGTAGGGACTGATGTCGTAGTCGCGCCACACCTGGCCGGCGTCCGACGGCAGCGTTCCGTTGCCAGGGGTGACTCGGGCGACCGGTCCGCGGGCGGCGGCCGGCGACAGGGGCGCAATCGGCGGTTGGTTCGGATTAATGACTGTGGGTGTGGTCGCGCCAGGCGCCGGCGTGACCGGTTCCATCGTGCCGACCGAACCCGGCTTGCGCCATCGACCGGAGGTCGTGTCGCTGGTCGCGGCGGCGGGCGTCGCCGTGTCGCTCGCCTGACCTTGCACAACGGCCGGGCGCACCGCCGATGGCGCCGCGGTGGGACCGGTTTGCGCCCATCCGACCGCCGCGGTGACGGCTAACCATACCCCGATCGTACATCCTCGAAAGACCATGCGTCGGCCTCCTGACTTGCGCACTCGCGGGCGCGCGGAAGTGTTTGCCGGCTTAGGTATTAGCGCGCGATCCGTGCGCGCGGGCGGGGAGTATAGGGATCCTGCCCAGTGCCGGCAAGACCGGCTCGCGCTAGGCGGCGCGGCCGTTTGGCGGTGACGCGACCAGCAGCGACGCGTTGTGACCACCAAAGCCGAAGCTGTTGCTCATGGCGGCCTTCAGCTTGCGCTCGCGCGGCTCGCGCGGCGTGTAATCCAGATCGCAGGCCGGATCGGGATTGTCGAGGTTGATGGTCGGCGGAACAACGCTATCGCGGATTGATAGCACGCTGAGCACGAGTTCGACGCCGCCGCTGGCCCCGAGCGAGTGGCCGAGTTGGCTCTTCGTGCTGGAGATGCTCAGATCGCGGGCGTGCTCGCCGAAGACCTGCTTGATCGCGTTGGTCTCCGCCTGATCGCCCAAGATCGTGCTGGTACCGTGGGCATTGATGTAGCCCACGTGCGCCGGATCGATACGGGCGTCGTCCAACGCACGTTTCATGGCGCGGGCCGCACCAATCCCCTCTTCGTCCGGCTGGGTGATGTGTCCGGCGTCGGCACTGGCACCGTAGCCAATCACTTCGGCATAGATCCGCGCCTTGCGGCGGCGGGCGTGTTCCAGCTCCTCAAAGACGAGCATTCCGGCGCCTTCGGCCATGACGAACCCGTCACGATCGCGATCAAACGGTCGACTGGCCAATTGTGGCTCGTTATTGCGTTCGCTGAGAGCGCGCATGTTGGCAAAGCCGCTGATGCCCATCGGCGTGATCGCGGCTTCGCTACCGCCGGTGACGACGACGTCGGCATCGTCGTATTGAATGGCTTTGAACGCGTCGCCCATCGCGTTGGTGGCACTAGCACAGGCAGTCGCCACGGCGTAGTTGGGCCCGCGCAGTCCGAATTCGATTGAGAGTTGCCCGCTGGCAGCGTTGAGCATCAGCTTGGGGATGGTAAAGGCCGAGACCTTATCTGGGCCCTTGCTGAGCAGGCGTTCGACTTGAGCCTCGATTTCGTGGAGGCCGCCGATGCCCGAACCGAGGATGACCCCAGCTCGAAACGGATCGCACTTTTCGAAGTCGATCCCCGCGTCGCGCACGGCGTCGATTCCGGCGACCATGGCGAATTGCGTAAAGCGATCGATGCGGCGAGCTTCTTTGGCCGACATGTAGTCGCCGGTCGACCAATCGCGCACTTCGCCCGCAAAATGGACCTTGTGCGCGGCCGTGTCGAACTGGCGGATCTCGAAGACTCCGCTCTCGCCCGCCAGGATGCGCTTCCAAAGGTCCTCGGCCTGGCAACTGAGCGAAGTGACTACGCCCAGTCCGGTTACGACGACTCGCCGTTTCATGGAATTCCGCTTACGACTGGGAAGCTTCGATGTACTGGACTGCCTGTCCAACGGTTTGAATCTTTTCGGCCGAATCGTCAGGAATGGTGATGTCGAATTCTTCCTCTAATTCCATCACCAACTCGACCGTGTCGAGTGAATCAGCGCCCAAATCGTTTACGAAAGACGTTTCTGGCGTGACCTTTTCTTTGTCGACGCCCAACTGCTCAGCGACTATGTCGATCACTCGTTCTTGAACTGACGGCACCTTCGCGGTCCTCCAACTGTTTCAAGCGCCCGGGGAACGAGACACCTGTTCTCCCCAGCGTGTGAGAATGAATACTCTGTTAACCGAATGCGGCAGGCTGTTTGTCCTGGGGGGATCGGCGGATTGCTCGCCGATGATTCTATTTCCCTGCGGGGTGTCTCACGGTTGGCAAGGCGACACAAAAATAGAGGATTTTCATAAGACAGGTCAAGATATAAACTTTCCGACTTTATGTCCATATCACCTTAGGGGTGACGATGATCCGTCGAGCCGCGCGACCGACTTGCCGACCGGTCGGTTAGTCGGTCGACCTTTCCTTCAGGATTTTCGCGCGGAAACCGACCCGTTCGAGAGATCTTGTCCGCGAACTGAATCATCCCACCGCCGCGCCGCCGCGACCCACGTCCGGCCTCGGGGACCAGTCGCGACCGGCGCGGGTCGCGACGCTCTTCGTGCTAACAGACGCCAACCGGGCCCATCGGGTCACACGGCGATCGAAAGATCCTCGGCGACCGACCATTGCGGTGGGCAACGAATCAAAATCCGCCAAGGCGAAACGCCCTCACGCGGTCATCCCACCGTCGATCGTCAGCACGTGACCGGTGACGTAAGAGGCCGGTCCGCTAGCTAGGAACAGAACGCACGCGGCCACTTCATCGGCCTTGCCCAGACGTTTGGCCGGAATCCGCTTTTTCGCTTCGTCCAACACGACCTGGCCCATCGCCTCGGTCATTTCCGTTTCGATGAAGCCGGGCGCCAGCGCGTTGACGGTTACCTTGCGGCTGGCAAGCTCCTTGGCCACGGTGCGCGTGAGTCCAATGATTCCGGCCTTCGAGGCGGAATAGTTTCCTTGCCCCGGATTGCCCATCAGGCCCGAAACACTGGCCATGTTGATGATCCGCCCGTAGCGGCTCTGCATCATGGGGCGTGTGACGGCGCGAGTAAAGAGGAACGTGCCACGCAAGTTGGTGTTGATCACCGAGTCCCAATCTTCGTCGCTCATGCGCGGGATCAACGTGTCGCACGTGATGCCGGCGTTGTTGACCAGAATGTGAACCTTCTCCCACTTGTCGACGACGGCGTCGACGACTTGTTGCACGCTGCTGCCGTCGGTCACGTCGCACTCGAAGACTTCGGCGGTTCCGCCGGCATCGCGAATCGCGTCGACCGTTTCCTTGAGCTTGTCAGCGCTGCGCGCCACGCAGGCCACCTTGGCGCCGGCCGCGGCCAATGCCAGCGCGATCGCCTTGCCCAGCCCGCGCGAGGCGCCAGTCACGATGGCCGTTTGGCCTGCGAGGTCTACCTGCAACGCGCCGGGGATTTGATCCGTCATGGGTTCACCGTGGGGTCCGTGGTTGGCCGGTTCGTCCGCCGGCGCGGGATGGAGCTGCTTTTCCGTGGGCCGTTTTCGCTACTCGAACACGCCATGGCAAGCAATGCGTCGTTCGATCCGTTTGAGCAATCCGCGCAGGACGCGCCCGGGGCCCACTTCGTAAAACTCGTCGAACGATTCGCCGAGCAGATATCGAACCGATTCCTCCCAACGCACGGGCGAAACCAACTGCCGAAGTAGCAAGTCGCGGATCTCGTCCGGATCGTCGTGGGGCTGTGCATCGACGTTCGAAACCACGGGAATCGTCGGGCTGGTGAAATGCGCTTTCGCCAACGCCGCTTGCAAGCGATCGGCCGCCGGCGCCATCAGCGGCGTGTGAAACGCCCCGGCCACCGCCAACGGCACGGCCTTCATCGCGCCGGCACCGGGCGCCATTTCGGCCACTCGTTCGCACGCGGCGTTCGAGCCCGAAACGACGATGTTGCCCGGGCAGAGCAGATTGGCGATTTGCAGCGTTTCGCCCTCCGCGGCCGCAGCGCAGAGCTGTTCGACTTGCGCCTGTTCAAGCCCGAGCACGCTAACCATTCCGCTGGGCGCTGCGTCGGCGGCTTCCTGCATCGCTTCGCCACGGACTTGCACCAAGCGCAAGCCGTCTTCGAACTCGAGCGCGCCGGCAAAGACCAGCGCAGTGTACTCGCCCAAACTCAACCCGGCCGCCGCCTCGCACGCCAACACGACGTCGGGCGCCGAGTTGCGCAATAGTTCGATCGCCGCCAAGCTCGTTACAAATAGTGCCGGCTGGCTGATGACCGTCGAGTCGAGCTCTTCGGCCGGACCCTCGAAGCACAGCTTCGCGAGGTCATAGCCCAAAACTTCTTGCGCCTGATCGAACAGTCGCCGCGCAGCCGGCAACGCTTCGGCGGCCTGCTGGCCCATGCCCACCGTTTGCGCGCCCTGTCCCGGAAAGAGGAAAGCGATCTTCGCCACCCGATGGCTCCTCTGATTTTGTGTCCTTGGTGGACACGGCGGCCGGCCGTGACCTGGAGCGATGAATTTCCGATCCGTCCGATTCGGCGCGACGCGCCACGTTGGCCGCGCCAACGGCTGTCCGACGTTTGCCGGAGCCTTTTCGCCAGGCGACGAGCACGAACAGGCTACTCGCCCGTGGCTTCGACCACGACGCGGCCCATGTAGTGACCGCAGTTGGGGCACACGCGATGCGAGGGCACGGCGGTGCTGCACTGAGGACAGTACTCAAGTCGTTTCGGCTTGATGCCGTTGTGGGCGCGGCGACTACCGCTGCGCGCGTTGGAGTTTTTTCGTTTCGGAACGGCCATGCCCGACTCCACCGGATGGGACCACGAAAAACCGGGCCCAACCTGTTTCCAAATCTGTGTTTATTCGATCCGCAAGCGGGCCATCCTACGGCACGCCTGGCAAAGGTGTCAAGGCAGCGAAAAACGCCGGCCAGCACGCTGTTCGTCGGCGATGATACGGGCGTCGAGTCCGGACTCACCATGACGCACAGAGTGGATCGGAGGATCGCGACCATGAATTCTGGGAGACACAGACACGGACGAGCCGATAACGATCAGGTGGACTGGTTGTGGGACCGAGTACTAGGGCTGACACGATGCGTCTTCGCGTTTGGCTGCTGCTGGCCTTGCCCGTGCTCTTGGTGGCAGGATGCGTGACCACCGAGCAGTGGTGGCATTCATTTCGCGGCGTGAACTCCGACATGGACTATGGTGGCCCGCGAGGCCCCGTCGAGTATCACGAACCGAGCGGCGGGCGATTTTAGCCGTTTCTACTCGCCGATCCGCTTTGTGGGCCGTCGATCGGCGGCCTCGCCTTGCTGCGATCCGGCGTCAGGCGGATAATTGAAGCGTCGTCGACTCGCACGCTTCCGCACCCAATGCCGCGTCTGATTGCGATGCTCGATTTTCGCCGAAAGCGTCGCCGCACTGCCACCGGTCACACCGTGGCCCTAGAGCGCCGCCTGCTGCTGCTTTTGCTCGGCGCAGGGCTCGTCGTGATGCTGATGGTCGGCGGTGGCGATACGCGCAACTGGCGCTGGCTGACTCCGACTGCCACGGAGCCCGAGACACCGCGGCAAGCTCCCGCCGCGGCAGATCACGTCGTGATCGGACCCACGGACACAACGACAAGACTTGCCGCGGCCGTTCCGAATGTCGCATCGAGCGAAGAGCGACCCGCGACTTACTTCCCAGGCGTTCGCACCGACTACTTGAGCGAGGTGCGCGACGACACCGTGTTTCGGCCCGTCGAAAGCGACGGCTGGTTTCATCTGCTGGCAATATTGCAGCGTACTCCGAACGCGGAAATCGTCTCCGAGTCGGAGGGACCGGTCACCTGTTTTCAGTTGAGCCAACAACCCAACGAGTACCGTGGCCGCCTGGTGACGATCAGCGGCATTGCCCGCGCGGCAAAGCGCGTAGCCGCGCCGAAGAACGCGTTTGCAATCGATGGTTACTTTCAGCTCTGGGTTCAGCCGGACCGGCGGAGCAATGAGTTGATCGCGCTGTATTGCCTGGAGTTGCCTGAAGGGTTTCCGCAGGGTGAACAGATCGAGGCAACGTGTAGCGCGACCGGTTTCTTCTTCAAACGTTGGGCTTACGAGTCGCGCGGCGGGATCGCGACCGCTCCGCTGATCGTTGCCAAAACGGTGGCCTGGCAGCCGCCGGCAGTGCAGGTCCCGCAGCCGGTGCAGCCCGTCGGCGAGCAACTGCTGACGGCCATTACCTTGGCGCTTGTCCTGGCCGCTCTGGCGATCGCATGGATCGCGCGGCGCAGTTGGGCCGCGCCGGGTCGCGGAATGTCGGGCGATGACAATTCAGGCTCGGATCGCACTGGGCAAGTCGATGACACGCATGTCGCGACAGCGCTGGCGGCACTCGAAACCCAACCGGTAGATGGCGGTAAAGCGGAATAGCTCTGCGATTCAGCGCTGCGAGCCGAAAGGATCTGATCAAGTTTGCAGTCGGGTACACGGAATCGCGACCGCAAACGATAACGGCTGTCACAGTGGCCCGGCGGAATACAGAACGCCGCTGCGCGGGATGGACCATGAGACGCAGACATCGACTTAGCGTGAAACTGCTGGCATCGGCCGCGATTCTTGCCGTAGTTCCGCACCTCGTCGACGCAGCAGATGCCGTGAAGCCCTCGGTCGGATTGGTTCCGCCGCGCGAGTTCTTGGCGCTTTACGATATCGACGAGCAGAAGCTGGCTACCTTTCACGACAACCAGCCGCTGGACGCGCCGCAGCGCGAGTTGATGCTTAAGCTGCTGCTTCACTTGCAGCGCTATCCGCTCACGGCGATCGACGAATTCAGCCAAAGCCCGGACGCTGTTGCCGGGATTGTCGGCGATTTAAACGAGGCGCGCGGCCGGCTGTTTACGTTGACCGGTCAGGTGACGCGCGTCACGCCGATCAAGCTGGATGCAGCCGATGCCGAGCGACTGCAGTTCGGTAAATATTACCGCTGTCGCTTCGAGACCAAATCTGGTCAGTCGGCAGTCATTTGCACGCTGGCCGTGCCCGACGGATGGAAGCGCGACGCGGCAATCGATCATCGGGCCAGCGCGCGGGCCATGTTTCTGAAGCTTTTGCCGAGGCCGGACTCCGCGCCGAACGACCGGGAGGCTGAGCGCGACGCAGCAATAAACTCCGACGCTGACACGGTGCCCGAAGGGGCCGAAGCGACAGCGCCGGTGCTACTGTTCGTGGCGCGGCGCGTGGGTTGGCATCCGGACACGGTGCTCGGCAGGTTGGGAATGGACGTCGGATTGCTCGACGACGTTGCCGATCGCGAGGGCCTGGCCGAGCGAGAATGCTTCTACCAACTGCTCGCGGCGGTGCGGCGCGCCAACGAAACGGCGCTCGAGCAAGAGGCGCGCGACCAACTCGCGCGAGAAGCCACTCAGTTGCGACGCCAAGCCGACGACTCGAAGCTCAAGCCGGCGCAGCGTGCCGCTGCGCGCCGCGCCCTGGAACAAGCAGAGCAGGGCAGCAGCGATGTCGTGCCGCTATTTAACGATCCGACATCGCGGCGCGGTGCACTGGTGACGCTCCGCGGCGAGGCGCTTCGGGCCGTCGAAGTGCGCGTCGACGATCCCGACGTCGTCCGCCGTTTCGGCATTCGACGATACTACGAAGTCGAGATGCTCACCGGGGACTCACAGAACAATCCAATCGTCTGCTGCGTGGTGCAGTTGCCCGACGGAATGCCGCTGGGTGACAACATCAGCGTCGGCGTGCGGGTCACCGGATTCTTCCTGAAATCGTGGGCCTATCGACTTGGTCGCCCGGGCCAGGCAACGGATCGCCGGCAACTGGCGCCGCTGGTAATCGCAAAGACCCTGACCCGACTGCCCCAACCGGAGGTTATCGGCTCCGGTAACGTGGTCGCGGCGGTTCTGGCCGTGGCGCTGTTGGGCGCGCTGGTAGTTGTGTGGCGACTTCGGCGGGCGGATCAGCGCGCGCTCGAAGCGGCCCGGCTCGCCCGCCTGGAACTACCCGACCGCCTCTCTTTCGACGGGTTAGACGACGCATAGCGCGGGATCAACGGCACCGCGCCGAAACAATCGGCCGTACGTCGAGTCCCGCGCGACGAGGCATGGTTGTGTCGGCCAGCGCGACGTATTCACCGTGCCACTTGACTTGCCGAAAACGAACCGCATACTCAGCGGGAGCCGGTTTCGATCCGCCCACGAAGGCGCTTCGCCGGCAATCCGTCGCGGCCTCAGATCGCAAACGCAATCTGGCGACTCGCCGGCGACTGGATGCAATCGCTCGCGATCGTGCTCGCGCGCTGACCGTAGCAAGGCTTGGAGGGGCAGATGAGTCGTCCGAAGATCAGCATTATCGGGGCCGGCAATGTCGGCGCCACAACGGCCCATTGGTGCGCCGCCGCCGAATTGGGCGACATCGTTCTGCTCGACATTCCGCAAGTCGGCGACATGCCCAAGGGCAAGGCGCTCGACTTGATGCAGGCGTCGCCGATTGTTGGATTCGATTCGACGATCACCGGCACGAGCGACTACGGCGACACAGCCGGTAGCGCCGTGGTGGTCGTCACGGCGGGCATCGCCCGCAAGCCTGGCATGAGCCGCGACGACCTGTTGGCTACCAACGCGAAGATCGTCGGCTCGGTCGCCGAACAGATCAAGACAACCAGCCCCGACGCCGTGGTCATCGTGGTGAGCAATCCGCTCGACGCGATGGTGCAGCGGACGTTGCAAGTGACTGGCTTCCCGCACCAGCGTGTGCTAGGGCAGGCCGGTGTTTTGGACACGGCCCGCTATCGAACGTTTCTGGCGATGGAATTGGGCGTCAGCGTCGAAGACGTGCACGCTCTGCTGATGGGCGGCCACGGCGACACGATGGTGCCGATGCCCAGTTGCACTTCGGTGGGCGGAATTCCGGTAACGCGGCTGATCGAACCGAAGCGGCTCGACGAAATCGTGGCGCGAACGCGATCCGGCGGCGCCGAGATCGTGGGCCTGCTGAAAACCGGCAGTGCCTACTACGCGCCGGCAGCCGCCACGACGCAAATGGTCGAGGCCATCATCCGCGACAAGAAGCGCGTGATCCCCTGCGCGGCCTACTGCGACCGGGAGTATGGTGTGGGCGGCTACTACGTGGGCGTGCCGATCGTGCTCGGCGCGCGCGGCGTCGAACGAATCATCGAGCTCGAGTTGACCGACCAGGAGCAGGCCAACTTCCGCAAGAGCGTCGACGCGGTGAAGGAACTCGTGGCTGCCATGAGTGGGATGTCGTTGTAAGAAGCAATCACGTGCCGAGGCCGCCGGCACCGCAACGGCGCATCATCGTCGCGCCGAGAAACCCGCCCCTTGCTAGCATGCATCTTGCTGGCGATGTCTTGCTGTGAGAGCCCGTGCGGTTGACACTAGATGCATGGCTAAAGTAGAGTCCCCGACTTGTTCGCGGCGCAAATTGATGAACCGCATGGAGCTGGCAAGCGTGCCGGGCGCGCGTGGTTGGATCGAGTCGTCACCATCGGCAACGCTTCTTTACGGGTCTCGCCATGCTGTTGGTAACTGGGGCTCTGATTGCGACCGTCGTCGGGCTGACGACGGCTGCGGACCGCGCGCCGCAATCCGGCGCGGCGCCAAGAGTTTCGCGGTCCGATCGATCGGATGCTTCCGTCTCCGCGCTCGTAAAGCTGGACAAAGCGAACCCGCAGCGCGATTGGACGTCGATCGTGTTGCACCACTCGGCGACCTCGGGCGGCGACGTCGCCGCAATCGACAAAGTCCATCGCCAGCAGCGAGACAGCAACGGCCAGCCCTGGCTGGGAATCGGCTATCACTTCGTGATCGGCAACGGTCGTCCGATGGGCGATGGCGAAGTCGAAGCGACGTTCCGCTGGCGGCGGCAGTTGCCCGGTGCTCATGCTGGACGGCACGACTACAACGAGCATGGAATCGGCATTTGCCTGATCGGCAACTTCGACGAAGCTCCGCCCACCGAGAAACAACTTGCGGCTGCCCGAGAATTGGTGCGCCACTTGGCGCAACAGTACCGCATTCCGAGGCCGCGAATCTTGCGTCATCGCGACGTCCAATCCACCGCATGCCCTGGCCGGCGTTTTCCCTGGGAAGAATTTCGCGCCGCCGTTGCCGCGCTGCCCGAAGGAGCGTGAGCCGACACTGCTACCGTTGTTCGAAACCAACTCCCCACTTGACCCAGCACGAGAAGCATGAACCGCATTCAACAACTGGTTGATGAGGAACTGGATCAATCTGCACTTACCCATGCGCCGTCGATCGGGCTTACGGATGCCTCCGAGCGGCGGATCGAATTCGATGACTCGTACTGCATCTTTACGCCGAAGCACTACGAGCAAAACTACGCGTACCCGCTCATCGTTTGGCTGCACGGCGCCGAAGACGACGAACGCCAGGTCACCTGTGTGATGCCGCACGTCAGCGACCGCAATTACGTGGCGGTCGGGCCGCGAGGTACGGCGGCTGCGGCGGACGGGGCGGCAGGCTATCGCTGGGAGCAAATTCCGCGGCAAATCGCCACCGCCGAGACGAGCGTCATGGCGTCGATCACCGCGGCACGCCGATGGCTGAACGTTGCCCCGTCGCGGATCTTCTTGGCCGGGTATGGCGACGGCGGAACGATGGCCTATCGGATCGCAATGATGCGGCCCGACGTTTTCGCGGGTGTGCTGTCGTTCGGTGGCGCCTTTCCAACCAACTGGCGCCCATTGGCCAACTACCACTCCGCGCGCCGAATGAAGGTATTCTTGGCGGCCGGGCTGGAATCGGACTCGTACGGCGAGGCTGGCGTGGGCCGTGATCTGCGATTGTTCCACTCCGCCGGAATGGCCGTCTGCGTGCGCTTGTATCCCTGTGGCGACGATCTGACGACGACCATGCTTTCGGACATGGACCGTTGGATCATGGAGCAAGTTGCTCCGCAGCCCGCGACGCACGACACGTGCTCGCAACGTTCGCAGAATCGCTAGGGAGCGAGTGCGAAACGGCCGCGTTCATCCCGCGGATTGCGCTGCGCCGCGCGTCCGTTCGTCGCTCCGTGCCCGACAGCGCTCCGGACGCTAGCACGCCGCGCAACGCGGATTGACCGCCGCTGTCCTTTCGAGTACAAACCCGCCGCTTTTTCCCGTGGCACGTCCGATCAGCCGGGGGCGAAAACGGCGGCCATTCTGGTCGCATTTCAAGGATTCGAACCAAGAGGTCTCGCATGGACCGACCAAAGATCTATTCGCCGTCGCCAGGGGACGATTCGTCCAGCAATCGTGCGCCGCGCAAGCAGACTCAACCAAACAACGTGCTGCCGATGCACGTCCGTCAGGCGCAGCTCGCATGGGTGGACATACGGCAGGTCGTCGACGAAGTGTGCGGTCAACTCGATCAGAAATTTCGCGCTGCGGCGATCGAAACCACGATCGACATTCCGGCTGAATCGGGCGCGCTGGCCGATCGTGACATGTTGCGCCAAGCCATTACGCATTTGGTGACCAATGCGCTCGAAGCGATGCCGCGCGGCGGGCGACTGGTGATCACGTCGTATTGCGGACAGCGCGGCCTCGAATTGGAAGTGGCCGACAGCGGACACGGACTGAGCGCGGATGGGCTGCGCCGGGCCTTCGAGCCGTTTTATACAACCAAGGGCGACGGTGCCGGCTTGGGATTGGCCTATGTTCGCCGCGTGGCCGAAGCTCATGGCGGGGACGTCGTGGCCATGAACTGCCCGGAAGGCGGCGCCGCTTTTACGCTTCGGTTGGCTTCGGGCGCGCGCCGACTGGCGGCGTAGCACAGCGGGCGAAGCGCGCGGCCAGATCGCGTCGGATATGAGGTTCCAAGGATGGAACTGGCAAACAAGGGCATGGCCCAAGCGACGGAACTTTACCGGTCGATGACGCCGGCTGCGCGCATCTCGGCCGGATTGCTGCTGCTGGTCGCCGCGGTGAGTGTGGCCTATCTGTTCCGCCAACCGCTGGAAGCCGACGACACCTACTTGATGGGCGGTCAGGCTTTTTCGCAAGGCGAGCTGCAAGCCATGCAGGCGGCCTTCGGCAAAGCCGGCCTCGAAGCCGAGCTCGACGGCGCGCGGATGCGGATTCCGCGTGGCCAAGAATCGAAGTACATGGCCGCGCTCGACGATGCCGACGCACTGCCCGCCACGTTTGGCCATAACATGCAGGCCGCCGTCAACACGAGCGGCTTTCTGCGGATACCCCAGCGTCAACAGGAAGCCAAGTGGCGCGTGGCCAAACAGCAAGACCTGCAACGGCTGATCGAGGACATGCGCGGAATTGATCGCGCGGCGGTGATGCTCGACGAAGAGCTGATCGACGACTTCCGTCGACCTCAACGGCGACTCACTTCGGCCGTGACCGTGTTTCCCGCCGACGACCAGCCGCTCGACCTGGAAACGGTGCGCACGATTCGCCAACTGATGGTCAGCAGTATCTCGGGGCTCGAGGCGCAGGCCGTTACGGTCGTCGACATGAGCCAGAATCGATCGTTCGCCGGTGACGACGCGGCGGTGTTCACTGGCGGTACGTACGCCGCCGAAAAGCAACGCCTCGAGTCGCAATGGAAGGCATCGGTCGCCGAGCTGCTCTCGTACATTCCCGACGTCCGCATCAGCACACACGTGGAACTCGAACCGGCCGACGATGCGAACGGCGATCATCACGGGGGAGCGGTCCGCCGCGTCACCGCGTCGGTGGCCGTTCCGTCGAGCTATTACGAGCAGCTTTGGTACCAGAAGCAACCGAAAAACGCCACGAACGCCGGCAACGCACCCACGCAAGACGCACTGGCACATCTTGAATCGCGCGAGAAGCAGAAAATCGAACAACTCGTAAGCAACCTGCTGCCTAAGGACGCTTCGCCGACCGACGCAGAACGCCGAGTGGCCGTGTCTACCGTGTATCCGTTGGCAGCCGAAGTGTCTCCGCGAGCGCGCATCCGACAACTGACCCGCGCCTGGCTTGTCGAACATTGGCAAAAGATCGGCTTAGCGGTCTTCGGATTGGCGGGCCTGCTTGTGCTACGGCGGATGTTCCGCTCGATCGACGCTCCGCCGCGAAAAGCGGCCGCGCAGCAAGAGGAACCGCCGGTGACCATTTCGGTCCCCGGCGAGCCACAACCCCAACCGGCATCGGCGATGGCGGGCCCGCACTTCGCTCGCTCCGGGATCGAACGGTCGTCACTGCGAACCGAATTGGCAAACGCCGTGCGCGAGGATCCCGACGCCGCGGTCAACGTGCTGCGTAGCTGGATTGGAAACGCGAATTAACATCGGAGTGGACTCCTCCGCTTCGAGCCACCAGAGAACGCGGGTAGAGACGGACCGCGTCGCGGAGACAATCGAAATGTCGGTCGTAGGCGGCAAACGCTCCACGGCAGGCACGCGTGATGAAGAAACAAGCTCACAACTTGCGCAAAGCAGCGGTGCTGGTCGCCAGTCTCGACGCGGAACGTGCCGCGGCCGTGCTGGGGCAGATGTCGCCAGAGCAGGCGCAGGCGGTTCGCGCTGCCGTAGACACACTCGGAACGCCCGATCCGATCGAGCAACAGGCGGTGATCGAAGAGTTTTTTCGCCTTGGCCCGCTGGTGCCTGACCGCGAGCCGCATGGCATCGAGCTGAACCATCCGCAGTGCTCTGAATTGACCGTGCCGCGGACGAAGCGGGACGAGAACGCGCCGGCAGGCGCGCCAGGCAGCGCCGCGTCACGCGAAGACTCGGACGAGCCTGGTAGCCGCCTTAAATCGGCATCGACCGAATCGCTGGCCGCTTTCTTGTCGCGCGAGCAGTCGCAGGTCGTCGCCGTTGTCCTCTCACGGTTGCCGAGCCAGCGTGCCGCGGACGTCCTTGCCGCACTGCCGGCCGAGGTGCAAATCGAAGCGGCCCGGCGTTTGTCGGACCTGGACCAAATGGCGCCGGAGATCGTCCAAGAAATCGAACAAAGCATCGAAAGCTGGCTTTGCGAACAGGACCAGACCGCCCGGCGTCGTGCCGCGGGCAGAACGGCACTGGCCAAGATGCTGGAGGCAGCCAATCCCCAAACGCGCGAGCACGTCTTGTCCGCACTGAGCGGGCCCGTTGCTGAACCGGTAACGCCCCAGGCCGAAGCGTCTGAAGCGCCTTCGGCGAGCTTCGCCGACGTCACGGGATTGGATTCGTCGTCGTTGTCGGCCGTGCTTAGGCATGCCAACCGCGACCTGTTGGTTCTCGCGCTGGCGGCCGCTCCGCCGGAGTTCGTACGTCGAGCGCTAGAGACCTTTCCGCCGGTGAAGGCGCGGATCCTCGAAAAGGCGGTTTGCAACCTCGGCCCAACCAGGTTGAGCGACATCGAGCAGGCTCAACAGGAACTAGCCTGCGTGATGCAAGAGCTTGAGAGTCGCGGAGAAATCAACCCTGGCACGCCGCGCCATCTCAGCGTCGCGGTGTAGCGAACTGAGCCGCCGAACCCAGCCATTCCGTCGACCCAACCAGCAGCGCGATCACCCCATGGCCGGAATCATCAAAGCCACCGATCGACAACCGCCCAACGATTGTTCTGCGTTTCGATTCAGCGAACTATCGGGTGAGGTCGCCGCGACGCAAGCCGACAGCGTTGCTCAGGCCACGCAAATCATCGCACAAGCGAAACGCGAAGCAGACGAGATTCGCCGCCAGGCCGAACAAGAAGGGCGCGCCGCGGCGCAAGCAGCCTCGGAAACGGTCTGTCACGACGTGGTTGAACAGCGGCTTTCTGCGCTGGCCACTACGATCGATGGCGTCGCCCGCGCCGTCGACCAGGCCCGAACCGAGTGGCTGGCCCACTGGGAAAAAACGGCCGTTCATTTGGCGGCGCTGATGGCAGAACGCGTCATTAGGTGCGAACTGGAGCGCAAGCCGCGGATCGCCGAAGGGCTGGTTCGCGAGGCCTTGGAATTGGCCGCCGGCAGCGGTGACTTGCAGTTGCGGCTGCACCCGGAAGACTACGACAGTTTGCGCCCGTACTCCGAGCGGGTGTGCGGCGAGCTCGCGCGACTTGGTCGCGTGGAGATCGTTGCCGATCCAACGATCAGCCCGGGAGGTTGCCGCGTTGATTCGCAGTTCGGCGCAATCGATCAGCAGTTTGAGTCGCAGCTGGCCCGTATCGAACAGGAACTCAGTTGAGTCCGCATCGCCGCACGCAGACGATTCGCACATGCCGCAAACCTTGGACGAGATTGCCGAACAACTGAGCGCGGTGGTGCCGACAGCGCTCGGCGGTAGCATCGTCGACACGGTCGGCACGACGGCTGCGGTCGCTGACTTTCCGGCGCCGGTCGGCGCAGTGGTTGAAGTCGAGCGGCAGACCGGCGGTCCGATCACGGCGGAAGTCATCGGTTTTCGTGAGAATCGGACGGTGGTGTCGCTGATGAGCGACGTCGCCGGCGTAAGACGAGGCAATCGAGTGCGGCTGGTCAAGACCTCGCGGTTCGTTCGCGCCGACAACGCGCTGTTGGGCCGCGTGATCAATGCGCGCGGCCAGTGCATTGACGGGGGACCGCAGCCGCCGCTGGCACATCGGGTAGCGCTGGACCGAAAGGCGACGCCGGCCATGGAGCGTCCGCCGATTGACACACCGCTGTCCACCGGCATCCGGGCGATTGACGGACTGTTGACTTGCGGCCGCGGGCAGCGTGTCGGCATTTTCGCGGGCTCGGGCGTCGGCAAAAGCGTAACGCTGGGGATGATGGCTCGCTACACGCAGGCCGACGTGAACGTCGTCGCGCTGATTGGCGAACGCGGTCGTGAAGTGAATGATTTTCTGAAACGCGATCTCGGCCCCGGCTTAAAAAACAGTGTCGTCATCGTGGCCACCAGCGACGAACCGGCACTGGTTCGCGTGCAGGCCGCGCATACGGCTACCGCGATTGCGGAGTTCTTTCGCGACCAGGGCAAGGACGTGCTGCTTGTGATGGACTCGTTGACGCGCTGGGCGCTTGCGCAGCGCGAGATCGGTCTTGCCGCCGGCGAACCGCCAACCACCCGCGGCTTTCCCCCGTCGGTCTTTGGCATGCTCCCCAAGTTACTGGAACGGGCCGGCCGCTGTGCGCGGGGTAGCATCACCGGGTTCTACTCCGTGCTGGTCGAGGGCGATGATCCGCACGAGCCGATCTGCGACACGACGCGCGGGCTGCTCGACGGACACGTATGGCTGTCGCGAAAGCTGGCTGCCCGAGGACACTATCCGGCGATCGACGTCAGTCAGAGCGTTAGCCGGTTGATGATCGACGTCGTCGATCAGCGCCACCGCGCGGCGGCACAACTGGCGCGCGAGCTGTTGGCCGTGTATCAACAACACGACGATCTGATTTCGATCGGCGCGTACCGCCGCGGGTCGAATCCGTTGGTCGATCTGGCGATCGATATGCGCGAGCCGCTCGACGCTTTTCTGCGCCAACGGGTCGATGAGCCATCGAGCATCGCGGCCGCTACCGACGCGCTGGTGGCGCTGGCCCAACAAGCCGAGCAACACCGAACGACCGACGGCAACTCCAAGTAGCACCGCACCGCCATGCCAGGATTCAGATTTGGCCTGTCGACCGTTTTGCTCGTGCGGCAGCGTTGCCTCGAGCAGCGGCAGATCGAGTTGGCCGACGCGGTAGCACGGCTACGTCAGGTGGCCTCCGAAAAGGCCGCGATCGAAGAACGAATTCGCCAACATCGGCAGCGCTGCCGAGCCGTGGTCGTGCCAGGCCGGCTCGACGTGGCAGCATTGCGCGCCGCCAGCCAATTCGAAGCGGCGCAAACTGAGCACGTCGCCGCGCTCGACAGCCAACACCGACAACTGTCTGCGGAAATCGAACACCTGCGTGACGCGGTCGTCGATGCCGACCGGCAACTGCGCGCTATCGAGAAGCTGCGCGAGCAGCGCTATCGCGAGCACCTGGCCGACCAGCGGCGGGCCGAACAACGGCAGCTCGACGAATCGGCCCTCCGAAACGGCGCTTCTGCCGGGTAGGCGATAGCACGATACTGCCGGAAAGTGCCCGGCATGCTGCGAGTGCTAGCGTGTTTCGCGAGATTCGGCAAACCGGCTGCCGGTAGTTGCTCTTGCCTGGAAGCTGGAATTCCGGGACAAGTACCGCCCCCTTACGCGAGTCACGTCGGCAGGGGGACGTCATTCGACGATTGTTCGCCTTCAGTTCGAGATTCACCCGACGCGGCCCTGCGCGCGCCGACTAAAAAGCGGCGCGCGAGCAGCCCCATTCGATCCTCGACACACTGCGAAGGGATCTAGACCATGGCCAGCTATCCAAACAACCCGGGCAAGCGCGACCAGCACTACTTCCACGGTCCTGCGGAGCAGGTTGCCCCGCCGCATTTCTGCCCATTGCCGGGTGCCGAGGTCGAACGTGTCGCGCCGCCATCTGGCGCAGCGGCCGCGGCCGGCAGCGCGGAACCTCCAATGGCTGACCGTACTGTCGTCAAATCGCAAAACCGCGCGGACGAGCACGCCATCACCATCGAGCTGGGACGCGCCCAACTGCCACGTGAAGCGGCAGACGCTTTGCGACCGGGAGTCGTCGTGCCGTTGGACGGCCGTGGCGGCGACCCGGTCGATGTCTTGTCCGACGGTCGGCTGGTGGCGCGTGGCGAGGTAGTCGTGATCGACGGACACTTCTGTGTGCGCGTCACCGAGCTGTTTGCCACCGCTCGGGCCGCCTAAACCGATCTCGCTAGCCAACCGCCAACGTGACCGAATTGAAACAACTCCAACGGAGAGTACTCCTATGTCCAGGGCCGTACGAATCTCGAAGCTGACGCTGGCCGCTTTGCTGCTCGCCGGCGCAGCAGGACGCGTAGCGATGGCCCAGAATTTCGATTCCGCGCCGCTGCCGGCCCAAGACGCGGCAGTGCCGCAACACGTTCCGAACCGTTGGAACGACGACGAGGCGAATGCACAGCCGCTACCTGTTGCTGATCGGTATTCGCGCGCAACGACCGCAACGGAAACGACTGACACGCATGACGCGGCAAACACTCCCTTGGAACTGCAATATCCGCAACATACGGCGATGGCACAGGAACCTTCGGACACGGCGGATTCCGGTGAAGAAACAACAAACGCCCACGCGGCGAAACCGCTGCCGCTTTCGCGTCCGACGGGCGGTGACGACGCCGGCGACCGTCCCGCGCGGCAACTGCAACCGCTGACAAAGGGCGCGGCCAGCCTGGGCATCGTCGTCGGATTGTTTCTGTTGGTCGTGCTGGTCACGCGCCGCGGGATGCCAAAGGGAACGGCGTCGTTGCCGACTGAAGTGGTCGAAGTGCTAGGACGTACTGCGTTGGTCGGTCGACAGCATGCGTATTTGGTCCGTTGCGCCAACAAGCTGCTGCTGGTTTGCGCAACGACGAGCGGCGCGAGCACGCTGACCGAGATCACCGATCCGGCCGAAGTGGAAAACATGCTCGAGCTGTGTCAGGGGAGTGGCGGTGCGGCGTCGACCTTTCGACACGTGATCGGCCACGCGGGCCAAGGACCACGCAACCGCCGCTACGCGGCCCGCCATCAGGCCTCGGAAATCGACTTTAGCAACTTGGATTCCGGGTACCTCGCCGAAGAGGTTCGAAGCTAATATGCGAACTCAGTTGGAGTGCGACGTGCAACGGACCACGAGAATCGGTTTGCGATGGACCATCGGTTCGGCGGTTGCCAGTTGGCGCGGTCGCAGTCTGCTAGTCGCCGCCACGGTCCTGCTCTGTCTGGGTAGCGCTGCGGCAGCACAAGATCTCGGTTCGCTCGGGACGCACGACGCTGAGTCATCGGCGGAGCCGGCGCCGGTTGTGAATCCATTCGCCGCGCAAGACCGCGCAAGCGTCGCGGATGCTGCCCTGGGCCCCAAGACGAGCGCCGCCGAACGACTGGCCAGCGGCTCAACCACACCCGACGCACCGCCGGACCTGCCAGCGAGCGGTGCCGACTTGGCTGGCTTCGATGGTACCGAGATGCCAACGGACGCCGCCGCAGAAGATGCCGGGCCCAATCCGGATCGTGACAAAGCGTTTTCCGAACTATCAAAACAGACCCACGGCGCGACGGACTCGGTTTACCAAAATGGTCTGTCAGTCGACGAGTCGTCGACGACCAACCCTGTCCAGCCAACCGGCGGCTCCGAAAAGGCGAACGCGGACAACGCGTCGGGCGACGCAGCGCCGTCGGCTGGCCACGACGCCCTAGCCACGCTTCCGTCGGCGCTCGATGGCAGTTCTCCGATCACGCTGCCCGGCGGAATTGGCGGACCAAAGCAATGGCTAAGCCCCGAGGGCATTTCGTCGGCGCTGCAAATGTTGCTCCTGTTGGCGGTTGTCAGCCTGGCGCCGGCTATCTTGCTGATGACGACCTGCTTCGTGCGGATCGTCGTAGTGCTCGGCCTGTTGCGACAGGCGATTGGCACGCAGCAACTCCCCTCGAACCAGGTAATGACGTCGATCGCGCTGTTCATGACCCTATTGGTCATGTCGCCCGTTTGGAGTCGGGTCTATCACGAGGCGTTGGTGCCGTACAGCGAGCATGCCATCACGCTGGAAGAAGCGTGGGATGCCGGCGTGCAACCTGTACGGCAGTTTATGAGTGCTCAAATCGACCGCACCGGCAATCGCGACGACATTTGGCTGTTCTACGAATACCTGCCCGAATCAACGCCCGAACCGTCGAGCTACGACGACGTGCCGCTCAATGTCTTGTTGCCGGCGTTCATGCTGAGCGAATTGAAGACCGCATTTCTGATCGGCTTTCAAATCTACTTGCCGTTTCTCGTGCTCGACCTGGTGGTGGCCAGCGTCACGATCTCGATGGGCATGATGATGCTGCCTCCGGTGTTGGTCTCGTTGCCGTTCAAGTTGCTGCTGTTCGTGCTGGTCGACGGGTGGCACCTGGTCGTCGGCATGTTGCTCGAGAGTTTTCAAACGTTTACCTGACGGGCCATTCACTGAAGCGCGGTGGCGGACCATGTGCCGCAGCAAGCCGCCGGCCGTTACGCAATTCTTCGACAGGACCAATCGCTGCCATGAGTCCCGATACCGCCATTGACCTGGGTCGCGAAGCTGTTCACGTTGCCTTGCTGGTCGGCTCGCCCGTGTTGGTCGCCGGGCTGGTTGTGGGTTTGTTGATCGGCCTGCTGCAGGCGATTACGCAAATCCAGGAGCAAACGGTCGCGTTCGTGCCGAAGCTGGTGGTGATGGTGTTGGTGCTGAGCCTGGCGCTGCCGTGGCTCGTCAGCGAGATGGTGCAGTACTCGCATGACGTCATCGAGAGTATTCCCCGCTCGCTTTAGTCGCTCGAACGTTTCTTCCGGGGGGGCCGGCGTGTCGCACGATGCGTGACCGCCGCCCAGCCGGCCCCTCGCATTCAGTAAATAAACAGGCTCACCGCATGGCCTTGCTTCCGGAAACCTTTCTGCCGACGCTCATGCTGTTCGCGCTGGTGTTGGCGCGGATTGGCGCGCTGGTGGCGGTGGCGCCGGTGTTTGGCTCGGCCGTGGTTGCGTGGCGATTTCGTGGCGGATTGGCGGTCGTGTTGGCGATCCTGATCACGCCGCTCGAATCGGGAAAAGCAACCGTTGCCTCCGCGCCCGCCGAATTCCTGGTGCAGGCCGGCGGCGAAGTTTTGGTGGGGCTCATCCTTGGACTTGGCGTGCTGGTGCTGTTCTCCGCGTTGCAGGTCGCCGGTGAACTCATCAGCCAGATGAGCGGCATGCAGCTTGCCGATGCGATCGACCCAACCGGTGACGCGCGCGGGCCGATCATCTCGAAGCTGCTGTTCTTCGTTACGCTGGCGGTGTTTCTCTCGATCGGTGGGCACCGCCAGGTGATCGCCGCGCTGTTGGACACGTTCGACTGGCTGCCCGCCGGTCAGGCAAGCTTTTCGGCGTCGATGACTTCGGCCATCACGTCGGTGCTGGCCCAAAGCTTTGAGCTGGGGATCCGCGCCGCGGCGCCGGTGATGGTCGCGCTGTTGTTGGCCACGCTGATTCTAGGAATCGTCGCTCGCACACTACCGCAACTCAACTTGATGACTCTCGGCTTCGGACTGAACGCGATGGTCGCGTTGCTTGCGCTGGGGGTTTCGATGGGAGCGGCCGCTTGGCTCTTTCAAGAACAGCTCTCGCCGGTGCTCCAGACCGTGGTTTTGGCATTGCGCGGCTAGCGATCGACCAACTTGCCCATGAGCGATCAATTCGACGAAAAAGTGTTCGAGCCGACACCCCGTCGCCGCCAGCAAGCACGGGCAGAGGGACGCATTCCGCGCAGCACCGACCTGACGTCGGCCGGCATCCTGCTGGGTGGACTGATCGTGTTGGTGGCGACCGGCGGAACCCTGATCGACTACATGGGCGGGCTGCTGACCGACTCGCTCGGCGGTCAGGCATGGATGCACTGGACCGAATCGGGCCAGTCGCCCAGCTCGGACGCGCTGACCGGACAGTGGACACCGATCATGGCCGGGCTGGCCAAGGTGTTGCTGCCGCCGCTCGTGTTGGTGGCCCTGCTGGCCATCGCATTGAACGTCGTGCAGACGGGCGTGGTTTTTCTGCCTGGCAAACTGGCCCCCGATACGGGTCGCCTGAATCCGTTGGCCGGAATTCGACGTGTCTTCTCCGCGAGCAGCAGTGTGCGACTGACGTTGGGGCTGGTCAAGTTGGCAACGATCGTCGCGGTGGCCTTTGCCAGCATGTATCAAAATCGGGCGGAGTTGGCGTCGGTCGGAACACTCCAACTGCCTCACCTGCTTGCCTTCGTGTGGGAATTCTGTCTGTGGACCGGTCTGAAAATTGGTTCGGCCCTGATGATTCTGGCCGTGGCTGACTACGCGTTTGAGCGCTGGCGGCACGAGCGCGATCTGCGGATGACGCCGCAGGAGATGCGCGACGAAATGCGGAGCATGCAGGGCGATCCACAAGCCGCGTCGCGGCGCCGGGCGCAACAACAGGCAGTGGGTCGCGCTCCGCGATCCGAGCGGGTGTGATCCCCGATGACCGGCGCGCCCTGTTGACGCGGTTGCCACGCAACGCGGCCGCGCGGCGAATCGTTGCCAAGGCCAAATGACTGGCTACGTCGAAGCCGTGGGGGCCGCCTGGCAATAGCCGTATTTCCGCATGTACGGCCCCCAGCGACGATTGATTTCCTCGCGCAACGCTTCGTCGATCTGATACGAGCCGGTTTTGTAGTCGCGACGGTCCGCGAAATAGGCCTCCAGCTTCGGCAACACCTGGTCGAACTCTTGCAGTTCCAGGTGGTCGTAGAGGGCCCGCATTTGCTCAATTGGTTCGCGCACCAGGTCTTCGTAGCGCACTTCGAAAAATCGCCGCTCGTCGACCAGCCCCCGATCTCGTTCCAGCCGCTGATACATCTCGGTGAAATTCGAAAACACGTACTCGTCAAGGTTTTCGTGCCTTGGCTCCTGGAGCGCCTGAAACTTGTAGAGCGTCTTCCACAGCTTGACGGTCGAACTGAATACCGCGTGCGGGTCGCGGACGATGTGTACGAAGCGGGCATCGGGAAACAACTCGAGCAGCGTGCGAATGCGGGCGGTGTGGGGAGGCGACTTGAGGATGATCCGTTTGGGGTCCTGGACCGTGACACGCTTCAGGAACCATTCCAGGCCGGCCTTCCAGCGGTTGCGCTCCTCGGCGCTGAGCCCTTCGAGCGTCAGCGCGCCAGGACACTGCGGCGGCTCGTTCGGAAACGCCATCGTCAGGTACGGCGACGGCAGTCCCATGTTGACCAGCGCAAACTCGTCCTCCTGTGGCCGATCCCAGCCGGTCGCCATGTTGTCCATCGGGCGCTTCGAGGGCAGCAAGAATCGCAGCTTCTGGATGAACCGGTCGCTGATTAGAAAGTGGTTCGGCGCCAAGCACTGATAGGTGGTCGGATACGTATAGCGGCTGTCCAGCACCAGCAACTCGTGCAACAGGGTCGTGCCCGAGCGCCAGTGGCCAATGATGAAGATCGGCGCGTCCTTGATCTGCGTCCGCCGGATGTGGCGCCGGTAGATCAGTTCCTGCATGGGTCGCAGCGCGGAGTTGAACGCGGTTGCATTGGTACAAGTGAGCGCCAGCCCCCATTTCATCAACCCGATGCGAAATCGATTTCGCGCCAGCAATCGCAACCAGGGACTCAACAGCATTCCGTGCCAAAAGCGCGCGTGCCAGAAGTGATAAGGATTCACTTCGACGACTTTTTCTTTACGTTTCTTGTCCGGCACTTTGGTCCGCTCCGCGGTGCGCGATGGGTGAGATATTTCGCGGCGCGGCGGCAATCCACGCCGGCAAAGTCGTGCGTCGCCTGGGGACTCCCGGGGCGACAATTCGCTCGCACGCCGCCGATCAGAATACCACGCGATGCGCCGGGCGACTACTCGACAGCAAAGCATGGCGATGGAACGCAATGCGCAGTTCCCGACTCGCGCCGGCTATCGCACGACCGAGCCGCGTCCGGCCGCGTTGCGCCGGGCGACGTTCTGCAGCGCCGCCTGCATCGCCATCATCACCTGGTGTCCCGGCTTTTTGCCGACGATCCGCTCCAGCGGCACACCGCGCGGCGACAGAAACTGAATGGTCGGATAACCGGTCACGCCGAACTGGCGGCAGATCTGCGGCTCCCGGTCGGCGTCGACCAAGATGCAGACAAAACGCTCGGACAACCGAGCCACCTGAGGATGCCGAAACGCCTCGTCGGCCATCTGATGGCAGAAGTGGCACCACTCCGCCGTAAAGAAGACGAGCATCGGCTTGGATTGGGCCAATGCTTCGGAATGTCCCTGCTGGTAGCCTTCGACGAACTTCAGGTTCCCGCGGCCGACGCGATACTTCACGGCGATCCGCGGCGAGTCGGCGACGCGGGCGTCGACCTTTGATGTGGCTTCTGCCTGGGGCGGCATTTCGGTGCCGATTTCGCAACCGGCAACCAGCGACATCGAGAACACCATCCCAGCGATGGCGAATCGGCGTGCCGCTGCGTCGTGCCTGCAATGCATCATCGTGTCGTGCGAGCCAACCGCGTCAACGGTGCCGGACAAAGAGGTTCTCACAGGGCGGAACGACGTGACAATTGGGGCCTACTGGGTAAGGTATCGTCGCGCGCAAAAAGTGAACTTGAGTTGATAGCACACGATGACCTGCTTTCGTGACCGAGTCGGCACAATGTGGCCCCGTGGCTGAGTTTCGGCTGCTAGCAGCGATCGGATCGAGGACGTAAATCGACCTGGACTCTAGCGCTCAATTTCAGTAGTTTCCCCGCCTCATTTCGGCTGCCGATCAGCCTCACGTCTTGTCGTTTGGTTCACGTCCGACAAATTCGCGGGAATCTTGGATGGCCACAGCCGCCATACCACGCGCTGGCGTATCGACCCAACGGGCTCAGGAGCTTGTCCTGCCGTTGTGTGTCATCGCGAGTCTGTTGGTGATTCTGGTGCCGATGCCGACCGCGCTGATGGACGTGCTGCTATCGGCCAATATCACGCTGGCCGTGATCGTGCTGCTGACGACGATCTACGTGCGAACACCGCTTGAGTTCAGCGTTTTTCCGACCCTGTTGCTAGCGACCACGCTGAGCCGACTGGTCCTCAACGTTGCCACGACGCGGTTGATTCTGACCGAGGCGCCGACCCAGGGAATGCTCGCGGCCGGCGGCGTGGTCCGCGGCTTTGGCCAGTTCGTCGCAGGCGACAAGCTCGTGGTGGGCCTGGTCATCTTCTCGATCATCATCGTGATTCAGTTCGTGGTGATCACGAAGGGGGCCACGCGGATCAGCGAAGTTGCCGCCCGTTTCGCATTGGATGGGATGCCGGGCCGCCAAATGGCAATCGACGCGGACCTGAACGCCGGCATCATCACAAACGACGAAGCCCAAGCGCGTCGCGAAGAAGTTGCGCGACAGGCCGACTTCTACGGAGCGATGGACGGTGCCAGCAAGTTCGTCCGCGGCGACGCGATCGCGGGCGTTATCATCACGCTGATCAACATCTTTGGCGGGCTAGTGATCGGCATCGTCGACTACGGCATGAACATTACCGAGGCCGGCGCACTGTTCACGCGGCTGACGATTGGCGATGGATTGGTCAGTCAGGTGCCCGCGTTTCTCGTATCGCTGGCCGCCGGGCTGCTCATCACGCGCAGCTCGAATCGCGTCAATCTGCCAGGGCAGTTTTTGGCACAGTTATTCTCTCGCCCGCAGGCGCTGGCCGTGGCGGCCGGATTCGTCGGAATCCTCACGTTCACGAGCCTTCCCGCGATTCCGCTTTTGGGGATCGGCGGCAGTTGCACGGCGCTGGCATTGGTGATCAGCCGGCGACAGCGCGACGAGCAACTCGCCACCGAACAGCAAACCAAGGCAGCGCAAACAACCAAGCCCGAACAGCGCGTCGAAGACTTTCTGACCGTCGATCCGATGGAGCTGGAGATCGGGGTCGGTCTGATTCGATTGGCCGATCCGAAACGGGGGGGCGATTTGCTCGAACGCGTTAGCCAAATTCGGCAAAACGTGGCCTCCGACGCCGGGCTGATCATGCCCAAGGTGCGGATCCGCGACAACATGCGGCTCGAGCAGCACCAGTATCGCATTCGCATCGCCGACGTACCGGTGGCCGAAGGCAAGCTCATGCCGGGCATGTTGCTGGCAATCGATTCAGGCTCCGCGACCGGAAGCCTTTCGGGCCGCGCGACGCAAGAGCCCGTATTCGGCAGGGCCGCGACGTGGATCGAACCTGACGACCGCCGCGACGCCGAGCGGCTCGGTTACACGGTCGTCGAGCCGGTCAACGTTATCGCCACACACCTGACCGAAGTCGTCGGCGCGCACGCCCATGAGCTGCTCAGCCGCGACGCCACGAAACATTTGATCGACGAGCTGCGAAAAACTTCTCCGGCGGTCGTCGAGGAATTGATTCCCGAACCGATGAAGCTGGTTGAAGTGCAGCAGGTGTTGCAGCTCCTATTGCGCGAGCGCGTTTCGATTCGTCAATTGGGCCCGATACTCGAGGCCTTGGGCGAAGCTGCGCCGCGCACGAAGGATCCGCTGCTGCTGTGCGAATTTGTCCGCGCCCGACTGGCCCGCGTGATCACGGCCCGATATCGCGATCGCCACGGGCGCATGGAAGTGGTCACGCTCGATCCGGCAGTGGAAGAACAAGTTCGCTCCGGAATGCTGCAGACAGAAAGCGGCTGGGCGCTGTACATGCCGCCGGAAGCCGCCATGGCGCTGTGCCAACGAATCGGCGACGCGGTCGCGACGCTCACCGCCGCAGATCGACCTGCAGTGGTTGTCACCAGCCCACAGACCCGCGCCGCGCTCAAGCAAATGACGTTGCCGTACCTGCCGCAACTCATCGTGCTGAGCTACCAAGAGATCACGAACGATACGCCGATTGATTCGGTCGCCATGATTGAAGACTTTTAACAACATTCAAGCGTGCCAGCACGTCGCTGACGCCACTGCGGCCGACGGCATCGACTCGGAATCCACCATCACTCCCCATCCTCGAGCAACATGAACGTCAAGACATACCGCGCAAAAACAATGCAAGACGCTTTGGCACTCGTTCGCAGCGAGCTGGGACCGAAGGCCTCGGTGCTGCACACGCGCGAGGTACGTTCGAGCGGCCTATTGCGGTTTCTGCATTCGGCACGCGAGATTGAGGTCGTCGCATCGTCCACCGTTTCGGTACCCAGCCGGCTCCCGCCGCGCGACCGATCGGTGGACACGCTGGTCGCCGCCGGGCCTGCGCTGCGCCAGCGATCCTCCGAACAACGTCGCGCCGTCGACGCGGGCAATGTGAGCCCGATGGAGTCCGGACTGGACCTGCGCGATCAACTCGCCCAGTTGCACTCAAAGGTCGAATCGCTCTGCCGGGCAAACGGCTCGGTCCAGTCGGAGTTGGACGGTGCGCTGTTTCATCTGTTTACCGACTTAATTGACGCCGACGTGAGCGAAGACCTGGCGCGCGACCTGGTGGAGCGCGTGCGCACCCATTCACGGGGCAGCGCCGACGATGCACACAGCCTGCGCACCGCGCTGGTGGAACTGGTCGAGTCCGAAATTCACACCGCTGGACCGATCCAGCCGTCGGATGGCCGTCGACATCTCGTGGCACTGGTCGGGCCGACAGGCGTCGGAAAGACAACCACCATCGCGAAGCTCGCGGCCAACTTCCGGCTGCGCGACAAACTGCGGGTCGGTCTGATCACGGTCGACACGTATCGGATCGCGGCCGTCGAACAACTGCGCACCTATGCCGACATCATCGATCTGCCGATGGAGATCGTCGCCACGCCCCGCGAGATGCACCAGGCGGTCGCCCGGATGGCCAATCTTGATTTGATTCTGATGGACACCGCCGGGCGCAGTCCGCGCGACGAGGTGAAGATTCAGGAGCTCAAGGCGATGCTAGCCGAAGCGGCACCGGACGAAGTCCATTTGGTTCTGTCGAGCGTTGCCAGTGCGGCCAGCCTGTCGAAGACCGCCGAGCGGTTCGCCGAAGTTGGTACGACTGCGCTGGTGCTTACGAAGCTTGACGAGGCGGCTTCGCTCGGCAACCTGTTACCTGTGTTGCGAACGTGCCGTTTGCCGTTGAGCTACTTGACCCATGGGCAAAACGTGCCCGACGACATTCTGCCGGCTGACGCGGGACATTTGGCAAGGGTCGTGTTGGGGCACGAATCGATCGACGGACCGGTGCGGCCCGCCCGCTGTTGAGCTGCAAATCTCTCGAGGCGGAATCGCGACCTTCCGCCAAAAGTTACGAACGAAGCAAACAATTCGTTGTCTGAGACCGAGTCATGGATGATCAAGCCGCGGAGCTGCGACAACTTGTGAGGCAACGTGCGACGCTCGGCGCGCCGCACCGCCTTGTCGCGCCGCTGGTCGTAGTCAGCGGCGGCAAGGGAGGTGTCGGCACCACGACCATCGCCGCCAACCTGGCCGTGGCTTTAGCGCGACAAGGACGCCGGGCCGTTTTTGTCGACGCGGACCTCGATCATGGCGGCCATGCCCGCTGGAACGAATCGTCGGACCATGGCACGATCGTCGACGTGCTTGCAGGTCGGGCCGGCGCCCACGACGTATTGCAACGCGGACCCGCTGGTATCCAGTCGATTTGTGGGGCGTGGGCATCGGGCGAAGTGAGCGACCACGCCCCGGCAGCGCAAGACCGATTGATCACGGAGTTAAAACATCTGGCGCCGCACGCGGACCTGGTGGTGGTCGACGCCGGCAGCAGCCGAACCCATTTCGCGCGACGTTGTTGGCAAGCCGCGACCGCGGTGATCGTGGTCACCACGCCGGATGCCACTGCCGTCATGAACGCATATGCCGCAATCAAGACTCTGGCCCGCGCGGAGTCGCGCGGAGCGGTGCATACCCTGGCCAACTGTGCCGACGACCCACGCGAAGGCGACGAGATTCAAGACCGCATCACGGCGGCATGCCGCAAGTTCTTGGGCACGCCATGCTCAGCGATCGGGTGCATTCCAAGCTTCGAAGACGACTGCCGCACTGGCGACGTGCTGGTGTTTCCCGCCCGAAGTACGGCCGCTCGCGCGCTGGATCGCGTCACGGACACGCTCTGGGCCAAAACTCAAATGGGCGCAGCGTCTCTATCCGAACGGCTGGCGCAACAGGCCATCGTCCACGGTGGCCCGCTGTGCGCAAGCAGACAAGACCTCGACATCGAACCATTGCCCAAATCGTACGGAGGAGAGCCTTTTGACACACTGACGTGAACTGTGCCTGGATCGCGATCGAAGGGCGAAGCGATGACGCCTGCCAGCCAATCGCTGGGCGGCAAGAATCGGTCAACCTTCGGACGCCGACTGGCCGATACTTAGGACACCTCCCACAGTGGACCGACTGGAAAGCTGTGAGGATTGCGCAAAGCATAACGCCATTCGAGCGAGGTGTTCGTGGGTCGGCAGTACGCGGCGATATTAGGCACGATCGCGTTTACGACCGTGATTCTGCAAGGACTGATGCGCGACGTCGGCCTGGCACGAACACTCGAGGCAGCCGCCATTTCCGCCGTCATGTTTTGTGCTATCGGCTATGTCGTGGGACGGGTGGCCACCTGGATTGTCGTCAATTCGCTAGGGCCTGATTCGCCCTACGCACCAGCGGTCGCACAGCCAGAATCGCGGTTCGTTCGATCAACGAAACCATAGCCACATGAGTTGGGGCCCCGGTGCTAGCGTCTATGACGGACGGGAGCCGGTGCCTCGCGAGACGGAATTCGATACGGGCAGCATGCCCGGCAGATAGGACACGGAGGTTCGCATGGCAACCAGTACGTTGGCGCCGGACGACATGGCGCAGCTCTGGCAAGACTTCAAGGCGGATACGACGAACCAGGAACTGCGCAACCGGTTGGTCGAGATCTTCTTGCCGTTGGTGAAGTACAACGGCGAGCGCATCTGGTCGCGATTGCCCGAGGGCGTCGAGCTCGACGACCTGATCTCGGCGGGCGTCTTTGGGCTGATGGACGCGATCGACGCGTTCGATCTGTCGCGCGGCGTCAAGTTCGAAACGTACTGCGTCCCGCGAATTCGCGGAGCCATGCTCGACGAACTGCGCACGATGGATTGGGTGCCGCGACTGGTCCGCTCGAAAGCCAGCAAGCTGAACGAAGCGATCAAGACGCTCGAGGCCAAGTTGGGCCGGGCCCCATCCGAGGTGGAACTTTCCGAGCACATGGAGATCTCCGTGCCCGAGCTCGAAAAGATGATCCTCGAAGCCAACGCCGTCAATTTGATCAGCCTGAACAAGAAATGGTACGAGACGGATAGCTACAAGGACGTTCGCGAGATTGACATTCTCGAAGACAAGAAGGGCGAGGATCCGACGAAACGGATCCAGAAGAACGACCTGATGCGTTTGGTCACCAAAGGGCTTAATCGCAACGAACGCCTAATTATCATTCTCTACTACTACGAAGAGCTGACCATGAAGGAGATCGGCGCGACCTTGGATCTATCGGAAAGCCGGGTCAGCCAGATGCACAGCTCCATCGTGCAACGCTTGCAAAACCAGTTACAGCGGCGCCGCCCGGAATTCGGCACGTAAGCGCCGCACGACGTCGAGCAATCAACTCAGGGCCCCCAGTTTTCTGCGGGGCCCTTTTTTTGTGACCAAGCTGCGGCCGGCAGCGTCGAACACCTCGGTAGCCGGGGAATGTCGCGTTTGGTATAAGGCTGCCACCCGCAGCCCGCTCGTGCGACACATACCGCACAGAATCACTGCCGGGCGCCGACTCTTCGGTGCGAAACCTCCGAAATCGTCCTCTACTTCCCGAACATCCACCGCATGGCCGACACAGCAACGATCCCTTCCGCGGCCAAGAACCAACGAAAAGAGATCATTGCGTGGTGCATGTACGATTGGGCCAATAGCGCCTACTCGACCATCTACATCACCGTGCTGGTGTTGTATCTGCAGGGTGCGGTGCTGCCGGGCGACGCGGGTTTGCGTGTTTGGGGATGGGGTATCGGGATCACGACGCTGTGTTCGGCCATCCTCTCGCCGATCCTGGGCGCCATTGCCGACGCCCATGCCAACAAACGTGGCTTTCTGTTTATCACCACGATGCTCGGCGCCGGCGCGTCGGCTTTGATGTTCTTTGGCACGCCGGACCGGCCGTGGTGGTTTGTCGCGATGTTTCTTGTCGCAAATCTCAACTACGAACTGGTGCAGAGTTTCTACAACGCATTCTTGCCGGAAATCTCCGACGACCGGCGCATGAGCGAAGTGTCGGCGTGGGGATTCGGCGCGGGCTACGTCGGCGGCGGACTAATGCTCGTGCTGGCTGTGTGCCTGGTCCGCTTTGGTGAGTCGTGGGGACTGCCCACCGAAGATCACTTCCTACCGCGACTTTGCTTGTTGCTAATGGGAGTTTGGTGGGGCGTGTTCAGCCTGCCAATCCTGCTGTTGGTGCGCGACAAGGCCCCGCCGCGCCGTCAGAATCAATCGGTGATCACAACCGCCGCCAACGGCCTTTCGGACGTGATTCGCACCTTGGGTGAAATTCGCCGATACAAGATGCTGGCCATCTTCCTGGTCGGGTTCTTGATCTTCAACGACGGCGTGATGACGGTTATTTCGCAGGCGTCGGTGTTTGCCAAGGAGAAGTTCAACGTCGAGGACGCCGACCTGATTCCGGTCTTCGTCATGATCCAATTCGTCGCCCTGCCCGGCGCGGTGTTCCTGGGTTGGTTTGCCAACAAGATTGGTCAAAAGAACGCCCTACACATCTGTTTGGCAATTTGGGTCGTCGTGCTGTTCAGCGGATTCTTCATTCAGGAGATGTGGCAGTTCTGGATCATGGCGGCGCTGACCGCGTTGGTGTTGGGAGGCACGCAGTCGGTCAGCCGTACGATCATGGGGCTGATGACGCCCGAATCGCGTACCGGTGAATTCTTCGGGTTCTTCAACCTGTCCGGCAAAGCGTTCAGCATGCTCGGGCCAATCCTGTTTACGGAAACCTTGGCACGGACCGGCAGCCCCAACTGGGCGATCATCAGCTTGCTTGGGTTCTTCGTCGTGGGCTGGTTGATTATCGCGCCGCTGAATGTTGCCCGGGGTCAGCAAGAAGCGCTTGCCGGTTGAGTTGTGCCGCGACCGTGCACGGCTAGTTGCCACGCGCCTGGCGTAGTAGACTAGAAGCAGAAACACTTCGGCTGGGGCATCGCCCGACGAGCACATGCTTGGCGCGAAACTATCGATCGATCAATACGTTGGCCGCTTGCAAGCCGAGTTGGCCCGCGTCGACCAGCAAGAGATCAGGCGCTGGGCCGATCTGATCTACGATGCGTGGGAGCACGAGCGGTTTATCTTCGTGTTCGGCAACGGTGGCTCGGCCACCACGGCCACGCACATCAGTGAGGATTTGGGCAAGAGTTCGCTGAAGCCGGAGCACCTCCACGACGAATCGCGCAAGCGGCTCAAAATCATGAGTCTGACCGACAACCTGGGTTGGATTCTGGCCGTGGGCAACGATGTGGGCTACGAACACATCTTCGTCCAGCAACTGATGAACTACGGCGGCCCAGGCGACTTGGCCATTGCCATCAGCGGATCGGGAAACAGCCCGAACGTGCTGGAGGCGATCGACTGGGCCAATAGGCACGAACTAAAGACCTTTTCCCTAACGGGATACGACGGCGGCAAGCTACGCCGCGCGGCCCAAGCTGGCATGCACGTGCCACTGGACGACATGGGCATGGTCGAGAGCATCCACCTCTGCCTGTTCCATTGGGTGCTCAACGACGTGTACGCACGGATCAACGCCGAAGGGCGATACGGCAACAGCGCGTGAGCACGACGTGGTTTGCACCGTGCAGCGTGCGATTCGTGCAACGGTTGCCGCTCCCCGCGTCCGCGGGCATCGGCAGGATTTCATGGCCATCGCAGTTCCTCGACGGGTCGGAACTTTCCGAACCGTGCGCTAGAATAATCTCATCGTTTGTTGACATATGCCGATCAGCCACGAGACCAAGGCAGCGCGGATGTACTTGGGCATTGAAATCGGCGGGACGAAAATTCAGTTGGGCGTCGGTGCCGGCGACGGCGAGCTGACGGCGCTGGAACGATTCGACGTCGATCCGGGCCGAGGCGCCGAGGCGATTCTCGAATGCATCGAAGACGCAGCCCGGGTGCTGATCGCGCGCCAC
This sequence comes from uncultured Planctomycetaceae bacterium, assembly GCA_937952415.1. Taxonomy (GTDB): domain Bacteria; phylum Planctomycetota; class Planctomycetia; order Pirellulales; family PALSA-1355; genus CALFYT01. The sequence goes on along the minus strand of CALFYT010000095.1, from coordinate 13,397 downwards.
GAAGTCACCGCAATTGGCATCGGGTTTGGCGGACCGGTGGACTCAAAGGCCGGCCTGGTCGTCAAGAGCCATCACGTCGACGGCTGGAACGACTTTCCGCTGGTGGATTGGTGTCGCGAGAAACTGACGCTGCCAGCGACACTCGAAAACGACTGCGACGTGGCCGGACTGGCCGAAGCGCGATTCGGTGCCGGACGCGACCACAACCCTGTGTTGTTCGTTACCGTGGGGACCGGAATCGGTGGTGGGTTGATCGTCGGTAATGACATCTACCGCGCCGCAGGGTATGGCGCCGCGGAAATCGGGCACTTGCGGCCAGGTTTGCACGCCGATCGCCCGGACCAAACGGTCGAGTCGCTTGCCAGTGGATGGGGTATTGCGGCGGCGGCGCAAGCCCGGTTGAGCGATCCAATCTCGCATCGTTTTGCGCCTTTGGCCAGCGGGCTGCGACGTTCGTCGCCCGAGGACGTGCGACAGCGATTGATCGAGACCGAAGAAGCAGCCGAAGAGTACTCGGCCGACTTGTGGGAACGATGCGACGGAAAGGTTGATCGCCTGACGGCGCAAATGGTGGTTCAGGCCGCTGGCGAAGGAAACGAATTGGCGCGGGACGTGCTCGCCGACGCCTGCGCGGCACTCGGCTGGGGAATCGCGCAAGCTGTCACGATCGTTTCGCCATCGATTGTCGTGATTGGCGGCGGAGTCTCGTTGGCTGACGAGAGCCTGTTTTTGGCACCGGTACGCGCAGCCGTGGAAAAGTATGTCTTTGGGCCGTTGTCCGGACGATTCGAAATCGTGCGCGCCGGGCTTGGCGAGGCGGTCGTGGTACATGGCGCGCTGGCTGTGGCAAGCGATGCGGCGGCAGCGGCTCGTTGAATGCGCACGCTTCGCGAAGGTCGGTCGAGGCGCGCGAATCCAAGTCCATGCCGTCTGGCATGCGCCTATTGCCCGCGGGCATCGCGTTCGAGTTGCGCGCGGACTTCTGGCAGCGGGTAGTCGACGATCGGCAAGTCCAGGTGGGCCACCTCGTGCAGCCGACGGTATCCCCGAGTAACCAGCGCTTGCTGCGCTCGAACGTAATCCGCGTCCAGTCGGCGTTTGTCGAATTCGCCTTCGACGCAAATCGGTTCGAATCGATCGTCGACGATAAACTGCGCCAACACCGGGTTGCAGCCAATGTGGCGCTCCGCCGAGGTATGCAGCGTTTCGGGATCGACCTGGCCGATGACAAACCGCAAGTAGAGGTCGCTCTCGACGATCGACTCCACGTCTTGTCCACAGACCGAGCAGAGGTAGCCTTCTTCGCACTTGGCCATTGTCGAAAGTCCGGGCTCGATTTCGGTTGGTCCTTCGTCGACTCTCGATGTGCGGCGAGGAAACGCACGCCGCGGCAGGCGTTGCGGGTCGGCGTGACGGATCGTCAAACACGCGCGACGTACCGTGGGCTCAAAGCCCCAACATGTCGTTCATCGAATACAGACCAGCCGGTTTGTCCGCCAAGAACTTGGCCGCTGCCAACGCACCGTGCGCGTAGCAGTCGCGACTTGTGGCACGGACGTTGATCTCCAACGTCTCGCCCAACAGCCCGAATACGATTGCGTGCTCACCCGGATTGTCGCCGGTGCGCACGGCGTGGTAGCCGATTTCTTGGTGAGGACGTTGACCAGGTCGCCCGCTGCGCCCATGCCGTTGTTCGGTATGGCCCATTGCGGCCGCGATAATGTCTCCGAACTTGAGTGCGGTACCGCTGGGAGCATCCTCCTTAAATCGGTGGTGGCGCTCGATGATCTCGACATCGGCTCCACTGGGATGGTCGGCCAGGGCTTGTGCCGCGGTGTCAGCCAGTTTCATGGCCAGATTGACCGCGAGGCTCATGCTCGGCGCCCAGAGCAAGGGGATCGACCGTGACGCGTCGCGAATTCGCGATTGCAGCTCGTCGGACAATCCGGTCGTGGCCACCACCAGCGGAATCTGCTGTGCCAGGCAGGTTTCCAGAATCGCAGCGGTGGCCTCCGGAACGGAGAAATCGACCACCGCGTCCGCCTGCTGGTCGACACCCACGGACAGGCTCACGCCCGTCGGTCCGACTCCGGCGATGGTTCCGGCGTCGGTTCCAAGCTTCGGATGCGCAGCGTGCTCGACGGCCGCCACGACCTCTAGCTCAGGGTCTTCCGCGGCCAATGCGACCAGTCGCTGTCCCATGCGACCCGCGGCCCCGTTGATGCCGATCCGTGTTGCCATCGCGAGCATCGCTCCTGCTAACTATAGAGCCGAATGGCTTTGACGATTTCGTCCAGTTCGTTGGGCACGGCGACCGAGCGGTTGGCGAAGGCTGCCCGCCGCACGCCCCGGCTGCCCAACACACGATTAAACTGCTCCTGGTCGGTCGTGTGATACGCGACGGTAGCGGTTGGATCCTTGAGTTGATGTCCGGTCAGCACGCAAACGACCCGATCGCTCGGCGCGATGACGCCTTGGGCGACGAGCAGCTTCGCGCCGGCCACACTTGCCGCGCTGGCCGGCTCGCACCCGAACCCGCCGGCGCCGACCTTGGCTTTGGCATCCAGAATGTCTTGATCCGTCACTTCGCGCACGACACCGTCCATGACGTCCAAGGCCCGCAGGCACTTGTCCAGATTGACCGGCCGGTTGATTTCGATGGCGCTGGCGATTGTCGACGCGCGACGGTTGGCTGAATCCATTTCAGCGAAATACGCGTCGGCGATTTGCCGATTCGGCTGGCCATCATTCCAGCGCAGGCCGCGCTTTTCGTACAGCTCGTACAGCGTGTTGGCGCCCACCGCGTTGATCACTGCCAACCGCGGCACGCGTTCGATCAGCCCAATCTCCTTGAGCTCGGCAAACGCTTTGCCGAAGGAACTGGAGTTTCCGAGGTTTCCACCCGGTACGACGATCCAGTCGGGCACTTCCCACCGCAGCGACTCCAAAACGCGGAGCATGATCGTCTTTTGGCCCTCCAGGCGGAAGGGATTGACGCTGTTGACCAGGTAGATTCCTTCTTGGCTGGCCACCTCCTTGACGCGTGCCATGGCGTCGTCGAAGTCGCCGGCGATCTGCATCGTCAGGGCGCCAAAGTCGAGCGCCTGCGAGAGCTTGCCGTAGGAGATTTTTCCGGACCCGATGAAGATTACGGCCTTCATCAGCCGGGTAACCGAGCAATACAGCGAGAGTGACGCGCTGGTATTGCCGGTCGAGGCGCATGCGGCCCGTTTGGCCCCGATGGCGTGGGCGTGGGTGAACGCGGCGGTCATTCCGTTGTCTTTGAAGCTACCCGAAGGGTTCATCCCCTCGTATTGAAGATGCAAATTCCCGGCATCGAGCCCGGCGTAGCGTCCCACGTCGTCAGCCGATTGAAGAAGGGTTTGCCCTTCACCGATCGTGACGACTTGGTCCTGGCGCACGAACGGAATGAGCTCAAAGAATCGCCAGACGCCGCTAAAGGCCAACGGGTCGCCGCGGCGGGCCCACTTGCGTTCGAATTCCTTCAGCGAATCGGGCGGCTTGACCCGATTCCAATCGTAGACGACGTCGAGCAAACTGCCGCACACGTCGCACGCCACACGCACTTCCTCGACGCCATACGTTGCGCCGCAGGCAGGCGCGATACAACGCTGAAACGCGACATCGGTTCGAGTGGCGACGCTAATGGCTCATGACTCCGAAAGGCGACGTCGGGCGAGCGACAGGAGCGTCGCTCTGCCTATTTCGTTGGCGAACGGACCCAGCGGGCGCGCATTCCCGCCGAGCAAGACCGCGTGCACGCCTGGGACGTCGCCAAATCGTCCATCTCGTAGTCTATGTCGGTCCGGCCCATAGTGTCTACCTCTCGTCCGGCCGCATCGCATAAGCGCGGTTCAGGCGGCGCGAATTGTCGCTTCGTCGTGCTCGATTCGGCGATTCCGCGGCGGACAAGGCGCGCTCGAAAACCGCTTTGCGGGAGGGCCGTGCCGGCCGCGGGCGCGTCGCGCCGGTGCCGCATCCTTCGTTCGACGTCGAACTCGAAACTCATTGCCGGCTAATACGCCAAACACGTCCATCGGGATGATGCTCGAAGGACGCAACGAGTCCCGCGCAAAACCGGGCCAATTGACAATCGTCGGCAACGGTTTTATGATGAGGAGTCTGTCGACTGCCAAACGTAGGCACGCCGGTGTTCTTGCTCGTGGAGAATAGAGTATGAAGAAGGCCGAGATGAAGGGGTACAAGGAGCAGCTTTTGGCCTTGCGCGCCCGCTTGCGCGGGGACGTCAGCGCGATGGCCGATGCCGCTCTTCGGAAGACGCGTAGCGAAGCCAACGGCGACCTGTCGAGCATGCCGATTCACATCGCCGATATCGGCAGCGACAACTACGAGCAGGAATTCACGCTCAGCCTCATGCAGAGCGAAGAGTCGGCCCTGGAGTCGATCGAAGCGGCCATCGAGAAGATCGAAGACGGCGTCTATGGAACCTGCGAGGAGTGTTCGGGGCCGATCAGCAAGACGCGGCTCAACGCGCTTCCGCACACGCCGTTGTGCATCAAATGCGCTCAAAAGCTCGAACGCGGATAGGCCTTTCCCGACGCAGCGGATACGCTGCCTCGTAGGGAGGCAGTGCCCGTCATGAAGGAAGTGCCCGCCAGCCGCTATCTGCTGTTTCTAGGCATCACCTTCGGTGGTTGCGCGGCTGATTTACTGTCGAAACGCTGGGCATTCCGAGAATTTGGGATGCCCAACCAGCGCCCCAGCCGGTGGCTGATCGACGAGATCTTCGGCTTCACGACGAGCCTCAACGAGGGGGCGCTGTTCGGCATTGGCCAGGGACAGGTCGCGCTGTTCAGCGGACTGTCGATTCTGGCGGCTGTGGGAATCGCCTACTGGCTCTTCGTTGCCGGCGCGGCCGTGGATCGACTGCTTACCATTGCGCTGGCGTGCGTGGCTGCTGGAATCTTCGGCAATCTGTACGATCGCCTCGGACTGCCCGGTTTGACCTGGGGCATCGACGCCGGACACCGTGCCGGCCAACGTGTATATGCAGTACGAGATTGGCTGCACTTCAAGATTGATCCAGTGCTCGACTGGCCGATATTCAACCTTGCCGACAGCCTGTTGGTCTGCGGCGCGGCGTTGTTGGTATTCCATGCTTTCCGCACAGAGAAATCGCTCGCCTCCCATGACACCAATGCGTCAAGCGCAAAATCGCCAACCGTCGAAAACATTGAGCAAGAACGGACTTGAGCGAGCGCTCACGGAACAACTGCACGATTGCGCGAAGTTGCAAAACGTGCGTCACGGCGTGATTTCGCTTTGACTTATTCAGAACCCACCGTTACGTTCGTTTTGGACTCGCGCTTGCAAACCACTCCAACCATCGGACTTCGTTATCGCGGTCCTGTTTACCCGCCTGGGTAAGCTCAAGCCTCCGTCGGTTCGTTGTCGAACCGCATGACGGGTAAGAGTCGGTGTGCTTCAGCAGAGTTGAATCTGGTTCGCGCAGGAACGCACGGACCAACGACGGCGAATCGATGTGGCCTGGTGCGCATCGATGGGTAGGTCGCTGGAGTTCGTGAAGGGATCAGCGCTGATGAAGCTCTCTCGCACCGTGGCGTACGCGGTCCAGGCCGTCGTACAGCTAGCACAATCCAACGCGGACCGCCCCGTACCCTGCAGCCAGTTGGCGGCCGACGGCCATATGCCCGAGCGCTTTCTGCTGCAGATCCTGAGGAACCTCGTAACTCACGGTGTCCTCCACTCGACCCGGGGTGTCGACGGCGGCTACTCGCTGAAGCGCCAGCCGGAAGATATCACGCTGTTGGAAGTAATCGAGGCGATCGACGGGCCGCTCACCGCCACGATGCCGGCCATGGAAGGAAGCCGGATCTCGGTCGCCGAAACACGGCTCCGCGAAGCACTGGGACGTGTGAGTGACGAATGTCGTCGGCAATTGTCCTCGATCAAACTCTCGGACCTTGTTGGGGCGTCGTCCGGCCGTTCCAACAAATAGGTGCGATCCGCCACCGCGTGTCGTGCCACATCGCCACGGATTGCACCGCAAAGCGGGTTTGCAATGTCTTTCTGACTGCGACGATCGCCCCGGACCGATGCGATCTTAATATTGGCCGAGAAGTTCTAGCTCGCCTCGGTGCCAATGGCGAACGTCGTCTGCGCCCTTCGGAGCGAACCCGTCGTCCAAGTTCGTGACGTTGCGCTGGATGGTCTGCGAAATGTCGTAGAGCGGAAGGTGGCTCAGATTGTGCTCGGCAAACGGGTTTTGTAGCTCGATGCCGATTTGGTCCAGCGACATGACCGGGTACGCCACCAACATCGTCACGACGGGAATCAACCAACCCGTCTCGAATCGGTGCAGCAACGCGAACGGCAGCGTGAACAAGAACAGGGCGATGAACCGGCGGATCTTGATTGCGTAGACGGTCGGCAAGGGCGTCTTGAGGATCCGTTCGCACGCGCCGATGTGGTCGATCAATAGGGCCCGTTCGCGATCGATCTGCAAAAAGTAAAACCGGTCCATGTCCAGCTCGTCGCAGGCGATGCGCAGCAACCGTGCCAGGCGCTGCGCCACGAAGCTGGGCATGTGGTTCGCTGACGCGATCTCTTCGGTGATATCCGGACCAACTAGCGAGACGACGTCCTGCGATGGCGGCTGTCCGCGCAAGCTGGACCGCGCAATGTGCGGAAACACCGCAGCGTAGCGTACGAACATTGAACGCCATGCGGCGTCGTTGGGCCCGTACGAAAGTGCGTCGATCGCCATGTTGCGCGACTGGTTGACGATGCCGCCCCAAAGCTTGCGGGCCTCCCACCAGCGGTCGTAGCCGGAGTTGGTTCGCAGGATCAGGAGCAACCCGAGCGCCGCACCAGCAAACTCATAGGGCGCAACGGGCAGCCCGATGCTCACCTCGTAAAACTGCTCGACGTAGGTCGCCGTCAGCGCAACTGCGGCGGCAATGGCGCCAAACGCCAAAACGTAAGGCATCACGAACGGTGTGATCGATCCGTGAATGGCGAATGCTTCTCGCCAAAATCGATTGGCAGGTCGGTGCATCATCGTCACGTGCCCGTGGACTCGCGGGAGGTTGTCGCCGTGGTCGAACGGCGGTCAGGTCAGGCCGGTCGGTCGAGGCATTACCAGAACCGCGCCTCGCAAGTCAAGGTGACTCGCCGGATAGCGACTGGCATGGCACGATAGCATTCGGCCGACCAACGCGTGGCCGCCGAATCCGCTGGCGGCTACTTGGCACCTCTTGTCCAGCGCTGTAGGCTCGTACGCCATGAGCCGCGAAATCGACGATCGCCTGCAGCATGCCCGCCAAATTGCCCACGAGGCAGGGCGGCTGACGTTGCGATACTTTCAAACGGCCGATTTAGCGGTCGAGCAAAAGAAGGACTTCTCCCCGGTTACGGTGGCGGACCGCGAAGCCGAACAGTTGCTGCGCCAGCGAATCGCGGAACGTTTCGCCGACGACGCGGTCCTCGGCGAGGAGTTCCCCGAACAGCCCGGCAGCACCGGCTATCGCTGGATTCTCGATCCGATCGACGGCACACGATCGTTCGTTCGCGGCGTGCCGCTGTACGGCACCATGGTGGCGGTCGAGTTCAGTGGTGAGGCGGTCGTCGGCGTGGTGTTCATTCCGGCCCTGGACGAGACGGTGCACGCGGCCAAAGGGCTGGGGGCCTGGCATCAGCGTGGAACCGCGAAGCCCCAGCCGGCCCGGGTCTCGACAACCGCGCCGTTGTCGGCCGGACTGCTCACCTCGAGCGATACCCGCTGGCCAACCGCGACCCGACAGCAGGCGTACGCGCGATTGCAGGGCGCATCCGGCACGAGTCGTACCTGGGGCGACTGCTACGGCTATGTCCTGGTTGCTACCGGTCGCGCCGAAGTGATGGTCGATCCGATCATGAACGTGTGGGACGCGGCGGCCGTGTCGCCGATCGTCGTCGAAGCCGGCGGCACCTTCACCGATTGGCAGGGCAACCCGACGATCCACGCCGGCGAAGCCATCGCCACCAACGGGCGCGTCCTGGACGAAGTCTTGGCGATTACGCGCGGGGCCTAAGTTGCCCGGCGCGGCGGCGCGTCGGACAGCGCTGTGCGTATTTCGTCGCCCGGCGGATCACCGGTCGGCCAATGCCTTGGCCACGACTTCGTCCAGCTCGATCAATCCGCGATCCTGGTGGACCGCGTAGTGGCCGACGTGGTAGTGCAGGATCTTTTGGTCGGGCCCGATTACCACGAACAGCGGCAGGTTCGCTCCGACGATCCGTGGATCGCCAAATTGCTTCAGCAGCGGACCGCTGTCCGCCAGCAACGGGTAGCTCAGGTTCATGAACGACTTAAGCCGCCGGACACCGCGGGCCGCCGCGCTGCGCGACTGTTCGGCGCCGAATCGGCCATCGACAGCAACTCCGTACAATCGCAATCCGTCCGCCTTGCGACGGTGGTACATGAAGTCCAAGTAGCCGACCTGCCCGTACGGTTCGGAGAGCGGTTCGTCGCGGTAGTCCCAAAAGTGCAGCACGGTGACTTGGCCCTTCAAATCGGCTTGCGTCAATCCGTCGTTGTCCAAACCTGCGGCGGCGAACGCCTCGACCGGCTGTCCGTTGAATCGCGCGACAAGCTCGGCGACCGAATCGCTGCGGCCGGATTGGAGCTTTAAGTCGCGGGCGGCGTCGGCAGCAAGCCGTTCCAAGGGCGTTGCGGCGGCGGCCTCGGTCACCCCGGGCAAGGCTGCATTCAACGCCGCCAACTGATCGCGGTTCCACTGCGCCTCTTCGCTGCGCGCCGGATGATTCAGCTTGCCGCGCAGCGCGACCAGTTTCTTCGCGGCCTGCGCCAGTGCGGAAAGCGTCTCGCCGGCAAGCCGATCGGTGCCGACCAATTCGAGCTCCAAGCGGTACTCCTCGCCACGGCCCATAAACACCTTTTCGACCAGCGCCGGCACAAGCGGACTGTCCTGGAAGACAACCATGTGGCGCTTCGGCCCGAATGAGTTCTTGAGGCTGACGTTCCACACGGGCCGATCGTCGAACTTGTCCGCGCCCTCGACGCGGTATTCCAGCTTGCCTTCGGTGTACGTGGCCTCGGCAGCCAAGGGCGCATCGCCGGCGAAGAAGGGCAGGGGAACTGGCACGACGCTGCGCCCCTCGCCCCGGTCGTACAACAGCGCCGGGCCTTCAGTGGTGCTGCGCCACCGCTGGTCGAGCGCCAAGTGCCCGAACCGCTCCGACCAAGGGAATGCACCGCGCCCACGCTCGTCGACCAACCAGAACAGATCCGCGCCGCCGTCGTCGCGTTTTTCCAGAATCCACAGGTTCAGATCGAACGACTTGCCGCTGGTTTCGCCTTGTTCGGATTGTGGTCGAATGGTGCCGCGAAAGACGAGTTGCGCGCCGGTCTCGAGGGACACGTCCGGCGCAAGAACAAGCGCCGCGGTAAGAGCGATGGTAAGCATAGGACGTCTCGTGGGCGGGAGGGATCGAACGACGCCGGGAGGATGGCAGCGCGAAACACAGGGTTCCGCACTCGGGATTATTGTAGTCGGGAGTGAAGTGCAAGACGAGTGCGACAAGCTTCTACATTTTCGCGCCAGATTGAGAGGTACATTGGCCGAACCAATCGCCGAACTCGTGTGCGTCTCACTTTCGGCATCATACCCCGTTCAGTTGCATCAGTATCCGGTACATTAACAACTACTAACCCCGCATGGGATGCTGCTATTGCTTGACGCAGTGGCAAGCAACGAGTATAACGCCCCTCAGGGGCTGCATCTCGACGGACTTTCTTCGTCCATGCCTTCCTTCGCTCCGGCCGACCGGCGTGTTCCGGTTAGAGGCCTCCAGCTCTCTTTGCACGCAACTAGTCTGATTGTAGCCGCGCTGAGCGCGCCGCAACGCGCCACAGGCAGATCAGCAGCGAGCGTGCATCTGCAATTATCCGCGCCTCCGGCGCTAATCTTCTCGCGTTCCCACCGCCTCTGTTCTTCGTGCGCGCTGCGCATCAGGGTCGGACAATGTCCTTATCCATATTTTCATTGGGGAATCTGCCATGAAAAAGTTACGTGGGTTCACAATCGTGGAGCTCCTGGTCGTTCTGGCGATTATTTGGGTGATAGTCGCCCTATTGTTGCCGGCGATTCAGGCCGCGCGAGAGGCGGCCCGGCGTTCCAGTTGCTTCAACAATCTGAAACAGTTCGGAGTGGCATTGCACAGCTACCACGACGCGTTGAAGACCTTTCCACCGGCCGGCTGCGTGTCGGTATCCCACGAAATAGTAGGTGGCAGCGGAACGAACGATAACGACGGGATCTACGCAAGCCCTCACACGATGCTGCTGCCGTACTTTGAGGAAACAGGACTCTACGAGCAATACAACCAGAACTTCGACTGGTGGAACCAGAATCCGGAAATGATGGCCGCCGTTGTTCCCGCATTTGCCTGCCCATCGGTCAGCGGTGAAAATCCCATGCTCGACAATATGCTCGAAGTGATCTGGGTTGTCGGTGGAGTGATCAACAACTACCGCGCGTTAGGTGTTACGAACTACGCGTTTTGCAAAGGCGTGACGGATTCGTATTGCCTCGCGCCGGGGGACAAACCTCCGGGACCACCGGTGGTTCCGGTTACTGAACGCGGCATGTTCGATATCAACTGGGCAGTCAACATCCGCAAGGTGCGAGACGGATTGAGCAACACGATCGCGCTGGGAGAAGCCGCCCACGGGCCTACCTGGCCAGTATCCGACGCTGATGCAAACGTTCCGATCTGGAATGGAACCGTGTACGACAACCAGCGGACTTCGCTGCCGGTGCTCGATGATTTCGGCCAAGTTCGATTGTGTTGGCAGGCATGGGGCTCTCCCCAACCGTCCTACAGAAGTTTGAACGAAATCGTAGGAGTGCATCACGGCAGTATTTCGGCATGCACGCTAGAACCGTTGAACAAATGGCCGCCGACCCAGGCGCAGCATAGCGACAGTCATCCTACGGATTGCCGAAAAAGCCAGCTTGGGGCGCCTGGATCGCGGATGCCGCAAACAATGGGTGGATTTCACGTAGCTCCGAATTTCCGTAGCGACCATCCCGACGGGGGCAATTTTCTCTTCGCCGACGGGTCGGTACGGTTCTTGTCTCAACAGATCGATCTGCTGTTGTATCAACAACTCTCGACCATGGCGGGCGGTGAGATCGCCGATCCGCCGCCGGAATAGTCCACGGTGCGCCAAGCACACAAATAATCCGATCCGACGACGCTCCACGGAACCGCCACGTATTGCCGCCGCTCGGCGATGCCGTAGTAAGCGGACACCCAGTCGAACGAAGGAGGCCCTTCGAGCCGGTTGTCCTCTCCAGTGGGTCCGAGCCGCGAACTCGGCATGCGGCGTGGATGTGGGCTTGGAAACCCACCCCACTGCCCATCCTGACTTGCCGGGCGTGCGCGATTCGATATACTGGCGGTTTTGCACGTTCTTGGGTAGGTGTTCGTCGAGGCGCTTCTGATGGCCAAGCTATGCGAAATTTGCGGCAAGGGTCCCGTGTTGGGCAATCGTGTCACGACACGCGGTAAGGCCAAGTACCTGGGCGGAGTGGGTACCAAGGTGACCGGCATCGCCCGGCGCAAATTCAAGCCGAACCTGCAGCGCGTGCGGGTTACCGAACCCAACGGCACGAATCGCACCGTGCGCGTCTGCACCCAGTGCATCCGTAGCGGCGCGATCACCAAACGCGTGCGCAACGCTCCGTTCAAGTTGCCCGCCGGAAGCGGTTCGACCCAGGCTGCCGGTTGATTACGCCCAGGCGCCGATCGTTCGCGGACTCGCACGACGCCGCAGATCGCCGCTCAGCCGAATCGCCCGTTCCGCGCTTCCGGTAACTTGGCGGCCGCAACACACGACCGATAGGACGTTGACCTTGCCATGAGCCTTACGCGTCAGGATGTCGAAAAGGTCTCGCTGTTGGCGCGGCTGCGTCTCACGCCGGAAGAGCTCGATCGAATGACCGAGCAGTTGGGGCAGATCGTGGCGTATGTCGAGTCGCTCTCGGAACTCGACACCGAGAAGGTCGAACCGATGGCACACGCGCTGGACGTGGCCAACGTGTTCGCGGAGGATGAATTGCGACCGGGCCTTGACCGCGAGGCGGCGCTGGCCAACGCGCCGCACCACGATCGCGAGTTCTATCTGGTACCCGCTGTGCTGGGCGAATAGACGATGTCGCTATTGCGCCATTCCGCGACCGAGTTGCTGGCCCAACTCACTTCCGGCGAGACCACCTCGGTTGAGCTGACGCAAGCCTATCTGAACCAAATCGACAAGCACGACGGGCAGATCGGTGCGTTCTTGCGGTGCGAACCGCAGGCGGCGCTCGATGCGGCCGCGAGCATCGACAAGCGTCGCGCCGCTGGAAAGCCGGTCGGACGGCTGGGCGGACTGCCGGTGGCCATCAAGGATTTGCTCTGCACGGCCGGTGAGGTAACGAGTTGCGGATCGAAGATTCTGGAAAACTTCGCGCCGCCGTACGATGCCACGGCGATCGCCAAACTCAAGACGGCCGATGCCGTGTTGATTGGCAAAACCAATATGGACGAGTTTGCGATGGGCGGCTCGACCGAGAACTCCGCCTTTCAGAAGACGTGCAATCCGTGGGACGTCTCGCGCATTCCTGGCGGGTCAAGCGGCGGGGCAGCCGCCTGCGTGGCCGCTGGCATGGCTCCTTTGTCGGTCGGCAGTGACACGGGCGGATCGATCCGCCAACCGGCCGGGCTGTGCGGCGTGACCGGCTTGAAGCCGACGTATGGTCGCGTGAGCCGTTACGGCTTGGTCGCCTTCGCCAGCAGCTTGGACCAGATTGGGCCGTTGGCCCACACCGCCGAGGACGCGGCGCTGTTGCTCGAGGTGCTGGCCGGCCACGATCCGCTTGACTCAACGTCGGTCGACGTGCCCGTGCCGCATTACACCGAATCGATCAACAAGCCGCTTGCCAATCTGAAAGTCGGACTGGTGCGCGAGCACTTCGGCGAGGGGCTCGACGCGGAAGTCGAATCGGCCGTGCGCGAAGCGGTCAAAGTGTACGAATCGTTGGGCGCAACCGTCCAAGACGTTTCGCTACCGCACGGAAAGTATGGCGTCGCAACGTACTACATCATCGCGCCGAGCGAAGCCTCGAGCAATTTGGCTCGATACGACGGCGTGCACTACGGGCATCGGACTGACGAAAAGGCGATGGTCGCGGCGCTGGGTGCCGAGCGCGAGGCCCTGGTCGCCGCCGGAAAGCCAGAAGATGCCGAGGCGCTCGACAACCCTTTGGTGCGGATGTATCGCGTCAGCCGCGCCGAGGGCTTTGGAGCGGAAGTCAAGCGGCGGATCATGCTCGGCACGTACGCGC
>CALFYT010000094.1 GCA_937952415.1 uncultured Planctomycetaceae bacterium | reverse complement strand
CGCGCGGCTCAAACACGACGAGGATCCCCTCGTCGCCGCCATGCCCGTCGCGGTCCATCCCGCCCGTCAGGCGACTGTTGATGACCAACTGCGTGGGCGGGCTCTCGACGACGATGGCTTCTTCGCCTTCGGCCGGTCCCATTTCCACCGAAGGTGCTTCGGACGGTTCCGGCAAATCGATCGTGGGTGGCGTCAGGTCAAGCTGGTCGCCGCCCGGTGGCAGATTGGAAGGCGGAAGTTCAACATCTGGTCCGCGCGAGTCGGGACCAAGTCCGGGAAAGTCCCGCCGCGACGCTCCGTCCAACTCTCGCTTGAGGGCTTCGTTCTCGCGAATCGTGGCCTCGCGTGCCATCTGCGCGTCTTCTAGACACGCTTGCAGGTGGTAAATCTTGTCCTCTTGCAGTCGCAGATCGCGTTCCAGCAAGACCGTTGAGTTGTCGGCGCGACAACCCAGCAGCAACAGGCCCGTGAGGCAGACGAGATGCCAGCAGGATGGGCGCCACCAAAAGGAGCCTAACGCCGGGCGATCGACCGCGCGCCGCACAATCGCACAGCAGCGTGACCGATCAGGAATTGATTGCAAGGTTCTCATGTCAGCCTCATGCGACAGAAAACGGTGCGTGTGTGGTTGCACCTTGGCGTGCCGGCGACGCACCGCGATCCGGCGGCAAGCCGCAAACACACAGTTGACGAATCATGTCACCCTTGGCGGGCAACCGGGTGCGGGAAGTGAGGTTGCCTCGCTTTTTTTGCGCCGCTGGGACGACGCGCCTTTTTTGCCGAGCGCTGCGTGCTAGTCCTTGCTGTCTGCTAGTCCTTATCGGCGCCCATGGCCTTGATATCCATATGTTCGATGACCTGGTCGATGAGCTTGTACTCGAGCGCTTCGGCCGCGGTCATGAATCGATCGCGGTCGGTATCTAGTTCAATTTGTTCCAGCGGATGGCCGGTGTGCTTAATCAGGATCTGGTTGAGTCGCTGCTTGATTTTCCGGAATTCGGTGGCGTGAATCATGATGTCTTCGGCAGTGCCTTCCATGCCGGCCAACGGCTGGTGAATCATGATTCGCGCGTTAGGTAGGGCGCTGCGTTTGCCGCGAGCGCCGGCGGTCAGCAGCACGGCGCCCATCGATGATGCCTGGCCCAAGCAATAGGTCGCGACGTCGCAGGTGACGAACTGCATCGTGTCGTAGATGGCCAGTCCTGCGGTGACGCCGCCACCCGGCGAATTGACGTAGAGGTGGATGTCGGCCTTGGGGTCTTCCGACTGCAGAAACAACAACTGGGCGACGATCGAGTTGGCAACTTCGTCGTTGACCTGCGTGCCGAGAAAGATGATGCGATCCTTCAGCAGGCGACTGTAAATGTCCATCGCCCGCTCTTCGCGGCCGCTCTTTTCAATGACAAAGGGAATCAGAGCCATGGCTAGTTCTTCGCGTGTTCGCGCGCGTTGTAAACTCGTTTAGTCCAGATCGTCTTCTTCGCCGTCCTCGGGCAACTGGGGTCGCGAGAGGATGTCGTCGACCACGCCGTATTCCTTGGCGTCCGTGGCGGTCATGTAGTAGTCGCGGTTGGTGTCCTTCGCGATTCGATCCAGTGGCTGTCCAGTGTGCTGGGAGAGAATCTGGTTGAGGACCTCACGAGTCTTGATGATCTCGTCGGCCTGGATTTCGATATCTGACACTTGCCCGCCGACCTGGCCGTAAGGCTGGTGAATCATGACTTTGGCGTGGGGCAGGGCGAATCGCTTGCCCTTGGCACCGCCAGCCAGCAGGACCGCGCCGCCGCTGGCCGCCAGGCCCACGCAGTAGGTCGCCACGGGACAGGTCGAAATCTGCATCGTGTCGTAGATGGCCAACGTCGCGCTGACGCTGCCACCCGGCGAGTTGATGTAAAAGTGGATCGGCTTGCGGCGATTCTCGCTTTGTAAATACAAGAGCTTCATGACCAGCTCATTGGCGTTGCCGTCATGAATCTCGCCTTGCAAGAGGATAATGCGGTTCTCCAGCAGCAGGTCGCCCAGGGTCAACTGGCGCTGGCGTTGATACTCGCGATAGGCCATGAATCGTTCATCCTTCTGTCGCGCGATGCCCGTTCGCAAGGGCGCGCGGTTGGGCCGCCGATTGCGACTCGGCCGCGAAAGCTCGTCGGCGCGGCAGTCGTGTTGTCGTGTTTCCGTTACAGGCCCGAACCACGCGTTTGTCTTTGCGACACTCGCCCTCGGCTACGTCGTCGGGGCTCCGCCGGTGTGCCTGGACAATTCTAGTCGTATTCCTTCGGAGTGGGCAGCGGCTCGGCTTCGCCGGGCTGTTTGGCCTCGGGAATGTCCGTTTCGTTGTCCTGCCCGCCGGCAGCCTGATCGAGGGCCTCCGTATCGGTTCCTTCCGGGGCGTAGGGCACCTCCTTGAACTTGGCATGTGCCTGCACCTGATCGATTACCTTCCGTTCTACGATCTGATTGCGCAGCGCGTCCATCATTCCGCCCTTGTCGAGCCGGGCACGCACGCGACGCACGCTTTCGCCACTCTGTGCCGCGATTAGCGCGATTTCCGACTCGTAGTCGTCGGGCGAGGCATCGATGCCTTCCTCTTCAGCGATCTTCTCCAGTATGAAGTGTTCCTTGAGCGACCGTTCCGTGGCAGCTGCGCTGTTTTGACGCAGGTCGTTCTCATAGGCCCGAATCTCGTCGTCGCTGAACCCGGCACGTCGCAATTCCAGCACCGAGCGCTCCAGCTCGCGACGGCTCTGCCGGCGCAACAGTTCCGGCGGAAGCTGCCAATCGGCCGCGGCGGTCAGCGCGGCGGTGATCTGCCGGCGAGCTTGTTGCTGCTGGTAGTATTCGAGCTGGCGTTTCAGATCGTCTTGGATCGCGTCGCGCAGTTGGCCCTCGTCCTCGAAGTCGCCCATTTCGCTCAGCAGGTCGGCGGTCAGCTTCGGCAGTTCGAGCTGCTTGACTTCGAGCACGTCGAACACCGCGGTGATCTCCTGACCGCGGAGCGATTCGTTTGGGGCATCGTCGGACAACTTGATCGGGGTTTCGCGCGTCTCGCCGGCTTTCACGCCCTTCATCGCCTTGTCAAAGTTCGTGATCTTACCGTCGCGGAAGCTCAGCACGGGCCGGATGCGAATGACCTCTTCCTTGCCGCTGGACAGTTCGACCGCCCCGTTCATGAACTTCAAATTACACGTGATGTAGTCGCCCGACTTGGCCGGACCATCCAACGGGATGAGGCGGCCATGCTCGGCCAAAATGCGCTCCAGCCGGGTGTCGACGTCTTTCTTGCCAAACTCCTTGATTGGCCGTTCAATCTTCAGGCCCTTCCACTGCGGCAAGTCGAACTCGGGCCGCACTTCGATATCGAACTCGAAGGTCATCGGGCCTTCGGTCGGGATTTCGACAGCCATCGGGTCGAAATCCGGCTCGCTGATCGCCGAAAAATCCTCGTCCTCGGTGATTTGGGCCATGCTGTCCATCAACAGCGAACCCTTTACCTGGTCGGCAACGTCCTTGCGAAATCGCGTTTCGATCAATTGCCGCGGCGCGCGCCCGGCCCGAAAGCCCGGCACCGTGGCAGTGTCCATCAATTCGCTGAACGCGTTATCGAAATAACGGTCAATGTCCTCGCGCGGAATCGTCACGGTGATGTGCCGTTCGCACGCCGAAGGGCTATCCACCTTGATCGACAGGTTCAGCTTCTCGACGTCGGCCTCAGCCGGTTCGTCAGCGACAAGTTCATCGGTGTCTTTTTGCGACATTCTGACTCGTAGGGGAGCGAGACACCCAGCAGGCCAGATCGACCAGCAGGTGCGCAGCCATAAATGGGATCATTCCGATCGGACGACGTGTCGTGAATCCAAGAGCGGGTGATGGGATTCGAACCCACGACAACGACGTTGGCAACGTCGTGCTCTACCAACTGAGCTACACCCGCGCTGCAGGCCAACCGTAGTATACGCCACCCACACGCAGGACGTCGCTCCGACGTGCCTGGGGTGAGCGGATTATAGGGTGACACGGCACCCTGGCAAGGTCATTTGGCCAGTCGCGCAGCGTATGATAGCAAGTGGGTAAGCGTCAAGACCCAGAGTTGCCAAGCAGCCCGGATTTTCGCGTATTTCAAGCCCCGGTAACCTGCGCTGAACCGCGCAATCGAGTGGGTGCTTTGAGGTGTCGTGCATGGGTTGGCTTCGCCGCCCGACTCACTGACACACCCCTGTGGTCGTCGGTGCCCCACTCAGCACGAAATAGCGCGAGCCTCACCCTTCGCCTTCCGGGCGACCCGGTGGGCACGGTGGAAGGTCAAGCGGCCACTGGGATAGCAGCGGGACGGGACGGCGCGGGAAGCTCCAATCGAGTTGCGTCCGGGATTCCCGCTTCGGCAAACTGCTTGTAGTTGATGATTTTTTGCCACAACGGCCGGGGGTTGGTCGGCACGAATCGCGTTCGGAGTCTCGCCGGCGCGACGCCAAGATGCGCAAACACGCCTCGCATTGCGTCCACGGACCGGCTCACCAGTGCTTCGTAGGGCAGCAGGTAGGCATACTTGCGTCCGATGGCCGCAATCGCGTTGTTCCACATCTTCCGTTCACGCTCCGCAAAGGCTAAGTACTCATCCGGATCCAGCCAGATTGGAGGGATGGTCTTCGGTCGACGGACGTGCCATATGTCGTCGCGCTCGGCCAATTTGAACGATGTAAACTGGTCCAGCGTGCTTTGACGGTAGAGCATGATTACTTTGGGTTGTCCGAGCAGTTGCAGCATATCTGTCCATGTGAGCGGCAATTCATCGAGGTGAAACGTCATTATTTTCGCGCCGCTGAGCTTGTTTGGACGTCGGACGAAGAACGATTCGAGATGTAGCCGCAGTCGGTCCAACGACATCCGATACGGATAGCCGTAGCGTATATGGCCTGGACCCAAGACCTCACCGTAGCATCGAATCTGACGGCTGCAGTTGAGATAGTCACACATCAAGGTCGAACCGCTGCGAACGGCTGAAACAACAAGGAAGTTGCCGCAGCGCACCCAATCGAAGCGTCGACCGAAGGCCACGCGCCCCCGTTGCACAAGGTAGTTCGTGCGCGCGAGGCCCTGGAGGTAGCGATGTGCGTTGAATCGCATGGGTCGATCCTGCGCAGGCTAAGTGGCGCGTACTACATGAATACCGGGGTGCAGAAAGCGCTCCGCTCTCGCCAGACGACGAGAACCGGGCAGCGGATGGTAGGAGAATCCATTGGCAGCGCGAAGGGAAATCCCCTGGTCGTGGTTCCATCGGCGGTTGACGCTGCTAGCAATGCAGCGTCGGATCGGCAACCAGCATAGATGCGCAGCGACTGAGCCTGAAACGAGCGCGCTCCAGCCGCGTGCGGATCCGCGCGGTAGGCTTTGCACGCTAGCGGCAGTGCCGCTGGGCTACTGGCGGCGGCGATTGTAGCGGCGGCTGGCCTCTTCCAGCGTCCGCCGTTCGCTCTTGGTGAGGCTGGCCTCGCCTTCCCGACTGATCTTCTCCAGGATTTGATCCACCTGGCGGTTCAGATCGGCGCCGTCGTCGCGGGGCTTGTGAATCTTTAAGCGAGGCCGCATGCGCAGCGACCGAAGCGAGAAACCGCCGGGCGTCAGCCGCCCCAGATTCCACCCGGCCCGAAAGTAAACGAACCCGAACAACGCGCCGGCAATGTGCGCGATATGCGCCACGCGGCCGCCGCCGCCAAGACCGATCACGTCGAACAGTACAAACAAGGCAGCCAGGGCCCAAGCCGGAACCGGCAGCACGCCCCAAACGTAAAGCATCCGACGCGGAAAGTGCATGACAAACAGAATCATCACGCACATGATTCCGCCCGAAGCGCCCACCAGCACGGCCGGGCCGCCCGACGCAGCGGTAAACAGCACCCAGGCAAGTCCAGCCACCACGATCGACGTGAGATAAACCCGTAAGAATTCGGCCTTGCCGTACACGTCCTCCACACTTGTGCCGAATACCCACAGGCCGAACATGTTGAACAGGATGTGCTTGATATCCGCCGGATCGTGCACGAACCCGTAAGTGACCAACTGCCACACGAGCCAAGGCCGCTGAAACAGATCCGACTTCAGCGAGAATGTTTCGGAAATCTTGTGATCGAAGATCAGGTCGGCGACGAAGATCACGGCGTTCAACAGGATCAGGTTGATCACCATCGACCGGCCGCCGCCCGCGCGGCCACCGCCACCCCAGCGCCGCTGTTCTTCCTCTTGGTAGTAGTCCCGATCGTAGATGCCCATGCCGGCGTCCGCGTGTGGTTAAGTCAAGGAATGCGGCAAAGTAGAAGATCGCATCCCATTGGAAAGATATCGCCGACGACAGGCGGCGGAAAGTGCAGTCCCGCCAGCCACCCGGCGAAAAACGAGGTAAATCGGACCTTGTGCTCAAGCCCTCTTGGCAAGTCCTTGGCCGTTCTACCAAGCAGCCCCCCGGCTCAACCCGCCAGGTTCAGATCGCCTGCGCCGCGGCGCGAGTCGCGCGAAATGGTGTCATCCGTGTGCCACGGAGGTTGCGTGGCGGAGCACTATGGTTGCGTGCTGGCGGCCGCGTCGGTTCGGCGGTCGATCGCCTCGACGGCCTGGAACTGCGATTCGGTCAGTTGGGCGGCCATGTTGCGGTTGGCCAGGTAGGTATTCTTGAGCGAATCGAGTACCTGCTTGTACGCCGCCTCTAGCGACGTTTGATAGGCGGCGATCGCGTCCCGTTCGCCCTCGAACTGTTGCAGATCGCTCGCCAGGCCCGTCTTCTCTTCCTGGCGATACTGAGCTTCTTTCTCGGCTTCGGCGGTCGCGGCTTCGATCCGCTCGATGTTGCTCGTCAGTTTTCGTATCGCGTCGTTGAGCAACGTCCGTTGCACGTAGTGCTGGCGAAAATAGAGCTCGTAATCGCGCAACGTGCGATCGGCCTGGGCAAACTCCTGCACGCTGCCGGTCGGCAACAGCCCTTGGCGCGTTGCGTCGTCGAGTGCGGCAAAGAACTCAGGGTCGTCGATCGGCATCCGCATGTATAGCGTCACGTTGCCGGCAACCGCAGCCAAGCGCGCTGCCTGAGACTCGGTCAGCGGCAGATTCGACACGACCTGCACCTTGGTCGCGTCCTCGTCGACGGCCGTCACTTTAAACTCGCCGAGATATCGCCCACCCTCTTGGTACGGCGTCTCGGAGAACGCAAAGACGATCGATCCGGGCAACAGCCCATGGCCGGCCGATTTGAGCGTCAGGTTCAAAGCACCGGCGTCGCCAGGCGCGGCCGCCACTTCGTAAATCACGCCGCCGCGCTCGACGGCCACCTTTTTGAGTTCTTGCCGCAATTGGCGAATGCCCGGCGGATCGGCGACGCCGTCGGCATTTGGCGGTCCGCCCTCTTGAATGATCTTTGTATCCGTCTGAAGCTGCTCGAGGTTGGCCTTTTCTCGATTGACCACCGAGCGCCACGCGTTATGGGTCGCCAGCGTGCGAGCCGACAAGTAGAAGAATCCGACGGCGGACAAGAAGAGCAACTCGACCAGAACGACCTGATAGATCTGCCACGTTCGCGCGCTCATGTACGCGACAACGAACGAGGCCAGAATTGCCACGCCCAGCAAGATTTCTAATACGAGCGCCATGGCACCTTCGACCGCAGTTGCCTCAACCTGTCGCCGCCCATGGCGGCGCTGCTCCAATGACCGCGAAGGCTCCGCCCGGCGGACCGCGTAGCGCACCCGTATCCGGCCTACGCGCGACCATCAACGCATCACGTTCGTTCCGCGAGTGCGCCGTCGCTGATCGACGGAGCCCTTCGCGAACCGATCGGCCGGAGCCCACGAGTGCGGCTCTATGCCCCTTCAACAACAGGACTTACGACGGCCAAGGCCGATAGCTCGATGATAGATAGGGCCCTGTGCACTGTCAAGTTTTGCAAACCTGTGACACTTGTGCCCTAAGCCGCATCGCCCACACGTGTTACGACCGATACATCCGGTCCCCTAGGTGCCCCTGACAAGCCGTAGTGCTCGGCATGTAAACGACGTATTGTTACGGCCTATTCTCGCCGGTACCGCACGTCCGACAGTCGGTATTGGACACGGATCGAATCATCCCAACCCACAGTCGATCTGAACGAACCATTGATTGAATTCGTTGAACGGATCGACCATGGTCCGTTGGGGGTCTGGCGGCAGGCGATAGCCGCGGTACTGATAGTTCGGCGGGCGATAGATCGATTCGATCGGCCGCGGCACGAAGTCGGACGGCAGTTCCTCGTCGGCGACAAAGAACGCATTGACGCCGGCCCGTTCGCAATACACCAACGTATAGCCCTTCTCCTGGCCAAGCTCCTGCATGGCCAGCAGGCTGGCTCCGAAATAGTCGGTGCCGGTGTTGAACGAGCCTCCGAAACCCTCTCCCTGTACGGATCCGAAATGCGGGTTGTAGGCGATTGCCACCCGCACATCCGGAGGTGGATGCGCGTTGTACTCGATGACGACCACGCGGGGGCGAGCCTTGATGGCCCGCCAGACCCAAAAGTCGTTGCCGTCGATATCGATCGACAGCAAATCGAACCGTGGCGGCACTCCGTGCTTGGCGAACAGTTCGTTGATGTTCTCCGCCGTGACGAACTCTTGAGCGATGCGGGCCTTTGGATTGTTGCATTCGCCCGCCCCGTCCATCATCAAGCCGGTCCAACCGCATTCGAGCAGGTACGCCGCGTTGCACTCGGTGCCGTCGCCACAGCCGAATTCAACGAAGTACTTGTTCGTGGTTCCCAGCGTCGCAAAGATCGATTCGATGACCCCGTCCTCGCCGTTTTGCGAGGAGACGCTTCGTTCGGACTTTTGCAAATCGGCAAACGACATGATGTTTTCGTACGAACTACCGCCAGGAACAAGCGACTTTAGCGCTTTCGGTTTCCGAGAATCCGTCCGCGATCCTGGTGCCTATTGTGCACCGGATCGCCAGACATTGGTGCTTGCGCGGCGTTTCTGCTGCGCAACTTACGGGCCCTTCGATCGATCTGAAACTGCCGGCTCCAGCGTGTCAAGCGCGGCCAGTAGCCGCCCGATCATCTCTGGCGTGTGGGCCCAACTCAAGCTAATCCGCAACAGCGCCTGACCCTCGGGCACCGATGGTGGCCGAATCGCAGGGACCAAGAGTCCCGCGGCACGCAATTGCTCCGCCCACTTCAAAGCGCGTGCCGGTTGACCGGCCAAGAGGGGCACGACATGGCTGTTACTGGTCGTCGACCAACCCCGGCGGACCAGTTCCGCGCGCAGCTCGGCGGCCCGACGAACCAATTCCGCGCGACGATGCGGTTCGCTGCGCACGACGTCCAGCGCCGCAATTGCCGCCGCGGCGACCGGCGGAGACAGCGCTGTTGAAAACACGTAGGGCCGTGCGCGGTTGACCAGCCACCGGACCAATCGCCGGCTGCCACATACGAATCCGCCGCCGCAACCGAGTGCTTTGCTCAACGTACCGATCCGTACGTGAACCCGGCTGTCGACTCCAAGTTGCTCCGCCGCGCCCCGGCCCTCGGCCCCCAGCACACCGGTGGCATGCGCCTCGTCGACCAGCAGGGTGCAATCGTGTTCTTCCGCAAGTTCGGTCAACTGGCGCAACGGTGCGACGTCGCCGTCCATGCTGAACAGGCTTTCGGTCGCGATCATTCGGCGGCGAAATTGGGCCGCGTCGTCGAGCATGGTGGCCAATACTCGCCAATCGTTGTGCGGATAGACTCGCACTTCGGCCCGCGACAAACGGCAGCCATCGATCATGCTTGCATGGTTCTTCTCGTCGGCGAATATTACGTCGTCGCGGCTGGCCAGCGCGGCGATCGTGCCCACGTTGGCGGCGTATCCCGAGGCAAATACCAGCGCGGCTTCGGTCCCTTCGAATTCGGCCAACTTGGCCTCGAGCCGTCGATGCGCGTCGACGTGACCGGTAACCAACGGGCTCGCGCCGGCGCCGCAACCCTCGGCCAGTGCCGCTTCGGCCGCCGCCGCGATCGTACGCGGATCAGCGGCCAGGCCGAGATAGTCGTTCGAGCCAAAGTTGATCAACTCGCGGCCCGCCACGTTCACCACGGCCTGCTGTGGACCGCGTTGGGTGACAACATCGCGCAGCAAATCACCAGCAGCCAGACCGGCGAGTTCTTCGTCGATCCAGGCCAGCGGGTCATGGCCGGTGGACTCGATCGAACGCCCTACCGGTACGTCAACCGTCGGCGTAGTGTGATTGTTGGATCGGGGCTGCCGCGTCATCGCGTTACCGTTTCTTTCGAGCCGGTGCTCGCTTGGCTTTGGCCTGGTTGGTCGATCCCGCGCGGTTGGCAGTCTTGGCCGCGGCCCGTTTCTTCGCAGCAGGCCGCTTCAACGTTGACCGCGCAGACGGGCGCGGGCCGGACTTACCGTTCTTGCCGGCTCCAGGTTCGGCGGCATGTGCCAATTCAACGATTACGTCGAACTCGCGATCCGTGACCGGCTGCACAGACAGGCGCGATCCAGTCCGCAACAGTTCCATTTTCTTTAGAGCCGCCACGCCGCGCAACGTTCCGATTGGCACCGGCTCGGCAAAAACCTCGTCGAGCTTGATGTCGACCATTTGCCAAATCGGGTTGTCGGGCGATGCCTTGGGGTCGTAATGCTGATCGCGAGGATCCCAGGAGGTGTCGTCAGGGTAAGATTCGCGGACCACCACGGCAGTGCCTGCCACGGCGGGTGGGTCGGTGCTCGAATGGTAGAACAAGACCCGGTCGCCCAGTTTCATCGAATCGCGCATGAAATTGCGTGCCTGATAGTTGCGAACGCCGTCCCAGGAGGTTGTCTGGTTCGGACTCTTCGCGAGATCCTGGATCGAGAAGCAGCTTGGTTCGGATTTGACCAGCCAACAGGAGGGCTTTTCGGCCATCGAGATACTCCGCCTTATCGTGATGCTTCGGCACGGTGCGCCGGCGCGTTTCTCTGGGAAAACTGCCATTCTAGGAGAGTCGCTCCATGCTGCATACCGCTGCAGAGTCCGAGCCGCTTCGCCGGCGAAGGCCAGCCGTATAATGGCGTTTTTCGTGATCAGCGCGTCGGTGATTTCGCGGCGTTCTGCACCGCGGCGGACTTTTTTCGAAGAATCGGCGCCGCGGGGCGAAGGATTCTTCGGCCGGCGGTAACTATTCCCGTGACACGGGCCAACGGGCACTCGCAGGGCAGGACGAAAGTTTGGCCTCGACCAATCATCGGCGTATCGCGTGGCAGTTGGTACTTGCCGAACACGATCGATGGTTGCGCGCGGTCGTGTTGGCGCGGGTCGGCCAACTGACCGCCGTGGACGAAGTGATGCAGGAAGTGGCCCTGGCCGCTGTGCGGCAGCAGGCCCCGCTGCGCGACACGACCAAGATCGCGCCCTGGCTTTATCGGCTCGCGGTGACCCAATCACTGTTGTTTCGGCGTAAGCAGGGGAGGCGTCGCAAGTTGACCGAACGATATGCCGAACGCGTGCGACCGACCGAATTCGACCAGCGCTCGCTCGACCCCCTGGAGTGGTTGCTGGCCGACGAGCGTCAGAACCTGGTTCGCCAGGCAGTGAGGCGGTTGCCGCGGCGCGACGTGGAGATCCTGCTATTGAAGTACACGCAAAACTGGAGTTACGAACAACTCGCGCAGCACTTAGGTGCCAGTGAGAGCGCCATCGAGAGCCGGCTCTATCGAGCCCGCCAAAAACTGCGCAGCGAGTTGACCGCCTTGGAAGACGCGAGGGTCGAACGATGACGATCGTCGAAGCATACCACGAAGACGCAAGCCGCGTATTGGATCGACTTGTCGACGGCGAGTTGAGCCAAACCGATCGGCGCATGTTGTTGGCCGCGTTGGATGACGAACCGGAGGGCTGGCGCCGCTGCGCGTTGGCTTTCCTAGAGAATCAATCCTGGCGATGGCAACTGGCGCAGGTCGCCGCCGAGCCCATGGTCGCCCAAGCGTCCGCCGAATCGCTGGAACCGAATGTCGGCCAAGTTGCCGATTTCCGCGGCGGTTCGAGGAGCGTCGGCCGGGGAATGCTATGGGGGCTTTGCCTGGTATCCGCTGCCAGCGTGCTGGTGGCGTTTGCGTTGGGAACGCAGTACGGGGGCACCACGCGCCGGATGGCCGACCTGCCCAACCCGGCGGGATCTGACGGACCGAATGTGGTGTTGGAATCCGTCGCGACGCCAACCGTTGGCGCGACAGGCTCGGCCGAAGAATGGGCCAGCAAGCCCGAAGCGGATCGCCAGGTTGCCAGTGCCGCGACGCAGTCCGAGGGCAGCTCGCCTTGGGAAACGCTGACGCTGGCCCCGCCCGACGACGGGCCGGGGGCGACAGCAGCGAGCCCAATTCAACTGCGCGTACGTGATGCCGAGTCGGACAGCCTCGATCTTCAACAGCTACTGGTCAACGAGAGCTCGGCGCTGCCGGCGATGCTGGTTTCACAACTCGAGGAAGAAGGTTGGACCGTAACGCGCAAGCGACATCTTGTCCCAGTCGATCTGTCGGACGGCCGGCGAATGGTCATGCCGGTCGAGCAAGTCGACCTGCGGCCGCCAGACTTCGCCAACCTGTAAGCGGCCCGATTCGACACAATTACCATCCCGTTTCCTCCAAAACGACGAGCAAGGGAGAAATCTCATGGATAGCAAACCCTGGCTACAGTCCGCAGGCTGCTTTCTGGCAGCGGCAATGCTTCTGACCAGCCCGGCACGTGTAGCGGCCGACGACGATCGGCCCAAGGAAGATTCGCAGGAACGCACCTACAAAAAGCAAGACATTTCGTTCTTCGTTGGCTCCGAGTTCGATCCGGGCTATCGGCTTTCGATCTCGGTAACGCGGGTTCCGCGCGCCTTGGACACGCAGCTTGGGCTGGCAGGGAAGGGCATCCTGGTCAGTAGCGTTCACGATGGGGGGCCGGCCGATGAAGCCGGTATCGAACCGCATGATATTTTGATCCGGGCCAACGCAGTTGAACTCGCCGATCCGGGCGATCTGCGGATTGTCACGGAAAAATCCGACGGAGAGGCGATTCGACTGACCGTCGTGCGGCGCGGCGAAAAGAAAGACGTGTCGGTCACGCCCTCGAAAAGCAAGCCGACCAAAGAAGAGACCGAAATCGTCGAGATCGCGCCGTTCGGACAGATCCGGGTCGACGTTTCGGAGCTGCGCGACGTCGAAACCAAGATTCTCGAAAAGCTGAAGGACGCCGGCATCGACCTTCGCATGCAGTTGATCGAACCGGGAAGGTACTTGCCCAAAGGCCTCAACTTCGCGTTTGGCAATCTTGCGACGATTCCCGACGACGTGACCATCAAGATCGAAAAGACGGGCAGCGAGCCGGCTAATATCGAGGTCGTGCAAGGCGACAAGTCGTGGAAAGTAAAAGAGGACAAACTCGATCCGCTGCCCGAGGAACTTCGCAAGCACGTCGAAAGTTTTTTGGGACGCGGACCGATGCGATTCAACGTGATCGCCAGAGACCTGGAATCCAGCACGGCCATTGGTCCTAAACCCCCTCGACCGCCGCGGCCCAAGGGTTCGCACAGCCGTGTGGACGAATTAGATCGCGCATTCGACCAGTTGAACGAGCGGATGGGCGACCTGCGCAAGGAGCTGGATGGAGTGCGCCGACAGCTCCGCGACGAGCTGCGAGAACGTCGCCGCCTGATCATACGCGAAGAAGCTGACGAAGACGTGCGGGGTGAGACAGGCGAAGAGCAGGAGGAAGACGAACGCGGAAACGACGAAGAAGAGGTAGAGGATGACGAATCGCGGGAGTCGGGCAACGACGACCGCTAGCCACTCACGCAACGCAATCTCACACGGCCGGCCGGCAGCGCCGATCGAGCGCGCAGCCGGTCGTTTTTTCGTGCGCAGGCCGGCAAACGATCGGGCGCCCTACGTTGGAAGCTCGAAGCCCTTGCGCTGCTTGCGCGAAAGCATCGCGTTGGCTTCGTCGTCGCCAATGAAGTGCTCGGCATCAGGATCCCAGCGAAGCGCCCGACCCAGGTGCATCGAGATGTTGCCCAGGTGGCACGTGCTGACCGAGCGATGTTGGCTGGCCACGTCGGCCAGCGGCGCGTTGCGTGAACGCACGCAGTCGAAGAAGTTGCCCATGTGGTTGATGATGGCTTCCAGCTTGCCGAATCGCTCGGGCCGATCGAGATTGTCGTGTGGGTAGAGCGTGAATTCCTCGCGACCAAGCGGCTGGTCGGTGAGAGCCTCGACCGGTTTTCCGGCGAGCGTGCCACGGTTGACGAAGATCCGGCCGTCGTCGCCTTCGAACAACACTCCGTTGCGCCCTTCGTCGAGAATCTCGAGTTCGACGCCGTCCGCGTAGCGAAACTTTGCCGCAAAGTAGGTGGCGACGTTGTAGCCGTTTTCAACGCTGGGGAACGTCGCCTTGGCGTCGATCTCGACAGGTCCGGAGTTCTCCGCGCCGATGCCCCATTGGGCGATGTCGACGTGATGTGCCCCCCAGTCAGTCATTTGTCCGCCGGAGTACTCGTTCCACCAACGAAACGTGTAGTGGGATCGCTCCTTGATGTAGGGAACGTCGGGCGTTTGGCCCTGCCACAAGTTCCAGTTGAAGTGCGAAGGCGGCGTTTCGACGGCGAATGGCCCGCCCGTCTTGTTCTTGCCGAGCACGACCAGCACTTTGCGAAGCTTTCCGATGCGACCAGCGCGCACTAACTCGACCGCCGTACGACAACGATGGTCGCTGCGCTGCCAAGTGCCGACTTGCACGATCCGGCCGGTCTGGGCCACGACGTCGCGCATCCGCTTGCCTTCGTCGATCGTCAGTGTTAGTGGCTTTTCGCAATAGACGTCTTTACCGGCGCGGCACGCGTCGATGACCATCGCCGTGTGCCAATGATCGGGTGTGCCGATCATGATCACGTCGAGATCCGGCCGCTCGAGCATCTTGCGATAGTCTTCGTATAGCTCGGCTTTGCCGCCGAATTGTTCGCGGGCTTTTTCGGCGATTTGCCGATCGACGTCGCAAATCGCGATTACGTCGCCATGGGCCGTTGCCTTTTCCGTGATGACCGAGCCCTGGTAGCGCATGCCGATCGCGCCGATTCGCAGCCGGTCGTTTTTCGATTTAGGAAGCGTCCGCTCCTCGGCATCGGCAGTTAGCACGTAGGGTGTCAGCAGCGTGCCGGCCAGGCCGGCGCCGGCGGCGCGGAAGAAATTTCGTCGTGTCGATCGGTAGCTCGAAGTCTGGCTCATTTGCTGCTCAAAAGCTGCTCGACGATTTCATCTGGTGGCACGCTGTTTGTATATCCAACGACCACCTTGCCGGTCTTGTCAATCACGAATACGGTAGGCCAACTTGTGATCGCATACGATTCGGCCGTTTGCCCAGAGTCGATCGCGATAGGGAACGTGACGCCGTGCTGTTCGACAAACTCGGGACATTCTTCGGAACCTTGGCTGGAATGAATGCCGATGACAACAAGTCCCTGCTCGGCAAATCGATCATGTAGTCGCTGTACTTTGGGTAGCTTCTTTATACATGGTGTACACCACGTGCCCCAAAAATCGAGTAGGACTACCTTGCCTTTCAGATCGCTCCACGCAAATTTTTCGTCCGTGTTGAGCCATTCTGCGGCAATAATCTCTGGAGGCGCGCCGTCGGGCAGATTCGCGCGGATCTTTCGCCGCGCCAGTTCTCGTCGGTAGTCGGCTTCGAGCGTTCGCAACGCTACGAGCAGTTCGCCATCGTCCATCATCCATCGACGGCCGTGGAAGTAATGCACGTACCCACCCACCATGGTATGCACGCCGTGACCCGGTTTTCTCATTTCCAACGGGTTCAAGCGTACTACCGCATCGAGATGCTGCCCGTCGAGGCCGGAGGCCAGATAGCACCACTCGTCGTCGCGCCAATCCGAGAGCGTAACCTGGGGCAATCGGGAACGGCCCCATGCCTTGGTGGGTTTGATCGTTTCGGAGACCAGCTCGCTTGCCGGCACGTACTCGCCTTCCGTCTTGCGCTGGCGGACCGCGCGGAGCGCTTCGCCCGTCTCGCGAATGAAATAGCGGCCGCCGGCATAGGACAATTCGAGAAACCGTGCGCGGGGGATGACTTCGATCGTTGGCAACTCGCTTTGGTCGACCTTCGCCAGCACGATGTGCCAGTCGAGATCACCCTGCTCGTTATGGCGCTTGACGTGCAGCCAGCCGTTGTTGACCGACACCAGGTACGCGTCGCCGCCGCTGGCCTCGAGCGGCACGGTCTGCTTCCATCCTTCGCCAAACGCGTCGGCGTCGATTTCGACCGATACGCGGCGCAGCTCGGGCGCCGATTCCGGCGTCGCAGGGGCTTGGGCGTTGTCAGACTTTGCCGGCTCGGACTTGTCCGCCCCGCTTGCCGGCGAAGTCGCCCCGGGCAAGGCCACGAGAAGCGCGAGTACGAAAGTCGCCAAGAGTTCACAGCATGTTTGTCGCAGCGTCGGGGCGTGCATAAATCGCCTCCTCGTCGATGGGGTGCGCCGAGTAACCGCAGCCACGATCGTATTCGGAATTGCGACGGCGCTATTTGCGGACCTGCTCAAAATAGTGCGCGCCCTTTTTGTTGGCGGTGACCACGTCGAGCAGCCCGTCGCCGTTGACGTCCGCCACTTCAAACTGCGTACCCACGCCGCTGTCATCGTCGATGCGATGCGGAATCCAGCGCGGCTTGCCGCCTTCGCGCTGCAGCTCAAACCAATAAACGACGGCCGGATGATCGGGATTCACGTCCCCCGTCGGTCCATGTGCCCAATAGCGTTTGCCGGTGACCAAGTCGGGCAAGTCGTCGCCGTTGATGTCCACCAGGTTGAGGCTGTGCGTCTGTGAAATGTCCTTGAAGATCGTGTGCGTCTTCCAGCCGTCGGGCGTTTGCTCGTGCCACCAAATGCCGATCATGTGGGCGCTGGTCGAAGCGACGTCGTTGTCCCCGTCGCCGTCGAAATCGTACACATACATCTGTGCGCAC
Organism: uncultured Planctomycetaceae bacterium; assembly: GCA_937952415.1. Lineage (GTDB taxonomy): Bacteria > Planctomycetota > Planctomycetia > Pirellulales > PALSA-1355 > CALFYT01. The sequence continues at coordinate 58,803 of CALFYT010000094.1, read as the reverse complement.
GGTTCGCCGAAATTGACCGCATGGAACACCCAAGGCGTTTTCGATGGGCTGTCGGGCGCTTCCCACCAGCCGGCGGTGACCAGCACGTCGGTTCGGCCGTCGCCGTTGACGTCGCCGGCGCCGATGCCGTGCGAAAAGCGATCGGTCCCCGGCGCATTCTCGGCCGAGACCGGCACCAGCTTCCACGGCGTCGCGCCCCCGACTCGCGCGAATCCGATGTGCTTACCTGGATCGTAGCCCAGCAGAAGGTCGCGCCGCCCGTCGCCGTCGACGTCGAGAAAGCTGGGGCTCTCGTTATTAGTGATCGGCGTGCCGACGTGACGTTTCCATGCGCCGTCCGGGCTGGCGGGCTGCTCGAACCAGAGCGTCTCTTTGCCCGGAAAGCCGACCACAATCAGGTCGGTGCGGCCGTCACCGTTGACGTCGTCGGCAAAGTTGCAGAACGAGTCGCTGTAGGCGTGCGGATCGAACTCTTTGGGTTGTTCGAGCACCGACATCATCTTCCAGTCGGGAGCCGCGTAGTAGACGCTGCCGGCGCCGACGTCCATGCGGCCGTCGCTGTTGAAGTCGCCGACGGCGACCCCTTCGCTGCGAAACTTGTCGTCCAGCCGCGTCCGCTTGAACTCGATATCGGCGGCATCCGCCGCAAGACTTGTCGCCGAGCTGACGAGCAAGACAAGGATCGATAGCGCAACGGTCGTTCGCCGTTTCATCGTGAGTGTCCTTCGGGGGTCGTGGGGCGAGACGCCCGACGGTCTGGCAAGCCATGGGGCGGGTGGGAACCTGACGGCTTTCAGCGTAGTACACCACCGACGCCGACGCAAATCGTGCAACCGGGCCGAACAACGCTGCCGTTCGGTGGGCCGACACGCCGTCACGCAGCCCGATTGACGGGACAAGCGGCTTCTCGCACCGCTTCGGATCGCGGCAGCACCATCGGCGGCGATTCTCGGCCGTCCGTATCTTACAGCAGGCTTTCGAGCAATAGCCGCATTTTTCGCAGTTCCGCCGCGTGATCAACGTCGGGCACTTCAACGATGTGGACGGTTAAGGCGCGCTTGTAGCCGTTCTTGGCCAATTGAGAAACCAACCGGCTGTATTCTACCTGTCCCTGTCCGACGCGGACTTGCAGATTGTCCTTGCTAGTGTCGCGCAGGTGGACGTTCAACACGTGGGGCATGACCTGATCGTAGTTGCCGCCGGCATGCGGTCCGTAGATGTAGTGGCTGGGATCCAGTGCGATGCCCAATCCCTTCACGTTGTCACATAGCACGACCGCCGTATCGGGATCTTGGGTGATGCGACCGGTCTCAGTCTTTACGGCAACCAGCACGCCGTCGACCGCGGCGATCGACACCATGCGCTGCAAACGTTCGATTTCCGCATTGAACGGAGTGCCCAGTTCGGCGGCCGGGATCGTCAACGTCACAACCTTGGTCGCCTTCGCCAGCCGGCAACAGGCGGCGAACTGCTCGTAGTAGAGCTCGTCTTCGGCTTGGATGTCGACGCTGAACCCAGAAATGGTGAGTCGCTGCGTTTCCCGGCACTTGGCGACCACCTCGTCGAGGTTGGCCAAGATGTCCGAAGGCTTGATCTGGCCCCCGTTCTCGTGCAGGGCGATTTCGACGTTATTGTACTCAAGGCCGACCAACCGGCTGAACACGCCATCCAAGGAAAGGTCGCCGAAGCACTCGCTCGAAGCAGCAACAAACACTCGAACTTCCTCCTTGCGGCAGACCGATGTCAGGAAACGGCAGGATGGGCAACGAACCCGAACGGGGCGTGGTGTCGCGTAGCTTACCGCTTGAGCACACGTCTTGGCAACACCGTACGGTGCGGCAACGACCGGGTTGGGATGCCGGGGGCGAGCCGTATAATGCTCGCGTTCAGGCCGGATCGTCAGCGGTCGCGCACGCTGCGCGACGTTGCTATCAATGTAGCACCGTCTCATGTGAGGTGAATTCATGGACTCCCAACCCACTCCGCCCCCAAGCGAACCGGTTTCCGCCGAACTGGTCAACGAGGCCGCGCGCGGCCCGATCCGCGTCGTCGTAGAACAGCCACGCGCAAGCGTGCTCGGCCGCATCGTACGGTGGGGCATTTTTTTGATCTTCGGCATTTGGATAATCGGCGCCGCGGCCGGGATGTACGGCGAGCCGGACGACGTACAAGAGCGTTGGCACTCGCTCAGCCGATCAGCCTCGGACAAGATCGCGATCGTTTCAGTCAGGGGCGCGATCTTTGGCGATGATAACTTCGCGAAGCGGCAGATCGACCGCGTGCGCGACGACGAGTCGGTCAAGGCCGTCGTACTGCGGATCGACTCGCCGGGCGGCACGGTCGCCGCCAGCGACCTGATCTACCACCGGCTAAAAGTGCTGGCCGAAGAGCGCGAGATTCCGCTGGTGGTCAGCATGGGCGGAATAGCGGCCAGCGGCGGATACTACATCGCCATGGCCACCGGAGATGTAAAGGACACGATCTACGCCGAGCCCACTACGTGGACCGGATCGATCGGCGTCATCATTCCCCACTACAACCTCACCGGACTGTTGAACGAATTCAACGTCAAGGATGATTCAATCGCCAGCAACCCATTGAAAATGATGGGCAGCCCAACCCGCGAATTCCCAGAATCAATCCGCGACGAGGAGCAAAAGATCCTGCAGGGCCTGGTCGACGCCAGCTTCGAGGACTTCAAGCAGATCGTGCTAGATAGCCGGCCCAAGCTGCGCGAGGACTCCGAAGCGCAAGATTTGGTCTTCACCGGCCGCATCCTGACGGCCAAACAGGCCGAAGCGAACCATCTGGTGGATCGCATCGGATTCATCGAAGACGCCATTGACCGGGCCATCGAGTTAGCGGCGCTCGACAAAGACGACGTGCAAGTGGTCGAGTTCCAGCAACCGCAAGGACTGCTTGACCAAGTGTTGTTCGGCTCGCAGGCGCGGCGGGCTGCGCCGAGCTTGTCGGCCCTGTTCGATTTGGACGTACCGCGGCCGTATTACTTGGTCACGTGGTCGCCCAGCATGATGCTCCAACCGCGCTAACGGCGCGCCTGGCCGTATCAAGTCGCCGGGCCGGGCGATGCGCGAGCAACCGGAGCCTGGGCAAGACCATTCAGATGGAGGACTCGGCCGGGTCCGTTTCCGGTGCGTCGGGAGAGGAATCAATCGAGCGGGGACGTCGCGGCGGGCCGCGCTCCGACTTGGGGGGTGGTCCTTCGCCCGGACCGAACGCTTTGCCGCCAAGCGGAGGCCCCTCATGCGGAGCGGGCCGGGGGCCGTCAGGACGGAAGCGGTCTGGACCCCGCCGGTCGGGTCGGGGTCCGCCGCCGCGCGGCCCGCGCGGACTTCCGCGAAACATGGACTCGCTGCGTTTGCCCCGCCAGTACATGCGTCGCAATTCCTCTCGTGCGTCACGCGGATCCTTGCGCATCAATTCGTCGCGCTTGCCCGCCGACAGTTCTTCGTCGAAGAACTGGGCTACGTCGGCCTTGGGGAGCAATTCTGCCCGACGCGCCGAACGCCCGTCGTCGGATCGCTCGAACATAGCCGACAGCACCCAACGCCCAATTAAGTTGCGGCGGTCTTCAAAGTCGGTCCGCTTGCCAAGCTCCTCTCGGGCTTGCGGCGACAATCGATCGGACAAATACCCAATGTCTTCATCGCGAATGTCAACACGCGTCTTTCCGCGGCTGCTTCGCGCTCGCTCGATCGCAAAGTAGACCAGGTGGCGGCGTTGGCTCTGTTCGTCCTCGCGATTGAATCGCTCGCGATGGCGGGGCGACATCTGGGACACGAGCGTGTCGCGCTGCTGCCACAAGATCCTCTCGATCCAGTGGACGATTATGTTCATGTCGCGACGCGTCAGCATCTCGGCACTCTCTTCCAATCGGCGCCGAAATGCCTGCTTGCGGGTCCGTTGTGCAATCTGTTCGACTCGCTCGGTCGGGCTCATTTCCAATAGCTCGGCCCGTTCCCCCGGCGACAGCGTTTTGAGCCATTCGTGATACGCGGCGAGCACTTCGCGCAATCGTTCGGCTTTTGGATCCGCGTCGATCGCGGCTTGCAATTCGCGCAGTCGCTCTTGTTCATCGGGCGGCAGCGCGGAGAAGCGCTGGTATTTGTCGAGTAACTCTTGCTGTTCGACCGGCGACATCGACGCGATGCGCTGGCGCCTGGCGACCAGATCGTCAGCGGCCATCGCCCTCGTCGCACCGTCCGCGGCCAGCCAGCCCAACGCGACGACCAGCGCAACCCGGCACGCGCGGCGCAAGGGAACCGAATCGGCAAACATCGGCCGCCTAGTTGCCATCTCGGTTGTCTCCGTCGGCAAACAGATCGGCTTCCTCGAGCATCCGCAAGAACTCGATGTCGTCTGCCTGGTAATAGAGCTCAAAGTTTTCGACAACTGGAAGATCGCGCAAGAGTTGCTCGTTCGGGTCGGGCCAAATCTGGGTACCGATCACGAACCCCACGAGCACGGCGGCCACTGCACCTAGCGCGCCGAGCCAGCGCTGGCGACGTCGTTTGCGCGGCAGTTCGGCCAGCGCGGCGTCGGCTTCTTCCGAGGCAGCGACGGCAACCATCTCGATTGTGCTCTGCGTAAACGACTCGTCGACGGTCGCCCTGGGAAGGCCGTCCAACAACCCCCAAGCGCGCTCGAGCCGGCGCAGCTCGAGCTGATAGTCCGCGTCGCGCGCCAATCGCTGTTCGACTCGTCGCACGCCGTCGGCATCGAGCTCGCCATCGAGGTACGCGCTGAGCTCCTCAGACACGGAGTCGGTTGGTATCGATTCAGGTTCGGTCATGGTTTGAATTCACGCGATTGTTTTGCTGGTGAGTGATGCGTGCTGGCGCTGCGCTGCACGCAGCGTTCATGCCACGCAGCCCAAGGCCGCCGCCTACGGTGGTCGCGTGCCGTCCTCCAAGTAGGGTGAAAGGATCTCCTTGAGGTTGACTCGGGCGCGCGACAGCAGCGACTTGACCGCCTGGGGCGACATCTCCATCGACTCGGCGATGTCCGCGTAGCACATTCCCTCGAACTTGTTGAGCAGGACCGCCATGCGCTGCCGTTCGTTCAGGCCCGAGAGCGCTTCGCGCACCACTTCGCGGAGCTCGGCTTTGTCCAATTGGCGGGCGGGCATGGCACCGCTGGCGGCCAGCGCCATTCGATCCAGCGCGCCGACGCCAGTCGAATCGTTGGGCCGCGGCACGAGATTGACCTCGGGACGCCGTGAACGGGATCGCAGTGCATTCGACGCGACGTGATTGGCGATCGTGTAGAGCCAGGTGGAAAACTTCGCGCCCACAACGTACCGCTTGCGGGCCCGATACACGCGCATGAACACCTCTTGGGCCAGGTCTTCGGCCTGATCGCGGCGGCCGGTCAGGTGCTCGAGCACGGTCACCAAACGACTCTGATAGCGCATCATCAATTCGTCGAACGCGGCGGCGTTGTCATCGCGCACTTCCAGCATCAACCGCACGTCGGGGTCTTGCAGTCGGTACCGCTGAGCCGAGGATTCGCTAATCGCCACCGGGGCGTCTCGCACCAGGTTCGTCGAGGGTTCGTACGCGGGCGCCAAGCTACTAGGACCAGTTTATCACAACCGTCGACCGCTTGTCCCGACGATGAACGAGCAGCGGTAAACACCCCGCCGGATTGGTCGCGATCCAATTGGCGTACTAAGTGATTCCGGCTGCCACAACCGCGCCGGACGCACACAGTTTCGCTACCAGCCGTCGGCCCAACGTATTAAAAACCGCCCAAGCCAAATGGTTCCGCCAGCCGTTGCCGGGCTGTGCCACCGCCAATGCCAGCGGTGGTCGACAGGCGCCGGCCGGGGCGATAGGTTGGGTGCCGAGAACGACCGTTTCGCTTGTTGTTTTTGACCACGGCAGCGCGACCATGCAACCTGATCTGACGAATCGTGTGGCGGTAGTCACCGGCGGCTCCAGTGGGATCGGCCGTGCAACGGCGCTGCTGCTAGCCCAACACGGGGCCCGCGTGTTCGTGGGCGACCTTGAGCTCCGCCGCCAGAACGAGGAAAACTTCTCGCGGCTGGGTATCCGCCAACGCGCATGCGACGTGCGCGACGCCGCGCAAGTTCGCGCATTGATCGAAACAGCTGTCAAAGAGGGCGGCGGGCTGAACATCTTGGTCAGCAACGCAGGCGTCGACCTGCCCAAGTCTTTGCTCGAAGTGACCGAGGACGAGTGGGATAGGTGCGTCGACACCAACGTTAAGGGAAGTTTCTTGCTCTGCCAACAGGCGCTGCCACACCTGCGCGCGGCCGGTCGCGGAGCTGTGGTATTCACCGCGAGCAACGCCGGACTGTTGCCGCGGGCGCACGATCCGGTCTATTCAACCAGCAAGGCCGCGGTCGTCGCTCTGGCCCGTGCCCTGGCATTGGCGCACGCAGGAGACAAGATTCGTTTCAATTCGGTCTGCCCGGGTCCGGTTTGCAATACCGGAATGATGGAGGCGGGGCTGGCCACCAAAGGCGAGCGAGCAGCCGCCGAACAGTCGTTCATCGACGCCAGTCCGATGGCGCGTGCCATGGGCCGGATGATCACGCCCGAGGAAGTCGCCGAAGCCATCTTGTACCTGGTCAGCGACGCGGCGGCTCTGGTGACGGGCACGGCGATCCGAATCGATGGCGGCAAGTCGTTGGGCGTTCCGCCCCAGACATAGCCGCATTGCGTCCTTCGTATCGTGCACACCATGGTCCGCCCCTCGGCGGCGCATCGCGAAAGCGACCAGGGGGTGCGAACCGACCGGTAGCAGGGCCAGCAAAACTATTGCCACAGTGCCCAAAATCGCGATATCATAGGTGGGCGAACTAGCACAACAAGTGCGCGAGGGGGCACATCGGCGGCGCGGATTTCTCCATTCTCCAACGTCGGAATACGAAACCATGAGACACGTTTGCTCGCTAATGATGGCTCTGGCGCTTTGCGCCGTCCTGGCGCCCCGCGCGGTGGCGTCCGAAGCCGCGGTGCCCGCAATCGGAAAGACGATCGATGGATTCACGCTGCAAGACTTTCGTGGCAAGTCGCACGCGCTGGCCGACCTGAAGGGCGCGAAGGCGGTTGTGATCGCGATGTTGGGCGTCGAATGCCCGATGAGCAAACTCTACGCGCCGCGACTTAGCGAGATGGCCGCGAAGTACGAGTCGCAGGGCGTCGTGTTCTTGGGCGTCGACCCGAACCGCCAGGACGCGGTTACCGAGATGGGACACTTCGCCAAGCTGCACAAACTGACGTTTCCGTTTCTGAAGGACTTGAACAACAAGCTCGCCGACGCCTTGGGCGCCAGCCGCGTGCCGCAAGCGTTCGTGCTCGATGACGACCGCAAATTGCGCTATGCCGGACGCATCGATGACCAGTACGGCTTTCAAACCGGCTCGGGTTACGCCAAATTCAAGATCAACAACCACGATCTTGCCGAAGCGATCGATGCCGTGCTGGCCGGAGACGAAATCAGCGAACCGATTACCGAAGCCAAGGGCTGCTTGATCGGTCGAGTGCGCGACGCGAACGAAGATAGCGACATAACGTACTCGAATCAGATCGCGCGGATCTTCCAAGATCACTGCGTCGAGTGCCATCGACCGGGCCAGATCGGCCCCTTCGCGTTGCAGAACTACGAGGAGGCTGTCGGCTGGGCGGAAATGATCGAAGAAGTGGTTCGCGACCAGCGTATGCCGCCCTGGCACCCGCACCCCAAGTACGGCAAGTTTCGCAATGACTTGTCACTGTCTGCCGAAGAGAAAGATACGATTTACCAGTGGGTAGCCAACGGGGCCCCGCAAGGCGATCCGAAAGATCTGCCCGAACCCAAGGAGTACTCCGGAAACTGGACGATCCCCGGCGGACCGGATGCGGTCTTCTACATGACCGAAAAACCGGTCGACGTCCCGGCGGAGGGAACCGTCGACTATCGCTACTACGTAGTCGACCCGGGATTCAAGGAAGACAAGTGGGTCAAGATGGCCGAGTGCATGCCGGACAATCGGGGCGTCGTGCATCACATCATCGTTTTCTTAAAGCCGCCCAAGGTGTCGCTCTTTAGCGACGGCGGAGACGCCGAAAACGACGACGGCAACCGGCGCGAGCGCGGTCGCGGCGGGCAGGCATCGTTCGGCCAGCTATCGGGTTTCGCGCCCGGCACGCGGCCCTACGTCCTTCCGGATGGTATGGCCAAGATGATCCCGGCTGGCAGCCAATTTGTGTTTCAAATGCACTACACACCGAATGGCTCGCCGCAAAAGGATCGCAGCGCCGTCGGCTTGAAGTTCGTCGATCCATCGGAAGTGACCCACCGGGTAGCGACCTCGAACGCCGCCAACGGCTTATTCGCGATTCCGCCGGGCGATCCCAACTACAAGGTCGAGTCGGAGCGAACCTACGGCGGCGACGCGATCATGTTGTCGCTGTTTCCGCACATGCATCTTCGGGGCAAGGATTTCCGCTACGAGTTGATCTATCCGGATGGAAAGCGCGAAATCATCATGGACATGCCGCGCTACGACTTCAATTGGCAGACGAGCTATGTGTTCGACGAGCCGTTGCACCTGCCGGCAGGCACGAAACTGCATTGCACGGCGCACTTCGACAACTCGGAGGACAATCCGGCCAATCCCGACCCGACGATCACCGTGCGGTGGGGTGATCAGACTTGGGAAGAGATGATGATCGGCTGGTTTGACATCGCCGTGCCCCGCGGCACGAACATCGCCGACGTGCTGCTGCCAGAAGATCGCGGGCGCCGCCGACGTGGCGGTCAGCAGCGGCCGGGCGAAGCGGGCCAGTAGTTTCCGCCGCGCGACGCCGCAGCCGCGCCCGAGCCGAACGTCCGGCGCTACGGTTGCCAGCCGCTGAACGAACCGAGAAACCACAAGGAGCCGACGGACATCCGCCGGCTCCTTTTTTTATTCGTATCGTCCGCCGAGTCCATTTTGCCAGTTCGCTAATGTGCGAAATCGCCGGCAGGAGATAATCGCCCTGTCCAGACCGCTGCGCACCAGGCCGATTCCGCCGCTGCCGGCCAGGCTGTTTCATGAGGTACAATCGCTCAGGCACGAAGGCCGGCCCAGGGAAATGCCGCGCGTGGAAGCATTTTTTTCGGCGCGCGGCTAGAATTGTAGTGACCTGCAACTCATCCTCGACGGTATGCGGGAGAATCATGCGACGCCCTCAAAATCGACGCAACGCGGCAAGCGTGCCTTGGCAACTATTGACGGTAATCACGCTGATGGCAATCGGTGCCGTGACGGGTTGTGGCGTCGGGATGTCTCCCGAGCACCGTGATGCCCTGGCAAAGATCCAGCAGATCGGCGGTGTGATCAACTTCGCCGAGGGGGGCTATCGCGTCGATCTTTCCAGCACGCAGGCTGTCGATGATGACCTGGCTTGTCTCAAGGACATCGACAACCTTAAGGAAGTCGATCTGCGCGGTACGCTGGTCACCGACGCAGGCGCGCAACACCTCAAGGCGATTCCGAATCTTGAATTCATACGCCTTGAACGGTGCAACATGACCCGCGAGGGCGTCGACGATCTAAAGCAAGCGATGCCCGAAGTCGACGTGATGTACTAGGATCTGTCTTGCGAGTGCGATCTGGTTTCGTCCGGCGATGCTCCGCCAGGCGGTAGCAGAATTCGTTCGATGCTCTCCCGCCGAAACGAGAAGATATGCTTGAGTTGCCGCCTGACGGCCCAGTGCCCTAGATCGCCAATCGGTTGCAGCGGCAACTCATATTGGACGTGGTCTTCGATCAACGTGCCATTGGGCTGCTCGAGGAACCGATGCGTGTGAACCCACTGTTTGTACGGGCCGGCAAGTTGCACGTCGACGAACTTCCGCGGTGGATCCCATTGCTCGATCAGGCTCCGCCAGCGAATCGCGATTCCGAAAACGCGCACGCGATAGTCGATCACGGTTCCACTCGCCATTTCGAGCGGCGTGGGCGTGACCATCCGGAAGCCCATGTTCGGCGGCGTGATCCGGGCCAGGTTCGCCGGATCCGAGAAAAATTTGAACACTTGCGGGCGTTCTAGCGGCAAGAACTGCGCGACATTGAGCTCGTGTTTCATCGGTTGTTGGTAGGCGGCATATCGTCGTTTTGGCCTAGAAATCGCTGCTGGTGGCGCGGAAACTCACTTCTACGAACCGGAGCGAATTCGCGTTGTTCACCAATATACATCCACTGCGCAATGCGAATCTCCGCGGCGTCGATCTCAATCAGGTTGAAGGAGTTCTTGCCGCGCTCACGAGCCCTTCCCCGGGTCGAGGTGGTCGTGCCGGAATGCAAGATTAGGATCCGCCCCTGGTCGCCCTTTGCCGGATAGACGTCGTGCGAATCGACAATGAAGCCCCGATGCAGGTGACCACACAAGAGCAACTCGACGTTCGACGCCGAGAACTGGTCGAGCGCCTGACGGGCACGACGCACTACACTCTGCCGTTCGTCATAGTCGGGCGGCGGGGCGAAGTGGTGATGCGCCACGACGATGCGGGTCGCTTCGGGCGGGGCATCGCGAAACGCCTCGGCACTGAACGCGATCTGGCGGCGCGTTATGCGGCCGTCGACGATCCTCGGCAAAGGAGCAGTCGTGTTGAGCGCCACGATTACGGCATCATCACGCCGGTAAATCGTGTCAAGCTGCTCGGAAATGAATCGGCGGTAATTCCCGTAGGGATTCCACAATCGCTCAGCCACTCGATACAGCGGAACATCGTGATTGCCCGGCACGACGATCTTCGGCACGTCAGGCAACCGATCCAGAAACCCACGCGCCGCCACGAATTGCGCGACCTTGGCCCGCTGCGTAAAGTCGCCGCTGGCAACGATGACGTCGGGGCGCAACTCGACGGCGGCACGGGCCAAGGCTTCGCCCACTTCGGCCTTGAAGACCGGCCCAAAGTGTAAATCCGATATGTGCAGGAGCGTGAGCATGACGTCAATATTCGCAAGCAAATCGCTTTTCTTGCAACATAAACCAAACGCACTTGACATCTGTTGCCGCCGTGCGTCGCGGTACACACGGCGTCACCAGTGGCACAAACAGCGGGGTCAACTGAATCACGACGGCCACGTGCGGCGACCGATTCGCATCGTGCCGAATTTGCAAGCACCACCCTCCTAGCCAGCAAGCCGCCAGCCGGATAAGATGCGACCGGCGGGATGAAGAACACCCGCAGCGAGGAAACGATGGGCAGTTTTCGGCAGTCGTAGCACCGCGGCTACGCGTAGCTGCAGTGCATGCGGAATCTACACGCAATCCTAATGGATGTCTAACGCTACCATGGTAACTATGATCCGGCGCCAGCAAGCAGGGGAATTTGCGAAAGACCGGGTTATGCCGACGGAACAGATCCTCGTCGTTGATGACGAGGAAGATCTGCTGGAACTCATCCAGTACAACCTGGGCAAGGAAGGGTATCGGGTCCGTTGCGTTTCGACTGGTGAGATGGCCCTGCGCGAGGTGCGCACGCAGGCACCCGATCTTATCCTGCTGGATCTCATGCTCCCGGCCGTCGATGGGCTGTCGGTCTGCAAGGTGCTCAAGAGCGATCCGGCGACCCAGCACATACCGATCGTGATGGTCACCGCCAAGACGGAGGAGGCCGACGTCGTCACGGGCCTGGAGCTTGGGGCCGACGACTACATCACCAAACCGTTCAGCCCGCGCGTGCTCGTCGCCCGAATCCGCGCCGTTCTGCGGCGCAAGCTGGCTGCGTCGCTGGACGACGATTCGACGATCCGCGTGCACGAGTTGGTCATTCACCCCGGGCGGCATGAAGTGCTGTTGGGTGGGCGCACTATCGACCTGACCTTTACCGAGTTTCGCTTGCTGCAATTTCTGGCCCGCAAACCCGGTTGGGCCTTTTCGCGAACCCAAATCGTCGATGCTGTGAAAGGCGAGGATTACCCGGTCACGGAACGGTCGGTGGACGTGCAGGTGGCGGGGCTGCGCCGTAAACTGGGAGACCATGGGCACTACATTGAAACAGTGAGAGGGATAGGCTATCGATTTAAGGAATAGCCATGCCCAAGCGAAGCCTACTTTGGCACCTGTTTCCGTCGTTCGCGGCAATCGTCGTGGTGGCGGTATTGGGAGTCGGCTGGCTCGCCATCGGTCAAACGGAGCAATCATGGCTCCGTTCGACGCGTAGTGAACTGATCGGTCTTGCAAATTTCTTGGAGCGTCAACTGGGCGACGGCCCATCTCCTCCGCGCGATGAGTTTGCGCGCTTGTGCCGCGAACTTCAGCGAACACGTGGCGTACGCGTCAGCTTGCTGATGGCCGACGGCTCGGTTGCGTTCGATAGCCTGAATCGACCCGACGAGCTGGAAAACCAACTCGATCGTGCGGAGATTCGCGACGCGCTTGCCGGCGGAGCGCATGATCAAGTTCGCTACAACCCGGCGCTCAACGAGCTCGTCATTTATCTGGCAACACCTGTAGTACGCGACGCTCACCTTTTCGGCGTGTTGTATCTTTCGCAGCGCATGAGCGAGATGGACGCGGCGAGGCGGGGCGTGCAAGCCGCGATGCTCGGAACCGGCGTGGTCGCGTTGGCACTGGCCGCTGGGCTGGCGTGGCGCGCCGCGCGGTCGGTGTCGCGGCCGCTGGAAGATATTGGCCAGGCCGCCGATCAGTTCGCGGAAGGTCAGCGCAGTGCTCGCTCCTCTGTGCCCGATACGCAAGAATTGGCCGAGTTGGCTGAACGATTCAATCGCATGGCTGACCGGCTGCAAGAGCGAATCAACGACCTGCTGCAAAACAACAACGAACAGCAAGCCGTGTTGGCCAGCATGGCCGAAGGCGTCCTGGCAGTCGACAGTCAAGAGCGCGTCATCAGCATGAACCCCGCGTCACGACGCCTGTTGGGTGTGGATCAGGCGCAGGCGCAGGGCCGTCCGCTGGGCGAAGTCGTTCGCAACGCGGACTTGAGCCGATTCATCAGCCGCGCTCTTGCCGACCCCGAACCGATCGAAGCCGACGTATTGCTACTAGGCGATCGCGAGCGCGTGATGCAGGCCCACGGATCTTCGTTGCATGATGCCGACGGACGGGCAATCGGCGCGGTCGTCGTGCTTAACGACGTCACCGATTTTCGCCGTTTGGAGAACATTCGTCGGGACTTCGTGGCAAACGTCTCTCACGAATTGAAAACACCGATCACTTCGATCAAGGGGTTTGTCGAAACGCTGCTCGACGGCGCGATTACCGACCCGGAGGATTCGGGACGGTTCTTGCGCATTGTGGCCAAACAGGCCGACCGGCTGCACGCCATCATCGAAGACTTGCTCAGTCTCTCCAAGATTGAGCAGCGCGAGGACGCCGAGGACATCGAACTCGAAGTCACGCCCGTTTGCGGAGTGCTTGAGGGGGCGATCCATAGCTGTCAATCGACGATCGCGGACCGAAACATCGTCATTTCGGTCGAATGCAACGGCGATCCACATGCCAACATCAACACCATGCTGCTCGAACAGGCGGTCGTCAATCTGCTGGACAACGCGATCAAGTACAGCGAATCCGGAAACGAAGTGCGCCTCAGCGCCGAAACAAACGGCGACGAAGTCTTGATCCGTGTCGCGGACAACGGCTCGGGCATTGCTGAGGAGCACGTGCCGCGCATTTTCGAGCGATTCTATCGCGTCGACCGTGCCCGCAGCCGAAAACTGGGTGGCACCGGGCTCGGGTTGGCCATTGTCAAGCACATCGTTCAGGCACACCACGGCCGGATTTCAGTCGACAGCACATTGGGCGTTGGCACTACGTTTACGATCCATCTGCCGCGCGCCAAGTCGCCCGCCGCGTAATGGTGGCCAGCCGGCCAAAGAGCGCGCGGGTCGCGCAACGATTCAGAATACGTTCGCGCGATTCATTGAGTTGCACTGGGTGCCCTACATGCCCAGAAACGGGGCCGGCACCAGGAACGCGTGCTGCTCGTACAGACTCCACACGCCGTACCACGACAAGTACTGCGTGAAGTACGCGACGATCACGTAGGCGACGATGACGACGACCATCGCCAGCCGGCTTCCCCAGCGCCAAAACCAATGGCGGAAGGTTCTGCGATCGTACGAACGGGCAACTGCCCAACCGGTCAGCAGACGTGCGGGAAAGATCGAAACCACAAATAGCAAGCTGGGCAGCCAGGCCGCCTCGCGCGGAATGATCTCGATCTTCAACAGATACAACGGAATGGCTAGCGTCAACGTGAACGTCAGCGCGATCAGGAACGCCACGGGAGCCCGCTTGAATTGCCGCCGCACGGCCCCGACGTCGAACATCGCGTGCAATCGATTCTCGGCCGCGAACAGGGCCTGTAAGAACGGGAGCTGAAACAAAACCAACGCCAGTAGCGCGCCACCGACGAAACCGGCTACCGGGCCAATCGCCACCGGTAATTGCGAGGCAGCCGCCAGCAGGCTGATCGGAATCAACAACCAGACCACGGCCCCGACAAACCCACGTAATCCGAGCCAAAAAAAGTAGCCGAAGCGCAGGCCGACCACAAACTCCCAAACCGCGTCGCGTGCCCGTGCGTACGCGCCGGGTTCAATCGCTAACAGAACCGTGCGAATCGGACGAGGGATCAGGAAGTGGCGAATCCGGCCGCCGCGCAGGCAGGCCGATACGACCTGCAACGGCACCAACACGCTCAACATCACGACCACCAGCGACCAGCCCTCTGTTGCCCGGCTCGTCGGATCGATGAGGTATGCCGACTGCTGCATGGACGCCGCGAACCAAACGGGCAACATCAGGATCGAAACGCCCACGCCAATACGGCCCAATCGTGCCGCTCGGCGAACTCCGACGAAACCGGCTCGCAGACTGCCGGTGCGTGCCACGCGCCCGCTCACTTCCAACAAGTAGCCCAGGCTCAGAAGCTGCAGGATCGGAATCGTCGCCAGCACTGCCAGACCGACGATAAGCGTGAGCGTTCCGAAGATCCACTCGAGCGTCGCGGACACCATCGTCCAGGCAACGGCGATGACGCCGGGTGAGGAATCGCCAACGGGTATCGGCTCGTGCGTTGGCGCGGTTGGATGCCGCGGTTCAAACGTCGCCGGGCTGGCATGCATTGATGAGACCCTCACCAAGGTACTTCGTCCCGCGAGCCGACACCTTGGATTCATGATACAAAAAACCACGCGCTGGCGCCGCATCAGCAAAGAACCAGGAAGTATGCCGCGCCGGCGCGCGGTAGTACAAACACGGATTGGCAGAAAGCCGGCGGCATAAGGGCATTTTGCCACGCCCCGCGTTCTGTGATACGCTGCCAGATTGCGAAATAGTTTAGCCACCCTCACCGGGGGCAGAGGATGACCAGCAACGCCAACGGGCGCCAATCCAGCGATTCGAATGACCCGGCGCCTGACGAGTTTACACGGATTCGGGGAGCGCGGGTTCACAACCTTCGCAACGTCGACGTTGACCTGCCTCGCGATCGCCTGATCGTGATCACCGGGCCCAGCGGATCCGGGAAAAGCTCGCTGGCGTTCGACACGCTATTTGCCGAGGGCCAACGGCAGTACATCGAAAGCCTGTCGACCTATGCCCGCCAGTTTCTGCACCAGATGGAACGGCCCGACGTCGACATGATCGACGGGCTGCAGCCGACCATTTCGATCGATCAACGGGCCGGCAGCCAAAATCCTCGCAGCACGGTCGCGACGGTCACTGAGGTATACGACCATTTGCGGTTGTTGTTCGCGCGGCTGGGTGTACCGTCGTGCCCGCAGTGCGGCGCCACGATTCGCCAGCAAACCCCCGAGCAAATCGTCGACGATCTGCTCGCGCTGCCGCATGGAACGAAGTTGATCATCATGGCGCCAGTGGTGCGCGGGCGAAAGGGACGCCAGCGGGAAGCGTTGGCAGCGATACGCAAGGCGGGATTCGTTCGCGCGCGCATTGACGGCGAGGTGTTCGAGGTCGATCAGGTCGATGATCTGGCGCCACGTAAAAACCATACGATTGAAGCCGTTGTCGACCGGATCATCGTGCGCGACGGGGTCGACTCCCGGCTGGCCGAATCGACGCAACTCGCTCTGGCCCATGGCGACGGAGCCGTCGTGGCGCTGTACCTGGAGGAGGACGAGGGCGGCTCGTCAAAGCAGACGAAGCCAAGCCGCAGCAACGGCACCTGGCACGAACGACTCTACAGCACGCTGCACGCGTGCCCACATTGCCAGATCAGTTTCGAAGAGCTCGAGCCGCGTACATTTAGCTTCAACAGCCCATACGGCGCGTGTCCGACCTGCGAGGGCCTAGGGCACCGCGTCCAATTCGATCCAGAAATTGTGATCCCAGATGACAGTCTCTCACTGTCCGACGGCGCGATTGTGCCCTGGAAGGGTGGCACGCCGGCTGAAACTCGCCGTCGCAAGGGGGCGCTCGGCCCGCTTCTTTCAGCGGCGAGTATCGACTGGAAGACGCCGCTTGCGAAACTGACGCCACGCATGCGCGAGCGACTGATCCATGGTGACGGCAACGAGTTCGTGGGCCTTCTCAACCTGCTCGAACAAGAATATGCGACGTCGATGCGCCAAGCGCGCCGCGAACGGCTTGAGGCGTTTCGCGGACTGGTCGTCTGCAAGGATTGCGGCGGAGCGCGATTGCGGCCCGAAGCCCGCGCATGCCGCTTTCAAGAATTAGCGATCCACGAAATTACCGCGATGTCCGTCACCGAAGCGCGCCGCTGGCTCAGCAAGATCAAAGTGCCGCCGGGCGACGCGCCCATTTTTCGCCCCATCTGGCAAGAGATCAAAAAGCGGCTTGAGTTTCTGGAAAACGTGGGTGTCGAGTACCTATCACTCGATCGGCCCGCCGATACGCTTTCCGGAGGAGAGATGCAACGGGTGCGGTTGGCCACCGGAATCGGCTCGGGCCTGGTAGGCGTGTGCTACGTGCTGGACGAACCGTCGATTGGGCTGCATCAGCGCGACAATCAGCGGCTCATCGATGCGCTGCGAAGCCTTCAGCAACAGGACAATACCGTGCTGGTTGTCGAACACGACGAAGCCATCATGCGCAGCGCCGATCATCTGATCGACATGGGCCCGGGCGCTGGATTGCACGGCGGCGAAATCGTGGCCCAGGGCACGCCGAGCGCGGTTGCGGCAGACCCGGATTCGGTCACCGGGCAGTATCTCGCCGGCGAGCTGTCGCTGCCGTTGCCGACGGTGCGACGGCGGTTGGCCAAGACGCGCTCGATCTCGATCGAAGGCGTCTCGACAAACAACCTAAAGAACATCGACGTGCGCATTCCGCTGGGTGCGTTCGTATGCGTCACCGGTGTGAGTGGATCGGGCAAGAGCTCGTTGGTCAACGACACACTGGCCCGAGCGCTCGCCCGACGGCTTGGCGGCTCTGCGCAAAAGCCCGGACCGTTTCGCAGCCTGCGTGGCGTGAGCCAGATCGACAAGCTGGTCCAGGTGGACCAAACGCCCATCGGGCGCACACCGCGCAGCAATCCGGCGACGTATACCGGTGTGTTCGACGAAATTCGCCGCGTGTTCGCCGGCACGCGCGAAGCGCGACAGCGGGGCTACAAGGCGGGCCGTTTCAGCTTCAACGTCAAGGCAGGTCGCTGCGAAGAGTGCCAGGGTCAGGGAATTCGACGAATCGAGATGAATTTCCTGCCCGATCTCGTCGTGCCATGTGCGGTCTGCGAAGGCGCGCGCTTCAACGCGCAAACACTTGAAGTGCGATATCGCGGACTGTCAATCGCCGACGTCCTCGATTTGCGCGTCGATAGTGCTGTTGAGTTCTTCGAGAACTTTCCCCAAATTTTCCGCTGGCTGGCGGGGCTGCAAGAAGTGGGATTGGGGTATCTCACTCTTGGACAATCGTCGACAACGCTCTCCGGAGGCGAAGCGCAACGTATCAAACTGGCCACCGAACTGGCGCGCACCGAAACCGGCAACACAATGTACATCCTCGACGAACCGACCACTGGACTGCACTTTGACGATATCAAGAAACTACTAACCGTGTTAAACCGACTGGTGGATGCCGGCAACTCCGTGCTTGTGATCGAGCACAACCTCGACGTCATCAAGACGGCCGATTGGATCATCGACCTTGGACCGGAGGGCGGGGACGCCGGTGGCTATGTCGTCGCGTCGGGCACGCCGGAGGAGATCGCAGCCACGGCCGACAACTGGACCGGGCAGTTCCTAAAGCCGCTGCTCAAAAACGAGACAAACAACAAAGCGGCGTCGTAGCGTGCGACGCGCGATGGCGATAGCCGACCAATCCGCACAGTGGTCAGACGGACTTCGGCGGTCGATCAGTCCCAGATGCCGAACTCAGCGTAGTACGCGTCAGCGGCCAACTTGTCGACCGAATCACCAGAAACACCGGTGTTTGAATCTGTCTCTTCGTCCCGCGCCAACAGGGCCGGCGCCCGATCAGCATCGAACGAATCGATGATCAGCAGTTCTGCGCTTACCGCGTCGTGACTTGTCCCGCCACTAGTAGAAGTTGCGGTCGATGAACCATCACTCTCGGAGGCCGTGGGAATCGTGTTCGAGATGGGAACGATGCTGCCCGACGATGTCGCGAATGCATTGACTACCATCGCTTGCACTGGCGCCTCTTGCGGTGATGTCGTCTTGACCATCGTCGCTGGGCTGACGACCAACGTCGAAGCCGAGACATCCTCCTGTGATGCGCTGAGAGGCTCCGCGGACGGTTCCGTCGACACTTCTGAAAAACCGGCGGCTACGGCTGGCGAAACGCCCCCATCCTCCGATGCGGCAGGCGGAACGGCCACCGATCCACCCCCGTTGGGACGCAGGATCAGCCAATTGATCAGAATCAACGCGTCTAACGGTTCGAGACTACCGTTGCCCGAGACGTCGACGAATGGAGGTGGCGTGTCTCCTGCTGACGGATTAGGCAGAGGTCCCGTGCCATCAAGGATCAGACGGTTGATGACCTGCAGAGCATCGATCGGAAACACATTGCCGTCGTTGTTGACGTCCAAGATCACGTTCTTGTTGAGCCACGGCGCGTTCTGGTAGCTCAGCGCCTTGCCGTATTGAAACAGCTTCTGGATTTCCAACGGTGAAAGCGCACGATCGAAGATCGTCTGATTCACCATGCCGCCATTGAACGGCTGGGCGCCAGGATTCTGGCCGGAGCGTCCGCCGATGTAGAGATCGTGAAACACGTCGGTGGCGTACGTGCCGTTCGATCCGCCAAACGTGCTCGTCGAGGTGTATTCAGTGATCGTCTTATCGTCGACCGGCGTGACATAGAACTTGATTGGGTTACCTGGTCCATTGCCGACTGCCGCTACGTGGTACCACGTTTGCAGTGCCATTGCACCGCCGGGCGCGGGGCCGGAGAAGCGGATCGTCTCGGGCGTTCCGCCGGTGACCAACAGTGAAATTCGCCCGTCGTGTTGGCGCAGAAAACTGAATCCGGCACGTCCCGCGACGCCTTCGTTCGTGTCGAAGATCGTCATAAAGCCGCCGGTGTTCGCTTTCACGTTGATAAAGGCCGAAAGCGTAAACTCGCCGTTGTTCTGCACGAAGTCAAAGTTCGTCTCTTTGATGCCCGATGAGTTTCGGACCTTCAATTCAGAACCGCTTCCCAAGTGCGACTTGGCCGTGTACTGCCAATGGGGCCCAATCGCTTCGTCTTCGCCGTAGAGAATGCTGTTGAACTCCTTGGCCGAGAAGATCCGCCACTCGTTTAGCGAGAGGTCAATCATGGAACGACTTGCCATGCCGTTGAATGGATTCAACGGCAACGGGTTGGCGAACCGCTGCCAGTCGCCCCAGAATTGGGTTGGGTCATAGGGTGGAAGCCAGAGTTGCAACCCGGGAATCGACGTGGGAGCGTTGCCGGTGTATTCCGGCGCCGGCGGTTGCGTGGGCGCCACGAATTCTTCCGGAAGGAACTCTTCCGGCGCTAGTGCCGCCCGAGTAATTCGCAGCGTGTCAATCGTCATCGCCAATTGGCTATCAACCGACAGACTGGAATCCGCACCCAAGATCACTGGATCGTCCGGATCGCTCGCATCGCGCGGAAAGAACGTCGTGTCCACGGCGGTAGTCGCGGCGGGTGCGCCATCGACAAACAGATTGAGCGTTTTTTGGGCATTTCCAGTCTTTAACGCGTTGCGCACAACGGTGATGCGATGCCACTGGCCGTCATGGATCGTCGCGTCGCTGGTGATCGTCGGTGCGTTCGTCCCATCGTTGAGCACGAATTGAAGCTTGCCATCGACCACCGACAGACGCCACCCGTGAATCCCCAGCTGCGTCCCGATGACCACACCGTCGGCATCGCTGGTCTTCATCGTGATTTCGATGGTGAAGCTGTCGTTGACGTCGAACTGAAACGCTTCGATTTCCCCTTGCGATAGAACGACTTCGTCCCGATCGTCGGTCAATTGAAGCGCGCTGTCGCCGTTGGCACCGGCAACATATTTTGGCGCAGGCGAGTTTATCAGGTTGAACGCCGCCGCACGCTGATCCCAAGGCCCGTAGTCTTGAATGGACGCACCCGAAGTATTCGAATCTTCGCCCGGAGCGCCTTCATTGAAGTGGTATATGAACTGATACGGATCCGTGCCTTCGAGCCATTGCAGATTCACCCGTGCCAACGCGGTCTCGGTTCGCCACTCGGGAACGCTGGTTCCACTGCTGATGAACTTGCCGCCGGTGAATCCGCGGTTGTAGGCCACCAGGATGGTGTCTGGTCCGACAACGGTCATGTCGGAGTAGGCCGAGAATCCGAAAAACACAGTCCGCTTGGTGGTCCAGGTCTGGGCGTCGTCGTAGCTTGCCCAAATGGTTAACCCGCGGCGGAAGTTGTTGAATCGATTGGTTGGCGCGGCGAACAGGATCACGCCGTCATTCAGCCGAATGATGCTCCCGTGAACCTCGGGCGTGCGAAGTGCAGGCACGCGCACCATGTCCGACCAGGTGATTCCACCGTCCGTGCTCCAGGAGGCACCGCGCTGGTTCTCGTTGCCAATATTGATCCGGATGGTCATGTACAGGTCGCCGTTGGACAGCTCGACGACCTGGTTCTCATTCGAGTAATCGTTGGGCGACGGTCCGCCCTCGTGGTCGTACGGCAGTCCACCGCCCAGATTCCAAGTTTCCCCGAGGTCGTCGGAGTACATGATGTGCGACCAGGAAGGCCCAGTGTTGTCGACGGTTTGGCGATGGTCGGCCGTAAAGATCAGCCGGCCAGCGTGCGGGCCGTTCTGCAATTGAATGCCATGTCCGGGGCCCACGGCGATCCATCCCCAAGGTATGTCTGGGAACATGCCTGGCGGGCCGGGATTGCTTCCCTCGCTGACCGTTACGTCCAGCGTAATGTCGACCGGTTCGGTCCATGTGAGCCCGTCGTCGGTACTCGTCATGACCAGTACGTCGCGCACGTCGCGCGTGAACATGACGATGATCTTGCCGGTCGTTTGTTCCACAACCACCGACGTCGCCGCGATGCGATCGCCGCTTCCAGGTGGAACACCGTAGGCAACCGTTGCCGGTTCAAACGTGACCCCATTGTCGGTGCTGCGACGCACAAGAATCGCATACGAGCTTTGATCGTGCGAATTGGCCCAAGCATCGATGAACGCCAGCACCGTGCCCGCCTTCGTGGTGACGAGCGTCGGAGAAAAATGGGCCGGGTGTCCGTTGTCGCCCCGGTTGTACAACGTGATCGGCGGGCGCTGGTATTCAAGTTCCGGCACGAATTCGGGGGTATCGATGAGCTGGAGTGCCGTGGGCCCGGTCGTGGCATTGTCGGTCGCGATTTGTTCATCGGTGGCATCGACCAACGTATCGCGATTGAAGTCGTAGGCGAAATCGATCGGTGCGGGATTACCAACACCGCGCGGATTATTGGCTGCGCCCTGCACGTCGGTCGCATCAACGATGGCATCGGCGGCGCTGTTGCCGGTCTCGCCCACGGCGTTGCCGAAGTAGAACACGTCGGGAGTTTCCAGCCCGGTCGCGGGCGTGGCCTTGACCGTCACTTGTAGCCACTGCCCGACGATTGCCCCGTCGTTCCAGATCAACTTGACGCGAACCGACCCGCCTGCCCCGGCGCCGGCCTGAACGAAGATTTGCGGAATCGGCGCATCGGTCCAACTTGACGGGTCATTCGTATTGCCGACTCTAAACTCGAAGTCGTCGGCCGAAAGCGTGTAGCTGGGTAAGCCGGCGATGTCGATGATTACGCCGTTGATGCCGCGGCTGTAGCTCGAGTAGTTGGCGAAGCTCGCGGTTTCGGTCGGCAGCAACGCCGTCTTGTCTGTGGCGATGGCCGCAGCATCGGCCGCGTTGGCCGCCGGGTCGTTCCCGTCATAGCTTGAGTTGTTGTAGAACAGGTGGCGATCAACCACCTCGACCGAGACCAAATCGTGGAACACGGTCTCGACCGGCGCGACCGCTAGCATCCGCCGGTCTTCCAACGGGTCCAGCCCAAGTCGGACTACCTCGGGTCGACGGGCCGATGCGCGCGCACGCCCAGGCGCCAAGGGAGAGCCTCTGCGCAAAAGGCGATCCGCCATGGAATGCCCGGGCCTCAAACTGTCGTTCCTTGGTTGATGGGATTGGGCGGCGTCCCGACGTTCTCAGTACGGACGGGCCCAAGCGCCGGGCAGTGCACCAGGACGGAAGAAATGGGCCGAAGCCAACCGCCTGGGCAATTTCCCGGCAAACTCCGTCCTGCCGCGCTAACGCCTATTTTGCTACACCGCGTCCGGAGTAGCAAACTATTCTCGCGTGCCAAGGCCGGGATTATTCCGTTCTCGCCGGTTTTGACGGGTCCGCCTGTCGCCAACCTCTCCTTACGGGTGGCGGCACCGGACACCGTTTACCCATTGCCGCCGAATTCGACTACTGTTCGCTCCAAGGACGCCCCGGCGGAGGGGGACTGGGCTTCTGCCAACGCCAAATAGGTTCGTACGCCACATCGAGATACGGCGTATGGATCTTAGTCGAATCGGCTACGTGCGACTGCAGCAGTGCGTCCAGCGCGCCGCTGGTCAGCAGCGTACGTTCCGCGTTCCACGACGGACGGCCGCTGTACACCATGCGTTCGATGCCGTTCAGTAGCAGTTGAAAGTGATAGCCTGGCCGGGCCTCCTGCGTCCAGAATTGCGTCGATTCGATTCGGCCGTCCGAGGCATATCGCCATGCGGCCGACCAACCGCTCGCCGCACCGTTCAATTCGAACAGGTCGAGCCGTAGGCCGTCGTTGTACTCGACGATCATCAGCTTCGGATCTTTCGCCAGTTCTTCCAACGGGGCGTCTTCGCGGCGATCGGGCAGCCGATCCCAGGCCGCTTGGAACATCGCCGGATCGAACTGCTGCTGTCGCTTTGCGCTCCAAACGTCGTCGCCGCTGAGCATCTGCACGCTTCGGATGCCCGTTTCGCCTCCGGCCCGTTGTTCGGCCAACGATTGGACGGCTTCCAATGCGTGAAATCCGTACGCGTCGGTCGAGCCGTAGGTGATAGCCACAATCCGATCAATCCGCGCGCCAGATTCGACGTCGGCCGGCGGATGCCGCCACGTGCCCGGCACACTCGAACCGGCCATCAGCGGGATCTGCATCTCGCGCGCCGTGTCGAACAGATGTTTCGCGTCTTTCCAGTTGTCGGCCAGGTGCTTGTCGACAAAGACCGGAACGACCCGTCCGCTGGCCCGAAACACGGCGATCGTTTCGTCCCAGAAGCGGCGTTTCGGGTATTGGTGGTTACCAGTCGACGAATAGGGATAGTCGCCGTGTTCAGCGATCAGCAACACGCCGTCGACGGCCAACTTGCCCGTGCCCAGTGTAAGTGCGCCGGCGATCGTGTCGTAGATCGGAAACCGGTGAGACGCGGCAAGTAGCCGGCTCGTGTCGTTGGATGGTCGCTGATCCGTATACAGCGACGCCAGTTTAAGCCGGGGTTCTTTCCCCTTGCCGTCCAATGTGTCGGT
This sequence comes from uncultured Planctomycetaceae bacterium, assembly GCA_937952415.1. Lineage (GTDB taxonomy): Bacteria > Planctomycetota > Planctomycetia > Pirellulales > PALSA-1355 > CALFYT01. Next base: position 34,811 of record CALFYT010000094.1, on the reverse strand, counting down.
CAGCAGCAACCGACTGACGATCACGTCGGCATGCGAGTTGTGTCGATATTCGGTCACAATCGCCGCGACTCGTTTGATTGGCGCCGGACGGCCCGACTCCTGATCGGATATGGCGCCCTGCTCATCGGACGACTGTGCTTGTGCGAGAGCCGTCGGGAAGTTTGGAATCGCCAACCAAGCGAGAATAAACAGCGCTCTGGTGGCGCGCGATGAAAGCGCAACGCCGCGTGCCGCCGCCACCGCGGAATCGGCACGGAGTGTCCGTGTCGAGCAGGGTCTGGGCAGCCGGTTGGTGATCTGGTCGAGCATGATGCGTACGTCAGCCAGTCGAACACACGAACAATGCGAGTGCGTCCCATTTTGGCAGGGCACATGGCGCAGAGCAAACGACGCAACACGGCGCACCATTTCGGCCGCCCACAGCGCGCTAAACTGCCGCAGCACGATTCGCGCTGGCAGCCACATGCCACACGTGCTTGCGAATAACATATCGTGTATCCTCAAGGGACTGGGGAAGCGCGCGTGAATGGCCGAGGAGCAAGCAGGATGATTGCACGCAACGTAAAGCCGTTGGCAGTCGCGATACTCGTCGTCACGGCTGCCGGGACGACGACCAACGCGGCCGACGAGCCGAGCAGAGGCAAAGACGCCACGCTCACCCGCCGTGTAACGGCCGCGCTAGAAAAAGGCGTGCCGCTGGTCGCCGTTGCCGCGATGAACTACCCGGATCATCGTCGCTGCTTCTCGTGCCACCACCAGACCCTGCCCATGATGGCTATCGTGGCCAGTCGCAATGCGGGCATCGACACCGATGCAACGGTCCTCGACCTGCAAACCGAATTCGTCCGCGGCTCGTTTAGCGGCCGACTCGACAGCTTGCGCAACGGCAAGGGCATTGGCGGACGGGCTCTGACCGTGGGCTATGCTCTGGCCGCACTGCAACTCGCCGACTGGCCGAAAGACGAATTGACCACGGCCATGGTCACCTACCTGGTCAAGACGCAAAACGACGACGGGCACTGGCAAGTGCAGTCGAATCGCCCGCCGCTCGAAGAGTCGTCGGCCAGCGCCACGGCCATCGCCGTCGCCGGGCTGCAAGCTTTCGCGCCGGACGATTCGGGCGATGAATCCGAACTGCGACAGCAGGTGGATCAGGCTTTGGTCCACGCCAAACAGTGGCTGATCAACGCGCCGGTCAATAGCACCGAAGACAAGACCGGCCGGCTTTGGTGCCTGCACTTGCTCGACGTATCCGACCAACTGGCGTCGGCGCGAGACGTTCTGCTGGCCGCGCAACGAGAAGACGGAGGCTGGCCGCAGCTCGATGACATGCAAAGCGACGCGTACGCCACCGGACAAGCGCTCTGCGTCCTGTTGGCGACGGGCCTCTCGCCGGACGAGGATGCCTGCCGCCGCGGCATCGAGTTTTTGTTGCAAACACAGCTCGACGATGGGTCGTGGTTCGTCAAGAGCCGCTCCGAGCCGATTCAGGTCATGTTCGACAACGGCGATCCGCATGGCGACGACCAGTTCATCTCGACGCCGGCAAGCTGTTGGGCATTGACGGCGCTGGCACTGTGGCGGCGCGCATCCGGGCGTTAGCCGTGCGACTCGGCCCGTTCGATCAATCCGTTGGCCGGCCGCGTCGGGTCGGCCGCTTTCTCGGCAACTTCCAAGCCCCAGACCGGAAGTGCGCTCGGGTCGATCAGTCCCAACTGAACGAGTACGGAGGCCTGGTCCCAATAGATTCGCTCGCCGGAGATCTTCCCGTCTTCGAACGAAACAACGACGATCACGGCGATTTCCACACGCTTTCCGGTGGGCGGCACGCCGGGCAGAATCCACGGCATTTCGATCGTGTGCGTGAATTTGTGTAGCAACTCGTCGACCAAACGGTCTTCGCCGATGGTGCGGGAAAGGGGCACGGTCTCGGTGTCGGGCGGCTGGCAAGGGATGAAGTACGTGCCGTAGAAGTGTTTCACCTGGTCCAGTCCGCGCCCGCCGGTTATCACCGGCATGTGATTGACCGATGGGCTACCGGTCATTGTGGCCAGGGTCGCGTCCAAGCTGTGCTCGGAAAACTCGGCAGCCACATGGGCGTCCCACATGTCGGCTATTGCCTGTTGCTTGGAAGTTAACGTCCTGGGATCCTGATCCATGATGTGGTTCCGCAAGATTCCTGAACCGGTGGCACACGTCGCGGCTGACGGACGAACAGACGGCCGCTACTTGGCGCCGGGAAGCGCTTGGACGATTTCGTCGACGTTGGCCCGGTCGCCGTGCTGCTTGCTGATCTTCACCAGTCGGACCGTGCCTTGTCGATCAATGACGAATGTCGACGGATAGGCCGTTTCGCGCGGGGCGTCCCAACGAAGGCCATACGCGTTGGTGAACACATAATCCGGATCGATCACGAGCGAGAAGTTGTCCGGCAGGTCCTTGCCCTTGAGAAACTCGGTTGCCCACTGATCCAAGTTCTCCGCCGGACCCGGATAGACGAGCACGACGTGCGACTTCGCGTCGGCCAGTTTCTCGGCGTTGCTTAACAAGCCGCCCACCTGCATCGTGCAGAGAGGACACTGATAGCCGGGAAAGCCGCGCAGCACGACCAGAACCACCGACGACTTGTCGAGCAACTTCGACAGGGTCACCTTCTTGCCGTTGGGGTCATTGAGCGAGAAGTCGGGCGCTTTATAGCCTTCGCGCGGCGGTTTTGCATCGGCGGCCATCGCGGGCGCCGTAAGCCACAAACTAGTTCCGATTGCGACGACGCTCAAACAGCACGCAGTGAGTCGGCCCATGACAGAAGTCCTCCGCGAAATCAGAATCGTTGTGCCCGCAATCTTATCACCCGAGCTGCCCGATTTCACGTTTGGCATCTCGCCGATTTCACGCTGATCGACTAGGTTGCGTCTCGTAAGTGGCTCGTCGGCCAAAGGGTGAGGCGTTTTGCCGCCGGGCAAGAAGGAGAATCGCAGGCGAATCCAAGAGATTCGTCGAGATTCGCCGACGCCGATCCGGCGGCAAAACGACCGCACGACGCTAGATCGCACTTACGACACACAACCTAACGGCGGGTGTACTTTTCCAGCGCATCGCGGTTCCACGCCACACCCAGTCCCGGGCCGTCCGGCACGCGCAGCATCCCATCCGCGTCGAGCTCAAGGCGAGGCTCGACCAGTTCCTCGATGTACGGGACGCCGGTCTGAAACTCCACCCAACGGGCGACCGGCATCGCGGCCGAAAGGGCCAGGTCGGCGGCCACGCCGATCGCCGTGTTCCACCCATGGGGCACGAGTTGGACTCCCTGGTCGTAGCTGTACCAGGCCAGCCGGAGCCCTTCGGTCAACCCGCCACACTTGGTCAGATCGGGCTGAATGATGTCGACGGCCCGCGATTGGATGAACGGCGCAAACGCGTGTCGGCGCGTCAGCACCTCGCCGGTGGCAACTAGCACGGGCGACGCCGCGCGCAATTCCCGGAATCCTTCCACGTCGTCGGGCCGCAACGCCTCCTCGAACCACACGACACCCCAGTCGCCGAGCATCCGGGCCGTCCCGCGGGCCCAGGAAACGCCGTGCGGCCAGAACTGTTCGCTGCCGCCGGCATCGACCATCAACTCGACATCGTCGCCGACCGTCTCGCGCGCTGTCTTGATCAACTGCTCGTCGAGCTTGCGACTGACGCGACCAAATGGCCGCCAGCCCATCTTGATCGCGCGAAACCCACGGGCCGTTTGTTCTCGCAGCTTCTCAGCGAGGACCGGTGGCTGATCGAACAGGATCGATGCGTAAGGCTTGATCGCTTCGCGGTAGTTGCCGCCGAGCAACTTCGAAACAGGTTGCCCGACCGCCTTGCCCCACAAATCCCAAAGCGCGATGTCCAGGCCGCTGATGGTGTGCTCCACTGAGCCGCCCCGGCCAAGCCAAAACGTACTCTGCCGCATGGTCTCGGTGACGCGCTGCGGCTCGAGCGCCGATTGACCGATGAGCATCGGGTTGAGCAATTCCAACGAGCCCTCGACCAGGGCCCGCGTGGTGTAGCAACTTCCCAAGCCGACCAGTCCCTCGTCGCTGACGACTTCCAGCAGCGTGTTGTACTGTGTGTCGGGATCGGTGCCGCCGGGCCAACCGTGGTCGTCGGTCGCGCCGCGCAGCGCCATTGTGCGTACCGAGGCGATCTTCATTGTCGGGCGCCCCGTGGCGCAACAAGTGTTTTGATCATCAAACTTTGACGCTGGCCGGGCCGGCCGGCTGTTGAGGTAAGTGTCGCATGTCGGCTAGTATGAATGGGTCATGGTAGCCGATCGTAGAGCCGCCATCCACGACGACGTCGAGCCCACGAGTCGCCCCTAGTCGGAACGATTCATGCCCAGCCGCGCAGCCACTGAATATCGTTACGAAAAGCTCACCTGGCCCGAGATCAACGACGCGATCGAGATGGGCAAGGTCTGCGTGTTGCCGTGTGGCGCGGTCGAACAACATGGCCCGCACTTGCCGTTGGACGTCGACCTGGTTTGTCCTAGCGGTATCGCATATGGCGCGGCCAAAGAGATCCCGGACAAGATGCTCGTGCTGCCGATCGTGGCATACGGATACACGGGCCACGTGATGGACTTTCCCGGCACGATCAACAACGACTTCGAGCATTTCATGCACCACGTGCTCGACATTGCCAAGTCGCTGGCGTACCACGGGTTTAAGAAGATCATCTTGCTCAACGGCCACGGATCGAACATGCCCAACCTGGATCTGGTCGCGCGGCGAGCCTGCCTCGAAACCGACGCGGAGTGCCTGGTCTGCGGGTGGTGGCAGTTGCTGACCGTCGACAAAGAGTTTCTGCCGAACTGGCGGCAGAGCAAGTTTCCCGGTGGGTGCGCGCACGCCTGCGAGTTGGAAACCTCGCTCTACATGTACCTCGACGGCGACAACGTGCGCACCGATTTGATCAAGAACGGCACGATCAGCTTCAACGAAGAAGAAAGCCCGTTCAACTGGGTCGATCTGTTCGCCGCCGGACCGGCAACCGTGATCTCTTGGACCAGCAGCTACAGCGAGACCGGCGTGCTGGGCGAACCGGAACTGGCCACACCTGAAAAGGGCCGCCAGGTTTACGAAGAAGGGGTCAAGCAATTAGTGCGGTTTGTCAACTACTTCAAGGATCGGCCCTGCGATGTTCGGCGCGACCGCCATCGCAGGCCCCCAACCATGCCGATTCCGTGGGGACAACGACCGATCGCTCCGAAGGGAAAGTCGCCGCAGACTTAACCGATGTTCGATGCACGCCGCATTGCCGCTGGTCTGATCGCGCTGGCACTCGTTGCCGGCGGGCAGCCGCTGCGCGCGCCGGCCGACGAAACCAACGCGGCCGAGTCCGCGACCAAACCAATCAAAGCCGCGGCGGCCGAAGTCGAGTTTTTCGAGAAGCACATTCGCCCGCTGCTGGTTGAGCGTTGCCACAGGTGCCATGGTGACCTGCTCGACCCCGAAGGCGGCCTGGCGCTGACTTCGCGGGCCGCGATCCTGCGAGGCGGCATTAGCGGCCCGGCAGCGATTGCCGGGGACCCTGACAGCAGCCTGCTCATCCGCGCGGTCCGCCACGACGAGTTGGAAATGCCGCCGGAGGATGATCCGCTCACCGAACAGCAGATCGCCTCCCTGGAACGTTGGGTCCGGCACGGACTGCCTTGGCCCGAAGCCGATGAACACGCCATCGCCCGACAATCGGTCGCCGCAGAGCAGGAACGCATCGACGCCGCTCGGGCAACGCATTGGGCGTTTCAACCGATCGTTCGCCCGCCGCTGCCGCAGGTTAGCCAGCCGGATTGGTGCCGGTCACCAATCGACCGGTTCATTCTTGCGCGGTTGGAGGAAGCCGGGCTCGCGCCGTCGCCGCCGGCCGACAAACGGACCCTGTTGCGACGACTGACGTTCGACCTGACCGGCCTACCGCCAACGATGGAGGAATTGGACGCGTTTGCCGCGGATGAATCACCCGACGCGGTGGAGCGAGTTGTCGACCGCTTGCTCGCCTCTTTGCGCTACGGCGAACGCTGGGCCCGGCACTGGTTGGACGTGGCCCGCTACGCCGACTCGCGCGGGCACGTATTGTTCAAGGACAGCGACTTTCCGTGGTCGTACACGTACCGAGACTACGTTATCCGTTCGCTGAACGCCGATCTGCCGTACGATCGATTCCTGGTCGAACAATTGGCGGCCGACAAGCTGAACCTGGGCGATGATCGACGTCCACTAACCGCGCTCGGCTTTCTGACGCTCGGCAACGGCTTCATGAACAACAAGCACGACGTGATCGACGACCGGATCGACGTCGTCACGCGCGGCTTGATGGGACTGACCGTGTCCTGCGCGCGGTGTCACGACCACAAGTACGACGCGATTCCCACGCGCGACTACTATTCCCTTTACGGCGTGTTTGCCAGCTCGACGACTCCGCTGGTGCCTCCGCTATTCGAGGAGCCGCCGAAGACGGAAGCCTATCGAACGTTTGCCGCGAAGTTGACGGCGCTGCAACAAAAGCTCGACGATTTTTTGCAGGCGAAGTTCGACGCCGTGATTGCCACGGCGCGGTCGCGCGTTTCGGAATACTTGCTGGCAGCGCACGACCTCAAGGACCGGCCCCCGACCGAGGACTTCATGTTCGTGGCCGAGCCGGGCGATCTGAATCCGACGATGATCGTTCGGTATCAGGTCTATCTGGCGCGCACGGCGAAAGCCCGGGATCCAATTTGGACCGTCTGGCACGCCCTGGGGGCGCTGCGCGAATCGGAGTTTTCCAGCCGCGCGTCGGACGTCGTCGCGCGGACAATCGCCGACGAACCGGTCCATCCGCTGGTGGCATCGGCTCTGTCGGAAAAACCGCCTTCCGGCATGGACGATGTGGCAACCCGTTACGGCGAGTTGCTCTTGCGTGCGGAAAATGCGTGGCAAGAAGCGGTCGAACAATCTCGCGCGGCGGGCCGTCCGACGCCGGCAACGCTCGAAGATCCCGACCTGGAGTCGCTGCGGCAAGTCTTCTACCACCCGGACGCACCGGCAGGCGTACAGCGCACCGAGTTGACGGCGCTGATGTTGCTGCCCGATCGTAAGTCGCAGAATCTTCGCGGCGAGATGCTCAAGGAAATCGAAAAGACAAGCGCAAGCGACCCTGCCGCGCCGCCGCGGGCCATGGTGTTGGAAGACCTGCCGGTCCCAACATCGCCGCGCGTTTTGCTGCGCGGCAATCCGAATCAATTGGGTGACGAAGTGCCCCGCCGATTCTTGCGCGTTCTTTGCGCGGACGAGCCGGAGCCGTTTCGACCGGATGACAGCGGCCGTTTGGATCTTGCCCGAGCCATCGTCGATCCTAACAATCCGTTGACCGCGCGGGTGATCGTCAACCGTGTCTGGCACTGGCACTTCGGCAAGCCGCTGGTTGGCACGCCCAGTGACTTTGGTGTGCGGAGCGAGCCGCCTTCGCATCCAGAGTTGTTGGATTGGCTGGCAGATGATTTCATGCGACACGGCTGGTCGCTCAAGCATCTGCACCGCCGAGTTCTGCTGTCGGCCTCTTTTGCGCAGACTAGCACCGATCGGGCTGACGGAATTGCCGCCGATCCGAGCAACGTCTTGCTGTGGCGGATGAACCGGAGACGCCTTGATTTCGAGGCGACGCGCGACGCGATGCTGGCCGTAGCCGGGAGGCTCGAACCGTCCTTGGGCGGACCGTCCCGGAAGAACATCGCCGACCCCACCGCGACGTGTCGGACCATGTATGGCTACATCGACCGGCGTGACTTGCCTGGAGTTTATCTCACGTTTGACTTCCCAAGTCCCGACGCAACGAGCCCCAAGCGGAGCCAAACGACCATTCCGCAGCAGGCTCTGTTTATGATGAATCATCCGCTGATCCAATCCTGCGCTAAGCACCTGGCCACCCGGGCCAGCACCGCGGTTGGCGATACGGGAGCGAACTCGGATGCCAAGCGCGCTCGTATGCTCTTTCGGTTGGCGCTGGGGCGCGACCCGAATGGTGACGAGCTTGGGTGGTCCGTGTCGTTTCTGCGTCGCTCGCCACAAAGAGCGCAAACGTTGCACGAGTTGGCTCAGGGATTGTTGATGACCAACGAGTTCGTATTTGTAGATTGATCGCACCTTCAGCCGACTTGTCATGAGCCAACGAATCAAGACGCCGCCGCCGCAGATCATCTCGCGGCGCGACATGCTGCGCCGTAGCGGGCAAGGCGTGGGCATGCTCGGGCTTGCCGGATTGTTGGCCGATCAGCATCTGCTGGCTGCTGCCTCCGGCGCGAGTGCCCAACCACCACCGTCCAGTGCGTCGGCGTTCGCGCCCAAGCCGCCCCACTTCGCCCCCAAGGCTAAGCGCCTTGTCCACTTGTTCATGAACGGCGGACCATCGCAGATCGACACGTTCGATCCCAAGCCGCTGCTGGACAAGTACCACGGCAAACCGATCCCCACCGCGCATCTGCGCACCGAGCGCAAGACCGGCGCAGTGATGCGCTCGCCGTTCAAGTACTCTCGCTACGGCGAGTGCGGACTGGAAGTCAGCGAATTATTTGCGAAGACCGCCCAGCACGCCGACGACTTGTGCGTCATTCGCTCAATGGTCGCCGATCTGCCGAATCACGAGCCTGCGTTGCTGTTGATGAATTGTGGCGACGCGCGGCTGCCGCGCCCGTGCCTGGGTTCCTGGTTGACGTACGGATTGGGATCGGAGAACGAGAATCTGCCGGGCTTCATCGCGATGTGCCCGGGCGGTTACCCGATCATGTCCACCCAGAACTGGCAATCGGCGTTTCTGCCCGGGGCGTTTCAGGGAACGTACATCGACACCAAGCACACCGATCTGAACAAGCTGGTGGAAAACATCCGCAACTCCACGACGCCCGGCGACGCGCAGCGCCGGCAGCTCGATCTGGTACAGCGGCTGAATCGCCGCCACGCGGACCGGCGGCAGGAAGACGCGGACTTGGAAGCGCGCATTGAATCGTTCGAATTGGCGTTTCGCATGCAATCCGAAGCCGCCGACGCATTCGACATCTCCCGCGAACCGCAGCACGTGCGCGAAGCATATGGCGAGGGCCAACACGGCCGGCAACTCCTCATGACGCGACGCTTGCTCGAACGGGGCGTGCGCTGCGTACAACTTTGGACCGCGGCCGGCCAACCGTGGGACAATCACAACGCACTAAACAAGCTGCACCCCGCGCAAGCCGCCGACTGGGACGGGCCGATCGCGGCGTTTCTCGCCGATCTCAAGTCGCGCGGCATGTTCGACGACACGCTGGTCATCTGGGGCGGCGAATTCGGCCGTACGCCGGTCGCCGAGTATCCGCAACTCGACGGGCGTGATCACAATCACTACGGATTCACGATGTGGTTGGCTGGCGGGGGAACCCGCGGCGGATACACCCACGGCGCGACCGATGAGTTCGGCTTTACCGCAATCGAGAACAAGGTCCACGTGCACGACCTGCACGCCACGGTCCTTCATCTGCTCGGGCTGGACCACACGCAGTTGACGTATCGTTACGCCGGCCGTGATTTCCGATTGACCGACGTCCACGGCCGCGTCGTCAAGGAACTGCTGGCCTAGGTTGCAACGCGGAGATGCTCATCTGGCAGCAAGCGGCGCGCTTGCCGCGAGTGCGCTCATCGCCAGCGCGGCTATTTGCGTCGAAAGACGCGCTTGATTTCTTCGATCGCGGTGCCGAGCGCGTCGACTTCTTCCGGCGTGTTGTACAGGTAGAAGCTGGCCCGTGTCGTGGCGGCAAGTCCCAACCGTTTGTGCAAGGGCATGGCGCAATGGTGCCCGGCGCGCACGGCGATCCCCTGGCGATCGAGCAACTGCGCAATGTCGTGCGCGTGAATCCGGTCGATGACAAAGCTGACGATGCCGCCACTCTGCTCCGGGCCGGGCCCTAAAACGCGCACGCCGTCGATCGAGTGCAGCACGTCGTGCGCTCGGGCGCTCAGCGCGCGCTCGTGCGCGGCGATGGCGTCAACGCCGACGTGCTCGAGATAGTCGATCGCCGCGGCCAATCCGATCGCCGGGGCGATCGGCGGTGTCCCGGCTTCGAATTTGGCAGGCGGATCGGCGGGCTCGAAGCCCTCGGTCGTGACGCGGCGGATCATGCTACCTCCGCCCAGAAACGGCGGCATGGCGTCGAGCAACTCGCGCCGCGCGTACAGCACGCCGACGCCGGACGGCCCGAGCATCTTGTGGCCGCTGAACGCGAGAAAGTCGGCCCCAAGAGCCGCAACATCGGTCTTCTGGTGGGGCACGCCCTGCGCCGCGTCGACCAGCACCAGCGCGCCGCCGCGATGAGCCGCCGCGATAATCGGCGCCAGTGGATTGATCGTTCCCAGCACGTTCGAAACGGCCGTCAGCGCAACGATCCGCGTGCGCGACGAAAGGAACTGATCAAACGCGCCCAAGGCCAGACGTCCTTCGTCGGTGATCGGTAGCCATCGAACGATCGCGCCGGTGCGCTCGGCCGCCTGCTGCCAAGGCACGATGTTCGAGTGGTGTTCCATCTCGGTCAGCAGGATTTCATCGCCGGGCTTCAGATTCGCGTCGCCCCAACTGCGCGCAACCAGGTTGATGCTCTCGGTCGTTCCGCGCGTGAAGATAATCTCCTCCGGTTGAGCCGCGGCGATGAACGTCTGCACTTTGCGGCGCGCTTCCTCGTATAGGTCGGTACTTTGCTCACTCAGCCAGTGAATTCCACGATGCACGTTGGCGTAGTGCTTTTCGTAGACGTCGACGATCGCCTGCACGACTTGCCTGGGGCGCTGCGTCGTGGCCGCGTTGTCCAGGTAGGCAAGCGGCACGCCGGGATTCTGGTCGCTCTTGTGCAGGATGGTGCGCAAGATGGGAAAATCGGCCCGCAGCCGCGTGACATCGAGATGCGAGGACGGCGCAGCGCTCATCAGGACCTCAATCCGGCTTGGTGCCGTCGCCTGTACCGGACTCGACGGGCGAAAAAATGGCCGTTTGCAAAGTTCGCCACGGCAACAGACAGCACTTTTGGCGATTCGGAGTGAGCCGCGCGCCGAACAGTTCGAGCATGTCCTCGGCCGAGAACCGTTTTACGTCGTCGAGGTGTTTGCCCACCATGCGCTCCATCAGCAGCGAGGCCGACGCCTGGCTAATGCAACAGCCCTCGCCGTCGAAGAACGCGTCGCGAATCCTGCCGTCGGGCTCGAGGGCCAATTCAATGCGCACCACGTCGCCACAGAGCGGATTTTCTTCCTCGTGTGCGTGGGTCGCGCCCGGGCACGATCCACGATGGAACGGCTCCTCGTAGTGGTCGAGAATCCTGTCCTGATACAGTTCGTCGTCGAGGGTCATGCCGGCCTACTGGGGAAGCCGAGCGCGATTGATCTTCGGGAAATCACCGGTACAGGCTTCCATGAACGCCACGAGATCGGCTTTGTCCTGGTCCGTCAGGTCAAGCTTCTTGATCTTGTCGCTGAGGTTGGGATTGGGGTGTCCGCCCTTGGCGTACCATTCGACGACTTCTGCCAGCGTTTTCTGGCTGCCGTCGTGCATATACGGAGCGGATAGTGCCACGTTGCGCACGGTCGGCGTCTTGAATGCGCCGTGATCCTTTGGATCCTTGGTGACTACCTCGCGCCCGATATCGGGCGTTTCCACGTCCATCCCGACGCCGATGTTATGGAACTTCTCATCGGTCAGGTTCGCGCCGACGTGGCACGCCGTGCAGTTCGCCTTGTCCGTGAAGTACAGTTCGCGCCCCCGCTTGGCCGATTCCGACATGGGATGGGCTTCGGCGGCCGCCAGGGCTTCCTCGTACTTGGCCTTCAGGTCGTCATCTGCCTCGATGTCTTCCTTGTCGAGACTCTCGAAGGGCCGCAACTGTTCGTAGTAGTCGAACGGCGAGGGCCCGGTCACGATGGCCCGCTCGAATGATGCAAGCGCCTTGCCAACGGCGTCGATATCGAGCCCGCCGAAGATCTTGTCGAACTGCTTCTTGTAACCTGGGATGGCTTCGAGACACTGCACGCACTGCTCGTGCGTGTTGCCCATCTCGATCGGATTGGCGATCGGTCCGACCGCTTGTTCCTCGAGCGAGCCTGCGCGGCCGTCCCAGAATTGCAGGTCGCTGAGAATGCGGTTGTAGCTGACCGGTGAATTTCGACCGCCAAGTTGGCCGCCGATTCCGGCGCCGAATTGCGTGTGTTTTGCAAATCCTTCGTCCGGATCGTGGCAACTTGCGCAACTGATCGTAACGTCGGACGACAACCGCGTGTCAAAATACAATTGGCGTCCCAACTCAATTTTGGCCCGGGTAAGTGGATTCTCGTCCAGGCCCTTGATCTGCGCTGCGCCGGCGGCCAATCCAAGCGGCAATTCGACTTCGAGCGTTTCATGGTTTTTCGGGTCGCTTAACCAGGCATCGATCTGCTCGTCGGTCAGATCACCTTCGCCAGGAATGCCCGCGAACAATTCGTCGCTGCCGAGCATGACCTTGTTGGAATCGACATCGGTCGACTCCTCGTCTTTCGGAGCCGGTGGTTCTTCCGGTTCATCCGGCTCGTCGCTGACCGCCGGAGTTGGAGGCGCGTCGTCGGACAAAACCGGCTCGCCCTGCATTTGCTCGTCAGCCGCGGGGGCCGTGGCGTCTTCGTCGGTCGCAGCGGCGCCTTCAACCGCGGCCGGCTCCTTCTTGTCGGCTGGCGCGCAGCCGACGAATACCAACATCAGAACCAACCAAGGTGCAAAAACTCGAAGCCTTGCCGTGACGTGCGTCATCGTTTCATCATCTCCTGCATTGTCAGCGCGAACGGCGCGTCAAGCGGTTGACTCGCCGTAGCCGACCATAAAGTATCGCGTGTACAACAGGCCCGCGACGCCGCCGCCAAGTACCGGGCCTATTAGGTACATCCAGAAGTAACTCAGGTTACTCGTTGCCAGAGCGGGACCAAACGTGCGGGCCGGATTCATGCTTGCGCCGGTGAGCGGGCCACCAGCTAGAATATCCATCGTCAGCACCAGCCCAATCGCAACTCCTGCCAGACTACCGTTGAGGCCGAAAATTCCCGAGGCCATGACGGCCGTGACCAAAAAGAATGTCAGGATCGCCTCCAGCACGATCACCTTCGTTGCGTCGCCCGCCACGTCGCCGTAGGGCGTTAGGCTGCCAATCGTGGCTCCTAAACCCGACTCGGGCCCGAGGAACCAGCGCAACGTGTAAGCCGCCGCTACAGCGCCGACAAACTGCGCTACCCAATAGGCAATCGCCTTGGGTACGGGCATCTTTCCGCTGACGACCACGCCGAACGTGACCGCCGGGTTCACGTGCGCACCCGAGATGCTGCCCCACGCAAAGACGATCACCATCAGCGCCAGGCCGTGCGCCAGCGCGACGGCGGTCAATCCGGCGGACCCGGAATCGGCCTGGGCACCAGCAGCCGCGCCAATCAAGACCAACGTAAACGTGCCGACTAGCTCCGCTACAGTTGGTTTGACGTCCATAGCTGCAAACTCGTCAATGGAAACGCAAAATGAGATGCGCCGGCGCGGCGCGCATGAGACCTCGCTGGAAGTATATCAATAATCATTCTTGATTCAAGGGCCGGCCCTTTTCCGGCACTTCGCGAATCTTCGACCGTTGCGCGGCGGCGCAGCGCACGACCATCCGCGCGCGAATGCGGGAAGCATCTGGGCGAAACCGCGCGCCCTCATCGCAGCACTAACAGCCGTACGACTTCGGATTGACGAACCAATCAAGTTCGCCCTCGCCGACGCGCAAATCGTCGTCGAAGTTAATCGCCGCCACGGCGCCCTTGGCAAAGTTGATCGCGCCGGGTCGCGCGCCGAGCAAAGCCGCGGCCAGATGCTCCACGTCGGGCGAATGACCGACCCACGTCGCGACTTCGATGCCCTGTTCGTTCGTCCACACGACGAGCGCTTCGAGTTCGCTTTGCGGGCACAGCAGATCGAGTTCCACGACTCGGTCCTCCAAGTCGAACCGATCGGCAATGATGTCGGCCGTTTGTCGGCAGCGGGTCAGGGGACTGGTGGCGATGATGTCGGGCGCGAACCCTCGCTTAGAAAGCTTCTTAATGAGCCGGCGGAACCGTTTGCGACCACGATCTGTCACGGGGCGCAGATCGTCGTTGGGGTAACTCGGATCGCCGTGCTGGCCGGCGTAGGCGTGCCGGACGATGTAAAGTTGCATGCCTTGTTTCCAGGATGTTGCGCGATGAAACAATGGACTAGCGGCTGCGCCACATGACATGGTCGGCGATGCCCAGCGCTTGCTGCGTGTCGCGCACCGCGTCGCGAAATCGCACGGCATCCGCTGGATAGCCGGCCGTCGGCGCCAGGTTTTCGACACGTTGGCACCAATACTCGTTGAAAAGGCGCATGGAAAGTTCGCGCAAATACTTCGAAGTCATCGACGCCAACGCGGCCGGCAAGAACGATTCTCCGCCCGCGCGAAACCGCACGTCAATCCGTTCAGGGTCAGAACCCCAGCGATAGACACTTTCGGCCGTGCTTTCCCCATAAATTTCGACTAAGGACTCGGGAAACTGTTCTTGCAGGAGTCGGCCGTATGCGTTTCGCCCGCCGTGCTTGTCGCACACGACTTGCACCGATTGTCCCGTGCAGTGGCCCAGCATTTCGGCCAAGAGTGCTAGTGTGTGCTTCGAGAGCGTCTGGCTCTTGTTGCCCCATCGATCGTTCGCGCTGTTGAACTCGGCCGGAAAGATCGCGCGGCTGGCTAACGCGAGCAGGCGCACTCCCGCACGATCCATCCCGCGCCGCAACGTTGACACGAATCGCTCCAACTCGTCGGCGTCGGCAGCCACCGGCAACGTAAGCGTGCAGTTCGCGTGCCAGGGCTGCGCCGGCAGCCGGTCGAGCGACTGCGCGTCGAGTATTCGCCAAATGTCCAACCAATCTTGCGGGCAACTTCCCAGCAGCGACAGCATCGCCAATACACCCCGCTCGAGCCACTGCAATCCGCCGGCCGTCGAATAGATCGCTTTCGAGTCGGCGATGGCCAGGCGACGTTGTACCGCGCCGCGCGCAGGCTTTCTGCACACGATGTGCTTCAGCCGGCGATACAAATCATCTCCATCGCCACGATCATCAACCCAGAACACCGACGCGGAAATGACCAGCGGGCCCAAACGCGGTGCGTAACCGGCTTCGTCGGTTCCGATCAAGTACGGCATGATTGGCAAGCGGCACGTACTGTGCTGCGAATCCTTTCGGTCTGCCACGAGGAGCGCCAACCCGAACGACGGTCGCGCGGGGCCAGTATAGCAACTGACCGCGGTCGCTCAACGCACCCCTGGAGCGGCCAGGCACTTCGCCGGTCTGCCGTTTGTTTCCTGCCTAGTGGCCGGATGGTACGATAGAGTCAACGATCGCGCGTCGCCGCTGCTACCGTATGTTGTCAAAGCCGCGTCGCGCATCGCGACCACTCGCCCAAGACTCACCCATTTGGCGGCCGGAACGCTTGCCGTCGCTCGAAAACGCCAGGCCTGGAAACGACGCATGCGCTTTACATACCTGGCAGTTGCCGCGGTCCTGGTCGGTATCCTGACACAGTACGCCCTGGCTGATGCACTTGAGCGGATGCGGCTTGAAAAGTTACGCGCTACGCACGAGCGAATCGAATCGCTCAAGGAGGAGCGTCGCAACGTTTCACTGCGCAGCGGATACGACGACGTACGGGCCCTGCTGCACGTCCATTCGGCGTTCTCCCACGATAGCCGAGGAACCATTGACGAAATCGTCGACGCGGCCAAACAAGTTGGCGCGCAGGTGATTATGTTCACCGAACATCCGGCCAGTCACTACGACTACATCGTCGATGGACACCAAGGCATGAAAGACGGCGTCCTGCTGATTCCCGGCGCGGAAACGGGCGGGTATTTGGCCTATCCCAAGCGCAGCATTCAAGATGAAAAGACGGCCGGTCGGCAGCAACTTGCCGATCTGATTCGGTCCACCGGCGGGCAGGTCTTCTTGTGCCACCTCGAGGAGCGCATGGACTGGGACGTCGATCATTTGACCGGCACCGAAATCTACAACACCCATGCCGACTTCAAGGACGAAACCAAACTCATTGCCGCGCTGCGATCACCGCTCACGCTATTGACGCTATCCTCGGCAATCGACCGCTATCCTCAGGAAGTTTTCGGCGCACTGCTGGACTACCCGGCGGACTACCTGAAACGTTTTGACGAGTTGTGCCAGCGAGCACGTCATACGGGTGTATCGGCCAACGACGCGCACCACAATCAAGCCTATCGCGGCGCCATCACTGAAGACGGCACGATTGTGCTGGAGGACGCCCTGGGTAAGAAGCTGGCCGAACTGGACCCAGACAAGATTCCGTTGCTCAAGCCGCTTTTGCGCAACAAGCAGCCGGGCGACGTCATCTTCGAACTTGATTTGGATCCGTACCCGCGCAGTTTTCGCCACGTCAGTACGCATCTGTTGTTACATGAGGTAACTCCCGACAGCGTGCGCGCCGCGTTAAAGGCGAGCCGGGCGTACGTTGCGTTTGATTGGCTCGCGGATCCGACGGGATTCGTCTATCAGGCCGCACTCGATCAACAAGACTGGCCGATCGGCTCGGAAGTTGCTCTATCCGATGGTTTGCTGCTACGCGTCGAAACACCGCAACAAGGCACGATCAAGATGTTTCGCAATGGAGAACTGGTTAAAGAGAAGCAAGGGCATTCGCTCGATGTACCCGTTACACAGTCGGGAGTCTACCGGGCGGAGGTGTGGCTCACACTGGCCGGCGAGGCCCGACCGTGGATTCTGACCAATCCGGTCTATGTGACCGAGCAGTGAACTTAATAGGGCATCGACCGGAACGCGGCCGATGAGAAGCGTGTTAGTATCGGCGAATCGCAGCCTAACCGGGCCACCGCGTCCGATTGTGTGTGGCCGCCCGAACGAGCCAGACTGGACCGAAGCGGTTTGGCGGGACTAGGATGGTTAGCGCAATGCGGATTGGCCCGCCGCGAGCACATCGCCTGCCCCGGCTGACCAGCACGTACGCAGCGTCGGCCGACAGACCCCCGAGCGGAACTCCGGAATGACGACCCAGTTGCAGAATCTCGTGGCCGAGCTAGAGGCCAACGTCAGCCAGGTCGTATTCGGCAAGGCGGAGGTCGTGCGGATGTGCGTCGTGGCGTTGTTGGCCGGCGACCACGTCTTGCTCGAAGATGTTCCCGGTGTCGGCAAGACGCTGATCGGCCGCGCATTGGCCACGAGCATTTCGGCGACGTTTTCGCGGATTCAGTTCACGTCGGATTTGCTGCCCAGCGACATCACCGGCGGCAACGTGTTCAATCCGCAAACCGGGCAGTTCGTGTACACGCACGGCCCCATCTTTGGCAACATCGTGCTGGCCGATGAAATCAACCGCACACCGCCGCGCACTCAGAGCGCGTTATTGGAAGCGATGAACGACAGCCAAGTGACGATCGATGGTCAAACCCACGAGTTGCCGCGGCCCTTCATGGTCATCGCCACGCAAAACCCGTTCGAATTCGAAGGGACCTATCCGCTGCCAGAAAGCCAACTCGACCGGTTTTTGCTGCGGATCGCGGTGGGCTATCCCGATCGCGAGGACGAGCTGCAGGTGCTCTCCAGTCACCGCTCCGGCGAACCGATCGATTCGCTGCAACACGTTCTGGATGACCAGCAGGTCATCGCCTTGCAGCGCGCGGTGCGCGACGTGAACGTCGACGAGAGCATCAACTCATACTTGCTCGAAATCGTCGACACGACTCGCCGGTGCGAAGACCTGCGTGTCGGGGTCAGCACGCGCGGCGCGTTGTGCCTGTATCGCGCGAGCCAGGCGCTAGCGCTGATTGAGAATCGCAATTTTGTCATTCCTGATGACGTGAAGCGGTTGGCCGTGCCGGTTTTGTCGCACCGGGTCATTGCAAAAGGATACGTTCAAGGAACGCAGCGCGAGGCGATCGAGGCCTTGATGACTCGATTGGTCGACGGTGTTCGTGTTCCGTTGTAGCGGCGAATGACTGGTTGCGGGGACCTAGGTAACCATTTCGAAGTCACAAACGATTCACAGCACAGCCCTGATCACACTTCACTGACTTTGGTGAATCGATGGCTCACAAGCGTCGAATCCGGTTATGTCGCGAGGGGTTCTACAATTTGCTGGTGCTGATCGCGATCATCGCCGGCGCGACGTTCCGCCAATTGAATCTGTTGATTCTGTTGGGCACGGTGTTGGCCGGACCGTTCGTTTTCAGCCTGCTCTATGGGCGATTTGCGTTGCGTCGCGTCTCGGTCGCCAGAGAGTTACCGCAGCAGCTCCGTGCCGATCAGCGGTTGGCAGTCGACGTCGTCGTGACAAACCAGCGCAGGTGGTGGCGGATCTGGTCGATCGGCGTGGAAGATCGTGTCGCGCGCGAAGACGAACTCGATCCCAACGCTCCGCCGACCAGCGTCGGTGTGTTCTATCCCGCCATCGCCGCGGGTGAATCAAAGCGGTGCGCCTATCAAGGCTACCTGCCGCGTCGCGGGCGGTATCACTTCGGACCACTGCTCGTTTCGACACGCTTTCCGCTAGGGCTCGTGCGTCACAGCGTGACGATTGATAACACGCAAACGCTGATCGTCCACCCGCGAATTGGCAATCTGACGCACGATTGGTCGCTCGTCGAGCGGCAAGTGGCCGGAGGCGGCCAGGCCGTGCGGCGGCGCGGGCCGACCGAGGCGGAGTATTACGGCATGCGCGATTGGCGACCAGGCGACAACCGACGCTGGATTCATTGGCGCTCGACCGCGCGCCGCGGCTCGTTGGTCGTGAGGCAGTTCGAGGAGCACCGCAATCGCGATCTCGCGCTCTTGGTCGACTTGTGGCAGCCCCCCGAACCAACGGTCGAGCAAGTCGAATATGTCGAAACCGCGATCAGTTTTGTGGCCACGCTAATCGGCGAGGCGTGCCGCCAAGCGGGCCGACGGCTGTTTCTGAGTCTGGCAGCGTCGACGTTTCTGCAACGGTCCGGGCCAACCTCGCCCTTGTTCTTCCAGCAGCAGATGGACGAACTGGCCTTGGTCGCTCCACACCAAGACGAGGACTTTCCCACGCGGCTGGTTCAGGCGTTATCGCTGGTGCCGAGCACGATCCCGACGATGTTGGTCAGCACGCGTGCCATTGATTGGGAGCGTGTACAGAGCACCGCGTCCGAATACGACGTTCAACTGGCGGGACGGCACATGCAGTCGGTCGACGTCTCGGACGATGAGCAGACGCGATACATGCACGATTGAAGCGACCACAGCCATGCGCAACGAACTTGTGGAAACGATGATTCGCGCCGGCATCGCGGCATTGATCGTATTTGCAACGATCATGCTCGCAGTTGGTGAACGATCCGTCGTGCTGATGCTGACAACACTGATTGCGGTCGCGGTTTCGATCTACGTAACCGACGTTCGCAAAGTGTTCCACCTGACGCAATCAGTTGCCGACTGCGTCGCCTTGGGTATCGTCGTTGTTTCGGCGGCGAACATGCTGTACATCGATCGCGCCGGCCAGATTGGCGCCGTGGGCAACCTTCAATCCTATATGCAGTATGTGCTCTTATTTCAGCCCAAGACTCCGCGCGTCTATTGGCAGCTTGGGCTGTTGAGCTTGGGCCAGGTCGCGATCGCCGCGACCCTGGTGCCGGGTCCGCTGTTCGGAGCAATGCTCTTCGTGTACCTGCTGATTGGTTTCGTCACCTACACGCTTTTGATGTCGCATGGCGAAGCTTCGCGCTGCCTCGCTCCACCGACACGAACAGTCCGGCCGACGCGCAATGTCGATCTGCGCACGCGTCTACCGGCCGACCACCGGCCCCTGTTACGCGGAAGCGTGGCCGCCGTGCCCGCCGGCTTACGGTGGGGATTGCTCCAACCGACAGCCACGATGTGCTTGGTGACGTTCTGCGTCGCCGGACTATTATTCTTCTTGATTCCTCGCCCAGACCGCGATCGGCGTTCTGCGCAGACGGACGCGCCGACGCGTGCGGTCGGCTTCTCGAAGACGATCACTTTAGGCGAATTGGGCGAGGTCATCCAAAGCCCTGATGCCGTTATGCGAATCGAGTTTTTCCGTGGCTTGAGTGAACAAGCATTTGAGCTAGCCGAAGAACCGCTCCTGCGCGGCTCGGTGGTAACGCGCTACGACAATGGCGCATGGTCACAGACAAAGCCGGAGCGTTATAGCGAGGTTTCGCGCGAAGTGCGCGGCCCGTTCGTTCGACAAAGGATCACCGTCGAACCGCTGGACGTGGCCGAGTTGTTCTGCGTCAATCCGGTATTCACGCTGCGCGACGACCAGCGGTTGCAACTCGACGCCAGTTGCGGACAACTACTCCGCCGCGAAGACCATCGCGCCGAGAAAATGACCTTCGAGGTAGCGACCACCGGCATCCAGGACAACAGTATTCGCAAGTACGTCCCGCGAACGCGTTCATTACAGAGTTCGTCACAGCAACGCCTGGTGCGGATGCCCAAGGGACCCGATGGCATTTCCGATCCTTTTGTCGGTTTGCGGGCAACGTCTGCCCGGGTGTTGAGTGATGCGGGAGTCGATGCGTCCGATCGGGTGGCAGCCGCTCGCGCGCTGCACAACTATTTGAAGTATTCCGGCCGATACACGTACAGTCTCGAATGGCAGCCACGTAACCACGAGCTGGATCCGCTGGAGGATTTCGTCACGGAGCACCCCGTTGGCCATTGCGAGTACTTTGCCGGAGCCTTGGTGCTGATGCTGCGCAGCCAGGGCATTCCAGCGCGGATGGCCATCGGTTTCAAGGGCGGCGAGTGGAACCCGCTGGGTATGTACTACCAGGTGCAACAACTGCATGCCCACGCGTGGGTCGAAGTGTATCTGTCGAGTGCCGACATCCCGCCCGACACGTTTGGCGAAGCCGAGGCCGAGGCCGAGGCCGCGTGGTTCATTCTTGATCCCACTGTCAGCGTCGAAGCCGGTGACGACGGCAATCAACGGGTAGGGTTGATGGCCCGCGTGCGCCAGTCCATTGACTACGCCCAAGTGCTATGGAGTAAGTACATTGTTGGTTTGAATTTCGAACGGCAGAACGAGGGGATCTATGCCCCGATTCGTGCCGGCGCGCTGGCGGCCTACGACAATCTCTTCGGGCAAGACACCTGGCGCCGGCGAATGCGGGCCGTTTCTCGTTCGCCGGTAGGCGCATTCTG
This sequence comes from uncultured Planctomycetaceae bacterium, assembly GCA_937952415.1. Taxonomy (GTDB): domain Bacteria; phylum Planctomycetota; class Planctomycetia; order Pirellulales; family PALSA-1355; genus CALFYT01. The sequence goes on along the minus strand of CALFYT010000094.1, from coordinate 13,547 downwards.
GGAGTGGTACCGGCGACATTGGTTTAGCTGGCGTGGAGGGCTCGTCGCGGTCTTGGGCTCGTTGTTGTTAGCGGCTTGCTTCCTCGGTGCGCGCTGGTTGACGCAGATTCTGCGCCAATGGACCGAGCAACTCCGCCACCATGGGCCCCATGAACCGCCGACCCTGGAAATGTATCGGCGGCTCGAAATTGCGTTGGCGGGCCAAGGATTCGTACGTGCGACAGGCCAGACCGCGCGCGAGTTTGCCGTCGACGTCGGTGGCCATTTGGCGGAATCGATCGAGTGGAACCGCGTCTCGCATTTGCCACGGCGAATAGTCGAGTCGTTCTATCGCGTTCGGTTCGGCGGCAGCACGCTGGACAACCAGGAAGCCGACGCGGTAGAACATGCCCTTTGTGATTTGGAGCGTACGCTGGCAGGAAAAAGCTAGTCGCGCAGGCAGTGCCACAATTCGCAACGCGATGATGCTACTGGCGACTTACATGCTCTGCCACACCTGCGACCGCGGTCGCAGGCTCCACCGCCGAACCAACGGCGGAACCAGGAACACGGACGAGACTCTTGCTCATGAAGATCGGGCTGGTCGGCTATCAAGGATCGGGTAAGAGCACGGTGTTCGAGTGGCTCACAGGCGTGGCGGCCGACCCGGCACTGGCTCACACTTCGCAAAGTGCCATGGCGGCGGTGCCCGACAATCGTGTCGAGCCGCTGACGACGGTCTACAACCCGAAGAAAATCACGTATGCGTCGCTTGAGTTGGTCGATACGGCAGGTCTGAGCCGTACGCATGAGGGCAGCGCGGCTCGGCTGGCGACCATTCGCGAAGCCGGCTGCTTGGTGCTGGTTGTGGGCGCATTCGACCGCGGGGCCGATCCGTTGAAGGATATCGAGAGCCTGGACGAAGACTTCGCGCTGACCGACTTGGAGATTGTCTCGGGACGCATCGAGCGATTGCGCGAAAGCGTCAAAAAGGCCAAACCCAATCGCGACGCCGAACTGGCCGAGTTGGCCGCGCTGGAACCCACGCAGCAGGCGCTAGAGTCGGGCACACCGCTCACCGCGGTCGGTATGACTGAAGACCAGCTCAAGGCGACGCGCTCGTTTCGTCTGTTGACCGAGAAGCCGCGATTCGTCGTGTTTAACGTCGCTGACGACGAACCCCAGCCCGAGCGGTTCGTTTCGAAACTCGCGGAAATCCGTCCACAGGTCCGTGCCGTCGCGGCGCCGGCCGGCCTGGAACTGGAGTTGGCTCGGATGAGTCCCGAAGACCGCGAGGCGTTTCGCGCGGAGATGGGCGTCGGAGCGTTCGATCGCGATCCGCTGCTGCGTGAGCTGCTTGATGCGTCGGGGCAGATGTTGTACTTCACCGCCGGTGAGAAGGAAGTGCGCACCTGGATGCTGCGTCAAGGCGGAACGGCGCTGGAGGCGGCGGCAAACGTGCACTCCGATTTGGCCCGTGGCTTCATCCGCGCCGAGGTAATGCAGTGCGACGATTTGATCCGCGCCGGAAGTGAGCGCGAGATCAAAGCCCAAGGGTTGGTGCGGCAGGAACCGAAAGACTATGTCGTCCGCGACGGCGACATCTTGAACATTCGGTTCAGCGTTTAATTGCCGACGTACATCGCCGCCACGCGGCATCAACTAGCGGCGGCGCATCGCTTCGACGCGTTCAGCCAACTGCTCGAACTTTTCGGATTCCTCGACGTCGCCCATCAGCTTGTGCATCCGGGACAGGTTGCCATAGGGCACGGCCAGGGCGGGTTTCTCGAGCTTGCCATCGACGGCCGCACGCTCCATCAACTCGAGTCCCTGCTCTGTCAAGCGGAGCGCTTCATCCCGCTGACCCAACTCCCAATAGGAGACGGCCATGCTGACAAACGTCTCACCTTGGCTGGCACCGTCGTAGGCAGCCGACGGCGGTGTCGGACTTTCCAACAGCGGAACCGCGTGGCGATACCAGGAGACTGCCTGACGATGGTCTCCCCGATCGACGGCATGGATGGCGCCGATCCGATAGCACAGCCAACCTCGCACGAAATTACGCGTAGGGAGTTGCCGCACGGCCGCTTCGCCTTGCGAGAAATAGGCCATCGCCATGTTGCCTAATTGTGTGGCCCGGGGCGCGTGGTCACGCGCCGTTTCGATCTCAGTGGCGTCAGCCAGTGCCACTCCCACTCGCCATGCCAGGTGGGCCTGATGCGCTTCGTCCTCCGACTGGCGAACGAGCACGCCGCCCAGTTCGGTAATGCCGTCCACCCACGGTCCAGGATCGGGTGGTTGGGCAATGCCGGCCGCAGCAGATAATGCGCCCTCGTAGACGCGAAGTCTCAGTTCTTCGCTTCCGTGCTCGTTGCGGATGATGTCGTCGGCAACCGACGCGGCCTGTTCGATCCAGCGAGGCACCACGGTCGACTGCTTTTGCCAATGGCCGTGTCCGATGTCGTGGGCTGCGCCCAGGTAGGAGTCCAGCAAGACGCGTTTCGCCTCGACGCGCACATCTGGATCTCTGTCCTTGGCCAGAGGACCGGCCAGCTTTGCCGCTTCCATGTGATGCTTGATCGCTTGTCGATAGTCCGGATCCGGCGCCAAAGCGAGGCTGTCGGCTAACCGGCAATGCGCTTTGGCCAGTGTCAAGGGCGGCACACCGCGCGCTTCGACCGCGTCGCGGGCGAATTGTACGGCGAGTTTGTGTTCGCCGCTGAGCGTCAGGGCCCGAGACAGCGTCAGCCGATGCTCCATTTCATCCGGAGCCAACTCGATGGCGCGTTGGGCCGCCTCGATTGACCGCTCGAGGTCGCCGGCGCGCCGCAACACCTCGGACTCCAGGGCATGACACCGGCTGTTCTGCGGCGCCAGTTGCTTGGCCTGTTGCACGTCGGCAAGACACGCCGCGAATCGCCCGTTCAGCCGTACTTCCGCTCGGGCCAGAAACGACTCGGCGGTGATGGGCTCGATCACAATCTGCGTCGCGCGCGGCTGCTCGGTTTGTGAGTCGAAGACGAGCAGTATCCCGCGCTCTGGATAGATCAGGCCCAACCATTGTCCTTCGTCGTTGTAGACGTCGACCGACTCAAGCTTTGTGATTTCGAGCCGCTCGGCAATCTCACCAACTGGTTTGGAACCACGCAACTTCAGGGCCAGCGAGTCGACCACGTCCTCGATCACGGTCACTCGCACAAACTCGAATGCGTCACTGGAATACGTTTCGCGAACGCCGCCGGGAATTCGATGTACCTGTTCAGGATCACCCCATTGTTCGTGCAACGACTCTCGGCTGGTTTGCCCTGGGACGATGCCGCGATAATTGGCCGACTCGAGCACTTCCGATTCGGCTGGCGACAGCGTGGCCTGCTCGGCAGGCAAGGACTCGCCCGACGGCGCGTCATTTGCCGGCTCGGCGGACTGGGCATCAGCCGTTTCGGCGCCGGCCGGATCGGTTTCGGTCGGGGCCGTGGAGGTCCCACCGCTCGGCGGCGAATCAAGATCGGTCGGCGGCGCGGGCGGACTGGCCGGTTGGCGATCGCTCTGGTCGGCCGAGCTTTGCGCCGCAGCCGCCAAGATCTCGCTGGCCGAACGCTTGTCCTTCTCCGCGGACAGTGTTTCGAGCCCTTGTTGGCCAATCGCCGGCGCCGCGAAACGCACTGCGGCCAAGAATGTGAATACTGCAATCGGCACCAGACGGCGAATAAGACGACGCATCGTCAGACTCCTCGTGAGGGCACAGACCCCGCGACGACGCACGAGCCTTCGACCAACCCCTGGGTCGTGCTCGGCAGACACCACGCGGCGCATCCTGCGCTATCGTGGGAAAAAATTGGCGGCGGAGTATGACGGCCTGACCCCGTCGCGCCTAGACCAACGCGGCGTGCTAGCGGGCCGTCCCAGCCCCCAACCCCCCGGACACCAGGAGCTTGCGTGCCGCATCGAGCCGCCCTGCGGCCAGGGCATTTTGTATCTTATCGAGCGCCTTGTAGTGCTCCGCCAAAAACGGCACGGCCTCGCCGGCCTCTGGAGCCTGCGGCACCAATCGCTTCGCGATCTGTCGATAAACCTCATCGATGCCGGTTCGCTCCGTTGCGCTGGTCAGAATCGCGCCGGGTGGCGTGCCGTCGACCCGACCTGACTCGACAAGATCGATCTTGTTGCAAACGCACAGCGCGTTGGGGCAATGCTCAATGAGTTCGTGCGCATCAGAAGTCCGCGGCATGCTAGCATCCTCGACGAGCACGACCAGGTCGGCAGCCGCCAGCGCGGCCCGCGTCAGGTGGACGCCGGCAGTTTCCAAAGATTCGGTACTTGCGCGCAGCCCGGCCGAATCGACCAGTTCGACCGGCCAGCCGTCAATGGCCGTGGCCGAAGCGACCAGATCGCGCGTCGTACCTGGCGAGGAATCCACGATCGACCGTTCGAAACCGACTAGCGCATTGATTAAGCTGCTTTTGCCCACGTTCGGCTGACCAACCAGCATGACGCGCCACGGCGTGGTAAGGTGACAGCCCAGCGCCCGCCAGGCCAAGAGCCGTGCGACGTGTCGTGTCGCCTGCTCAACATTGTCGGCGTTGAGGTGCGCCTCGATATCCGACAGCGCGCGCCGCATTGCGCCGCACCGCTGGTCCCATAGGATTGCAGCCGTGCGATCGGTCGGCGCGTCGGCCAGCGCAATCTCGGCGGCGGCAAGGATCGAATCGCTGATCGATTCGCGCGTCCATTGTTGCCAGCCGATTTCCTCGCAGCCCTGCTCGCGCAGCGCGGAAACGATCGCATTTGCGGCGGCCGCGCCGCCGTGGCAGTGAATCTCAATGCGGTGCGGATCACGCCGGCAAACGACGATCTCTTCGCCCGACCTGGCTGCTCCCCAGCGTCCGTGACAGATTTGCTCCACCGGCACGTCCGCCAGCGGTGTTCCGCTCGACGCGTGAAACAACGGCTCGACGATGGATGTTGCCGAGAGTCCTTCCACCAGCAAGCTGGCGATCGCGCCGCGCCCCGGCGGCGTCAGCCGAACGATGCGCGTCGTCGCGTGTCGCGTCACCGCCCGTCTCCCGCGGTGAGCCGTGCTGCGGCCAGGGCAACGCCCGACAAGGTCAAATGCGGCACGTATTGGGCCTTTGGTCCGTCACCGTCCAGCAGGTTTGCCAAAGCCTCGCCCCCGCCCCCGGTGACGAACACCTGGTACGCGTCGGCTGACGGTAATAGTCGCGCAATCACTTCGCGCACCGCGCCCACGGCTCCCCAGGCGATACCGAATGCAATCGCGCCTTCGGTTGATCGCCGCAATTCGTCGGGCACGTTGCGAATGTCGACCAAAGGCAAGCCGTCGGTGAACTCGTGCAGCGCTCGAGCCGACATGTTCACACCCGGCAGAATCGCCCCGCCCTGAAACGTGCCGTCCGCGGCGATCAGATTCACTGTGATCGCGCTGCCATGATCGACCACAACCGCCGGCTGACCCGCAGTGCGCAGGCAGTTGGCGGCCGTCACGTCGGCCAAGCGATCCAAGCCAACCGAGTCGGACCGATCCACGTCTATTTTCACTGGCATGTCGGCAAGCGCAAGCAGCTTGACGCTTGTCGCGCCTTGTCCGACGAGCCACTTGGTCAGTCGAGTCGCCGCCGGTCGATTGACGCTGGCGATCGCCCATTGACATTCGGCCACGCCTGCGGAAAGACGTTTGGCCAATGCGTCGACGCCACTGGCAACATCGATCGCGGCTGTTGTGGTTGGCACAGGAAGCACTCCGGGCTCGATCGCAGCGAATTCGCCGATTTTGATCCGGCTGTTTCCGATATCAACAGCCACCAATCGAGTCGAGCTGGCACTACTCATGTGTGTCTCGACGCATCGGCGAATTGTTGATTGCAAAAGACGTTTGTTGCGCCCGGCACTTTGACCGGACTTAGCCGTCGCGTGCTACGGCTATTGCCGCTCGTCCAGTGCGCCCAGAATTGCCCGCAACAGTTGGTCGAGTCCTTTCCCGGTAACGGCCGAAACCGCCAACACCTCGCGACCCAACTCCGCCGCCAGCGCATCGCGAACCTCCGGCGCGCCAGGAATCTCGACCTTGGAAATCACCACGATCTCAGGCCGGTTCACCAGCGACTCATCATACTGCTCCAATTCGCGGTGGACGACCCGATAGTTCTCTACCGGGTCGGTCCCGTCGGCCGGGAACGGTTCGACCAGGTGAACGAGGATTCCCGAGCGTTCGATGTGCCGCAGAAACTCGTGCCCCAAGCCCGTGCCGGCGTGAGCCCCTTCGATCAGTCCGGGGATGTCAGCCAGCACAAACGATCGATCGGGCGTCGCGGCCACGATGCCAAGATTCGGGTGTTTGGTCGTGAACGGATAATCGGCAATCTCTGGGCGCGCTCGCGACAGCCGGCTCAGGAGCGTGCTCTTGCCGGCATTCGGCTTGCCGACCAGGCCAACGTCGGCGATGACCTTGAGTTCGAGCGTGAGCGTGCGCGATTCCGCCTGACCACCTCGCGTAAACTCCCGCGGCGCGCGATTCGTCGAGCTCTTGAAATGAACGTTGCCTTTACCGCCCTTGCCGCCGCGTGCGGCAACCACCGTGTCTCCGGCAGCAGCTAGGTCTTTTAGCACGTGTGTCGTTCGTGCGTCGATCACGAGCGTGCCTGGCGGGACCTCAAGGACCTCGTCCTGCCCATTCTTTCCGTGGCAATTCGCACTTCCGCCTGGGCCGCCGCTTTCGGCGCGGCAGTGCTTACGATGTGCCAGCGCGGCAAGGCTGTCGACGCCGTTGACCGCCCGTAGAACCACGCTCCCACCGTGACCGCCGTCTCCGCCGTCGGGCCCGCCACGCGGCACATGCTTCTCGCGGCGAAAGCTTGCGCAACCATCGCCACCGTGACCGGCTTGAACTTCGATCGTCACCCGGTCGACAAACATGGCAATCTCGCGGCGCTTGCGGCAAGCAGAATGGGCGCGGCGCACGCGCTTCGCTGGACGATCGGGTAACCGAGCACGGCGATCCGTGGATGCCGCCACACTTGGCAACCTTCGGCAGAGCCTGGCTTGCACCGCGGAGCCGAACAGTTGACTAGGCCACGTTCTCGATGACGTTGATGCGGCGGCCCTTGCGGTCGAAAGACACGACTCCCGCGGCCAGCGCGTAGAGCGTGTAGTCGGTACCCTGTCCGACATTCTTGCCGGGATGAAACTGCGTGCCGACCTGCCGGACGAGAATGTTGCCAGGCACAACCTTTTGGCCAGCATATCGCTTCACGCCGCGACGCTGGGCATTCGAATCGCGACCGTTGCGGCTGGAGCCTTGTCCCTTCTTATGTGCCATATCCGTCTACTCCACAGCCTGCGCGCGGCGGCCGTCGGCTTTTGCGTATGGGATTACCGGAAACCCGTGAATCTATCGGTACTCCCACTGGTAGTCAACCTGACCAGGGATGCCGAAACGGATTTCGCGTCGGTCTTCGGCGAATTCATCGCCCGGGCGCCAGAAGTTGAGCTTGAGAAGCTTCACGCGCATTTGGCGGCCGGTCGTCGGCGGGTCTCCGGCTTTGAAGGCACCGGGCGGGTCGACCCATTGATAGGCGTTGGTCAGCCCGCCGACCAAGATCGAGAAGTAGTCAATCCGCGGATCGACATCCTCCCACGTGGCCACGCCCCACACGCTGCGATCGACCAACCCGCGACTCACGGGAATCCGCTGACTGCTGACTTCAACGCTGTTGAGCAGCGTGCGGTTGGGATCCTCCTTGGCCTGGATCATGGGAATCGCCACCGGGATGACACGGTCGAGATAGGCCTTCTTGAATTCGTGCGACTCGAGCACGAACGTAGGAAAGAACCGGATGCGGCTGTCCGACGACTCGATCGCAACGCTGCCGTCGGCCGCGGCGACCGGGTGGAGATTGCCGCCGGTGTTCTTGACGCGATAGACCATGTACCAAATCAGCTTACGCTGCATGCGCCCGCTCGGCTGCGGCACGTCCACCCAAATCATCCGCACCGGCTTGAACGAGAATTCCAGGCACCAAATGTCGCGGCGAAAGACCGTGTCGGTGGCCATCTGCCGCAAGGTCTGCGACATCGGCGAATACTTCGGCTGAGCGTCCAGTCCCGGAATGCCTTGCAAAATCTCGACCATGTCATGACGGCTGAACGTCTCTTCCGCATGCCGATCGGGCGGAATCGTGACTTCGACGCCGGGTGCGAGCACGCGATACTGCTTGCCGCCGTTGGGGTCGGGCAAGCGGGCGGTGGTCAGCCGTGGCTGCGCAGCCGCCACGTTGGCATCTGCGACGCCAATCAGGCACCCGATGACCAGGAGTTGCCAAAATCGTAGTCGGGCGAAGACACCGCACATGGTGTTGGCTCGCTGCCGGAAAGGGCTCTTGGGAGAATTGGGTTAGACCGCGGTCTTCCAGGGCCGGTCGTGCTTAGGACCGCCGGGCCAAGCCGATACTCTGCTCCGGAGCCGGCATTGGAACTGTTTAGTATAGTTGGGGTTGCGCGCCGCGGTCAACTTTTTCCCAGACGCCAACGCAATTGCACCGTTTGTAACGGCACGGCGGCCAATTCTTCGCGGCTTTCGTACCGCCGAACCGGCACAGCACGTCCGCGAACTTCGAGATTCAACGCGGGCACCGTCAGCGGCCACGGTGAAAGCCTCACGGCCATCGGCTCGCCACGGGCCGCCGAACCGGTCGGACTGAGCGCTATCGGCGGGCCTGCCGGCGTTTCGAACTCGTCGGCGGTGGTGGCCTCGTCGCAGCAAAACCAGAGGCTAAGTACGTCGAACAACTGTAGTTGGGCCAGGGCCCGGCCAGCCAACTCCGGAGTGTTTTTCGACGGTGATCGGGCTTGCCAGGCCGTGAAGCAGGCCTCTTGCAATCGGTCGAAAGTGGCCAAGAATCGCTCGGCCTGCGCGGTTTTCTCGGCGTCGTGCTTCCAACCCGTGTCGTAGCGCCGCAGCAACTCGCAGAAATGTCCAGCCACGGTGTAGCCGGCTAGCGGACCATGCTCGGCCGCACCGGTGATCGAGGCGGTCCAAATCTCCAAGCCCTCGTCCAGCGGCATCTCAGTGAAAGATCTTGGCCGTGCGTGGTCGGGCTCAACGCCCGGCGATCGCTCCCATGCTGCCCAGCCGTCGTCATGGTGGACGATCGCCCAAAGAAGCTCGTCTCGATCCACCAGCGGCACGACGGGTGCTGCACCCCAGTGGTCGGCCAACGCGCCGGACAGCCGCGCATGCTCCACCTGCGAAATCAGAATCCATTGGGCACCGTCTGCATCCGGCGCCGCAGGCTCTCGGCGAATCATCCGGCTGACTCCCGGGCAACAACTGGCGCGAGTCGATCAAGTCGACCGCGTATCCTTGAGCCTACGCGGGCAGCGGCAAAAAAGATAGGCGCGCCCCGGGCCGCGGCCGACTGACAAACTTGCCGACTCGAGAAAACTATTGCTGCTTTACCGGCTTGGCGGCCGTGGGAGCCGGCGGCTGCGTCAGTCGTACCTGCGCCGCCAGCAGCCGATCAGCTTGGGCAAATCGCTCGGCCAGGTCTTGCTCATAGGTGAAGGCCAGCGTGACGCGCTTGCCGTCGGAATCCTGGATCAAGTAGTAGACCCATTCGATGGGCAGCTCGGCGACAATGCCGTGAGCCGTAGCACGCAAAACGTGGTAGCCGGCTTCGCTTTGCGATTGCGACGCATTGGTAAACTGGCCGAAGCTCTTGCCCAATGACTTCTGGATGTCGCGCTGAAACTCGGCCAGCGTGGTTGGCGATTCTTTGACGCCCGGCAGCAACGAAATGTTGCACTGGGCAACCAACTCGCCGCGATCCAAGTAGCGCAGGATCGTCAACTTGTCATCGTCGCTGGTCAGGTGCCACCGCCGATCGTGCAGAAAGTGAAACTGCCCGGAAGCCGCCTGGTAAGCCAGTTCGGCATGACCCGGCAGGGGCGATTCGGGAACCGTCGCAACACGCTGTGGCGTGAGGTATTGCGACGTCTCAATCGGCTTGACCGACATGATCAGCTTGGCAACGGTGTCCAGCCCTGGCCCGACGTGGCCGACAGCCCGCGTCTCCTTAATCAACAGTGCCAGGTAGGAGAGGCGCTTAGTGTTGAACTCGAAACGGAACTTAGCTTTGAGCTCGATCTCGGTGCTGATCCCGCCGACTGCGCCGTTGACCGATCCGGCCGCGGCGACTTCGCCAACGCCATTGGTGATTTCGCCCAGCACACACGAAACGTCCGACCAACTCACCGCGTCAAGGCACAGCAGACTGGCAAGCGATTCATCGGTAAGTTTCCAGCTTTCACCGAGCGCCACCGGCGTTGCGGGTAACAACTCATCGATGAGCAGGCTGCCACCGGGCACGTCGATTAGATCGAGTTCTTCACGAAGCAACGGCGCTGCCGGACAGTAGAGCACCGGCGACCCCTTTGCTGGCTTGTCGACAGCAATCAGCCGACGTCGCGGATCCAAAGTCGGCTTCTCGCCGCCCTGATCAACCTTGATCACGGCCCGGGTGTCGTCGTAGTAGCGCACTGATCGATTTGGCCGGCCGCCGTCACCAAGTCGGAGCACCTGTTCGTCGTATTTCAGATTGGCGACCACGCTCATGGGCAGGCTCTTTTCCTGCCCATCAATGACCAGCTTCAGATCGCCACCGACCTGGAAGGCGACCTCGACCCGCGTCAGCTCGCCGACTGCATGCTCGGTTTCGAGGCGGTGTTTGGCGGCAGTTTCGGCAGCCAAGACCGACGGTAGCACGGCGAAATAGAGAAAGAGGGTCGCAACTAGCTGGACAGTGCGGCTGGAATCCATTCTCAAGCCCTTCGCAGAATGCGGCATGTGGTTTGCAGGTATGATGCCCGGAGGCACCTGCACGGCGATGTGCGCGGTCAGTCTGATTCATCGTCCGGGTAGCCGCTGCGAATCTACTCGATTAGCCCGCTCAATCCCGCTGGGGCAGATGGGCAAACTACGCGGTGTTTCGCAGACTATGAAATGCAGAGAACAAACCTGGCCAAAACAACGTAAGATTTGGTATAAGAGGAGGATAGGAGAATCTGCCAGGCAATCGTGCTGTCATTTTGCCGGTTAGATTGTGGCGGAAAATCCGGTTACCAGCGCGAACATGCACCGATCCAAAATGGCTCCCTTACGTAAAGGAATAGTGCCTATCTGTCTAACCGCTTTTGTAAGAAGGTAAACCGACGGGCAGGGGGCTTACTGGGCCCTCGGCCGCCTCGAGTTGCCGGTCAAGAGTTCCACGCCTATTGAGGGGCGTGAATACAAAGGATTTCTCTCGTCGGGCGCGGAGCCGCAAGGAACACCGTCGGGAGTTGCTCGAGAGAAGAGGTCCTCTCATGCATACCGATTATCACAGCGCGATCATTCGCCAACTCCGCGATCAGCAGGTGCGATTCGCTCCTCGCGAAAAGAAGATCGAACAGGTCAATCGCACCGAGAAGCTCCTGTCGGAGTTGAACGATAGCAAAACGTACACCTACGAGTACCTGTGCTATCGCATCACCGACTATCGGCCCGAGTCGTTTCCCAACGTGAAGTTCACCGGTAGCGAGGCGGGCCACGACTTGCGGTTGCTCGTCGAGGATCTTTCCGATGCCGCCGACCTCCCGGCCAGCCGTGCCGGCGAGCGCGTGCTGACGGTCGACGAGCTGAGCAAGATGTTCAACGTCTCGACGAAGACGATTTCGCGCTGGCGGCAGCAGGGGCTGGTCAGCCGGCGGTTCGTGTTCGACGGCCGCAAGCGCGTCGGGTTCCTCCAGAGTTCGGTCGACCGGTTTGTTTCGCGCAACGAAGACCGTGTACGCCGCGGGGCCCGGTTCAGCCAGCTTACCGACGAGGAACGCAACGAGATCATCGATCGGGCACGCAGGCTGGCCAACGCCGGCGGCGGCATGTCAGAGGTGACCAAGCGTGTCGCCCAGCACATGGGGCGCAGCGTCGAAACGGTGCGGTATACGCTGAAGCACTTCGACAAGGAAAACCCCGATCTGGCCGTGTTTCCGAACGCAACCGGGCCGTTGGGCGAGGAAGACAAGAAGCGGCTCTACCAGCAGTATCGCCGCGGGGCGCCGATCGAAACGCTGGCGGCCCGGTACCACCGAACGAAGACCAGCATGTACCGGGTCATCAACGAAATGCGTGCCCTGCGGATCATGGAACTGCCGCTGGACTACATCTCGAACCCGGTTTTCGGCCGCGCCAGCATGGAAAAGCGGATGCTGGCCGAGATGCCCGAATCGGACGTGCCGGCAAAAAAGACGCGGCTGCCGTCGGGCTTGCCGCCCTATTTGGCCAGCCTGTACGAAGTGCCGTTGCTGAACCGCGAGCAAGAAGGCCACCTCTTCCGGAAGTTCAACTTCCTGAAGTACAAGGCCGCCAAGTTGCGCAAGCGGATCGATCCGGCCCGTGCCAAGAGCAGCCTGATGGACGAAATCGAGTCGTTGTACGATCAGGCGGTAGCCGTCAAAAACCAGATCGTTCGGGCGAACCTGCGCCTGGTGGTGTCGATTGCCAAACGGCACGTCGGCCAGTGGGAGAACTTCTTCGAGCTGGTCAGCGACGGCAATATGTCGCTAATTCGGGCCGCCGAGAAGTTCGACTACGCCCGCGGCAACAAGTTCAGCACGTATGCCAGTTGGGCCATCATGAAGAACTTCGCCCGCACGATTCCTGATGAGCATCGGAAGCGTGACCGGTTCCGTACCAGTCATTCGGAGCTATTTACCGCGACCGAGGAATATCGGACCGACCAGTACGAGCTGGAGTCGGCTCAGCGTCAGCGGGCGGCCCAGGTCGGACGCATTCTGGAACGCCTTGACGAGCGCGAGCAGAAGATTATCATTAGTCGGTTCGGGCTGGACTACAGCCAGGAACCCCAAACCTTGAAGGAAGTGGGCGCCGAAATGGGCGTCACCAAGGAGCGGGTCCGGCAACTCGAGGCCCGTGCGATCAGCAAGCTCCGCTTGGCGGCCGAAGAGGGAACGGGCGAGGTGCGGGGCGTCAGCTAGCCGCCACCTGGGTGCGGTTAGCCTACGCCAGCCCAGTTGATCGACGAGTCGTATTGTGTCGCATCGGCGTTTGCCCGCCGGCGACCTTCATTGGCGCCCCAAGCCAGGGGATCTTACTCCGAGAGGAGACCGGCGACCGGCCAACCAGCGACGACGCCCGCGCAGCTTTGGCTCGAGGCGTCGGCGAATTTGCAGCCGCCGTGCGTCCGCCGTTGTCGGGGATCTTGGTCCTGCCGCTCATGCCAGGGGCCGACCGGGCTGGCACGGCATCGTGCCACGGATCGCCGCGCACCTCACCGGAACCGCCGATCGGCTGTACGTCGGTTCGTCGGGCTTGGGCAGCCTGGCGTGAGGCGGCCTTCGGGTTGCCCGCCAAAACCGGTCGAATCCGCTCCGCACGCATCGGGGCTCCATATTGCAAGGTTTTTGGCGTTCGGTATATTTAGTAGTTTTCGTGGGGGACTCGCAGGCTAGCGTAGCTCAATTGGCAGAGCAGCTGATTTGTAATCAGCAGGTTGTGG
>CALFYT010000093.1 GCA_937952415.1 uncultured Planctomycetaceae bacterium | reverse complement strand
GGGCTCCAGGACAGGCCCGGATAGTCCTCGCGGACGGCGGAGAAGCCATGGAAGACGCGACGCAGCCGGCCGACGTGTTGTGGCGTGACATGCCCGACACGGCGGCACCAGGCCTCGTCCGAATACTCCGTCGCCGGAGCTTCGCTTTCGCGGAGCGCTTCGCGCCACTCGTGAATAATGCGGCCCTTCTCCCAGTTCGTGGTGCTGACCAACTTTTTCCACTGTCCGACAAATTGGTCGGAGGTTTGATCGACGATCGCAGAATCCATGCGTGACAACACTTCCTGCACTGGCGGATCGAAAAACGAGCGTGCCGCGCGCGTCGCGGCGATGAACTGCCGATTCTAGCAAACCGGCTGCTAGCGTCGCCTCGCGCAGCCGCGCGCCCGTCCCGCGAGCCATCGCGCGACGCGACAAAAAGCCAAGGGCGCCGCGATTGGCGCGTTTGGTGGCACGCACGACGCGGCGGATCACTTGGGGAAAACTTGTTAGCCGGCGCGGCGACGCGGCAGCGCGCTCGACGAAGCCTGCGGCGGACCGGCGCAGCGGAGTCGCGCGACTATGTGGACGGCGGCGCCGTTTCCTCGGCCACGAAGCCACAGCCCTTGTGGCTGCCGTCGCAGAACGGCTTGTTGCCCGAAGTGCCGCAACGGCAAAGCGCCACGGCCGGCTTGTCGGGATTCACAGGAAACGGTTTCCCGTCCTGGTCCACTATCGAAACGGCCCCCTCCACGAGGAACGGTCCGTTGGGTCGCACGCGAATCGTGACGGTCATGAAACTTCCCTTCGCAAGAGCGCATTAGTCGTCGGTCGGCGGCGCGTCGGCGATGGTCCGAACATCGGCGCGCTCGACGCGGGTCAGTCTACCGAAGCCGGATCGCAACGCCAAGCGGTGCACGTGGCGCATCACGCGGCCGGCGTTCCGCGCTGTCGCGATCAACACTGCCCCGACCAACTATTCCGGCTCGGCCTGCGGTTCCGCGGGCGCAGGTACCGGCGCTGCTGCCGGCGGCGCGGGCTGCGCTTGCCGGAGATAGACGGTCACCGGCTGCTCGGGCAGCTTATAGAAGAAATTGAGCGACTGGTCGGACTGACGTGCGTCGTCAGCAAGCGGTTCGGCCGGCGCGATGGCCGGAGTATTGGTCGGTGCGTCGGCTGGGGGCGCGTTGGCGGCTTGCGGCTTTGTGGCGAGGTCGCGGAGTTGGAAACCGAGTTGGAGATTGCTCACGCGGCGCCGACCTTGCTCCTGCTCCAATTCGTTGACGATCAGTTCGACCTGCTCGGGCGTGGCGTCGACCGTGTATTGCACGCCCGCCTGTTGCTCCGCATTCTGCTCGGGTATTTCGGCGTTGGGCTCGTTATCGACCGCCTTAACGTCGACGCGGTGGTACTGCAGCTTGTTGCCGGCGAGAACTTTATCGAGCTCGTTCTTCGAAATGAATTCGGGCGTGACGTCGCACTGAATCAGCAAAACCTGGTCACGGTTCTTGAGGGCGCGAGAAATGTTGGAGTCGAGCATGATGTTGTCGACCGGCTGAGCTTCGACTCCCATCAGGGCTTTGTGCCCCAACTGGTTCCGGCCGTCTTGCATACCGTTTTTCGAGGTGTACATCCGATTGCGGAGCACCTTTTGTTGGGCCGGCTCGGCGCGCTTCAGCGCCGAGCGCTCTGAGCCCGCTCGTCGTTCCTTGTGTTCGCGTTCCAAGGACCGATCATCGGGCGACTTGGTCAGCGTCGGAACGGCATAGCGATCCGTCTCGGCGGCGCGCGCGTCTTTGGCCGGCATTTCGTCGGCGGCGGCGCCCAGGTCGGTGACCGCTACGTCGGCCTCGGAGGCCTCGCCGGCCGCTTTGGCGTCGGCGCCTCGATGCGCCTCTTCGGGCAGCCCTTCGAGCGCCACTTCGCGGTCCATCTCGTCCGGCCCGCGCTGGGTGTCGAACAGCGCGACCATCAAGGCAGCGGCCACGGCGATGGCCGGCCAGACGAATATCCGTCGCGAACGGTTCCACCAATTGCCCGAGGCGCGTGACGACGGTTCGATCGCGGCGCCGCCGGCGGAACGCTCTTGCCCGCTGAGGACAGCGCGTTCTGCCTTGCGCACGACGGCCGGTCCCAGATCGTCGGCCAACTCGTGCCGCGGCAGCGCCTGCAAGTCGGCGCGCACGGCGCGCAACTCTTCGTGCAACTGCCGATACTCGGCGTCGGTGTCCAACCACTGCTCGACGCGCGCACGCTCCTCGGCCGACAACTCGTTGTCGAGATACGCGCTGAGCATTTCTTCACGTGGTTCGGTGGTCATTGCAATGGGCCGGCCCGTGCCGTCAGGCTCGCTGTGCCTGACTGACCGAGAAGCCGATCGATACTTGGGTTGTGGTGGTTCCTATCAATTCTAGCTTCGATGTTCCGGGATGACGTTTTTGAGCTGATCGCGCAGTTGCACTCGGGCGCGGTGCAGCCGGCTGCGAATCGTTCCAATCGGAATCTCCAGGATTTCGGCAATTTGTTCGTACGAGCAGTCGTCCATCTCGCGGAGAATCAAAATCGTGCGGTGCTCCTCGCTCAGTGCGGCCAGCGCCTGATGCACCTGGCAGGCACGCTCCTGGCGTTCGAGCCGGGCTTCGGGAGGATCGGCCCCGTCGATCGGCTCGTCTCCGAGCACCTCGCGGGCATGCTCGACCGAGGCCATTGGTTTCTCGCGCCGGCGGCGGCTGATGGTCAGGTTCACGGCAATGCGATAGAGCCAGGTGTAGAACGCGCTGGAGCGGTTGAACGTCTCTAGCTTGACGTAAGCCTGAACGAAAGCCTCCTGGACCATGTCATACGCCGTATCGGCCGACCCGGAAACGTGGACCAGCGTGTTATACAAACGATCTTGATAGCGGGCGACCAATTGCCCGAACGCGGCCGAATCACCGTCAAAAGCTTCGCCGGTGAGATGGACGTCGTCTTTCACAACCGCTCCCGCAATTTGGACGCTCGGGCCACCGGAAAAGTTCCACCCCGCGGCCGGGCGTACGACGGTGGAAAGCGCGAGAAAAGCATGCGTATCGGGGCACGACTTATGGGGTATTGTTCGCCGCGTTTTGCGGCTTGTCAAACCCGGCTGGCGGCTGTGCCGCCACGCTATCGGCATGCGGTTTGGCCTACGATCCGGCCACGGCCAGACGCGCCGGCCATCGCAATCCGGCAGGTTGCCTCAACAGGTAAGCCCACAGCGCCAGACCGGCCACGAACAGCACGATGCTGATGTTCTGCGAGATGGTCAACCCAGTGTTGAGCACGGACGATTCGTCGACCCGCACCATCTCGAGCAAGAATCGCAGCACGGGATGGATCGTCAGGACCCAGGCAGTCAGCTCACCATCGCGGCGACGATACGGCTCGTACGCCAGCAGGAAGAAGCACAGCAGCATGCTGTCGGCGAAACTATAAAGCTGTGTGGGATGCACCGGCCGGCTGGTGGGTCGCACGTCGGGTAGCGTCCACCGAGCAGGTTCGGCCGCGCCGGCCACATGCACCGAAACGGGGCGTCCGGCACCGAACGTGCCCAGTAGCGCAAACTGCGCCGTTTCGACCGAATTGACCGGCTTGTCGTTGATGGCGGTGACCTGCTGGCCCGGCCGCAAGCCCGCGCGGTCGGCGGCCGAATCCGGCTCGACCGAGTCGATCACCGCCGGGGCGCTGCCCGAACCGCGAAACGTGAGCCCGTGGATGTACAAGTCGCCGCGTGTGGCCTGATCGATGTAGGCGGGCGTCTCGGGAGGAAACTCTACGGCCCACGGCGCGTCGGTGATGCCGCCGTAACAACAGCCGTTTAGAAAACAGCCGATCCGACCAAGGGCCGCGCCCAACACGACTCCCGGCGCGATCAGGTCGGCTAGCGCCAGCCCGGGCAAGTTGTGCTTGTAGACAAACACGATCAGGGCCGCGCCGCCGGCGAGCATCGAACCAAACACGACCAGGCCGCCCTGCGTCAGGTTGATGATTGCCGCCAGCGTCGCGCCCAACGTCGGCTTTTGGAACATGTCCCAGTACTGGACGACGTAGAACAGCCGCGCACCGATGATGCCCGACACGAACAACCACATCGCCAGCGAAAGGATGATTTCCGGGTCGACCCCTTTCTGCGTGGCCCGATAGACCGAAAGTCCGACGCCGGAGATCACCGCCAACATCATCATCACGCCGTATCCGCGGATCAGCAGTCCTTCCGGCTGAATCAAGACGGGCAGCACGTAGGCAATCGCGAAACCGACTGCGCCCAGCGTGATCAATTGGCCGACCATGTCCTTTCGCCAGCCGTGACGGATCAGCGACCAGGCGACGATCGCGAAGCTGGCAACGGCCCAAATGCCCAACAGCAAGCCGAAGCCGAACAGATCGACGCCGGCGATCTGGCGAGGGATGACGAACAGCGTCTGTTGCACGGTGATTGGTCCTGCGTGGTCGTAGAATGTCGTCCGTCCGCGCCGGCAGGATGATTCGCGGCGCGGGCACTATCGTTTGCCGATCAGGGACCGATCGTTGCGTTGTCGATCAATCGGGTCTTGCCAACGCTGGCGGCGATGGCTGCCAACGTGGGCTGATTCACTGTGTCGACTGGTTCCAGCGTCTCGGGATCCACCAGAGCGACGTAGTCGACGGCCAACTGGGCGTCGGCCAGCAACGCGTGCATTTGTTTCAAAATCGTACTTGCGTCGCGCGTGCCCTGCTCGACCAACTGGCCGGCCAGCTTGAGGCTTTGCGAAATGGCCAGGGCCCGCTGGCGCTCGCTTGCCGAAAGGTACACGTTGCGCGAGCTGAGTGCCAATCCGTCGGGCTCGCGCACGATGGGACACACCTCGATGCGGACCGGCAGGTTCAGGTCGTCGACCATGCGTCGCATCAACATGGCTTGCTGGTAGTCCTTGCGACCGAAATAGGCCCGATCCGGGCGCGCGATGTTGAACAGCTTGAGGACGATCGTCGCCACGCCACGAAAGTGGCCGGGCCGGAACTCTCCTTCGAGCACGAGCGCCGGACCCTCCATTTCGACGTAGGTCGCGTGGCCCGACGGATACATCGAGTCGGTCGAGGGGGCGAAGACCAGATCCACGTCGCGACCGGCCAGCGACTCCAAGTCGGACTACAAGGCGCGAGGATCGCGTTAGAAGTCTTCGCCCGCGGCGAACTGTGTCGGGTTGACGAAGATGGTCACGATCGTGAAGTCGCACTGCCGCCTCGCCGCGTCGACCAGGCTCAAGTGACCGGCATGCAGCGCGCCCATCGTCGGCACGATGCCGATCGTCTTGCCTGCGCGGCGAGCACGTTCGACCTGCTCGGTCAATTCGCCGGCGTCGGTAATGACGCAGGGTGACGAGGACGATCTGGTTGCGTTCATGCGCGTTGCGTCAAGGGTTGAGTTGCTTGGACGGCCGCGACGATTTCGGCGAACTGTGCGTCGAGGTCCGCACCGCCAACTTGCAGCACGGGAGCGACACGGGGTCGGCTGGCCAGTTCCAACAGTTTCGCCCGCAGACGATCGTGCCAGGCAGACGATTGGGGCGCGTCGGCTGCCGGTCGTGTTTTGTTCAGCGCGCTGACCGCCGAATTCGCGAACGGCGGAGTATCGGTGAGGACCAGCAATTTGGGCAAGGCCAACTCGGCCGTGGCGGCCTGATGGGCAGCGCAATACTCGCGAAACGGGCCCGGTTCGAGCGCGAGCTCGGCATACGCAAGGCATTGATCCACGAAATAGTCGCTGACGACCAGTGCCGTGGATGCGTCCCACGGTTGCGCGGCAAGCTGCTGGCACCGCGCGTGCAGATACTGCTTGTGCGCGGCGAGTTGAGATTGGACCCGGTGCGGCGCTGTTGTCTCGGATGGTTGCCCGGCAGCGTCGGCTTGCTGAGTCTCCGTGGCCGGATCGGCCAGGAACGTGCCCTTGAACGATTCGGCGAGCCGCCTAGCCAGCGCCGTCTTCCCGCTGCCCGGCGGTCCCAACAGTGCCACGTACGGCGGCGCGGCGTCGAGCCGCTGAAGCAGTTCACTTACGGACCAACCCAACGTCGGATGCCGCATGTCCGGCGCGATCTCGGCGGCCGGTTCGAGGACGAAGCGGCGAAACGCCATCCGCGGATGGGGAACGGTCAGCCGCGGCGTGTGAATCCGCGCGTCGCCGTAGAGCAACAGATCCAAGTCGATCGTGCGCGCCGACCAGCGCTCCGCGCGGCGGCGACCCAAACGGTTTTCGACGTCGTGCAGCAGGTCGTGCAACTGCTCGGCGGACAGGCGTGTTTCGAACACGGCCGCGGCGTTGAGAAACGGCTGTTGGCCGGGCGTGCCCCCGATGGGTTGCGTTTCGACCAGCGAACTGCAGCGCAGCGCGTCGATACCCGGCTCAGCCCGCAGCATCTCCACAGCACGGGCCACGTGGTGCGCGCGATCACCAAGGTTCGAGCCGATCGCAATCAAACAACGGGGCATGATGGTCGCAGCCAGGAAGCGGAAGCACGCGAAAGTCGGGCGGCAGCGGTGGTGCGCGTCTGCCAGCGCGACTTGTGCGCGCGTGGGCGGACATCTGCTCAATTCTAGGAAACGCGCCGGCGGGGGCCAAGTTGGAAGCCGGCGCCGATCGTTCGCCGGCGGGCCGTGGGAAGCTAGCCGCTCGACGTGACTTTCAACGTATCTGCAGCCCGTGGCGCGACGGCAAACACGGACAGCAGGGCCGGCAGGAAGATCAAGTCGCCAACGAGCGCCGAGCCGATCGTCGAACACGCCATCGCGGCAAAGAGGCGAAAGTCTGGCAGTTCGCTGGTGAGCACCGCGCCGAAGCCCGACACCAGGGCGACGGTCGACATCATCAGCGCGGTGGCGACACCGATGAAGCTGCGGCGAATCGCCGCCCGTACGTCGCGATCGACGAGCACTTCACGCTGGTAGCGCGACAGAAAATGGATCGTGTCGTCGACCGCAATCCCCAAGCAGATCGTGAAAGCACAGACGCTTTCGATTTCGAGCGGACGTCCCATCACGACCAACAAGGTGGCGGTGAACACCAGGGGAAACAGATTCGGCACGACGCTGATCAAACCGAGCCGCAGCGAGCGATAGACCAGCCCGATCACAATCAGAATGACCGCCGCGGCAGTGGCCAGGCTGCGTCGCAGGTCGGCAATGATCTTGCCGATCTCGCGGCCGGTCACGACGGGGTCGCCCGACAGTTCGACCGTCAAGCCGGCATGTTGTTGTGCCAGCGGCGCGAAGCTCGCCCGCAAACGGTCGAAGACGGGCAAGTAGCGGGCCATGCCGAGATCCTGCACTCGGGCGGTCACCACGGCGCGGCGCGCGTCGGGATCCCAAAGTGGTTGCGTCAGGTTCTGGGGAAAGAGTCGCAGCAGCGGCAGCCGGGCCTCGAGGTTCTCGTCGTTGCCGGCAGAAAGCGTGAGCAACACGTTGCGAATGGAAAACGGATGGCGCACCAGCGGCTCGGCGCGCAGCGCCGACGTGACTTCGTCGATGGTCGCCAGCATCTGGGCTTCGTCGAGACTCGTTGCGTCAGACCAATCGAGCACGACGGCCAAGGTTTGAATGCCGCCAAATGCTCGGTCGCAATGGGCCAACGCCTGATACGACTCGCTGCTGGAAGGAAAGTCGGAACCGAGCGTGTTGTCGGGCCGAAGGTTGAGCGCGATCAGCGTGAAGGCGGCGGTCACCAGAATGCCCACAGCACTCATCGTGCGGGCGTGATCGATGATCCAATCGACGGCGCCCTGAAAGTGTGTCAGGTTTTTGCCGACGATATCGTGCTCGTAACCGGCGTGCACGCGCCGGCCCAACCGCGTGCTGCACAACAGGGGCACGACGGTGATTACCGCCGCGAAAGTGAGCACGACGCCCACGGCGCACGAGCGGCCGAACGATTGAATCACTTCCGAATCGGCAAGCGTGAGCGAGCCGAAGCCGATGGCCGTGGTCAGCGACGTGAGAAAGCAGGCGGAGCCCAAGTGGCGGATCGCGTCGGTCGACGCGTCGACCGGCGAAACGCCTTCGGCCCGGGCGCGACGAATGTCGACCATCAAGTGGATGCCGTCGGTGAAGCCGACCATGATCAACATGATGGGCATGATCACGTCGGCCAGTTGATTGAGATCTTCCTGCCAGATGTGCAGCGCGCCCAATGTCCAGAACACGCCGAGCATCGGTGCTCCGGCGACAATGAGCACGGCGGCGGCTCCGCGAAACAAGATGCCCGCCAGCACGAACGCCAACAGGCTGCCGATCACGAGGAACTTTACGTGGTCGCGCTCGAAGGCGTTGCTCTGCTCGACGAACAGCGGCAGGCGGCCGGTCGCGCGAACGCGCACGTCGGATTGCCCGGCGGCGTCGAGCGCCACTTGGCGGACGTGCATCGCGGTACGCTTGCGCCAATCGGTCGGCGTTTCGAAGTCGGCGGGTGAAGGCGGCTCGAGCACGACCGGCATGAGTAACGTGCGTCCGTCTTCGGCGAGCAACTGGCCCACGATCAGCGGATGCGCCAAGGCTTGCCGCCGGGCTTCGGCAAAGCGTGCCGGCGAATCGTCGGCTGCCGGCATCCACGTGACAGGCAGACCCAGCACGTTGAACTGCGGCACGTCGTCCGGCGCAATGACCTGGGAAACGGCGTCGAGCGACTCGACGGCTTTTTCGACGCGGCGCACCGCGGCCAGCGATCGGGGCGTGAACAGATCGTCGGACTCGACGACCAACAGCATGCTGCCGCCGCGGCGACTAAGCGACTCATTCACCTCGGCCAGCAATTCCATGCTGGCGTCGGGCTCGTCGTCGAACGCGGCGCGCCAATTGGGCACGCGGCCGAAATTGCCCCATGCGGCAATGGCCGTCGTGATTACGATTCCCAGTGCGACCAGACCGCGGCGCCGCGCAAAGAACCGCGCGAAGCCTTCCGCAAGATCCATGACACCTCGACCTGTCGGCTGGTTGCCCGTTCGTCGTCGGCTGGAACTGGGCCAAGAAAACCGTGTACGGTTCTGTCCGGCGGGAAGTTCGTTCTTGCCCCCGCCGCCGGACGCAGCGCGAACCGCACGTTACTCAGTGCGGAATCGCTTGGGAGATGCTGGTCCGTTCCGCCGCGAACCGTTGCGCCATCGAGGCGTTTAGGGCACTCAGCGAGGAACTGCTCCGTCATGAAAACCTAGGGGGGGCCTCCGTTGCCACGACAAGGGTCGTCGACTATCGATCCGTGCAGTCGCCGCCCCCCAAGCCGCTTTGCAAACTTGTTAAGAACGAACTACGAACAAGACTGCCGACGGACGAACGCTCTCGCGACCGCGAAACGTGTAGACATCGGGCTCTCAATCGCGCGTCCATGCACTCACGTTGCCGACGCAACCCATCCGTTCCTTATCACCAACCGAATGCATGTTTGCGTTGGGTTGGTCAAAACACCGAGAACTCAGTGTCAATCGAATCACAATCGAAGCACACTCGAACAGATGCACATTGTGAGACGCGCGCGGAAAATGTCAAGCAACTTTCCAAACCATTTTTTTCGCGCGGCGTTGCGCGTCTGTTTTCAATCGCACTTGTTCTTCATCTCGCACCGCAAGCACCGCGTCGACGGCGCGCCATTCGCCCGACCGACGCTCGGCGATTCGTAACGTTGGGTGGTAGCGACACCGTTTCGCATGCCGAATCGTGCTGAAATGCCGCGTTTTCGTAGCGCCCTTTCGCACCAGACGCCTGCGAACAGCCGGTGCCACGTCCGGATACTTGAACCGGATGCAAACCGTGGCGTACGATGGATTTGTCGGCCTTCGTGCAATTACCGCGCGCTGGAAATCGCCCCGTGAACACCGAACAAATCTCCTCTGAATCGTTCAACGAACTGCGCGGAATTCTCCTGCGCTGGCAGCGCGAGCAAGTTGCCGACGGTGCGCCGGATCCGATCGACTTTTTAGAGAAGTTGCTCGGAACGGCCGTGTGTCGGCGGCTGGGGATTTTCCGTTTGCCCGAGAATTTCTTGGCGTCGGTGGTGATTCCGGTGTATAACGAGGCGGCCACGGTAACGACGGTGATTCGCCGTGTGCGCGATAGCGGCATTCCCTGCGAATTGATCGTCGTCGACGACGGCAGTAGCGACGGTACGCGCGAGATATTGGAAGCGTATCGCGACGATGGCGATATCACCCTGCTGGCGCATGCCACCAATCAAGGCAAGGGCGCTGCGCTGAAGACCGGGTTTGCGCATGCGCGGGGCAACGTTGTCATCGTGCAGGACGCCGATCTGGAATACGACCCGGCCGAGTATTCCAAGCTGATCCAGCCCATCGTCGAAGGCCGGGCCGACGTCGTGTTCGGCAGCCGGTTTATCGGCGAGAGCCATCGCGTGCTCTACTTTTGGCATTGGGCCGGCAACCGGTTCTTGACGCTGCTGTCGAATCTGTCGACCAATTTGAACCTGTCGGACATCGAGACCTGCTACAAGGTCTTCCGGCGCGAAGTGATCGAACAGATTACGCCGACGTTAAAGGAAAAGCGGTTCGGCATTGAGCCGGAATTGACCGCCAAGGTGGCGCGGATCGACGGCGTGAGAATCTATGAGTGCCCGATCAGCTACTCGGGGCGCACCTACGCGCAAGGCAAGAAGATCAGTTGGCGCGATGGGATTCGCGCGCTGTGGTGCATCTTGAAGTATTGATGCGCTCGCTAGCGGCGCACGGCGCGTGGATCCACGGTCGTCCGCTGGGCCGATGCGCGTACCGT
The DNA here is from genome assembly GCA_937952415.1 of uncultured Planctomycetaceae bacterium. Classification (GTDB taxonomy): domain Bacteria; phylum Planctomycetota; class Planctomycetia; order Pirellulales; family PALSA-1355; genus CALFYT01. The sequence goes on along the minus strand of CALFYT010000093.1, from coordinate 36,708 downwards.
GCGGTATTTGGAAGCGGACGTCGTGCGGCGCGACGAATCGCGACGTTGCGCACCGGAACGTGACTGTTCTTGCAAGAGCGGACCCGGAAGAACCTCTGGCCCGTCGATCATCTCAGCGCCCGGCGCGGGCATATCGTACGGCGGAACCGGCATGCCGTAACCTGGTCCAGCGCCGTAGCTGATTGGATAGTCGCGGTAGGGTGCCTGGCTCCACGGGTAGTTGAAATCCTTGCGATAGTCATAAACCGGCACGCCGGGCAAGTACGGACGCGTGATCGAGAAACAATCCTGGCCCACGCAACGTACTACAGGGCAGGGGATGACTTGCAACACGCTCGGGTGTTTGATCAACGGCGGCGGGGGCACCAGCGCCGGAGCCATCGGAGGCGAACCGTCTTGGGGATAGCCGGGCGCATTGGGAGCCGCATATCCTTCGCCCGCCGGCGCGGAAATGACACCCCACTGGCCACGGTCGCACTCAGGACACTCGCCGCTAACCAGCGCGACGGTCAAGATGGCAACGTGAATCATGGCTTGGCCCGAGCGGGAAATGACAAAACGGCACGAACGCGCGGCGGGCGCGCGGCAATCGCGTGCCGCAGCGCCGGCTGCTATTGCCATCGGATCGTTGCAACACGGACAATGAGACGACTCGACGCGGGCGCCACCTTCGGCCGCAAACTGCCCAGGTCGCCGCCGAAGTGCTAGCACGACCAGCGGGCGTCGAAATCCGAAACTCGCAAACCCGTACCCAAAACCATCGCCCGACGAGGTGACTGCCGTGATCGTTGGCGTGCCTACGGAAATCAAGCGTGACGAATACCGGGTGGCGCTGCTGCCGGTCGGCGTCGAGGAAATGGTGCGCGCCGGTCATCGCGTGCTGGTGGAGTCGGGCGCGGGACAAGGATCTGGGCTTCCCGACGCGGCGTACCAGCGAAGCGGAGCCCAAATCGTCGACTCGGCCGCCGAAGTGTTTGGACAGGCGGACATGATCATCAAAGTGAAAGAGCCGCTGCCCGAGGAATGGCCCCTGATCCGTAGCGGCCAGATCGTGTTCACCTACTTTCATTTCGCCGCCGATCGCAAGCTGACCGAAGCGATGCTCGCAAGCGGAGCCACGGCCGTGGCCTACGAAACGCTGCGCGACCAACACGGTCATCTGCCGCTGCTGACCCCGATGAGCGAAGTCGCCGGGCGGATGAGCATTCAGGAAGGCGCCAAGTACCTCGAACGGCCACAGATGGGGCGCGGGATCTTGTTGGGCGGCGTGCCTGGCGTGGCGCCGGCGCATATCACGATCTTGGGCGGGGGAATCGTGGGAGCGAATGCCGCGAAAGTGGCTGCCGGATTCGGAGCCGACATTGGACTGCTGGACATCAATATGGAGCGGCTCCGCTATCTCGACGACATCATGCCCGCCAACGTCGACACGCTCTACAGCGACCGCCATACCGTGCGCGAGCAGTTGACCCGGGCCGATTTGGTGATCGGCGCGGTGTTGATTCCTGGCGCGAAGGCGCCCCGGCTGATTGAGCGCGACGATTTAAAGCTGATGAAGCCGGGCAGCGTGATCATCGACGTGGCCATCGACCAAGGCGGCTCGGTCGAAACCAGCCGTCCGACCACACACAGCGAACCGACGTTCATCGTGGACGAGGTCGTTCACTACTGCGTAACCAACATGCCGGGCGCGGTCGGCCGCACCAGCACGTATGCACTTTGCAATGTGACGTTGCCCTGGGCGCTGCAGATCGCCAATCGCGGAATCGCGCCGTGTGCCGAAGCCTTGCCGCCGGTTGCCCGGGCGATCAACGTCATGGCCGGCGAGGTGACCAACGAAGCGGTCGCCACGACCTTCGACCTGCCGTATTGCAACCGGTTCGACCGCTAGCACGCGTTGTGCTGTGTCGCGCGGAACGCGGGGGGCGAACAACGCGTCGCCGACGGCGGCGCCCTACTGCGGGCGCGATTGGATAGCCGGACCCGCTACTGCGGACCGGCCGGCACCGGACCGGACGCGGCGCGAACCGGCTCGTCGGCCCGCAATGTGATGGTTCCGGCGGGGCGAAAGTCGTCGCGCTGAGCGTCGTAGACCCAGGTCTCGAATCGATCGTTGCTGATTCGCGCGAGTGCTAGCCCCTTGTCGCGCACCGCTGCCAGGACGCGCTGATCGCCGTCGGGAGACGCGCGGCCCGTGTTCCATACGTCGAGAAAGGCTTGCAGCTCGGTCTCGGCCCGGGCGTCGAACATGAAGGCTTGGATCCAGGTCGTGCGGCCATCGAGTTGCGGTGGCAGCGGCGCCCGATCTTGCATGTGATGCTGGAGCCGCTCGTCGTCTGGCCGGAACAATCCGTAGTAGCTGGCGACCGTGCCGAAGTTGGTGATCGGCGTGCAGAGATACAAATCGCCTGGTTGGCGCTCTTCGGCGATGAATCGCGACGCAGCTCGGGTATAGCGCCACGTGTTGACGTCGACCCAATGGTCGACGTGGGCCGACTGCCACGCTTGCACGGCGAGCAGCGCGATCAATCCGGCCGCCGAGCCGCATCGCAGCAACCGGTTCGGCAACAGGACGACCAGCGCGGCCAGCGCGATCCAGATTGCCGGCTGCATCACGGTGAAGTACCGCAGCGCGATCATGTGATGCACCGAACGGCCAGCGTAGATCATCACCAGCGTCACCAGTGCCGTAGCGGCCAGCACGAGCGCGGCGATCCGCGCGCGGCGGCCCAGTACACATAAACCCACGATCGCGGCCGCGAGCACCACCACGGCCGCGCTGCCGGAGCCGGTCACTTGCTCGAAACCGCGCCAGATGGCGCGCAGCGTCTCGGCGGCGCTGGTGGTCGTGATGCCCCGGTCGGACCTGATGAAAACAATCATCCGCCACAGCCCGCGGGCCGAAAGCAGCAAGGCCCAACCGTAGGCAATCGCGGTGCCGCGCGCGATGCGTCGGGCCCGTTCGACGCCCGGCCCGCCTGCGCGATACGCGGTCAGGGCAGTCGCTGCGGCAGTGACAGCTAGCGCCGCCCAAGGGGCGATCGCGCCGAAGTTGATCCAGAACTGCGCCGCCAGCAGCAGCCCCAGCACGATCCACGGGCGGCGCTGCTCGGGCGCCACGCGCAGCACGCGAATCGCCTGATCCAGCACGAGCATCGAAGCCAGGGCCAGCATCGTGTACATCCGGGCCTGTTGGCTTTGGTCGACCATGTTCGGATCGACGGCCACCAGGGCGGCTGTGGCCAACCCCAGCGCGTCGCCATGGATCGTGCGCCCCAGCCGGAAGGCGACGCCGATGCACAAGATGCCGCAGAGGAATGCCGGGAGCCGCATGGCCCGAACGTCGTCGGTGCCGAACAGCTCCATCGACCCGCGCACCAGCAGATGGCTGGCGGGCCCGTGGGCCGGATCGTGCTTCCACCAGACGAGCCACCAGAGCGGGACGCGGCTGTCCTTCCAGGTATAGGCTTCGTCTTCCCAGAGAGGCCGCTCGAGCACGTTCCACGCCCGCAGCGCCACGCCGCCAATCACGATCAGTGCCAGCAGCGCCAGGACCGTTTTGCTGGGCCAACGCGAAACGGTCTCGGTCTGGCGCACGGCCTGCGCGTCTGGAGTTTCGAGCATCCGTGCGTTCTCCGGAGAAGCCACGACGCATTGTCGCAGCGCGGTTGGGACGCCGAGTCGCGACGTGCCACGGCCCGTATCGTAGTGAACGCCGCCGAAATCGGACAATGTCAGTCGCTTGAATCGGCAGCCCGGCGTAAGATGGCGGGCGCCTGGACGGCCCAACCTCGTTGACGGAGAACCGAACCATGAACAACAGCGGCGCCACCGCGATTGCGACCCTCGATTGGGTCGGCGATGTCGACGGTCATCTGACGATGATCGACCAGACGTTGCTGCCGACCGAAATGAAGCAAATCGACTGTCGCGACGTCGAATCGGTTTGGGAAGCGATTCGTTCGCTGCGGGTGCGCGGCGCGCCGGCGATCGGCGTGGCGGCGGCTTACGGCGTTTGTGTCGGCATCCAAGGAGCCTATGAGAGCGACGCGGAGCGGTGGTTCGCACGCCTGGACGAGGTGGTCGACTATCTGGCCAGCAGCCGCCCGACGGCGGTCAACCTGTTTTGGGCACTCGAACGGATGCGCGGACGCGCCGTTGCGCTACGCGGAAGTGCGTCGGTGGCGGAGGTGCGCGCTGCGCTGTTGGCCGAGGCCCGCACGATTCACGAAGAAGATCGCGCCATGTGCCGACAAATCGGGCAACACGGCGCGGCGTTGCTCGCCGACGGAATGGGCGTGCTGACGCATTGCAACGCGGGCGGGTTGGCCACGTCCGACTACGGGACCGCACTGGCTGTGTTCTTCGCCGCGCAGGAGTCGGGCAAGCGGCTGCACGTCTATGCGGACGAGACACGCCCCTTGTTGCAGGGTGCGCGGCTGACGGCCTGGGAACTGCAAGAGCGGGGTATCGAGGTGACGCTGATTTGTGACTCGATGGCCGCCCAGGTAATGCGCGAAGGTCGCGTGCAAGCCGTGGTCACCGGCGCGGATCGCATCGCGGCCAATGGCGACGCGGCCAACAAGATCGGCACGTACGGCGTCGCGCTGTTGGCCGCAGCGCACGACATACCGTTCTATGTCGCCGCGCCGTCGAGCACGTTCGACTTGTCGCTGCCCGACGGGGATCACATTCCGATCGAACAGCGCGACGCGCGCGAGATCACCCACGGCTTCGGGCGGCAAACGGCGCCGGAGGGGGTCGACGTGTACAATCCGGCGTTCGACGTCACGCCGGCGCGACTGATTCACGCCCTGATCTGCGAACGGGGCCTGATCCAGCCGGTGACGACCGAACGAATCGCCGACGTGCTGAAGTAAGTAAAGTAGGAGCCGCGCACGAGCAGCGAGCTACCGCTTCACGCGCTCGACCAACTTCGCCACGACGGCCGAGTATTCCTTGCGCGAGGCGCTCAAGCCGGCGGCCGTCTTTTCGCCCCTGCCGTTGACGTAGTCGAGCACGATCTTTTCGGCGTCGACGAACTCGCCCGCGATGTCGGCCACTTCGGCGGCGATGTCGAGCGGGATGTTTGTCACGCCGTTGGCGTCGCCGTGCAGCAGGTCGCCGTTGTTGACGACCAACCCGCCGACGTGGACCGGCATGCCGACGTGCAGGATGTGGCAGCAGGCATGGGAACAGATCGTCGAGCCGGTGAAAACGGGATAGCCCAGCTCCTTGACTTGCAGCAGGTCGCGCCCGCCGCCCGAGGTAATCAGGCCGACCGAGCCAAACGACTTGTACGTCGAACACATGACCTCGCCGAACGTCGCGCCGACCGGCGGGCAATCGAGATCCTGAAACACGACCATCGCCGGGCCGGGTAGCTGGGCGAAGTTGGTGACTTGAGCCTCGAGCGAGCCATAGGCATCGCCCTTGCCGGGAAAAGCACTGGAGCGAAACGCAGCCGTGCTGGCAAAGCCCACGGCCGGAGGCATCTCGGGAAAGTTGGCCTGGATCGACGCGTCCATGAAACCTTCGGTCCGGGGACGCACGTCGAACAGCTCGATCACGTTGCAAATCGTTGGCGTGTCGAATTCGGCCAAACGTTTGAGCGTTGCGGCAGTGATGGACATGGGGTGAGCGCCTATTGGGTTGGTGGGCAATGCAGCACGGGTGGCCCGCAAGAACCACCCGTGCTGCGATCGTTTCAGATGATCGACCCTGTCGACGTTGTCCTACATGTCGTAGTACATGCAGAACTCGTATGGGTGCGGGCGGAGCCGCAGCGCGTCGACTTCATTCTCGGTCTTGTACCAGATCCAGGTGTCGATCACGTCGGGCGTGAAGACGTCGCCGCGGAGCAAGAACTCGTGATCGGCCCGCAAGGCAGCCAGCGCCTCGTCGAGCGAGCCGGGCGTCTTGGGCACTTCGGCGAGTTCTTCCGGCGCCAGATCGTAGATGTCCTTGTCGAGCGGATCGCCCGGGCTGATCTTGTTCTGGATGCCGTCGATCACCGCCATGAGCATGGCCGAAAACGCCAGATACGGATTGCAGCTTGGATCGGGGCAGCGGAACTCGACCCGCTTGGCCTTTGGACTGGGGCTGTACATCGGAATGCGGCAACTGGCCGACCGGTTGCGCTGCGAGTAGGCCAGGTTCACCGGCGCTTCATAGCCCGGCACCAAGCGCTTGTAGCTGTTGGTGGTGGGGTTGGTGAATGCCAGGATCGCCGGGGCATGTCGCAGCAGTCCGCCGATGGCGTGCATTCCGGTTTCGCTCAGCCCGGCATAACCGCTGCCGGCGAACAGGGGATTGCCCTCATTCCACAACGAGATATGGGTGTGCATGCCGGAGCCGTTGTCGCTGTAGACCGGCTTGGGCATGAAGGTGACCGATTTGCCGTGTCGCCAGGCGACGTTCTTGATGATGTACTTGTAGATCATCATCTGGTCGGCCATGCGGACAAGGTCTTGGAAGCGGAGGTCGATTTCGGCCTGCCCGCCGGTCGACACCTCGTGGTGCTGGGCCTCGACGTCCAGTCCGCACTCGATCATGGTTTGCATCATCTCGTTGCGGATGTTCATCATTTGGTCGGCCGGCGGCACCGGGAAGTAGCCTTCCTTGTAGCGCAGCTTGTATCCCAGGTTGGGACCTTCGTCCCGACCGCGGTTCCACTGACCCTCGACCGAATCGACGTGGTAATAGGCTTCGTGGGCGTTCTGGTCGAAGCGGACATCGTCGAAGATGAAGAACTCCGCCTCGGGTCCGATGAAGCACGTGTCGGCGATGCCGCTCGAACGGAGATAGTTGACGGCCTTGCGGGCCACGTTGCGCGGATCGCGCGTGTAATCTTCGCGGGTGATTGGATCCTGAATGTTGCAGATCATCACCAGCGTTTCCAACTCGGTGAAGGGGTCGAGTATCGCGGTCTGTGGCTGCGGCATCACGAGCATGTCGCTTTCGTTGATCGCCTGCCAGCCGCGGATGCTTGAGCCGTCGAACCCAAGGCCGTTCTCGAAGACATCCTCGTCGAGCTTGCTCACCGGGATGGTGAAGTGTTGCCACAAACCTGGAAAGTCCATGAATCGCAAGTCGACGGCTTTGACGTCTTTCTCGCGACAGAGAGCCAAAACTTCCTTGGGAGACATACCTTCTTGTTTTGCAGCCATACCATCCCCTTTCGATCGGTTGCGTGACCGTGCTCACCGTACGCCGGTGGCACGCGCGTCAGTGTTTTGATGTACCCACCCGAAACGCACCGCGTCCGTTCATCGTTGGGGTGCATGTACCAGACGTGTCATGATAGAAAATCGCGTGCGCGATGCAACGGGGTGGCCGTAAATCCAATGGCCAGCCCCAAACCCTTGCTGGATGCGCCGCGATGGAACCGACTTCGCGGGCGACCGCCTGCGACCAAGCGCGCCAAAGTCGGCGCATAGCGCCAGCGCGTCCCGACCCAACCGTGTCGAATGGCGACCGAGGGCTCGCGCTGGGAAGCGGTTGTCGTCTAGCGAGGCCCGGGCAGTCGGCCGGGCTGGGGTCACTCTTGCATTGGCCGATGGCTCGAACCCTGGTCGGGGTGCGTCGGTCCGAATTGGTCAGCGGCGCCACGCGGCGCGGGAAACTTGGCCGACCGTCCGCCGGGCATGACCCGAGCCGACGGCTGGCCGAATCGCGTGTCGACCGCCGACACGCCGCCACCGGGCAAGAGCAAGTCGTGTGCCGAATCCGCGGACGCGACGAGGCAGGCAACGGGCTGTTCGGCAGTAAGTCGGCCTTGAACCGCCATTTAGCGCCGGCGGAGCAGGGCGGCCGGCGCTGCGGCCCGTCGCACCGTCGCCCAGAAATCGCGCACCGCGGGCTAACCTTTCAGGCGGCGCGGATCGCGCCGCGCGACTTCGGCCAGCGGCAGACGGTGCGGGCGACTCAAGTGCGCAGCGTCGAGGACTCGCGCTCGAAGTACGGCAACTCGGCCGGCGTGTCCACCGGTTCTTCCTCGAATCGACCGGCCCGAACCCGTTCTACCAACGCCAAGAATGCCGGGACGAGAATCGGCCGGACGACGCAGGTGTCGAGCATCACGCCCAACGACAGGGCAAAGCCCAACTCGTGAATGCCGCGCAGCGTTCCCGTGGTCATCGAGATGAACGTGCCGGCCATGATGATGCCGCAACTGGTGATGATGCCGCCGGTGCGCGCCACGGCACGGCGCAATCCTTCGATCGGTCCGAGCCGCTTTTGTTCTTCGAGCACGCGCGTCACCAGATAGATGTTGTAGTCTTCGCCGATCGCGATCAGGATCACGAACAAGAAAATCGGCACTTTCCAATCGAGGCCCTGGAACGTGTCGCCGTACAACCACATGAAGAACCACTGCGTGGCGCCGATCGTGGCAAAGTAACTAAACAGCACGGACAGGATCAGATAGATGCAGATCCACGGCTTGCGCAACAACGCGATCAGCACGGCCAAGACCGCGATCACGACCAGTCGTTGGATCAAGGTCTGGTCGCTCGTAGTGACGTCCTCCAGATCGCGAATGCCCGAGGTCGTGCCGGCAAAAACAAACTGCGCGCCGTGCCACGCCGATCGCCGATCGTTGGCAACGCGGGCGAGAAACTGGTCGAGCCGGTCGAGCATGGCGATCGCCTCGGGCGAAAAAGGATCGGCATCGAACACGACGTCGAACCTTGCGACCTCGCCCTTGAGACGCGGAGCCTGGGTGACGAACTGGGCCCGGGTGATCTTGTGCTTTCGCGCCGCCAGCTTTTTCAGCCCGCTGGCGCTGAACGGCTGGAAATAGCCAGGCGGGTCGCCGGTCGGCTCGGCCAGGCTGCGCACGACGTCGACACCCTCGACGCTGTACAGTCGCTTCGTCAGCCGGGCAATCTCGCGCTCCATGCCCTTCGATTCGAAATCGGCATTCTCTTTAACCGCCAGCACGGTCACCGGCGCCAGCTCGCCGGCGGCGAAGTGTCGCCGCGCCGCGGCCGCGCCCACCACGCTGGGTCGTGCCGGGTCGAGCTCGTTGAGCACGTCGTACGTCAGCCGCACGGACGAAAGTCCGTGGTACGCGATCGGCGTCAGCGCGGCCACGCTGCAAACCAGGATGGTGCCGGGCCGGCGAATAACCACGTCGGCCGCCCATTGCCAAAAGCCGGCAAAGTAGCCCTCGTCTTCGGCCAAAGCTTCCGACGCGCCGGACGACGCCGTGCGAATGCCCCACGGCCAGAACACCGCGCGGCCGGTTGCTCGCAACAACGCCGGCGCAAGCGTCAGACAGGCGACCAGCGCCACGGCAATGCACAGCGCGATGGCCGGTCCGCTGTTGCGAAACTTGCCGAAGTCGGCGAAGTACATCATCGACAGGCCGATCATCGTCGTCAGCGCGCTTCCCAGCAGGGCGGTGCCCACGCGCGCCACCGACTCGGTGACCGCGGCCTGCCGCGACAAGCCGCTATGTAGTTCTTCGCGATAGCGCGAAATCAGAAACAGGCAAAAGTCCGTGCCGGCCCCAAACAGAATGACGACGATGAAGATCTTCGTGGTCGTGAAGATCTTGAAGTTCCACCAGGAGAATCCGTCGAGCTGCGAGACCTGGGTCAGCAGGGCCAGCAGGTTGATCGAAACCACCAGCGAAACGCCGATCGTGACCAGCGGGACCATCACCATCAGCGGCGCGCGATAGACCAACAGCAGGATGAGAATGACCAGGCCGATCGTGGTCCATTCCGTGTTGCGGATGCTCTCGGCCGCGGACCGGAGCACGTCGGTGCCGATTGCCGCCGATCCGGCGATCTGCACGTTGAGTCCTTCGGGCGCGTCGCGGCTCGCCTCGGCCACCATCCGCTCGAACTCTTCCATCAACGGCAAGTTGCCAACGGCCATGAACTCGTTTTCGAGCTGCACGACCGTGATGGCGGCCTGGCCGCCCTTGGCCACGCGGCTGACGAGCTTGTCGCCGATGATTTCCGTGTTGCGATTGGCAACGTCGACGATCGGCAAGTCGGCTTGCCGCTGGCGGAACACGACGGCCAGCGAGTCGGACCAGTTCAAGTCGACGGCCGACAGCGGCCCGTCGGTGCGCTCGACGACGATGCCGATCTCGCTTTTGGCTCTTTGATCGGGAAACGCGCGGGCCAAAAGCCGGGTGGCTTCGACGCTGGGAACCGTTTGCGGCAGATAGGCCAGGTCGCCGTCATGGGTGACGTCGTCCCAGCGCGGAGCAACAACTCGGAGCGTCGCGGCCAGCGCCAGCCAGACGAGGATGACCAACCACCAATGTCGCGCGACGACCGCGCCGACCCGGTCGAACATGCTCGCCGTTGCTCCTGAAGACCGATACGTTGAATTGGCGCACGCCGTCGCGCGTCACCATCAGATGATCGTACCGGTCCTGGCGAGCAATTCCAAGCGACGCACCGGCCGGGTCGGCCACAATCACCGGAGTGTGCCGAATCGGACCGTCTGCGCAATTTCGCCAGCGGAATTGCGCAGGGGTAGCGGCTGTGCGACTTTGCGGTGTGCCGTGGGGATCGGCGCGCTTATCGCTTGGCCACGTGACGCCGAGCCGCTTGCACGCCGGCGCCCAGCACCTTGTCGTCCGGTCCGCCCAGGTCTGCCACGTTCGCGCCAACGGGACGAGCCGTGGTGTGCACGGTGATGTCGGGCTTTACGCCGACATTGCTGATTGGGTGGCCGTTGGGCGAATAGAACTTGGCGGTGGTCAGCCGGACTCCGGAGCGGGCCAACGTGAGCGGGAAAATGCCCTGCACGGATCCCTTGCCGTAGCTGCGCTCGCCAACCAGGTCGCCGCGCCGGTGATCGCGAATCGCGCCGGCCAGGATTTCGCTGGCACTGGCGCTATCGCCGTCGATCAACAACACCAGCGGCACGCGCCAGGTGCCAGCCTTGTGCGCCGTGTAGTTGTAATCTTCCAGCGAACTGCGGCCGCGCGTCGACACGATGATGCCGCCTTCGACGAACTTGTCGGCCACTTCGACCGACGAAGTCAGCAGCCCACCCGGATTGCCGCGCAGGTCGATCACGAGGCTGCGCATTCCTTCGCGGTGCAGGCGCCACAGGGCGGCATCGAGATCGCGGCTGGTCGTCTTCTGGAAGCAGGTCAACTTCAGATAGCCGACGCCGTACTCGGGATCGATCATCCGCACGTCGTCGACGCTGGGTACTTCGACGTGCTCGCGACGAACGCGGAGCCGCCGGGCAACGCCGGCCGGCGTGGTCGTGGTCAATTCAACGATGCTTCCCTCGCGGCCTTGGAGCAGGTCGGCGGCGTCGTCCGTCGACAGGTCGATCGTGGACTGCCCGTCGACCGACGTGATGTGGTCACCCGCGCGGATGCCGGACCGCTCGGCCGGGCTTCCGCTGATGACCTTTACGATCTGGAGCCCGGCGTCGCCGGCCTTGAGCTCGATGCCCAGTCCGACGAAGTTGCCTTCGATCTGCGAGTAAACGTCGGTGAGCTGATCACTGGTGAGGTACGACGAGTAGTTGTCTAGCGCGCCGATCGCGCCGCACGCGAATTCCATGGTGATCGCGGCCGGCGGAAGACTCAGCATTTGCCGTCCCCAACCGACGGTCGAGTTCACCATGTCGAGTGCTTGTTGGCGGGTCTGGATGCGGTGCGATTGCTCCAACCGTCGCAACTGGGCAGCGAAGGTATTGATCTGATCGGGCGACTTGCCGCGGAGGTGCTGTTGCCGAAAACGGGCTTCGCCCAGCGCGACTTGCAGATGCCGCGTGCCGCGATTGACGAGCATGGCCCAATCCGGGCTGGTCACGTAGTGCGATTCGATTTTCAAGAGCACTTCGGAGTACAGGGCCAGCGCGTCGTGCTCGTTGAGCGTGGAAACGGACTGCAAGAAGCTCGAATCACCGTAGCGACGACCCAGATCGTAGTGGATCTTGGCCAGTGTGCGGCGCGAGTCGAGCATCGGCTCGTTGGGGAACTCGCGCAGCGCCTTCTCGTAGATCGAAAGGGCTTCGCCCCAGCGTTGCTCGCCCTCAAGCTGTTCGGCCTGGCGGAGGAACGTGCTGACTTCGGACGAGTAAGCAGGCGCCTGCGTGGTACGGCGCTGGGCATGGACAGGACTGGCGAAAATGACGAGCAAAAGCCCGACGATTGGCCAGAATCCTCGCGCAGTGAACGTTCTTCCCATGGGCTCCTTCCGTTTCGCTTCGAACCCGTCCGCACGGCAGGTTGCCGTATCCTTTGTTTCCGCGCGGTGGGCGGGCGAATGGCGGCCACCGCGAGGCGACAATGTGCGGACGTTGGGCTCGTGATGTCGTTCGTGTAAGCGGCCGGAAAGGCGGGTCCAGAACTTCGGCCAGTCCTAATATAGAACACGTTTTGCACCCGGTCAAAAAACGGTGGCAAGTTTCTCACGCCAATGCCCGGCAGATTCGTTACAGACGGCGCGGTAAGCGCCACGGGCAACGGCTCGACGCTTGACACGCAAGAAAAGATTGGCACGGATTGTTCCCGGCGGCGCGATTGCTCGTAATGCGCGGCGACCGGCGGCGGCGCACGACTCAAGGTCGCCTGCCACCGTCGAGATGCGCGCGTCCGGACTAACCGGTACAGCCTGTCGTAGTGGACGGCCGTAGGACGGGCGCTGCGGGGGCGCACGGCGAAAGTGTCCACCCGTGCGAGAGCGTCGCTGCGGTGGCTTGCCGGCGCGGCCTGCTAGTGTCGCTAGACACTTACCAGGCGGCCGCGGGCGAGCGAAGCCGTTTGCTTCTCGCACAAGATCAGCGCGTCGCGAGCCAGTTCACCGTCGAGCAGTGCCGAAGGCTTCTCCGTGCGGGCCGTACGAACCGCTTCGGTCAGCTCGTCGGCAAACGCGTCGACAGGATCATCGGACTTCATCTTCGGGCGGGTGACTTTGCCGTCGGCCGTCAGCACGGTCAGCGGCATCGCCAGTTCCGGCTTGCCGTCGATCACCGCAAAATCGTAGAGCAGCGTGGCCCGCTCGAGATGGATCTCGAATGCCGCGCAAAACGCACGGCCCTGTTGGTCGATCACGCCGCTGGTGGCGCTGACGGCGATCCGCGGATCGTCGAATTGGAACTGCGAGTTGAAATAGCCGGCTACTTCGCCGCGCATCCGCCCGCTGGTAAACACCGCCTTGGGCATGCCAAACAGCAACCGGATGTAGTGCGCGTCGTGGACGTGCAGGTCGAGCATCGGCCCGCCGATTTTCTCCGGGTCGTAGAAGCCCTTGAGCCACTGCGGATCGGAAATCACCCGCTTGAACGCTCCGCCCAACAGCTTGCCGTACTTGCGGCTGTTGATCGCCTTGAGGGCAAAGGCGTATTCCGGGAAGAACGGCAGGACCTGGCCGATCATCAACTGCTTGCCGGTCGAGCGGGCCGTATTGACCATCTTTCGCCCGTCGGCCGATCGCAGGGCGATCGGTTTTTCGCAAAAGACGTGCTTGCCGCTCTTGAGCGCCGCGATGGCGACCGGGGCATGCGCCGCCGGCGGGAGACAGATGTCGATCATGTCGAGCGATTGGTCGGCCAACATGTCGTCGAGTTTTTCGTAAGTGGCGATGCCGGACAGGTCCATCTGCTTGCCGGCCGGACCGAAGTTGCCCTTGATCGTACGCCAATCTCCGGCGAGCCGTTTGCGATCCTGCTCGCAAATGGCCGCGACCTTCACGCCGCGCAGCTTTTGGTAGGCGAGGTAATGGATCATGCCCATGAAACCGATGCCCGCGATGCCGACTCGAATCATGAAACCGCACTCCCAGGTTGCTCGTGTTGGATGGCGGGGCCGGCCGGTGCGCGGCGGAGCCTGGCAAAACTCCAGAACCCGAATGCCGCGATGACGGCTTCGGAAATCGCCAACAGCCAGGCCGTGGCGATGAACATGCCCTGCGCATCGCCCGGCGGCAGATGGCTCACGTGGTCTGGGCTGACCGCGACGAAATGATGATACACGCCGAACGCAAAGCTGCCGACCATCGACACGCCAAGCAGCATGGCACCGGCCGCCGACCACCGCGTCCAATACAACACCATCGCCAGCAGCGGCGCGGCCAGGGTCACGACGTAGACATACGCCCATTGCCAGGCGGCCAGGCCGACGCCCAGTTGTTCATGGGCATCGCCGTGTAAGTAGGAGATGACCAGATGGACCAGAACCAGGGCGGTTGCCATCGTTGGGATTGGTTTCATGAGGGCACCTTACGCGTTGACGAGTTTGCGGAATCGCTGGAAGGCTTCGTCCCAGACGTCCGCATTTTGAGGTTCGTAGCGTACCAGTGCAAAGCTTTCTCGAATCACTCGACGCGCTTCGCTGATCGATGCGATGTCGCCGGCCGCGATGGCTTGGACCATCAAGTTGCCGATTGCCGTGGCCTCGACCGGTCCGGCCAGCACCGTGCGGTTGCACGCGTCGGCCGTGGCCTGGCAAAGTGGCCCGTTTTGCGATCCGCCGCCGACGACGTGAATCGTCTCGATCCGCTGACCGACAAGTTGTTCCAGCCAGCCGAACACAAGCCGGTAGCGCAGGGCCAGGCTTTGCTGTGCGCAGCGGATGATCGCGCCTTTGTCGTCGGGCACTGGCTGACCCGTGCGGCGGCAGTAATCGCGGATCGCCTGCGGCATGTCGGCCGGAGTGAGAAACGACGAATCGTCTGGATCCACCAGCGAGACCAGCGGCTTGGCCGCGTCGGCCAGGCGCGTCAGGTCGTCCCACGTGTGATCGCCGCCGGCCTCGTTCCAAACGCGACGACACTCCTGCACGAGCCAAAGTCCGGCGATGTTCTTCAGCAGGCGGGTCGTGCCGCCGACGCCGCCCTCGTTGGTGAAGTTCAGCGCGAGACACGTCTCGTTAATCACCGGCTGCGGCACTTCCGCGCCCATCAACGACCAGGTGCCGGAACTAATGAAGCACCAGTTGGGTTGCTCGCTGGGCGGACTGTCGGCCGGGACCGCCGCCACGGCACTGGCCGTATCATGCGTGCCAGGCAACACGACCTTCACGTCCGCCAGGCCCGTGGCTTGCGCGACTTGAGCACGCAGCGGCCCCAGTGTCGTGCCGGGTGGCGTGATCGGCCCGACGATCCGATCGGGAAGGTCGAACCGCCGCAACAAGTCGCGGGCCCAATCGCCGCGCCGCGGATCGTAGAACTGCGTGGTCGTGGCATTGGTCGCTTCGTTCGACGTTTCGCCGGTGAGCAACCAGTGAAACAAGTCCGGCATCATCAACAATCGCTCGGCGGCGTCGAGCAGGGCCGAGTTTGCCAGACGCATGGCCCAAAGCTGAAAGAGCGTGTTGAACTGCATGAACTGCAAGCCGGTTTGCTCGAAGATCTCGTGGCGTGGCACAACTTCGAAGGCGCGCTCAAGCAGCCCGTCGGTTCGTGCGTCGCGATAGTGAACCGGATTGCTCAGCAATTCGCCGCCGGGTCCGAGCAGTCCAAAGTCGACGCCCCACGTGTCGACGCCGACGCTGGCGATTTGGCCAGGCAGTTGCGTGGCGGCGGCCCGCAGTCCGCGCTGTACGTGGTCCCACTGGGCCAGCAGGTCCCAATAAAGATGTCCGCCGGCGGCAACCGGTCCGTTGGCGAAGCGGTGGATTTCCTCCAGCCGGAGCTGGCTGCCGTCGAACAGTCCGGCCACGTGGCGGCCGCTGGAGGCCCCCATGTCGATCGCCAAATACGCCCGGTCTGCCATCGGGATCCTGCGTCGTGAGATTGGTTAGCGACGTTCGTGCCGCCGCCGAGCTGCCGCCGAAAGGCAGCAAAACATCGCCGGACGCCAAGAATGACGCGCCACCCAGAAGTCGTCAAGTATCAGTCAGGACAACGACTTGCGGCGACCGCGGGGGCCGCAGTTCGGACCACGTCAAAACCGGTACAACCGGTGAAGAAAGACCGCCAGGCAGGACGATACAAACGAAGGGGATGATAGTTGACCTTGATAAGTAACATAGGTATCATTCACGGACTTGTTGACGATGGCCACTGTACTACGATCGAGCACACCCATGTCGGTTTCGACCCCTGCCGCCTCCCTGCCCGTCGTTGCCCCGTCGCAGAAGCCGGCTGCCAAGCCGGTGGTGGCGTCGGAGGAGTTTTTGGCCGAGCTGGCGGCGCACAGCAAGAAACTCGAGTCGGCCACGCCGCGCGAGATCATTGCCTGGGCGGTTGAGAACTATCACCCCAAGCTGACGATGGCCACGGCGTTCGGTCCCGAAGGCTGCCTGATTCTGCACTACCTTTCCGAAATCAATCAGGACGTCCACGTCTTCAACCTCGACACGGGCTACCAGTTTAAAGAGACCCTGGAACTACGCGATCGGATCGCGGAGCGTTACGGGATCGAAGTCAAGCTGCTCAGTGCCGACACAACGGTCGAGCAATACGAGGCCCAGCACGGCGGTCCGCTTTATAAGACCAAACCGGACCAATGCTGCTTCGATCGGAAAGTGACGGTGTTGCGCCGCGCCGTTGAGGGTTGGAAGGCCTGGATGAGCGGCATTCGCCGCGACCAGAGTCCGGACCGGGCCAACGCCCCGATCGTCGGCTGGGACAAGAAGTTCGGCATCGTCAAGATCAGCCCCTTGGCCAATTCGACCAAGCAGGAAGTTTGGAAGACGATCACCGACGAGAAAGTCCCGTATAATCCACTGCACGACCAGGGCTACACGAGCATCGGCTGCTGGCCTTGCACGCGGGCAGTGATGTTCGGCGAGGACGAACGGGCCGGTCGTTGGAGCGGCACGGCCAAGACCGAGTGCGGACTGCATACCAGCGACTAGCGCTTGTCTGGCACGTAGCTCGACGGTCTATGCGGCGTGCCGGAGCGGCGCGTGGAATCCGGCAAGCAGCGGCACGTTGCACCCTGCGAAACGCGCGTCCAAGTCGGCGGTTCAATCGACGAAGTGCCATGAAACTCGCGGCCAAAACCGAGTATGCCTGTCTGGCGATGCTGGAACTGGCGCTGCGTTACGACACGGCCGAGCCGGTTCGGATCCGGACGATCGCCGACGAGCACGAGATTCCATCGCGGTTCCTGGTGCAGATCCTGCTGCAACTCAAAGGGGCCGGCTTCGTGGCCAGCACGCGCGGCGCCTCGGGCGGATACCAATTGATCAAGCCGCCAGAAGAAATCTCGTTGGGCGCGGTGATGCGCGTGATCGAAGGCGACGACGGCGAGATTACGTGCGCCAGCGCCGAACATTCGGCGGCGGCCCGGGTACTGGTCGGCGCGTGGCGCGACGTGGCCGACGCTCAGCGCGAAGCGCTCGATGGGATCTCGCTGGAAGATCTCGTCTCGCGCATTAAGCGCCAGAGCGAGAATATGTTTTATATCTAGGCTGCGTGCCGAGCCGAACGCTTCGACTTGAGGCGCGATTCTTCGTCGCTTTCATCGCGCGGCTTGCCGTTGCACCCGCATGCCCTACGGATCGGTGCAGGCCTGCTCGTAGACCGAGTCGATCTGAAAGTGCGTCACGCCCAGGGCGCGGAGCCGGCGGATGTCGGCCGTGGCCGGGTTCAGATGGTTCGGGCCGGGATAGTGAAACGTGTTGATCGACGGCACGGCCGCGACATTGTGCGCGCGGCACAGCTCGACCACCTCGGCGTTGAACCGTTTGGCATGGCCGAACATGAAGTAGCGGTTCGCCACGTCTTCGCCTCGGGCAACGGCCGCCCGCAGCGCTTCGGGATTGGTGCCGATCTTGGCTTTGTCCAGGAAATGCTCGCGCGACTCGTCGCTGCCGATCACAAAGGCCGAATCCAGCAGGTCGTTCTCGCGCAGGATGTCGAGCATTTCGGTGTAGAACGCGTCGTCGTGCCCGTCGCCCTTGGTGTCGAGCATCAGGCGAATCTTGCCGCGACAGGCGGCAGCGTACTCGGCAAAGTCGAGCGGGCGGAGGTCGCCTGGTGTGCTGCGCAGTTGCTTGATCTGGTCCCAGGTCATGTCGGCGACGCGGCGCGGATCGTTGTAGAAGCGGCGAAAGTTGTCGTCATGGTGAACAACTAGGTGGCCGTCCTTGCTCTCGCGAATGTCGACTTCGAGCATCCAGTAGCCGCGGCGGATCGCCTCTTCGATGCCGGTTCGATTGTTTTCGATGTGGGTCGCGTCGACGACCCCGCCACGATGGGCGATGAGGCGCAAACCTCGTATGTTCGAGTCGGCCGCATCGGGCGCGGCGGCGTGCGACAGGAGCGAGAGGGCAACAACGATCGCGGTCATGGACGAGTCCCCAGGTGCGAATCACAAGCCGGCGATCGGCGCAGAGCGCCGCCGATGGAGGCGCATTATAGCCGCGCCGCGCAGACGAGCAGGCGAGCGACTCTGCGTAAGCGGCGCCGGAGGCACATTGCACCGGCGCGCAGCGTCACCCCTGTTGCCGATCCGCTATGTGGTCGCCCGATGGACTATGCCTTGCCGGCCATCGCCTCGACGAGGATCTTCGACGTGCTCTCGCGCATGATGCGCGGGTCGACCTCGTTGCCTTCGAGCAATGTCTGTCGGACTTGCTTTCCGGAGATGAACACCGGCTTCTCGTCCTTGTGGTTTTCCATCAGGTCCACCCGGCCCAGCGATTCGTAGAACGCGGCGAAGCCGACCTTGACCGGTTGGATTTGCAAGTCGCCTTTCAGGTTGCCGAAGATTTCCTGCGCGTCGAAATCGCCCCAGATCGGCGAACCGTCGTGGTACGGCGCGTCGGCGTGTTTGCGGCCGATGACAATGTCGGTGAAGCCGTAGTTCTGCCGGTAGATGGCGTGCATGATGGCTTCTTTCGGTCCGCCGTAGAACATCTTGATGTCCAGACCCAAGAGCAGCACGCGATCGGGCACGTTCTCTTCGCGCTTGTCCCAGATCGCCGGGTCGCTGTCGCCTTCGCCCAGAGCGCGCTGGTCGATGAGCGCTTCGTAGGTGTGCATGCGGACGTCGGCCTGAACGTCGTCGCCTTTGGTCTCGCCGATCAGCGGATTGAGCGCGGCGCCGGCGTTGTGACCGGCACGGAGCAATGTTTCCAATCCGTAGACCAGCGCGTACTCGTGTGCCCGGTGCAGGGGATTGCGGGTCTGGAACGCGACGACGCGGTCCCAACCTTTTTCGGCCAGCAGCTTGCGGACTTCGCGCGGCGAGAGAACGTATTTGCCGAACTTGGGATGTTTTGGCTGGGGCAGGGCGCGAATCGTTCCGCCCAGCAGGTGCGTCTTGTCGGCGTCGCCCTTGAGCACCATGTCGGCGCCCGGGTGATCGGTGCGTTCGGTCAGATAGACCGATTTCAGGTAGCGCGGCTTGTCCCACTCGTAGACGTCACTGACGTCGAGCGTGCCGACGACTTGGCCCTTGGAGTTGGTCAGCGCGACGGTCTGGCCCGACTTGATCGTGCCGGCGAGTTCCTTGGTGACTGGCAGCGCGATCGGGATGGTCCAGGCATACAGTTTGCCGTCGTGCTCGATGACCGATTCGTCCAGCACGCGCTCGTAGGTCTTGCGATCCATCGGCCCGGTTAGCGGACTCAGGGCGCCGTCAGCGAAGCGATAGACGGTCGACAGATCGGCGTCGGAAACCGGCACCTGCGTCAGCCCGGCGGCCTGCTTCTGGAACTGGTCGACCTCGGCTTGGGGAACGGTGCAGCAGACGGGCTCGGCGAGTCCACCATGCGGGGCAATCAGATCGGCCATGGTTCGATTTCCTGTGGCGAGCTTGGCATCCAGCGCTTGGGTAGGCATAACGTCCTTTCACAGCCAAAGTTATGGAAGAATCCGCAACGAGCCCAGGCGGCCGATTTCGGCCTACGCATCGACTGGGCGGCGGCACATGCGCGGTGGGAAAGAGAGCCAGTATAGGGAGGTCTGGCTGGGCCGACAAGCGGAGTTGGCGGCGGGCGATTTGGTGCCAAATGCGGCCGAGCAGAGGGGAAACGGGCTAGCGGCGCATCAGCCTTGCTTGGCGCGGAGCGAGAGGACCACGCTCTCCGACTCGGTGCCCGGCAGCGGATAGCTGGCCAGTTTACGCAGGTCGACACGGCGCAGCAGTCCGGCGTCGCGGGCCGCGGCACGCTCCTCGACCCAACCCGGCCCCTTGATCACCAGCAGACGATCGAACCGATCCCACACGGGCGCGAACCAACGAAGCAGCTTGGGTAGCGGCGCGACGGCGCGGGCGACCAACACGTCAAAGTCCGCGTCTTGCACGATCTGTTGCGCCGGCCCGTGAACGACCGGCACGGCCAGTTGTGCTTCGTCGACGATCGCTTGGACGGCCTTCGCCTTTTTGGCGACCGAGTCGCAAAGCGTGACTTCCAGGTCGGGCCGCACGATCGAGAGCACGACGCCCGGCACGCCGCCGCCGGTGCCGACGTCGAGCACCGCCGCGCCCGAATCGAGAAACGGTTCGAGCGCCAGGCTGTCGACCACGTCGCGAGCGACGAACCGATCGTAGTCGGTGTGGCGCGTCAGATTCAGTTTCTCGTTCCAGGTCCAAAGTGCGCGGCAATACCGATCCAGCGGCTCGAGCGCTTCGTCGGGAACGTCGACTGCGTGGCGGGCCAGGGCCTGGCGGAGGGAGTCGGAGGGTTCGTCGTTCAAGGGCGGCCCGCGATGCGAGATGGATGTTGTGATCGGAGTATTGCCGGTGACGCGCGGCACATTGGATTGGACATTGGCGTCGCGGCGCGCCATGCGGGATCGATTCTTTTCGTTTGGCGACGATCCCGCAAGTCGCCCTGCGAAACTGTCTCGCGAGTCGTCATTTGCGGGCGACGGCAGCCAGCGGACCGCCGTTTCGTGCGTGCCCGATTTGGCGTGCAATGCTGGCAGGTATTTCCCCACAAATTGCATGTGCCGCACGGCGCGGACTGCCAATTTGACACACCGCAAAACCGGCCCAAACGGCCCGTCGCATCGCAACTTCTTTCGGCAAGCCAGACTGCGACGAACGGCCGAATTCGATCGATTTGGCACCTGGTTTGCATTTCCTTACCGACGGGCATTTGGCCCACATATCGACTAGCGAAGCGAAGTGCCTGCACGGCGGGCGCGCCCGCCGCAGACGTTTCGCAGACCGTGATTGTCTTCACGAAACCATACGAAGGAGGTGTTCACGATGGCGCTTGCGCGAAGAACCAATGGCATGTACCCGCTGGATCAACTGCGATCGCAGATGGACCGGCTGGTGAGCGACTTTTTCACTCCGATGACGGGCCGGTACGCGGCCCGGAGCGAAACGCAAGGGCGGGGTTTTCCAGCCTTGAACGTTTGGGAACACAACGACGACCTGTATGCCGAGGCGGAACTGCCAGGCATCAAAAGCGAAGATTTGGAGATTTCCGTCGAAGGCGGCGACATGACCATTCGCGGCCAGCGCGGCGGATCGCCGAGCGAGGAAACGACCTACCATCGGCGCGAGCGCGGCAGCGGTGAGTTTGTCCGCGTGCTGCGGCTGCCGGTGGAAGTTGATGCCGAGCACGTCGAGGCGACGCTGAAAGACGGCGTGCTGCTGGTCAAGCTGCCGAAGGCGGAAAGTGCCAAGCCGAAGAAGATCAAGGTTTCGGCCGGGTGACCGGGTGTGTCGGACGCGTGCCGCGTTTGCCCACCGGCAGCGCGGCCGAACCGCCGTCGAACGGAAACCACGTTACATTCCATTCACAGCGGGCCGCCGCGGCGGCCTTCGAGGAGAGCATAACCATGACCACGCAAACCAATGTTACTGAACGAGAACAGAACGGTGCCGAACGGACCCGAACCGGCCGCTGGTTTCGACCACCGGTCGACATCATCGAGAACGCGAACGAACTGCTGTTGCTGGCCGACGTCCCAGGTGCCGCCAGCGACGCGATCGACATCGACTTCGAGGACGGTGTGCTGACGGTCGAAGCGACGGTCGCTTCGCGCTGGAACGAAGAGGCAACGCCGCTACTCCAAGAGTACGGCGTGGGCAACTTCCACCGCAGCTTCCGTGTCAGCGAGCAGATCGACGCCAGCAGGATTCACGCGGAGTACACCGACGGCGTGCTGACCATTCACCTACCGAAAGCCGAAGCGGCCAAGCCGCGCAAGATTCAGGTTCAGGCCGCCGGCTAATGACGTCGCGTTGCACCGGGCAGGTGCCACGGACGATGCAAACAGAAAGGAGACCACCACCATGTCACTGATTCCTTGGAAGCACAAGCAGGGCGAAGAAGGGGGCCAGATGCTGCCTGTGGCCAGTTTCCGCACGGAGATGGATCGACTGTTCGACAACTTCTTCGGCAATGCGCCGGGGCGCGAGCTGGCGGCCTGGTCGCCGCTGGGCGCATGGGCACCGCCATTGGACGTGGAAGAGACGGACAAGCAGATTCTGGTTCGGGCGGAGATTCCCGGCGTGAAAGCCGACGAACTCGATCTGGCCATTCAGAACGGTTCGCTGGTGATCAGCGGCGAAAAGAAGGAAAAACAAGAGCACGAGGAGAAGGGCTACTTGTATCGCGAACGGCGCTACGGCTCGTTCCGTCGCGAGGTGTCGTTGCCCTCGGCGGTCGACGACCAGAACGTCAAGGCGGAATACAAGGACGGCGTGCTGCACGTGACGCTCGAAAAATCGCAAGAGGCCCTGCCTCGCAAGATCCAGGTGACGGCCAAGTAGGCCGCGACCACGACCTCGAAGGCTCGCTTTAGCGCCCCGCGACACTTTCTGGGTGTGCGCGGGGCGTTTCTTTGCGCGGGCTGCGTCGGCAGCCGGGTCGGCGCCGGCCGACCGTTCTAGTGCGGGGTACCCGGGCCGCTCCGACAGCGCTGTCGCCGCGATTTTGATTGGACTTTCGGCCGAAGGCGGCGTAGCGTGGAATGCTCGCAGTCTTGCATCCTGCAACCGCCGGAGACGCCCCGTGAACAATCCGCTTGAACGCTGTTCCGGAAAGTTGTTACTGCTGCCGCCGGCGATCGTGGCGCTGGTGGTGGTGGTTCTGTCGACTGTGGCACGCGCCGCGGAAACCGACGATCCGCTGCCCTCGTGGAACGACACGCCCACGAAGCAAGCAATTCTGTCATTTGTGCACTCGGCCACCGAAAAGGATAGTCCGGGATTCGTGCCGGTGGAGCACCGCATCGCGACGTTCGACAACGATGGCACGCTTTGGGTCGAGAAGCCGATGTACACGCAGGTGGTGTTCGCGTTGGAACGCGCCGCCGAGTTGTCGGCCGATCGCCCTGATTTGCGCACGCAACAACCGTTCGCGACGCTGCTCCAGGGCGATCGAGAGGCCATGTCCCGTTTCACCACGGCCGACTTGCGCAAGATTCTGATGGCGACGCACTCGGGCGAGTCGGTCCATGCGTACCAGGCGGTCGTCAGGCGCTGGTTAGCCACGGCCCGCCATCCGCGATTCAAGCGACCGTACACCGAGTGTGTCTATCAGCCGATGCTTGAGTTGCTGCGCTATTTGCGCAGCGTGAACTTTAAGACCTACATCGTCACGGGCGGGGGACAGGGCTTCGTCCGAGTGTTTGCCGATCCGGTGTACGGCGTGCCGCCGCAACAAGTGGTGGGCTCGATGGGCAAGCTGGCCTATCAGCGTGGCGAGGATGGCCGGCCCGAGCTGGCGATGTTGCCCGAGACGCTGCTGGTCGACGACGGGCCTGGCAAGCCGGTGGGCATCCATCTGGTGATCGGCCGGCGGCCTGTGGCGGCATTCGGCAATTCGGTGGGCGACCGCGAAATGCTCGAATGGACGCAAGCCGGCACGAGCGCGGACGATCCATCTGCCCGACTCATGCTGCTGGTGCATCACGACGACGCACGGCGCGAATATGCCTATGGCCCGGACTCGAAGGTCGGAACGTTTCCTGCCGAACTCATGGACGAAGCCCGCCAGCGCGGCTGGCTGGTCGTCAGCATGAAGAACGATTGGAAGCGGATCTTTGCGTTCGAGGAATAACGGCGCTAGCCATCGCTGTCGTCGTCGTCCACGAATGGCGGCGTGGGTGGATAGGTGCCCAGTTCGACGTGGTGCCCGTCCGGATCGCGGCAGAAGAGTTGCACCAGCCCGGTGTGGGCGACGACGTTTTTGCGATACGCGATGCCGTGCTCGTTGAGCAACTGTTCGGCAGCGTCCATGTCGTCGGTGTGTAGGGCGAGGTGATCGTAGCGGGTTTGGATCTCGCCGTCGGGATCGGGCGCGTCGTCGTCGTGGATCAGGTGGATCATGACGCCGTAGTTGTAGAGCCACGCCCCGGGAAAGCCGAAATCGGGACGCTTCACTTCGCGAAAGCCCAACACATCGCGATAGAAGTCCCGGCTTTGCTCCACCCGCTTCGTGATGCGGGCCACGTGATTTATCGATTTGATCGGCAGCGGCTTGGGTCGGGTAGCGCTGTTCGAGGGTGTCATATGCGCTTCGCTCCGGGGGTGCTGGTACGCGCGGCGGCGGGCCGGGCCCGATTCGCAACGGACGGCGGCTGACCCGCAATATAGCTAGCACGGCGCCGCCATGACAGGAACCCGGCGAGCCAACAAGCTGCCCGTGCTGGGGCGTTCTTCGCCTATTTCGCCGCGGGGGCTGCTGGCACGTGGCTGAGTTGCGACAGGCCGACGTGCCGCATGGGGCCGATGTACGGCGTGGCGGCACGCAGCGCACGGCGGCGAGGGGGGCAATCTGGCAAAGTGCATCCCGTTGGGCAGGCGGCGGCAGGGGTTGGGATTTTCTTGATTCTGCCGATTATGCGGCCGATAGACACCGGTAGAGGCAGTACCCGCTGCGCGAGGATGCGCCGCGCGGATGCGCAGGCCGTGGCCTGCGATGCTCGCCGTCGGGCGCCGATCGCGCGACTTGGACGGCGCCTCGAAGGGATCTGATGGGGGGAATTACGATGCTGGCTCGGTGCGCGTGTGTGGCGTTTCTTGCCTTGGTGGCCGCGGGATTGTCGGGCTGCTGTTCGGAGCCGTGGGGCGGATGCTATCCCTGCGGAAAGAACTTTTGCGGTCCCCAGTGCGGCCAACTGATCTGGCACTACTGGTTCAGCCTTCCTCCGCAGTGCTGCGATCCGTGCGACGGATGCGGCAACTTCATTGGCCCTCGGCTCAACGACGGTCTCTATTCGCACGGCAACGACTATCACGGCTGGTGCGAGAAGCGAGACGCCCATTTCGCCAACTACGAGACCTACGAAGGCGAAGAGGTGCAGGGTGAACTGATCACCGAGCCGACACCGGCGGAACCGGAAGAGCCGTACTATTCCGAGGAGCCCGACGTGCTCGAAGATCTGCCCTTTGACGGATCGACTCGCGTGCGACGCCACCAGGGATATGGTCGGCCCGTTTCGCACAACGAACCGGTGCCACCGCGCCGCCACGGGGCGCAGCGCGGCGCGCCGCGACGACTGTTCTCGCCCTCGAGTGCGCCACCGGTTGATTCGCGCCCACCAAACCGTAAACTGGCAAGGCCGCCGCGGACGAGGCTGTTTTCCAGATAGGCTGGTGCAATCGTCGGCGGCCCCGATCAGGCGAAAGGCCGCCGGCGATGGCGCAAAGTGGCATCCACGCGTTTCTCGAGATGTTGGCCGACGCGGGCGTCGAGTACCTGTTCGGCAACCCCGGCACGACCGAGCTTCCGCTGAGCGACGCGCTGGTCGACCATCCGCGGATCCGCTACATCCTGGGACTTCAAGAAGTGCCCGTGATGGCGATGGCCGACGGCTACGCGATGGCATCGCGGCGGATCGGCGTCGTCAACTTGCACATCAGTTGCGGCTTGGGCAACGCGATGGGCATGCTCTACAACGCCTGCCGCGAGGGAACGCCGCTGTTGGTCACCGCCGGCCAGCAGGACCAGCGGCTCAAGTTTCAAGAGCCGATTCTGTGGGGCGACATGGTCTCGGTCGCGCGGCCGTGGACGAAGTGGTCGGTCGAGGTCGATCGCGTCGAGGATCTGCCGGCGGCGATGCGGCGGGCCGTACAAACGGCGCTTGCGCCGCCGACCGGCCCGGTGTTCTTGGCGTTGCCGTTGGACGTGCAGTTGGCTGACGCCACGGGATTGGATCTCGCGCCAGCCGGTTCGCTCGACACGCGGGTTCGTCCGCCGCTGGCGGCGATTCGCGCGGCGGCCGAGGCGCTGGCCGCGGCCCGCAACCCGGCAATCCTGGTCGGTAGCCGCGTGCAAGAGGCCGACGCGGTGGCCGAATTGGTCGCGGTGGCTGAGCGACTCGGAGCGCCCGTTTTTTCAGAACCGGGTCATTCGCACGGGCGATTGGCCTTCCCGGCAGACAATCCGCTCTATGCTCAGACAATTCCCCTTTGGGCGCCCGAGATCGCCGAACGGCTCAGCGAATTCGACGTGCTGCTGGTGGCCGGCACAGATTTGCTGCGCGAGTACGTTCGCCACGGCGACGCGCCGGCGATTCCGCGTAGCACGCGATTGATTCATCTGGATGACAGCCAGCGCGAGATCGGCAAGAACTATGTCGTCGAGGTGGGCGTGCTGGGGGACGCGAAGTGCGGCCTGGCGGAATTGGCGGAGCAACTCGACGAACAAATGAGCGCCCAACAGCGCCGGCAAGCGGAAGAGCGCGGTGAAGCCCGTCGAGCACGGCACCGCGAGATCCAAACCAAGCTGCGCGAGACGATCGCCCGACGACGTGACGATCGGCCTATGCCGGGCGGCGTGCTGATGGAGAGCCTGTCGCGAATCTTACCGGCCGACGTGGCCGTGGTGGAAGAAGCTGTCACGACGACCAACAGCACCTTTCAACGATTGGGTGCGCTGCGCAACACCGACGGGTACTTCGGCCATCGCGGCTGGGCCTTGGGCTGGGGACTTGGATGTGCGACGGGCGTGCAACTCGCATGGCCCGATCGGCCGGTGCTCGCGATGCTGGGCGAGGGCGCCGCGATGTACGGCATTCAAGGTCTGTGGTCGGCGGCGCGCTATGGGCTGCCGGTGACGTACGTGATCTGCAACAACGCGCAGTATCAGATCCTCAAAGCCGGGGCCGCCGGCTTCGGGCTGCCGGCCGCATCGAGCGGAAAGTTTGTCGGCATGGACCTAACCGGTCCGGAGATCGACATGGTGGCGCTGGCCACGGCGCTGGGTGTGCGGGCCGAGCGCGTCAGCGAACCCGAGGAATTGGCAGACAAGGTGGCGCAGTCGTTGGCGGCAAGCGATGGTCCGCGGCTGTTCGACGTGCCGATCGAACGCTCGTTGTCCGGACCGGGCTAGATCGCACTTACGAGACGCAACCTAGCGAACCTTTTCCAGTTCCTCCACCGGACGCGCGGGGATTGGACCGCGTCCGTCGGGAACCACCCCTTCGCGAATCGCGATGCGGGTCAGGTCGACCGTCTTATGGACGTTGAGCTTTTTCATCAAGCGCGATTTGTGGTTTCCGGCCGTGCTCGTGCCAATGCCCAACACCTTGGCACATTGCTTGACCGTGTAGCCTTGCGCCAAATGAATGAGCACGTCGAACTCGCGCGGCGTGAGCTTCGACAGCGGGCTGCCGGACGTGTCGCGGGCAAGCCGCACACTGTCGGCCGAGAGGACCAGCCGCGCCGCGATCTCCGGCGCAAAGACCCGTTCACCGCTGGCGGCTCGACGCAGCGCGTTTTCGATCTGGTGATCGGGTTGGGCTTTCGTCAGGTAGCCACTCGCCCCGACCCGCAAGGTCTCGCGCGCGTTAGCATCCAAGGTTCGTTCATCCAACAAGATGACATGCGTCGAAGGGCTGCGCTTGTTGATCTTCTGGGCAGCGGCGAAAACTCCCCACTCGCCGGCAATGCTCATCAAGACGACTTCGGGGCGCAATCTTTCGGCGACGGCAGCGCCTTCGTCGATCGTGGCGGCCGTGCCAACCACTTGAAGACCGTCAATGGAGTTGATCAACATCGCGAGCGCTTTTTGGACCAGCGTCTGGCTCTCAACAACCACCACACGGACCGTGGAGCGAGTCTCAGACATGAGCTGTGCCTCACGAATTCGATCATTTTGGCCGGCGGCAGCGTCTTGCTGACAACGCCATGGGTGATGGGCGTCGGCCACCGGCGGAGGAACTGCGATGAATTGCGAAAGTTCAATAAAAAAGGCACAACCGTGGAACTCGAATGAGCTCTGCGGTTGTGCCTTCAACTTGCAGGTCGTGAGGGGCAAACGGACTACAACCCAGTGGTTTGTTTCGTCCGTCGGCCGATTCATCCTGCCCGACAAGGCGACTTGCCCTGATCCCTGGCAAGCCATCGATCGGCCGCATTATGCCACCTTTGGTGTATTTGTCAATGTCAGTGAGCGCGTTCAGTTACGGGACAACAGTTGTTTCAACAGGTTTCGATGCGTTGCTTCACGATTCGAGTAACTGTTCGAGCTTGCGGCGCAGCGCACCAAGTTCTTTGGAACGGAATGCACCCTTCGTGCGCTCTAGCGTGGCGACCGCATCGCGCAAGACAGTCCGCATATCTTCGGTTGGCCCAAGTTGGCGGCGATAGGACTCGACGTCGGATTCCGCCGGTGGCATGTAGCGGGCCACTTTTTGCAATCCGGCAAGACTGTCGACGACGTTGCGCATCACGATGCCGGCCAGTGCGTGCATGGCCGCTGGTTGTCCGCTGGAAACGCAGTCGCGCACGAGCGTCTCGGCGCGGGCGAGGCTGGTGCCATAGTCTTGCAGCCGTGAAATCTCTTCGCGGAGGGCGCCCAAGGCATCGATTCTGGGCAACGCGCTTTGGATCTTTGCCAGCAGTTCGCCGATTTCGAACGGCTTGACCAGGTAGGCAATGACCGGCAATTCAACCGAATGGATGGCCGAATCGATCGAGGGATAGGCCGTGACGAGGATTACCGGCAACGCGCTATCCTGTTCGGCTAACTGTTGCACGAATTCCAGATCAACATTGCCTGGCATGTTGATATCGACGATGGCCAAATCGTACTTATTCTGGCCCAACCATTCGAGCGCCTGGCTAACGTCGGTTGTGCAGTCGCACAGATAGTCGGCACGCCGGAGCAACTCGGTCGTGGACCGCAGAAAAGTTTCTTCGTCGTCAACGAACAGGATTCTCAACGTCGACTGCATGACTCGGCCTTCCTTCCCGCTCGACGGCGGGAAAAAAGATGTGAAAGACGGTGCCGTGTCCGGGCTCGCTCTCGTATTCGAGCGCGCCATGCATTGCCTCGATAATGCCTCGTGAAATGGACAGCCCCAATCCCAGCCCGCCCGTCCTGGTATGGGACTTGGTTGTAAAGAAGGGTTCGTAGATCCGCGGTTGCAGTTCCGGCGGAATACCAGGTCCCTGATCGGTAACGTGGACGTGAACGCCGACGGCACTTCCGGTTGCCGCGACATTGACGACTCCACCCGGTTTGGTCGCCTCGATCGCATTGACAATGACGTTATAGATGACCTGCCGCGCGGAGTCCTCGGAGAGCCGGATGGGCTCCAGGCTGTCGATCCTGCCCAGTTCGACGGATACGTCGGCGGCCGACGCGATCGATCGCAACAAACCAACGACATCGCGGATCGTCGCGCTCATGTCGACGCGGTTGACGGTAAGGCTTGCCGGACGGTGCAAATCGAGCATCTGTCGGACGATGCGCGCGATGCGGTCGATCTCGTTTTCGATCCGCTCGACGAAGTCTGAGTAAGTGTGATCGGCCGGGATGGCGTCCTTGATCAGCAAGAACGAGTTCTTGATCCCGGCCAGGGGGTTGTTGATTTCGTGCGCGACGCGCGCGGCAATGCGACCTGTGGCGATCAGTTTTTCATTCTCGCGAAGTTTACGTTCATCGCGCTTCTTACGTGAGATGTCGTGAAAGATCCCGGTGACAATGCGCCGACCGGCAATCTCGGTCGCGCCGACGCTCATCTCCAGCTCACAAGACGTGCCATCCTTGCGACGGCCGACGATCTCTTGCTTGCCTCCGCCGGGCTGACGAAAAACGGCCGGCAAGGAATCCCGGGATCCCGTGCCGGAAATCTCCGGGCTGAACAACGTCCGCACGTCTTTGCCGACGACTTCGCGGGCGGTGTATCCAAACAGCCGCTCTGCCCCGTGATTGAACTGCTCGATCGTACCGACCTCGGTGACGGTAATGATGCCGTCGCTGGCGGTGTCGAGGATCGCCTGAAGTCGCGCCTGGCTGGATTCGAGTCGCTGGGCCGCATTGCGGCGGATTGTGATATCGCGCGAAATCGCGATCAGCTCCTCAGTCTCGTCGGAGTGAAGCGTGCTACGAATTGCTTTGTAGGTCGTCTCGAACCAGATATACTCGCCGTCGCGGCGACGGATCCGGTAGGTGATCGTCGCCAAATCGAACCGTTTTGCATTGGGATGGGTCAGCGCTAGGATGCGCGGCCGGTCGTCCGGGTGAATCTTCCGCATCACATTCGGCCCGAGCAGTTCCTCCGGTTCGTAGCCCAGCAGGGTTTTCGAGGCGGGCGACACATACGTGGTCAATCCGCTCGGCTGGTGCCGCGAAATCAGGTCGGTGACATGTTCGGCCAACATTCGATGCCGCTCTTCGCTTTCGCGCAGATCGTGTTCCACGATGCGGCGATCGGTGATGTCTTCGATCGTACCAACGCGTCCAACCAGCGCACCGTCGGGCGACAAAACCGGCGCGGAGCAGACGTTGATCCAACGAATGTCGCCCGTGCCGCTGTTGATCATGCGCTGTAGGCTGTGCTCTTTGGTCGTCGGGGCAACACGTAGCCAGTTCGCCAATCCGTCCTGACGCTCGTGAGGCAGGAACACGCGCGCGAAACCAACGCCAAGCAGTTCGGCAGCCGAATGCCCGTAGATCGTCTGCAACTTCGGATTGACGTACGTGACCTGACCCTCTGAGTCCGACAAGAAGATACCGATGGGCGAGCTAGTGCACAGCATGCGAAAACGTTCTTCGCTGGCGCGGAGTGCCGATTCCGTGGCTTTGCGCTCGGTAATGTCCAGAACGTTCCCCAAATAGCCGGTCACACGGCCCAGCGCATCGCACAGCGGTACGGCCTTCACGACAGCCCAGCGCAATTGGCCGTCGCGATGCACGAAGCGAGCTTCGTGAACAAAATCAGCGCGAGGCTCGACGGCTCGATTCCATTCGGCGAACAGCGCGGCACGATCCTCGGGATGCATTGTGCGGAGCCAATCGAAGCGGCGACCCCCGTTGGCAGCGACGCCGGCGATCGTCGCGTATCGCGCGTTGGTGAACAGCGCCTTACCTCGGAGGTCGAATTGAATGATCCCCATCGGCGAATGGACGGCCAGCGACCGAAAGCGCATCTCGCCTGTCGCGTCATCGTCGGGTTCGGCCGGCGTACGGTTGGCATCGGCAAAGACCGCCATGATCGACGGCTCATCGGAGGTGCTGGTATCTAGAGCCAGTCGCACGCTGATGCGGCGCTGCATGCCATCGCGGCAAGAGCGATAAGTCACCGTGGGAGACTCGCCCGCTGCCGCCCGTGCAAACGCATCGTTGAGGATCTGCAGATCCTCGGACGCGATCGACGCCATCCAAGCGCACGGGTCTTCGGCCAGGTCCCGCCGCGAACAACCCAAGACGTGTTCCGTGCTGATGCTGGCGTAGAGGACCGAGGCCATTTCCTCAGCAAACAGCAAAAACGCGATCCGGCCATGCCCAGTCTGCTGTCGCACGAATGCGTAAAGACTGCGCAGGCTTTCATTCAACCGGCGGCTTTCGGCAACCTCCTCCTCTAACTGCGCGATTCTTTCCCGCAGCTCGCCGATTTGCGCTACGTATTGCGACGTTGTCGCCGAAGGCATCGGTCCGTACTCCCAACGGGTGGATGCCTCGAGATCTATTCCGTGAAATGCCTCGTCATGATAAGCCGTTGGTCGATTTGCAACAACCTTGGCACGGCTCGGGGGGCTCGACCATCCTGCGGCGGGTATGCACATCAGAACCGTCGCGTAGGGCGAAATCGACGAATCGTCTAGATCGCCGATAGTTCATCTTACGGTTGCCGTCGTTCAAGGGGGGACAGCATGCCCGACAGAGCCTGAATCTACGCGGCCGCGCCTTTGCTAACCCAGAAGTTGCCCACGAGCCCGATTTGCTGCTGACTCGCTCAAAGAACCATGACCGTGGATCGATCGTTTTCGCAGCATCATGGCAGGCCTGTTATCGAACGACGCAAACAACCGTTCGGTCGACCTGTCGCGGTCGATGACGCTTTGGGCGGTCTGTGACGAATGGTTCACTGATGCCGCTGGCGCGGCCACGACCGAAAACAAACGGGCCGATGGAGCGGAGCCAGCCCCAACCGACGCCTCCGCCCGGCCAGCGGAATGGTACGTTTTGTAGTGCTGTGGGTGCATCGGCCAGTTGAGGTGAACGGGCAACCACCCTAGGACGCACGTGCCGCCGGAAGGGGCCAGGGATGAAGATACTGATCGTCGACGACAACCCAATCGCGCTGGACCTGCTGGAACAGACGCTTGTGCGCGACGGCCATCAAGTCGTCTCGGCCGAAAACGGCCGGGCTGCCCTGGAAGTGCTGCGCGACGGCGATTGCCAAATGGTGATCACCGACTGGGATATGCCGATCATGTCGGGCGTCGAGCTGTGCCGACAGATCCGCTGCTCGAACTGGATGAACTACATCTACGTTATCGTGCTGACCGGGCGCGGCGAAGTCTCGGACACGATCGAAGGCATGTCGGCCGGGGCCGACGACTTCATCGTGAAGCCGTTTCAGCCGACCGAGTTGGCACTACGCGTCCGCGCCGGAGAGCGGCTGCTGGGGTTGCAGACTCGTGACCTGCTGATTTTCGCACTGGCACGACTGGCCGAGTCGCGCGATACCGGCAGCGGCGCGCACCTGGAACGCGTGCGGACCTACTCGCGGATCATTGCCCAGCAACTGTCGCGCCATCCTAAGTTTGCCGACACGATCACACCAGATTTCGTCCGGTTGATCTACCTGACCAGCCCGTTGCACGACATCGGCAAAGTCGCGATTCCCGATAGCGTGCTGTTGAAGCCGGGCAAGCTGACGCGCGACGAGTTCGAAGTCATGAAGACGCACACGACCAAGGGTGCCGCGACGCTGGACGCGGCCCTGCGCGAGTATCCTTCGGCCCGCTATTTGCGCATGGCACGCGAAATTGCGGCCACGCATCACGAGCGGTACGAAGGCACTGGCTACCCGCTCGGACTGGCCGGCGATGAGATCCCGCTATGTGGCCGGATCGTGGCGCTGGCCGACGTGTACGACGCGCTGACCAGCCGCCGAGTCTACAAGGATGCCTACTCGCACGAGGAAGCTCGGGAGATCATCTTCGACTCGCGCGGGACGCACTTCGATCCGGCCGTCGTCGATGCCTTTCTGATCAACGAGGCGCAGTTCGCTTCGATCGCAGCGTCGCTGCGCGGTCCGGACGACGGCCCGACAACGGCAGCAAACGGCAACAGCAAGCCGGTCGGCGCGGGATGCTAGTCGATTGCCTGCGAGCAATCACGTGCCACGAGCGCGCCCCCTCCTTTTTTCTTGCGGCCTTGGGCCGAAAGGTGTAGTCTGAGCGCATCGCTGGCCCGCGCGCCCGGAACCGCGCGGACCATTGTGCTCGACACATCTCTATTCTGGGGAGGCTGGGGCCATGATCCGTTCCATGCTGCTGGGCTGCGCTGCGCTGTTGGTGGTGCCGGGTGTCTTGCTTGTTGGGTATGTGTTGCTTGCCGACGAGCCGCCGGGCGGTGAACCGCCGGCGCCGTTTGACGCCACGGCGGTGGTGCCCGCGGCGAATGCCGCGGTCGAAGAGGCGCTCGACCGATCGGTCTCGGCCGATTTTCACGAGCAAGACCTGGCCGACCTGGTCAGCTACTTGTCGCACTACGGCATCGACGCCTATTTGGACGAGCGGGCGGTGGCGGAAGCCGGGCTCGATTCGGACGCGCCCCTGCGAACACTGCACGTCAACGACGTTTCGCTACGTTCGGTGTTAAACCTGGTGCTGGCACCGTTGGACCTGACGTACTTTGTGCGCGACGGCAAGCTGCACATCACGACGCAGGACGTGGCGGATATGGAACTGGTCGTCATGGTCTATCGGGTCGACGACCTGGCAGGCCGCTACACCAATAAATCGGGACAATCTTTTGTCACTTTTGACGATCTGATCGAAGTGATCACCAGTACGGTCACTCCCGGGTCGTGGCACGAATTCGGAGGTCCAGGTACGGTTCAGGGCTTTCAAGGAACATTGGTCGTTTCGCAGACCGGCCGAGTCCACCAAGAAATCCAGCGTTTGTTGACCGCGCTGCGCGAAAGCCGAAAGACCGAGTTAGCCGGCGCCGCGCCGAAGCCAATCTGGGCCGAGCGCAAAGCGAACCTGTCCGTGATGCGACAACTCGAGGAAAAGTCGAAGCAGCCGGCCGACTTCGAGTTCGCCGAAGTGCCGCTCGACGACGTGATGGCGGCAGTGGCGGACCATTTTGGCGTGCAAATCGTGTTGGACGTTCGTGCGTTTGAGGAAGTTGGCATTTCCGAGGACACGCCCGTGACCCAAAGGTTGCGACAAGTCACCTTGCCGGCGGCGCTGGAGATGCTCTTGCAGCCGCTCAGTCTGACGCATCGCATCGACGACGAAGTCGTGCAGATCACCTCGATCGACGTGGCGGATACCAAGATGGCGGTCGTGGTGTATCCGGTGGCCGACCTGGTGCAACCTGGCGAGGCGAAAGTGGGCGGCAAGGGCCAGGATTTCGACACACTCATCGAGGCCGTCACAGAGACCGTCGCACCGGATACCTGGGACGAAGTCGGTGGTCCGGGCACGATCAATGAGCACTGGATCACGTCGAGCCTGGTCGTGGGGCAAACGCAAGCGTTGCATGGATCGCTGGCGCGGCTCCTGACCGGATTGCGCAAGCTGCGTGCTCCGCTGCCCGAACCGCCCGAGGGTGCGAATCCCAAACCGCCGCCCAAGCAGGCGCTGCCGGCGCCCGACAAGATCTCGAAGCCCGGTGGGTTATTTTAGCGCGTCTGCGCGTTGTCGCTGGAAGTGGACGGCGCAAAGCCGCGGCGCATCGTGTTTTCGGTCACGGTGCGCGGCACGACGAATTGCAGCAGGTATTCCGGGCCGCCGGCCTTGGTGCCGATGCCCGACATCTTGAATCCACCAAACGGTTGGCGGCCGACCAGCGCGCCGGTCGTGCCGCGATTTAGATAAAGGTTGCCCACGGCCAATTCGCGGCGGGCCCGGTCGAGATGGGCCGGGCTGCGCGAAAACATGCCGCCGGTCAGGGCATAGTCGGTGTCGTTGGCCAGCCGGATTGCCTCGTCCAAGTCGGCGGCACGTAGCACGGCCAGCACAGGCCCAAAGATTTCCTCCTGGGCCAGTTGTCCGTCGGGCGGAACGTCGACAAAAACGTGCGGCCCGATGTAATACCCCTCGCTAGCCAGCGCACCGACGTCGGTGGCGACCACTTCTCGGGCCGTATCGCGGCCCATCTCGATGTACCGGTGGATTCGGTCGAACGCTTCCTCGTCGATGACCGCCGCAACGGTCGTGGCCGGATCTTCGGCCGGACCGACCTTCAAGCTGCGCGTGGCATCGACCAGCCGAGACACGAACGTTTCGTACACCGAGTCGAGTACGATCGCGCGGGAGCAGGCAGAGCACTTTTGGCCCTGGTAACCGAATGCGCTGTGGACCACGCCCAACACAGCTTCGTCCAGGTCGGCATCGTCGTCCACGATGATCGCGTTCTTGCCGCCCATCTCGGCGATGACGTGCTTAACGTTGCGGGTGTCGCCGCTGGCAGAAACGCGGGCCGCCGTGGCATTGATCGCCAGTCCGACAGGCCGCGAGCCGGTGAAGGCGATCAGGGCGACGCGCGGATGCTCGACCAGCGCCGCGCCGACCGTTTCGCCCGAGCCAGGCAGGAAGTTGGCCACGCCGGGCGGCAATTCGATTTCGGCAAAGATCTCCATCAATTTCGCGGCGACGACGCTCGATTGCTCGGCCGGTTTCATGACGACGGTATTGCCGGTGACCAGCGCGGCGGTGGTCATTCCGGTGAGGATGGCCAGCGGAAAGTTCCAGGGCGCGATCACGGCCGCAACGCCACGCGGCAAGTGCTCGAAGCGATCTTCCTCGCCCGGCACGTCGACTCCGTGCGGCCCGGCCATGGCGATCGCGCCGGCCGCGTAGTACTCGCAGAAGTCGATCGCTTCGCAGACGTCGCCGTCCGCTTCGCGCCAGGGCTTTGCGCATTCGAAGACTTCCCACGCAGCCAGTTCGAAGCGGCGGCGGCGCATCACGTCGGCCGCTTGACGCAGATACTCGGCCCGTTGTTCGGCGCTCAAGCGCGCCCATTCCGGCTGCGCGGCGATGGCCGCGTCGACGGCGGCTGCGGCATGTTCCTTGGCGGCCACTGCCACACGGCCGACCGATTGCGACTTGTGCGAGGGATTGATCGATTCGGACCACGCGTCGGTGGTAACTTCGCGCCCGCCGATGACCAGCGGATATTGCCGATCGAATTGTGCTTTAACTTCGGCCAGCGCAGCCTGCATGGCGTCGCGGTTTTCGGCCAGGGCGAAATCGGCCGGCGGTTCGTTGCGATAGTCGGGCGTAAAAGGGCCGGCGGCGGTCTCCGCCGTTTGCGGAGCGTGCGGCCTGGGTTCACCGTCGTCTTGCGCCGCAGGTTGCTCTAACGGATTCATCAGCAGTTTCTCCACCGGAACGTGCTCGCTAAAGCCGGCCCGCAGAAAGGAATCGTTCGAGGTGTTT
>CALFYT010000092.1 GCA_937952415.1 uncultured Planctomycetaceae bacterium | reverse complement strand
CATCGGCGTCGTTGATCGGGCTTTGTCTGCGCGATGTATTTGGCAAACGTGGGCCGACGATCCGCCGAATTGCCCCGCGGCGCGTTGCGGCCAGACCGGGACACCGGCAGCGGCGCGACTGGCGGCGGAGCCAGGACATGGCACGCGTGCCGGCGCCATTTTGGGCCGGGTCGCGCGGGGTTGCAAGCTGCCGGGCGGGCCGGGCCGGCGGGCCGGCGTTTTTGCGAAATCCGAGGCGTGCAGCCGGACTTGCGAGAGTGTACGATGAGCGTTTCCCGGCTGCGGCCGGGACCGCCAACGACCAGCAACACCTTTTCCGGATTCGACCCGCGGAGTTTGAGGCAACCAATGCGAGGAGGACGTGGCATGAGCGGAACGAGCATCGCACGGCTGGCAGGAGTCCTGTTGTTGGGCTGTTGCACGATTTCCACGGCACGCGCCGCGATCACGCCGCACGCGTTGTTCAGTGAACACGCCGTCTTGCAGCAAGGCGTCAGAGTGCCCGTCTGGGGGACGACCGATCAGGACGAGGAGGTGACCGTCAGCATCGCGGGTCAGGAAGTCTCGGCCAAACCGGCCGACGGCAAATGGCGGGTCGACCTCGAGCCGTTGTCGGCTGGCGGACCGCACGTGCTGACGATCAAACAAGGCGCGACGAGCGTCGAGCTGAAGGACGTGATGATCGGCGAAGTCTGGATTTGCGGTGGCCAGTCGAACATGCAATGGACGCTCAAGCAGAGCGACGGCGGCAGCGAAGCGATCGCCAACAGCGCGAACGACAAGATTCGACTGCTCACCGTGCCGCGCGAAGGCGCCGACAAGCCGCGGACCGACGTCAAGGCCGCGTGGTCGATCTGCGGACCGCAAACCTCGGGCGACTTTTCCGCGGTGGGCTATTTCTTTGGACGCGACCTGCAAAAGGCGCTCGACGTGCCGGTTGGCTTGATCGCGTCGAACGTCGGCGGCACGGCGGCCGAACAGTGGATGAAGAAAGAAGTCATCGAAGCCCACCCCGAGCTGAAGGACATGTCGAAGCCGCAGGGCGCCAGCATGTTGTACAACGCGATGATCGCGCCGCTTGCGCCCTACGCAATCAAGGGCGTGATCTGGTATCAGGGCGAATCGAACGCGAGCCGGGCATACCAGTATCGAACCCTGCTGCCCGCGATGATCAAGAACTGGCGCGACACGTTCGGACAGGGCGACTTTCCGTTTTTGATCGTGCAGATCGCGCCGTATACGGAGATCGTTGAAGAACCTTCGGATAGCATCTGGGCGGAAATCCGCGACGCGCAGTTCCACGTCAACCAAAATGTGCCCCGGACGGCGCTGATCGTGACCACCGACGTCGGCGACGAAGGCGACATTCATCCGCGCCGCAAGGAACCGGTGGGCCAGCGATTGGCGCTGGCGGCGCGCGCTGTGGGATACGGCGAGAAGATCGAGCACTCCGGACCGATGTACGACAGCATGTCGATCGACGGCGACAAGATTAGGCTCCGCTTCAAACACGTCGGCTCCGGCTTGCAGGCGAAGGACGGAGAGTTGAGCGGATTTACGATCGCCGGCGAGGACCAGAAGTTTTACAAGGCGGACGCCAAGATCGACGGCGATACGGTCGTGGTCTCAAGCTCCGAGGTGCCCAAGCCGGTGGCGGTCCGCTATGGCTGGGCGGCCTATCCGGTCGTCAACCTGTGGAACGGGGACGATTTGCCGGCGTCGCCGTTTCGGACCGATTCGTTTCCGGTGACGACCCAAGACAAGAAATAAACGCTCGAACCGTTTCGCCGCGCTGGCCGGCGATACGGACGGCGCGTGGCGGCCGGCATCCAACCGCAAGACGAGGGAACCACGTCGATGGCGGATAGCGATACAGCGCAAGCCCGCTTGGGTCGAACATTCCGATGGACGGAACGCGCGTTTTTTGCCGCGGTCGTGATCGTGGCCGTGGTGGTCGTGACGCTGGGCTGGTGGTCGAATCGCGTGCGGCATCAACGGCGCATCGTGGCCGAGGTGGCCCGGTACGACGCTCGGATTCAATACGATCACGAGCTGCGCGGTGAAGCGGGTCCGCCTGGCCCGCGCTGGGTGCGGGCCCTGTTGGGCGACGACTTCTTTGCCACGGTCGCCGGCGTTGAAATCGTAGCCGATCGCGTCACGGACGAAACCGTGGCGGCGGTGTCCGCGTTGCCGCACCTCAAGTCGCTGTCGCTCAACGCCGAGGGCATCGACGATCTAACCCTGGGGCGGCTCGCACTGGCCGGAGATTTGGAGCAACTCACGCTGCACTCGACGATCGTCACCGACGCCGGACTGGCCCAACTGGCCGTGTTGCGGCGGCTGACATCGTTGCACCTGGTCGCGCCGCGGATGACGGACCTTGGTCTGATTCCGTTGGAAGAGCTGCGCGGCCTGACGTCGATTCATCTGATTTCGACCGACGTCACGCCGGAGGGCATCGCCCGGCTGCGCGAAGCGTTGCCCGACTGCGACGTGCGCGTTTCGCCCGCAGCGACCGCTACGCTGTAAGGGCGCGGCGAACGGGGCTGCCACGCCCCAGTAAGCGCGGCGCGAAAGGCTGCCGCATTCAACGGCGATCAGGGCTGCCGCGAGGAACTGCCAGGGGTCACGCGTCGCGCGCGCGGAGCGATGCCACGTCGCGCCGCAACTCGGCCAACTGGTCCCGCAGTTCGGTCACGTCGCGGCGTAGCGAGTCGACCAACTGTTGCACGTTCGACGTCGGGCTTGCGGCGGCCCCAGCGGAATCGGACCCAGCGGAATCGGCCGTGTCGGAACTGGTGCCGGCGCTGGCCGCAGCAGAAGCACTCGCTCGACCGGCTACCGGCCGGGCCGAGTCCGCGCTACCGCCGTACTGGGCTTGCAACTTTTCGAGCTCGCGCGGTTCGTACAGCGCGTGGGTAATCGTGTGGCCGCGGCCCTCGGGCGTCAGCGGAATGACCAGGCCCTTTTCCTTCAGGCCGTTCAAGATGGGCCGCAGCGCGGCCAAATCGGCGATCGGTTCCATGCGCCCCGCGCGGCCTCGCAATTCGCCTTCGGTCTGCGCGCCGCGGAGCAGCAACTCGGCCATGACGGCCAACTCGACCTTCTCAACGCCCAGCCACTCGTACATCCGATGACGAAACCGAGCGACCCGACCACCGGATTGCACCTCGACGATGGCGCCCAGGGCGCGCAAGCGGTCGAGCGCTTCCTCGACGTCCTCGATTTCCATTTCCATCGAGGGCGCGCGGTTGCTCTTTTGATTGCAGCCGGCACGCAGCGCGTTGATCGAGAGCGGATAGGCCTCGGGCGTGGTCTTGGCCTTTTCGACCAGCACGCCCACGACGCGACGGTCGGCGGCGGAAATCGGCTGCCAAGAGGGCGCTTCGGGATTGGGTGCGGCTTCGGAAGGTTGGCTCATCGTTGGCACCGGCGGTGTGACCACGCGGCGAGCGAGTCCGGGCGTCGACCGCGAGACGTGCAATCTAGGGCGTCGGCGACCGACGCACAAGCACCCGGCAGCGAAGGAGTTGAAGGGTCTGCGGCGAATTGGGCCACGCGGCAAACGGCGGCCGGCCCGTAGCCGATCGAAGCGCTACGTGGTACAAACATGGGCAGGGCGCAGGCCGCTTGGGCCGCGCCTGACGGAACTTCCCACCCATCTTTGCGTGCCATGACACTGCCGCTGGAGTCGCGACGGATCTTGATGTTCGTCGACGACGTGTACGAAGACCTGGAGCTTTGGTATCCCAAACTGCGGTTGATCGAGGCGGGAGCCGAAGTGGTTGTGGCCGGACCCCGAAGTGCGGCCAAGTACGCCGGCAAGCATGGCTACCCCTGTGTCTCGGACGCGACGATCGCCGAAATGCGATCCGAGGACTTCGACGGGGTCGTGATTCCCGGCGGGTTCGCGCCCGACAAACTGCGGCGCGACGAGCAAGTGCTGACGTTGGTGCGCGAGTTTGCCGCCGCGGGGCGCCTGGTGGCGGCGATCTGCCACGGCGGCTGGATCCCGATCTCGGCCGGCGTGTATCAGGGTGTGCGGGTCACTGGCTCGTTGGGCATCCGCGACGATCTGGTCAATGCCGGCGCCATCTGGGACGACGCCGCGGTGGTCGTCGATCGGCACTTCATCTCGAGCCGCAAGCCGGACGACCTGCCGGAATTCTGCCGGGCGATCATCAGCTTTCTGCGGGAGGGTGCCGGCGCGGAGCAGCCATGAATCGTAGCGACTTCGTTCGACAACCCACACACCCTGCTCCGTCGACACCCGTAGTGCGAACCGCGCGCCCGTTCAGCGAGGAGATCGCCTAGCGATGCTGTGGTCCTTGCTGGGCTTGTTGACCGTGCCCGTGTTGGTGCTGGCCAACGCGTTCTTCGTGGCCGCGGAGTTTGCGCTGGTGGCGG
Source organism: uncultured Planctomycetaceae bacterium (assembly GCA_937952415.1). Taxonomy (GTDB): domain Bacteria; phylum Planctomycetota; class Planctomycetia; order Pirellulales; family PALSA-1355; genus CALFYT01. Next base: position 41,597 of record CALFYT010000092.1, on the reverse strand, counting down.
TCCGCCGATCGCGCGTCGACGAAATGGTCTTGCAGGGCCGGATGGGGGCCACGTCGGTCAAGCAGGCGATCGACCACCTGGACGATGCGATCGCCGCGACCCAATTGGGGATCACGCTGGCCAGTTTGGCCTTGGGCTGGTTGGGCGAGGCTTCGATGGCGCGGTTGGTGGAGCCGCTGTTTCATTTCCTGCCGGAAGAGTCGTCGTGGATCGCGGCGCACACGCTGGCCACGATTCTGGCCTTTACGTTGATCACGTTCATGCACGTCATCTTGGGCGAGCTGGCTCCCAAGGCGATCGCGCTGGAACGACCCGACACGGTCAGCCTGTGGGTGGCGCGGCCGTTGCTGTGGTTCAACATGGTGATGTGGCCCTTCATCGTGCTGATGAACACGATGGGCAACGGCGTGGTTCGGCTACTGGGGTTCGAGCCGATCAGTGCCCACGAAATGGTCCACTCGGTCGAGGAACTGCGGTTGATCATCGAAGAGACGCGCCAAGCCGGCGTGCTGCGGGTCGATCAGGCGGAATACGTTCGCAACGTGTTCCGCATGCCCGACAAGCGGGTACGCGATTGTCTCGTGCCGCGCAACGAAATGGCCGCGCTCGAGCTGCACATGACCGAGGAGCGCATCCTGGAAGAAGTGCGCGACGGGGCCCACACACGGATGCCGGTCTTCGACGGCGAATTGGACAATATCGTCGGCATCGTCAACACGAAGGACCTGTTTCACCTGTTCAGCTTGCGCGGGATGGTCGTGCTGGACGACGCGATGTATCCGCCGATTTTCGTCGACCCCAAAAAGTCGATCTCGGACCTGCTGCGCCAGTTTCGCGGACAGCGGCGACCGATGGCGGTGGTGCGCGACAAGGCGGGGATCGTACTCGGTTTGATCACGTTGGAAGACATCGTCGAGGAAATCGTCGGCGAGATCGAAGACGAGCACGACCCGCCGCCCGACTAGCGCGGCACGTTTGCCGCGGGCGCATGACTCGAGAGTGGCGCGATGGACCGGGCGCGAAATCGCCGGCCGGTTTTCTAGCGCGCGGGCGGTGATTCTCGGGGCCGTGTAGTTGCGAAACGCCGTGCGCCGGCCCGACGGCGCCGCCCCAGCGACGTGCATCGCCGATGGTCATGCCGTGCCTAGCGATCGGGCAGGCGGCGATTCTCGCTAGCGAGATGAGGCGGTCGGGCAATTCATTTCCTTCGCGCAACTGCGGCGAATTCCGCACCATTTGCGCGCGGCGCGACACGGCCGACGGACTTAGTATTCGGGCGGCACGGGTCTTGCAGCGGCTGCTCCGACTTGGCGATGCGAGGCGGTTTTTCTGGCAAACGTGCCGGCCGACCTAGGCGGCTCGATGCATTGGTACCGGACATCGAGCCCGCCGGTCGGCTTGGAGCGGCAGAACCTGGCGCGAGCGAACGTGACGCGCGACGCAAACTGCACGAGCGCCTGGCAGCAATGCTGGCAGCAACGCCGTGGCGCCGTGCCCCGTAGTGGCGCTGGCTACCGCCTAGTCAGTGCCGCGCCCCAATGGCTTGGACGGGTCGCTTGCCGGCCCGTCCAAGTCGGGGTTGTGGGGCAAACGGCTTGCTCAAGACAGCGCGGCGCGATGGGTGCCGCGATTCAGGCGATGCTGGCCCGGCCGATCGAGTGATACTGAAAGCCGGCGGTGCGCATCGTCGCTAGGCTGTAGAGATTGCGCCCGTCGAAGATGACCGGCTCGCGCATCAGGCCCTTCATTAGGGCGAAGTCGGGCTGCAGGAACTGCTTCCACTCGGTCATGATCGCCAAGGCATCGGCTCCCTCGAGGGCGCCGTATGGCTGGTCGAAATAGGCAAGCTTGTCGCCGTACTTGTCGCGAACGTTTTGCAGGGCTTCGGGATCATGGACCTGCACCTTGGCCCCGGCCGCGAGCAAGCGATCGATCAGCACCAGCGCCGGCGCTTCACGAATGTCGTCGGTTCGCGGCTTGAACGCCAAACCCCACACAGCGATTGTCCGCCCGGCCAACTTGCCGCCGAAGTGCTTTTCGATCTTCGCGGGGATGACGGTCTTTTGATTGGAGTTGACGTCGTCAACCGCCGACAGGATGCGCGGCTCGACGCCCGCTTCGCGGGCCATCGAGGCCAGGGCGCGGACATCTTTGGGGAAGCAACTGCCGCCGTAGCCCACTCCGGGAAAGAGAAACGCAAAGCCCAGGCGGCTGTCGTGGCCGATGCCGCGGCGGACGTCGTTGATGTCGGCCTCCATGCGCTCGCAGAGATTGGCCACTTCGTTGATGAAGCTGATCTTGGTCGAGAGCAGCGCATTGGCCACGTACTTGGTCATCTCCGCGCTGGCCGGCGACATGACCAAAAACGGCTTCTCCGTGCGCAAAAACGGTGCGTAGAGCTCGCGCAGGACGTCGGCCACTTCGGCGCGTCGGACGCCGACCACGACGCGGTCGGGCTTCATGAAGTCTTCGATCGCGGCGCCTTCCTTGAGAAACTCCGGGTTGCTCGCCACGTCGCACTCGCGGCGGGTGTGTTCCTTCAAACGGCGGAAGATGCCCGCGTTGGTGCCGACCGGCACGGTGCTCTTGGTGACCACGATGGCGTCGGGCGGCAAATGAGCAGCCAGCTCGTCGACGACGTTCCACAGCGCCGTCAGATCGGCCGAGCCGTCGTCGGCCGGCGGCGTGCCCACGGCCAAAAAGACCAGTTGCGCGCTGGCGACGGCGGACGGCAGGTCGGTGGTGAAGGCAATCCGCTCGGCAGCACGGTTTTGCTCAACCAGCTCGGCCAGACCTGGCTCGTAGATCGGGATCTCGCCCCGATTGAGTCGCTCGACCTTATCGCGGTCGATGTCGATGCACGTGACGTGATTGCCGCTCTCGGCGAAACACGTGCCGGTGACAAGCCCCACGTAGCCGGTTCCTACGACTGCGATTTTCATAACTGGCTAACCTTCCGGCATCGTCCGCGTAGTCGGTCCGAGGTGGTCCACAACTCATCAAGGGTAGCACGTTGCCAAGCGTCGGGCGACGATTTTTGCGGGGGTTAAGATGCGCCTGAAATCCGCAAAAAACGGGCCAATTCCGCGAGGCGGCCGCGTGCCGCGGTCGGGCGGCGACTCAGCCGGCGATGCCTTGCCCCACCCGCTCCAAGTCGGCATCGACCATCATGCCCACCAGCTCTTCGAAGCTGACCTTGGGGCTCCAACCGAGCTTCTGGCGGGCTTTGCTTGCATCGCCGCACAGCGTGTTGACGTCGGCCGGCCGAAACAGGGCCGAATCCACCTCGACGTACTGCTCCCAGTCGAGCCCGACGTGCCCAAACGCCAGCGAAACCAGATCGCGCACCGAGTGCTTGACGCCGGTGGCGATGACGTAGTCGTCCGGCTCGTCCTGGTTGAGCATCATCCACATGGCTTCAACATAGTCGCCCGCAAAGCCCCAATCGCGCTGTGCGTCGAGGTTGCCGAGCATCAGCTTGTCTTGCAGTCCGTGCTTGATTCGGGCCACGGCGTCGGTCACCTTGCGCGTGACAAACTCCTTGCCGCGCAGGGGCGACTCATGATTAAACAAGATCCCCGAGCAGGCAAACATGCCGTAGCTTTCGCGATAATTGACGGTGATCCAATGGCCGTACGCCTTGGCCGCGCCGTACGGGCTGCGAGGCCAGAAGGGTGTCTGTTCGTTCTGCGGCTCGCTTTGCACGCGGCCGAACATCTCGCTGGAGCTGGCCTGATAGAAGCGGATGGACTTGTCGACCAGGCGAATCGCCTCGAGCACGCGCGTCACGCCCAGGCCCGTGAACTCCGCCGTCAACAGCGGCTGCGAGAAGCTGGTGGGCACGAACGACTGAGCCGCCAGGTTGTAGACTTCGTGCGGCCGGACCTGGTCCAGCAGCGTAACGATCGAAAGCTGGTCCAACAGATCGGCTTGGTGCAGGTGCAGCCGGGCGCGAAGGTGCTGCATCCGCTCGAAGCCCTCGGTGCTGGCGCGGCGCACCATGCCGTGCACCTCGTAGCCCTTGCCGAGCAAGAACTCAGCCAGATAGGCGCCGTCCTGGCCCGTGATTCCGGTGATCAATGCGCGGCGCGACATACGGGGGTGTCCAGGGGGCGTTTGCCAGCGTTGGTTCGATGACGGTTCGCGAGCGTCGGCGCGGGGCCCGTTAGCGGACCGTTGGGTTGCGTTGCGTCGTCGTCCGCACGATCACGCGCTCGCGCCCCGCGCCGCCCGCCTCTGCCCGGCCCCCCGGACGGCATTACTCTTGCGGACCCTGCAGTGGTTCGGGCGGGGTGTCGCTTGCGGGCGGCGTGTCGGAGTCTGACGGCGCTTCGCTTTGCGGCGAAGCCGTCTCGGCAGCTTCGTCCGAGGGTGCGGGCGCCGAATCATCGTCCGTCGCGCCTGCCGCTCCGTGTTCTTCGCGCGGAACCCGCACGATGGCCGCCAGCGCGTCGGCCTCGTCCATCGACATGATGCGCACGCCCTGCGTATTGCGGCCGATGATGCTGACGTCGCCGGCGACGATCCGCTGCAACTTGCCGCGGGAAGTAATCATCAGCAACTCATCGTCGTCGCGCACGCTGGCGATGCCGATCACCGGGCCGTTGCGCTCGGTCGTCTTGATGTCGCGTAGTCCCTTGCCGCCGCGCCGCTGGGTGCGGTAGCGGGCCGACGACGAGCTCGACTCGTCTTCGTCGGCCTGTGCGGCATCGTCACCGGCATCTGCGGAGGAAGACTTTCCGCCGGACGACACGTTCGGCCCGAACGGCGTCCGCTTGCCATACCCGTGCACGCAGGCCGTCAGCAGCGTGGCGTCTTCTTCGACAGCGACCATGCCGACGACGTAGTCGTCGCCCACCAGCGAAATGCCTTTGACGCCGCTGGTGTTGCGGCCCATCGGACGGGCATCGGCCTCGTCGAAGCGGATAGCCATGCCCTTGGACGTGGCCAAGATGACTTCGTCGCCCGGCTTGGTGATCGTCACGTCAACCACTTCGTCGTCGTCGCGCAGCTTGATGGCAATGATTCCGCCGCGCATGGGCCGGCTGAACTTTTCGAGCGCGGTTTTCTTGACCAGACCCGAGGCGGTGGCCATCGTCAGGTAGTGGTCCGGCAGGTGGAAGTCGCGCACGGCGCGGCAGTCGGCCACCTTCTCACCTTCGGCAAAGTTCAACAGGTTGACCACGGCACGGCCGCGGCTGTCGCGGCCTAGCTGCGGCAGGTCGTAGACCTTCTGCCAGTAGACCTTGCCGCGATTGGTGAAGAACATCAGGTAGTCGTGCGTGCTGGCGACGAAGAGGTGCTCGATGGGATCCTCTTCTTCGGCCTTGGCGCCTTTCATGCCCTTGCCGCCGCGACGCTGCGCGCGATAGACGCTGGCCGGCGTGCGCTTGATGTATCCGTTGTGGCTGATCGTTACGACCATCGTCTCTTCGACAATCAGATCTTCCAGATCGATGGTGCCGATCTCTTCGCCGCTGATCTCGGTGCGCCGCGTGTCGGCGTGTTTCCTCTTTAGCTCCTGACAGTCGTCGCGGATGATGCCGCGAATGATGTTTTCGTCGCCCAGGATGCGGACGTATTCGGCGATTTCTTCCAGCAACTTGGCGTGCTCGCCGCCGAGCTTCTCCTGTTCGAGGTTGACCAATTGGCCGAGCGTCATCCGCAGGATGGCTTCTGCCTGGACCGGAGTCAGGGTGTAGCTGTCGGCGGCGCCGCGCTCTTGCTGGAAGACGGCAAAGCCCTCATCGCCCAACGCGCGGCGCATCATCGACGCCGGCGCTTCGATGCCCATCAAGCGGGCCTTGGCTTCGGCCTGGTTCGCCGAAGAACGAATGACCCGAATGATCTCGTCGATGTTGGCATGCGCCAGCAGCAGGCCCTCGACCGTGTGCTTGCGCGACCGCGCGCGGGCCAGCAAGAACTGCGTGCGGCGGCGGATCACCGTTTGCCGGTGACGGATGAACTCTTCGAGCAGACCCTTAAACGACAGGATCCGCGGTTTGCCGTCGACCAGCGCCAGGAAGATGACTGAGAACGAATCCTGGAGCGGCGAGTACTGGTAGAGCTGGTTGAGCACGACGTCGGGATCAGCGTCGCGCTTTAGTTCCAGAACCAGCCGCACCGGCTCTTTCAAGTCGCTCTCGTTGCGGATTGCCGAGATGCCCTTGATCTTGTCGTCGTTGACCAGCGCGGCGATGCGTTCCTCGACGCGGTCGCGGGCCTGCTGGAACGGGATCTCGGTGACGACGATGCGATTTCGGTTCTTGCCGAACTCCTCGATCGCGGCGCGGGCCCGCACGGTGATCGTGCTGCGGCCGGTGTGATATCCGCGGCGAATGCCGCTTCGCCCGCAGACGATGCCGCCGGTGGGAAAATCCGGTCCGGGGCAGATTTCCAATAATTCGTCGACCGAAACGCTCGGCTCGTCGATCACGCGCACCAGCGCTTCGCAGATCTCGCTCAGGTTGTGCGGCGGAATCGACGTGGCCATGCCGACCGCAATGCCGTTGGCGCCGTTGACTAGCAAGTTCGGAAACTTCGACGGCAGCACGGTTGGCTCGGTGTGCCGCTCGTCGTAGGTGGGGGCGAAGTCGACCGTGTCGAGCTTCAGGTCGTCGAGCATCAGCGCCGCGATGGGCGACATGCGGGCTTCGGTGTACCGCATGGCTGCCGGCGGCAGTCCGGCGATCGAGCCGAAATTGCCCTGCTTGTCGACCAGCACGTGGCGCATGTTCCATTCCTGGGCCATGCGGACCAGCGTGGGATAGATCACCGCTTCGCCGTGCGGATGGTAGTTGCCGCTGGTGTCGCCGGAAATCTTGGCACACTTCACGCGGCTGGCGCCCGGCGTCAGGTTCAGGTCGTTCATCGCGACCAGGATGCGCCGCTGCGAGGGCTTCAGCCCGTCGCGCACGTCGGGCAGCGCGCGGCTGACAATGACGCTCATCGAATAGGTGAGGTAGCTGTCTTTGAGCTCCTCTTCGATGGGCAAATCGATCAAGCGGCCGATCGGGTTTTCGCCGTTTTCGGCGGGTTGGCCCTGAGACTCGGGCTCGTTTTCGTTTCCGTCGCTGGCCAAAGATCAATCCTTTCGGTGGGCAAAGGCCGGGGAGAAGAATGGCCGTCCGGCAGGGTCCTGGCAGGGCAAGGGCTACACGTGGCAAACCGGCCTGAATCGAAGCCATTAATATACCAATTTCGGGGTTATCCGCCAACGGCCTTGGGCCGCCAAAGGGGCTCCGTAAGTGGTTCGCGCGGGCCAGCTTGCGCGGCGTGTTTGGCGACGCGCCTAAGCGCCGAGGGTGAGCATGCCAGGATTGGCAAAATCCGCCACGCGACCCAGCGCCGAGCGAACCGTTTTTGGGCCGTTATTCCAACGAGCCATTGGTTAGTTTTGGACGGGTTGCAACGTCGCAACGCTGGAATCGCACAGGATAAGTTTCCGCCCATCGCCACGCGCCGCCGGATACCTTGCCCCTACTCTGGCGCACGCAACAATTGGTGGAGTATCAGGACGGGCGCTTCTGGCCAGGTGATGGCCTGCATGATTGGGACACATCCGAATGGATGAACAACGCCGAGGCAGTTGGCTCCGTTGGGCTCTCGGCGGATTGCTCGTGCTGCTCGTGTGCGCGACACTCGGAATCGGCTTCGGGGTTTGGCGAAATAGGGCGCACCGCCAACAGGCCGCGATCGCCGCCATCTATGAGCTCGATCGCCGTGCATTGATCGAATACGACAACGGCGTCCGGGTGCCGCTACGGCCAGGTAGCCCGGTGCAAGTTGGCGAAGACACGTCAGTGCCCCCGTTTATCGAGAAATGGTTGGGCAACGACTACTTTCGCGACGTCACGTCGATTCACGTGGGCCGCTATCGTGAGGAGCCGCTGAACGAGGAACAACAAGGCGAGTTGTTCGAACGCATCGCGAAGTTCCCGCGGATGGCCAATCTGACCTTCTACATGCCGACGCGCGACGAGGATATTGCGCGCCTCGGCGATCTAGAGCAAATCAAGAGTGTTCAGTTTGAAGTAGAATGCCCCGAGCTCAGCGACGCTTCACTGAAGATTCTGAGTCAAATGCCGGCACTCGAAGCGATCGCGATTCCCCCGTCGGCCGTCACGAATGTCGGACTCAAGCACCTGGAAAACGCGCACAAGCTGCACTGGCTATCGCTCGTCGTTCGCCACGTTGGTGACGGCGGCCCCGAGCCACCCGCTATCACCGACGAAGGAATCGCGTACCTCGGGCGACTCCGGCGATTGCGGATGCTTTCACTGGATGTTCCGAGCATGACGGGACAAGGGCTCGAAGGACTCCGCGATCTGGGTGAGCTCGACTATCTCGTCATCCGATCCGGCGGTGTTACGGATGATGATCTCAAACACCTATCATCGATGAGCAAACTCCAGAGATTGCATCTGATCGGTGCCACAATCGACGGCAGCGGCTTTCGCCATTTGACAAGTTTGCCGGCGCTTGAAAACCTTGTTCTAGAGTGCCGAGGCGTCACGGACGAAGGCATCCAGCACATCGCACGGCTTACGCGCTTGAAGGGGCTGTACGTGGCCGGCTCACGGTTGTCAATCAATGGGCTCCTGGCGCTGCGCTTTGCATCGAAGTTGGAGCGGCTCAATATCGAACCGGCACCGGCCGGTAATCCAGCAGATCTAAAGCGCGCTCTTCCATACTGCGATGTATTCCTCGGTCGTACGCGCATCAAGCCGCCGTAGCTGACGCCGCATCACGCCGGTTATACGCAATCGGAGGTCGTACGTGGAATCGCACATCCGGACGCGCCCTGAAGTGCATCGATCAACCCTTGCCTGGCGGGTAGGCTTTGTCGGCCGTGTGCCGCGGGCCGAAGTAGCCCAAGGCGCGCATGCGTTCGATCAATGCGCTGGCCACCGGGCCGGCTTGTTCGCCGCCGCTGCCGCCGTGTTCCAAGACAACGACGAACGCGTAGCGCGGTTCGTCCGCCGGAACGTAGCCGGCCAGCCAGGCGTGATCGCCGTGGACGCTGCCCGTCTCGGCCGTGCCGGTCTTGGCGGCGATGGCCAGACCCGAAAGGCGCACCGTGGCGAAGGCCGTGCCCAGCGGATCGTCAACGGCGCGAAGCAGTCCCTTGTGAACCGCTCGGATGGCATGCTCGCTCAGACCCGGCACGCGAAGCGACTCGGACGGCAGTGGCGGGCGAACGCCGGGGGCCATCGCGGCACGAACGGGCCGGTCGCGCGTGATCCGCGGACGCACCAGGTAGCCGCCGTTGGCGATCGCCGCGTAGAGCCGCACGACTTGCAGCGGGGTCGCCGTGAGCGCCCCCTGCCCCACCGACAGAAGCTGCGTTTGGCTGGGGCCGCGCAGCGCGTCGTGCGACGGCAACTGGCCGGCGGCTTCGTCCGGCAGCTCGATGCCCGTCGGCCGGCCCAGCCCGAAGCGGGACGCCCAGTCGACCAACCGCGGTCCGCCCAAGCTGCGGGCATGCTCGAAGAAGTAGACGTTGCAGCTTTGGCCCAGCGCGTCGGCTAGGCGCAGTTCGCCGTGGTTCTCGCCGCTTTGACGAAAGATGCGGCAGCGCAGACGGCTGGGATCTTCGTAGTAGCCCTGGCAGCGAAACGTCGCTTCCGGGTCGACGGCCTCTTGGCTGACCAACGCCAGGGCGGTCAGTGCTTTGAACACCGAACCAGGCGGTAGCGCCATCTTGACGGCGCGGTCGAACATCGGGCGGGCTGGATCGTGCAGCGCGCGGTCGACGCGCGGGTCGCCGGCGACGAACAGGTTGGGATCGAAGCGCGGTGCCGAGGCCGCGACCAACAGCTCGCCGGAGTAGACGTCCATCACGAGCGCCGCGCCGCCAAACGACGCACTGCGCGGTTCGTCGGGCGTGTTGGGGCGACGCCGGCGGCGGTGGTCGAGCCAGGTCTCGGCGAATCTTTGCAGCGGCACGTCGATCGTCAGCACGACGTCCCGGCCGTCGACCGGCTGACGAACAACGCGCGAGGCGAGCACCTTGCCGCGACGATTGGTCGATTGCACGGCGCGCCCGCCCCGGCCGGCAAGTTGCGCGTTGAATATCCGCTCGACGCCCATCAGACCGATGGCGACGTCGGCGTCTTGCTGGCGCGAATCGGTGGCCACCTGCGACTCGATGCCGGAGGTGCGGCCGACGTGTCCCAGGACATTGGCGGCCAGCGTGCCGGAAAGGTACTGACGGCTGGTATGCTCGACGATCTTCACGCCGGGGTAGCGATCCGGATGGTCGTTGATTTGGGCGACGACCGACGGCGGAACGTCGTCGGCCAGGCGATGGTAGGCCGTTTCCTCGACGACGACGATCGGCGTCGGCGGAAAGGGCGCAGGCGGCGAGAACATTCCGGACAGGGCTCCGCCCCAGGCGGACGGCGGCGCGGACTGGGCCGAGGCGGTCGCTTCGCGATGGCGCGTGCGGCGCCGCTGGTTGACGCGCTGCGACAGCGCGGTGACACGTCGATCAATCCGCCGAGCGCGGGCCTTCCAGTGTTCCGGCGGAACGTCGCACAGTTGGGCGAGCCGCTGGTGCAGATCGGACAACTCGGCGCGAACGCGCGCCTCCATCGCGCTGGTGTGGACGCTGTTGCGCCGCTCGACGGCCGTGAGCCTCGCCCGGGCGCGGCGGCGCAGCCAGGACGGGTCGGGTGGATCTTGCAGGTAGCGAAAGTGGACGGCCAGCGCGGTGGTGGGAAGTTCGGCGGCCAGGATGCTGCCGTCGCGCGACACGATGCGGCCGCGCGCGGCCGGTAGCGCCACTTCGCGCTCGATCGGACGGGCCGCCAGCCGGCGAAAGTTTTCGCCGTCGGAGATTTCGAGTTGGACGGCCCGGCCCACAATCACGCACAGGGCCACCGCAAAGCCGGCCAACAGCCAGCGAACCCGATCGCGGGAGACCGCCACCGGCTGTTGCGGGTTTTGCTCGACGATCTCGTGCCAAGTGATGGGCATGGGGTTGCGCGTGGCTTTGGCGTGCTTGCGACGGCGGATGTTCGCTGCTTGCGGCGGTTGGGCAATTGATGGCGCGGGCTGCCTGCCGAGTGAATCATCCGGCGGCTAAACGTCTTCGTCGCTCGACTGCATGGCCGGGCGCCAGCGGTCGAAGTGTTCGAGGCACAGGTGCGTTCCGTGGGCAACCGCGGCCAACGGATCACCGCTGTAGCGGACCGCCAGACCGGTTTGTTCACTCAGAAAACGGTCCAGTCCGCGCAACAGCGAACCGCCACCGGCCAAGACGAGCCCGTTGTCGACCAGGTCCGACGCCAAATCGGTGGAGCAGCCGTCGAGCGTGTTCTTGATGGCGTCGACGATTTGCAACAGGGGCCCGGCCAGGGCTTCGCGCACTTCCTCGCTGGTAATGGTTGCTTTGCGCGGCAGGCCGCTGATCGTGTCGACGCCGCGTATTTCGTCCGAGAGCTCGTCAGCCAACGGATGCGCGCTGCCGATGCTGATCCGAAGTTGTTCGGCCGAGGCCGTGCCAATCCGCAAACTGTAGTGCCGCTTGATGTAGGCGAGCAGCGCGTCGTCCATGGCATCGCCGGCGACGCGAATCGATTGGCTGGCAACGATGTCCCCCAAGCTGAGGACGGCCACTTCGGTGGTGCCTCCGCCGATGTCGCAGATCATGCTGGCCAGCGGTTCGGCGATGGGCAAGCCGGCGCCGATGGCGGCGGCTTTGGCTTCGGGCATGACGAATACCTGGCGTGCGCCGGCCCGTTGCAGACTGTTGTAGACGGCCCGTTTCTCGACCGGCGTGATGCAGCCGGGCACGGCCACCAGCACGCGCGGCTTGCCGCGCAGACCCTGCCGGCGCGCCTTGCGCAAGAAGTAGCGAAGCATCGCTTCGCAGAGCTCGAAGTCGGCCACCACGCCGCCAGACAACGGACGCACGACGGCGATCGATTGGGGCGTGCGCCCCTGCATCTGCTTGGCCAAATGGCCGACCGCGCAACCGCCGGAGAGGATGCGACGGGTGCCTTCCTCGACGGCGACGATCGAAGGCTCGTTCAGCACGAGGCCCTCGCCAACCAGGCTGACCAGCGTGTTGGCCGTGCCCAGGTCGATCGCCAGATCGGTCGCTGACAGTCCGAAGAGTCGTCGGAGCATCCTTGCTCACCGCGGGCAAAAGGTTGTGTTAGTCCGGGGAACGCGATCCGCGGCGCAACGGGCCGCGCGAAGCTAGCGCGCTGTGAACTCCCAGTCGTACTGGCTCATCTCCAAGCTCAACATGATACAAGCAATCAACACCGCGACGAACGACAGCGCGATCAGCACCGTGTAGATGTCGGCCTTGGGCTTTTCGACGACGACGCCGCGCGCAGCGGCCGGCGCCGCCTGCTTGCCGGCTTTCTTGGCGGCATCTTTCTTCGCCTGCTTTTCCGCCTTGGCGGCGGCTTTGGCAGCCTTCTTGTCGGCTTTGCCGCCGGACTTCTTAGCTGACTTTGAACCGAGTAGCGACATCATCGCCTTTCTGAATGGCGCCTTTGCGGAAGTTGGTCAGGATCTTGGCCGCGGCCCGATCAGACGACGTGCTCAGCACCTCGACACGGCCGAGATACTTCGTGTCGCGATAGACTTCCAGGGTGTGGCCCACGCGCAGCCCATCGTCGGAGCCGAGCGAGACTTCGATCAGGTTGTCGCGGTTGACGGCCAGCACCCGCCCGTGCAGTTGGGGCGGAATACCGTCGACCGGCGTGTCTTTGGTCAATCCGTGTGCGCGGAGCACGGTGCGGCTGTCGGCGATTTCCTCGGCCAATTGCACGCGGCGCTCTTCCAGCCGGCGCAACTCACCTTGAACCTGGTGCATCTGGTCGGTCAGGCCGACGACCTGGCGAAAGTGTTGATCGCGCGTTTCCTGGGCTGTGCGGACGTCGGTGCGCAGGGTGTCGACTTCGGCGGTGAGTTTGGCCAGGTTTTGTTGCGCCGAGTCGAGGGCCGCGACTGCCGCTTTGTCCTTGGCCGCCAAGTCGTCGCGCTGCTTGGCCAATTCGTCCCGCTGGCGGGCCAGTTCGTCGCGCTCGGTTTCGAGCTTGGCCAGGGCTTGGCGTTTCGCGTCCTGTTCCTTTTCGAGTTCGGCTTCGAGTTGTTCGCGCTTTTCCGTTTCGGCCGTCAGCAGATTCCGCGCATTCTGGACTAATTCCTGCTGCTTGGCCGCTTCGTCCTTCCAATTCTTGTGCGTTCCGTAGACGGCGACCGCAAACGACATGAACACCAAGCTCATCACGAAGACGAGCACGACGAAAATCTTGCCGAGCAGATTCATGTGATCATTCCTGCGAGCGCAGTTGCCCGAGCCGACAGGGCCTCCTCTCCGCCGGCAGGGTGAACGTCGAAATGACCGCCTCCTTGGGCACCGATCATGCGGCGGCCCGGCGGCCTCAAGTTTTTAGCTGATCAAGAGATACCACGATCCAGACAGCTAATTGGCTAGTATAATTAGGGCCCTGCGGCGAAGTCAATTCCGGAGTTTCAAGCTTGGCGCCCCTGGAAAACCAGGGAATCTGTTTACGCCGCGCAACCGGCCCGATCGGCATGTTCCGATCGTCTGCATTTATGCCCGCGCGAATCGCGGATCAGGCGTCGGCCGGGGGGACGACGTTTGCCGCGCGGCGGCGACTCCAAACGCCGGCGATCCCAACCGCGGAGAATCCGGCGGTGGCCAACAAGCACAGGCCTGCAAACACGTCGCCGAACTGTGAGTACCAACTGGTGCGGTTGTCCAGCTTCACCTCGGCGACAACCACGTCGGAGGCACGGCGGGGGCCTTGGGCACGGATGCGACCGTTGGCGTCGATCCAGGCAGAAAAACCGGTATTGGCCGCGATCAATAGCGGCTTGCGGCACTCGACGGCACGAAACAGCGCGCTGGCCAGGTGCAAGTCCAGTTCGCTCGAGCCGTAGAACCAGCCGTCGTTGGTCAGATTGACCAGCACGTCGGGCTCGTCGCCCTGGCGGCGCAGTTGGACGACGTGGCGACGGACCAGATGCGGCAGCGTGTCCTCGTAACAGATGTTCGCTGCATAGCGCGTGTCGCCGACCGAAACCGTGACCGGTCCGGCTCCGGATTCCAACCCGGTCACGAGCGGCGTCCAATCGTAGATCCAGGGAAAAGTCGAGCCGAGCGGGATGTATTCGCCGAACATCACCGGGTGGCACTTGTCGTAGCGGCCGATCACCTCGCCCGATGGATCAAGAAACAGGGCCGTGTTGTAGCGGAGCGGGTCGCCGCCTGCGGCGGTACCCAACACGGTGTCGATGCCCAACAGCACGTGCGTCGTGAGCGACTCAACGGTATTGCGCACGGCCCGGCGGCTGCGCGACGTGGCCTCGTCGGCGGTGAGCGTGTCGGGCGGTGGCACGTAGCCCTCCTCGAACGTAAACCAGGGGTAGCGGAACATCGTCTCGGGCCAGACGATCAGGTCGAGATCCTGATGGTCGCGGGCGGCGCGCAGCGACAGGTCGAAGTACTCGTCGAAGATTCGCTGCGCCTGCGTGGGATCGTGCTTGATGTCGATATCGATCGAGCCTTGAATCAGGGCGACGCGCGGACCGGGCCGCGACGCGTCTTGGTTGATCCGCCATTGGCCATAGGCCAACGCCGCGATCAACGCGCCGGCAACCGGCACGATCGGCCACCACGCGACGCGCTCGGACGAACCGGCCAGCGGCACCATGCGGGCAATGCCCGCGGCAACCAGCACGATCAGAAAGCTAACGCCGTAACTACCCAGCAGGTCGCTCACCTGCAACACGGTCGGCCAGCGAAACTGCGCGTGCGACAGCGACGCCATCGTGAACCCGGACAAGAGGTGTGCCCTGGCCAACTCCAATCCGGTCCACACGACCGGCGCCGCCAGCACCGGCGAGAGGCGCAACCGGTGGACCGCGACACGCGTGAGTCCGACGAACAGGGGCAGGTAGAGACCCAGGTAGCTACACAGCGCGACCCAGCCAATCGAGGTGGCCCAATGGGGCAGCGTGAGCCAATACAACATGGCCAGCCAGAAGGCGACACCGGTTACCCAAATCACGGTGTACGGTCGCCGGCCGCAGAGGCTCACTTGCCGGATGAGCAAGATCCACGGCACCGGCGCGATCCACGCCAACAGACTGAGCGACAACGGAGGCAGCGCGGCCCAAAGCAGGACGTTGCCGGCGGTCGCCAAAGCCCACGTGGATTGCGAGCGCGGCGGTCGTGCCGAGTCCGGTTGCTGCTGCGAATCACGCGACGCGCGGGCTGCGCGCGGGCTGGCTTTATGGGCAGTTCCCATAGGCTCTAGCGTAGGTGCGTCGGCCCGCTTTGCCCAGAGCGATTCGGTGCGCCGGGAGGCGGCTTCGGCGCAGCGACGCGCCTCTGGTTGCGGCCGCTTCGGCACGTCGTGAGGCGGCTTTAGCGATAGGAAGCAAGCTGTGCCGCGTGCACCGGTGGCGTGTTGGGGTGATTACGGCGCGATCCGGCGACAAAACGACCGCACGGCGCCATGATCGCACGGACGAGACACAATCTAGATGCCGATTTCGCCGACGCCAGCAACCAAGACATCGAGCAGCTCGTCGTCGAGGTCTGCCACGTCGTCAAAGTCGTCGACGTCTAGTCCGGGCGCTTCGAGCAACAGGCTGGAACCGGCCGGATCGATCTTGCCGGCAACGGCCGCTTCCACGCGCGCCGCGATGCTGACCGGCAAGGTTGCGATCTCTTCGGACGACGCCGACGAGGCCGCCAAGGCCGAAGCGATGCCCGCATCGCCGCCGGCGGGTTGGGCGTCCGCGGCGGCTTCCACTTCTGCGGCAGGCTCAACGTCCGCGGCGAAATCGCCCTCGGGCGAGAACGACTGCGATGGTTCCTCGTCATTGGGAGCAATTGCCGGAGCCATATTGACCTCGGCCACTTCTTCCCTTGAGCCATCATTGTCGCTATTGCCGACGTCGCTTGGTGCAACGATCGTCAAGTCGAGCGTGCCAAAATCGATGTTCGCCGGATCGACCGGGTCGTTGTTCAAGAAGTGAAGAATTTCGTGACTTGTCCGTGCGCTGGGGGCAGTCGTTAGCGAGAACGTGCCGGCGGAGGTGGCCGTAAAGGTTGCCGTAAAGAGCAAGAGTTGGTCGGGGCCTGTCGGCTCGGTGTCGAGAATCGCACCCGCAGTGACCACGCCGGGCTCGGATGTAATTCCCTTCTTGAGGACAAACGTTGATGGGAACGCAACCGGCCCGGTGAGATCGGCCATTTGGGCGTCAAAGCTCATGCGAACGAATGAGGAGAAAACT
Organism: uncultured Planctomycetaceae bacterium; assembly: GCA_937952415.1. GTDB lineage: Bacteria > Planctomycetota > Planctomycetia > Pirellulales > PALSA-1355 > CALFYT01. The sequence goes on along the minus strand of CALFYT010000092.1, from coordinate 25,304 downwards.
CCGTGAGGATCCGCGCTCGTGTCCTGCACGGAAACTTGAACCTGGAATTGCTGGCCCACTTCGACGCTGCTGATTGGGTTGCCCTGCATGTCCACCGCCGCGAGACTGACCGCACCGGTCTCGACATCGGCGTCCATCTCGAAACCCGCCGCGCTGCCCGGAGCCGGGCTGCTCGTTTCGCCCTCTTCGATGATGTCGTCTTCCGGCACGATCGGTGGAGCAGCTTCCGTTTCCTCGGATGAAGACGGTGGGGCGGGCGTGCCGCTGCCAACTTGGTTGTTGGATTCCGAGCTTTCGGATGCGCCGCCGGGGTCACCGCCGCTGCTTGGCCCCACGATCGTCACGTCGAGCGTGCCGAAGTTGACGTTCTCCGGAAGGACGGGGGCGTCACCTCCGAAGTGAAGGATGTCGTGGCCCAATAGCGCGCTGGCGGCGGTCGACATCGAGAGTTGCCCACCCGACTTGGCCGTAAACGTTGCCGTGTAGAGCAGAAGCGGACCCGACCCGTTTGGGGCAAAACTGAGAATCGCACCCGCGTTGAGCACACCGGGTTCGGTCTCGTTGATGTCGTCAAGGAGATGCGTGGAGGGAAACGTAACCGGCCCCGAAAGTTCCGCCATCCCGGCGTCAAAGTGCAGATTTACGTAGGCCGCGAAGACTCCGTGCGATTTTTCGCTGGTGTCCTGCACGTACACTTGAATTTGAAACTGCTGGCCCACGTCGATGTTCGTGATCGGGTTGCCCTGCATGTCGACCGCCACCAGACTCACCGCGCTCGTCTCGACCTCTGCGACGGGCTCCTCGTGTGGCGCACTGCCCTCGTCCGGGCTGGCGGCGGTGCCTCCTTCGGCGACTTCGTCTTCCGGCGCGATCGATTGGGGCGTCTCGGTTTCCTCCGGCGGGGACTCGGGAGCGGACCCAGCACCCGGATCACTGCCGATGGATTCGGCGCCTTCGGGGACGCCGCTGACGGGGGCACGTGGAATTGGGAGAGAATCAGGGATTCTCACCACGGGCAGATAACGAGGGAATGGGTCATACGGCCAGGGCAAGGGCCACGGCAAGAACTGGATGTTGCCGATGCCCCTGGGCACGGCCGAAGCCACATCCGGGTCGGCTGCCAGTTGACTGACGATCTCCAACGTCGTCAGCGGACCGCCATCCAAATACACGAGGAAATGCGAATCGTTTCGGGCCGCGAATGTTCTGCCCCAGCCGCCAAATCTGCCATCGAAGTACGCCTCGGCGTCAACGCCAGGCTTGAGCGTGATCATGAGCTGATCCGCGATGTAGTAATCCCTTCCTTCGTACGGCGAGGATGAACCGGGACGGGGTTTGAAAAAGGTGGGACCGGCCCAATCCACCCCATCTGCATCTGCCAGTGCGGCTAAGGCCGCGCTGGTGTCTTGCGAGGAGGTGAACACGTGCGATCGATCGGTAAGAACGTACTTCAGTTTGTAGCCGTCGAGCAGGCCACCCTCGGCAAGCCACTCGTCGACCAACTGTCTGACTTCATTCTTATGCAATGACCCGTCAAAGCGGACGATGATGCTGCCGTCGGTGCGCAGCAGCGGCATTCGTTCACCGTTCACGACGTAGTAGTCGGCAAAATCCGACAGACCTACCAGGTTAGATTGGAAAAGCGCCGATGTGCCGACCGGGTACCCTAGTATCCCATCGTCATGGGGCATCGGAACGACGGCATAGCTACCCTCGTCGATCGAGGGAGATGACGCGGAGAGTAGTGCCCGGTTTTCGAGCGCCTCGAAGCGCAAGCGTCGACAGACGCTTACGGGCGACGTCAAACGACTCCGACGGCTAGGAAACCGGCGTTTACTGCCGGTGGGCAAAGAATCGGTGTTGCCGGGCATGTGACGAGTCTCTCGCGCTACCCATTGCCCCATCTCAACAAACCGCGGTCTCGCCGGACCGCGCGTCACCGTTTCGGGGGACTCATTCTGATTCGACGGAGTGATCCCGAATGTTCCGAGGTGACGGAGATGCCCATCAGTCTATCCGTTGGAACCTGGCATTCAAATGAATTTCACGGCCTGGTTGACCAGGGCGACATACTCCAGACCGTTGATAGCATTTTCCGGCTCAGCAAGCAGCGGTAAAGAAGGCGTGACTCCACGGATGGGTGCGCAGGTGACGGGCAGATGGCACCTGGCCTCATCTGCCGCCGGGCAAGCGCAAGACCTGGACGGACTGGCAGGCGGGAAAGTCGCGCGGGCCGCCCGGGAAGTAGGCCAATGCGTCGGCCTCGGCCAAGGTGCGCAAATCGGCCGAACCGCGCCAGCGCAACGGCTCGATCGTGGCGCGGCCGTCGTCTTGCGCGTGCAAGCGGGCCGGATGATACGTCGGACGGTCCGAGCGCTGCGAAAATCCGATGCTCAACTCAGCCTGCAACTCGACCAGCGATCCATCGGTGCGCCCAGCAAGCCGCGCGAGCGCCGGTCGAACGAACAACTCGAAACAGACCAGGCTGCTGACCGGGTTGCCCGGCAAGCCGAACACGAGCGTCGACCGCTCGTCGCCCGCGCGCACGCCGAACCAGAGCGGCTTGCCCGGCTTGATGTTGATCTTGTGAAATACTTCGGCGACGCCCGCCTCTTTCAGCACGCCGGGCACCAGGTCGAAGAGGCCGGCCGACACGCCGCCGGATATGACCAGCACATCGTGCTCGAGCCCGTGGTCGACGGCGGTGCGGAGCACGTCGGCATCGTCGGTGGCAATGCCAAGATCGAGGGCCACGGCACCGGCGGCTTGCGCCGCGGCAACCAGCATTGGCCCGTTGCTGTTGCGAATCCGGCCCGCGGCGGGCACGTCGGTCGGGCGAACCAATTCGTTGCCGGTCGGCAACACGGCAACCGACGGCGGCGCGAAAACGCTCACTTCGACCCGGCCGACTTCAGCCAGCAGGCCCAGCTCGATGGCACGGATCGTGGCGCCGGCCGACAATACCGTATCGCCCCGGGCCATCGACTCGGCACGGCGCATGATGTTCTGGCCGGCCGACGTCTTGGCGGCCGTGATACGAATACGTTGCGGGCCGCTGGCGGCGTCGAGCACTTGCGAATCTTCGATCATGGCCACCGCATCGGCACCGGTTGGCAACGGCGCGCCGGTCATGATCCGCGTGGCGTGGCCGGGCGTGACGTTTTGCGTCGGAACCGCGCCGGCGGCGACTTCTTCGAGCAGCACGAACTCGGCCGTGCCGTCGGCCAGGTCGGCCGCGACCACGGCGTATCCGTCCACCAGCGACTTATTGTGCGGCGGCGAATCGACGTCGCTGGCGACATCCTCGGCCAACACCAGACCCAACGACTCGCCCGTCGGGCGCACCACCGGCTCCGAACGGGTCACGCGCTCGAGCACGGCATGCAGGGCATCGTCAACGCTGAGCATCGTCGGCAATCACGGGGCAAGGGGGACAAGTGGACAACGAAGGCCGACGGACACCTTGGGCAGGCGGCCGATCGACTCACACTCTAGCCGACGAGCCACCGGTAAGACAGAAGCTAGTTGGTGGCGGCGGCTGATCCGGCCGGCGCGCCGACGGCCAAGAACCGCTTCAGGATCGTCGTGCCGGCGTGCGTCAGAAAACTCTCAGGATGAAACTGCAATCCGAACAACGGTTGCGTGCGGTGGCGGATGCCCATGATTTCTTGGCTGCCGTCGGGCGCTTCGCTCCACGCGCACACGACGAAGTCCGGGTTCAGCGTGGACGGTTCGATCACCAGGCTGTGATACCGCGTAGCTTGCAGTGGGCTCTCGATGCCCTCGAACAGTGCCTGGCCGTCGTGCTCGATCCAGTCGGTCTTGCCGTGCATCAGCCGCTTGGCCCGGACGATCGTGCCGCCGGTGGCCTGACCGATCGATTGGTGTCCGAGGCAAACGCCTAGAATCGGAAACTGCCCGGCAAAGCGTTGAACGACGTCGCAGGAAATGCCGGCCTCGTTCGGCGTGCATGGGCCGGGCGAGATAATCAGGTGGCTGGGCCGCTTGGCGTCGATCGCGTCCAGCGTGATCTGGTCGTTGCGGTGCACCTCGAGCTGGAGCGACGGATCGATCTCGCCCAACCGCTGCACCAGGTTGTACGTGAACGAATCGTAGTTATCGATCAGCAGAATCATGCGTGTCGGAATTATATCACGTGACCGGTCGCCGCAGCGGGCCGGGGCGTGCAGGCACACGTCGCGCCGCCCTGCCCCGCAGTTGACAGACGCTGGCGCGAGGGTGCGGGTTCGTGTTTTGTGGAGGCGCGATCCGGAATTCGAACCGGAACTTCGCCGGCATGGCGTGTTTAAGCGAATCTTTCCGGTGCCGAAGCCATCGTCGGTCGGATTGCTGGCGATCGGGTCGGCCGGGCTGATGTTTTGGGGCGTGCGGCGGGGGCGACGCGGTCGCCGTAGCCGCCGCGTGGCATAGCGCCGCGCAAAGCGCCAGAATGCGGAAGCAACCGGGCCCGGGCGCAGCTTTGGGATCGTGGGTTTTGGGACGTATGATTTTAGTGCAACCGGCCGATGGCTTCGTGGCTTCGGGCCGCGGAGCCGTCTGCCGGAAACAACCCTGTGAATGCGTTTGGCTGACAACCTCCGTTTCGAAGAAGGAGATCTCCCGATGCGCGTGATTTTGTGCGCTGTGGCTGTGATGGCCGTTTCGTTGAGTGTGGTGTTTGGCGTATCGCGGGCCGACGACGACGCGAAGCCCGAATACACCATCAAGGAAGTCATGAAGGATGCCCACAAGGACGGGCTGCTGAAGAAGGTGGCCGGCGGCAAGGGCAACAAGGCCGACGCCGAGCAACTACTCAAGCTGTATGAATCGTTACCCAAGAACGAACCGCCTAAGGGAAGTCCAGAGGACTGGAAGGAGAAGACGACGGCCCTGGTCGACGCGGCCCAGGCCGTGGTCGACGGCAAGAGCGGAGCCGCCGCTCAGTTGAAGAAAGCCAGCAACTGCGCGGCCTGTCACAAGGCGCACAAGCCGTCTTAGCAGGCTGTGGATTTACGCGGCGCGCCGGTGCCCCGGATTTCATTCGATCTCGAATGGTGGCCGAGGGCGCCGGCGCGTTTCTTTATGCGCGTGGCCCCGCGCACGCCGGTTTCACTTTGCCTTCTGCGCCCCGGCTGCGCCATGGCCGGGCGCCCTTCCTTTTCATCTCATCCGACCGGTGCGCTGCCGCGGAGTTTTTCTGCCCGCGCGTAACATTTCGAGCGCCGCTGCGCTGGGTCGGGTAGTAGCACGTCACACGCTTCGCGACGGCTCATCAAAACCCTACGTAATCGTGCCCGACACGCAGCGGGCTCTGAACCATGTCGCCAGAGTGGTTCCCGCTGCGGTCGGGCCGTTTTTTGCGCGCCGGGTGGTTCGGCCGGAATCGGACGGGCCAGGTTCCGTTGGGCCGGTTTTGTCCGGCAGATCTGGGTTGGATCGGGCTCGAATCGGAATGCTGGGGGCTTGACCGGGGGTGGGCGATGGGATTTACTAACCGGACGGTCGGTAGAATTGCCCTCGCGGGCCCGCTGGCGCCTTTTTGGGGTCCGCGCGAGGAGGGATTCGCCCGCCCGAATGCCGCCGAATCCAACCCCGACAGCGAGCCCACCGGTGAAAGCCTCGAAGAAACCCACGATCGCAGCCGAATCGGATCGCGCCGTCGACATCTACACCAAGGCCGCGGAGATCTTCCACGAGCAGGGTTTTGACGCCACGTCGATGAGCCGCATCGCGGCGGCGGTCGACCTGACCAAAGCCGGCTTGTACTACTACATCGAAAGTAAGGAAGACCTGCTCTTCGCGATCATGAACTACGCGATGCAGCGGCTGGAGACCGAAGTCATCGAGCCGTCGCGCGAAGTCGAGGATCTGACCGAGCGGCTCAAGAGCATCGTCAGCCGCCACGGTCGATTGCTGACCGAGGGCAACAAGGCGATCACCATCCTGACCGACGAGATCGAAGGGCTGAAGCCGAAGCATCGCAAGCAGATTCTGGATCGCAAGCGAGTTTACTTCGAGTTCGTGCGCGGCACGTTGGACGAATTGAAAGCGGCCGGTCGGCTGCGCGACGTGGACACGACGGTCGCCACGTTTAGCCTGTTTGGCACGCTGCTCTGGCTGCCGCGGTGGTTCCGGCCCGACGGCCCGCTCGACAGCGAACAAGTGATCGAATCCATTACCGACATCGCGGCCGGCGGATTGCTGCCGGCGGCGGCAACTCAGAAGCCGAAGTAACGCACCATGAACCTTGTCGTCTGTATCAAGCAGATCCTGGATCCGGAGATTCCGGCGCGCGACTTTCGCGTGGATGCCGCGGCCCGCGTGGCCGAGCGCGGCGGCGCGAACCTGGTGATGAACATCTTTTGCGAGAACGCGCTGGAATCGGCACTGCAATGCCGCGAAGCCAACGAGGGCAAGATCACGGCCTTGAGCGTCGGCACCGACGAGGCCGAAGACGTGCTGCGCAAGGCGCTGGCGCTTAAGGTCGATGAAGCGATCTTGGTCAGCGGTGGCGAATCATCGAACCCCGATCCGGCGTTCGTCGCCAAGACGCTGGCCGCGGCCGTGCGGAAAATCGGGGAGTACGACGTCGTGCTGGTGGGGCGCGAAGCAGGCGACTGGGGCGCCGGCCAAACCGGTGGACTGCTGGCCGAGGAGTTGGGCGTGCCGTGTGTGTCGTTCGCTGAGTCGATCGAGCCGGGCGGCAGCGACGGCACCGTGCAGGTGAAGCGCCAAACGGACAACGGCTGGGAGTTGCTCGAAGTGGCCACGCCGCTGGTGGTGACGATCACGAACCACGACAAGAACGTACCGCGGATCCCCAAGACGCGCGACGTGATGCAGTCGTACCGCAAGCCGCTGACCAAATGGACGCTCGACGAGTTAGACGTCGACCCGTCGTCGGCCAATGACTACTACGAAGTTGCGGAGCTGTCGATTCCGCAGAAAGAAACGAAGTGTGAGTTCATCGAAGGCGATACGCTCGAAGACAAGATCGGCGCCTTCGCAAAACGGCTGGGCGACGTGATTCGCTCGATCTGAAACCAACCATGTTCCAAGTCCCGTTTTCGCAGGAAGTGCCCTACTCTCTTGCGTGCAAGTGAGGCTCGCCGTGTCGGATGTTGCTTGTTACCTGTTTGCCAGTTCCGGGATGGATCGCGCTGCTCAGGGCGTGTTGGGAGCCGCAAGACGGTTGGCCGACGCGACCGGCGGAAAGCTGCACGCGATTGTCGTCGGGCCGGCCAACGAAGACGTGTCTGGCGGAGCCGCGGCGGTGGCCGACGCGGTCGCGGTGGTCGATCATCCGGCGCTGGCCGAATACAACCCAGAGCTGTACTTGACCGCGCTGGCCGACGTTTGCCAGAAGATTACGCCGCGGGCGATCCTGTTGGGCAATGACACGTATAGCCAGGAACTGGCCGCGCGGCTGGCTCACCGCTTGGGCGGTAGCGCGGCGGGCGACGCGGTGAACGTGTCGGCGGACGGCGACACGATTCGCGTGACGCGCGGCGTCTATGGCGGCAAAGCGGTCGCCACGATCGGGCTGAAGCGTTCGCCGGCTGTGGTTTGGGTGCGGGCGCGCGCCATGGAACCGGCCGATGGGGCCGGACGGTCGGCGGGCAGCGTCGAGTCGGTATCGCCCGAATTGGCCGACGACGGCCGCGTGAAGGTCGTTTCGCGGCACGTCGAAGCACGCGAAGGCGTGCGCCTGGAAGACGCCCAGTTGATCGTCTCTGGCGGGCGCGGGTTGGGCGGGCCTGAACCGTTCGAAAAACTGCAGGCCCTCGCCGACACGATCGGCGCGCAGATGGCCGCCTCGCGGGCGGCGTGCGACGCCGGCTGGGTTCCGCCCAGTTGGCAAGTTGGACAAACCGGCAAGAAGGTCGCGCCCGAGTTGTACCTGGCAATCGCGATCTCCGGTGCCAGCCAACACATCATGGGCATCGCCGACGCGAAAGTGATCTGCGCGATCAACACCGATGCCGACGCGCCGATCTTCAAGCACTGCACGTTCGGACTCGTGGAGGATTACGACAAGGTCGTCGGCCCGCTCTGCGAAATCCTCAGTCAGTCAAAATGAACCGCTCCGACGCCACCCGCCAGGTTCTCTGGAACATCGAGCACGTGTGGGTAATGTACGCGCTGCTGGTTCCGACCACGCTGATCGCGGCATACGGCGTGTACCGGCGTGTGCGGCAGTGGCGCAAGGGGCAGAGCGAAAACCGCTTTGACCGGCCGGTCGAACGGCTGCGGCTCGTCGTGGCCTATGCCCTGCTGCAATTGCGCACGTGGCGCAGGGCCTATCCGGGCGTGTTCCACGCGATGCTGTTTTGGGGCTTCGTCATTTTGTTCATCGCCACCTGTGTGGTGCTGATCGACTATGACTTCGGCATCCCGATCATGAGGGGCGAGTTCTATCTGATCTTTCAATCGCTGATCGTCGACATCTTCGGCGTGCTCGCGATCGTGGGAGTGTTGATGGCGGCGGCGCGGCGATTCATAACGCGGCCGAAGTATCTGGTCTACACGACGGAATCTGCAGTAATTCTGTTGCTGGTATTCGCGATTCTGGTCACCGGGTTCCTGGTGGAGGGCTGGCGGATCGCGGCGACCGACGATCCGTGGGGGGCCTGGTCGCCGTTCGGCAATCTGGTTGCCAATGCTTCGCGGCCGCTGATGACGGTCGAGGCGATGACCTCGGCGCATTGGGCCACGTGGTGGTTTCACTTGTTTCTGGTGTTCGGTTTTTTGGCGTGGGCGCCGTACACGAAGATGCTGCACGTACTGGCCTCGACGGCGAATATCTACACGGCCCGGCTCGCGCCGATCGGCGCGACTTTGCGGAAGGTCGACTTCGACAGCGAGGAAGCGCTGGGCATTCACACGCTGGCCGGATTCACGTGGAAAGACCTGCTCGACTTCGACGCGTGTACCGAGTGTGGCCGCTGCACGGCGGTCTGTCCGGCGAATCGGGTCGACAAACTGCTCTCGCCGCGCGATATCATTCTCGACTTGCAACGGCTGGCCCGCGATCCGGTGGGCGACTTTGCCGAGCCGTTTCTGGGCAAGACCGACGCCCTATCGGCCGAAGCGTTTTGGGAGTGCACCACGTGCGCGGCGTGCGTCGAAGCTTGTCCCGTGTCGATCGAACAGTTTCCGAAGATTGTCGACGCCCGGCGCTACCTGGTGATGGAAGAAGCCGAGTTTCCGGACACGATGCAGCAGGCGCTGACGTCGCTCGAAACGCGCGGCCACCCGATGCGCGGCACGTCGTTTTCGCGCGTCGATTGGATGCAGGGGCTCGACGTGCCGACCGTGGCCGACGTGAAAGATGCCGACGTGCTGGTTTGGGTTGGGTGTGGCGGCGCGCTGGTCGAACGCAATCAGAGCGTTGTCCGGGCGCTGGTCCAGTTGCTCAAAGCCGCCGGCGTAAAGTTCGCCGTGCTGGGGCGCGAGGAGAAGTGCAACGGCGACCCGGCACGCCGCATCGGCAACGAATTCCTGTTCGAGCAATTGGCGCAGGAAAACATCGCCACGCTCGAAAAGCACAAGGTCAAGACGATCGTCACCAGTTGCCCGCACTGCTTTAATACGTTCGCCAACGAGTATCCGCAGTTTGGCGGGCGATTCGAGGTGTTTCACCACAGCCAGTACCTGGCCAAGCTGGTCGACGAGGGAAAGTTGGCCGGCAAGTCTCCACTGGGCCAGCGGGTCACGTTTCACGATCCGTGCTACCTGGGCCGGCACAACGGCGAGTACGACGCACCGCGGCAACTGGTGCAAATCTCGACCAAGAACGCGCCGGTCGAGATGCAGCAAACTCGGTCGAACAGCTTCTGCTGCGGCGGTGGCGGCGGAATGAGCTTCGTCGACGAACCGCCCGACAAACGAGTCAATCAAGAGCGGGCCCGGCAGGTGCTCGAGACGGTTGCCGACGTGGTGGCCGTGGGGTGTCCGTTCTGCATGACCATGCTCGAAGACGGCATCAACGCGACTAAGGGCGATCGCGAGGTGCGGGTGATGGACGTCGCCGAGTTACTCTGGCAAACGGTCGAACCGGCGCCGCCTGATTCCTAAACGCCGCGAAACACGAACATCCTAATCAAGACTCGAACGCACACAACCGATCCAACGGTTTCCCCGATGAAAGGCATGCTATGGACCTTGGTCTGACCGAAGGCGAACTGAAGTTTCGCGACGAACTGCGGGCCTGGCTCAAGACGAACCTGCCCCCGATGAGCGAGCGGCCCGAAAAGACCGCCGATAGCTACAACGAGTATCAGACGTTTCTCAAGTCGTGGCAGAGAAAGCTGTACGACGGCGGATATGCCGGCATCAACTGGCCGAAAGACTTTGGCGGACGCGGCGCATCGTTCATCGAACAGGCCATCTTTCAGGAAGAGATGGCGCTGGCCGACGCGCCGGAACGGATGGGCACGATTGGGCAAGGACTGGTCGGCCCGACGATCATCTCGGTCGGTACTGAGGAGCAAAAGAAGCGCTTCCTGCCTGGCATCTTGTCGGGCGCGGAGGTTTGGTGCCAGGGCTTCTCGGAACCGAATGCCGGCAGCGACGTCGCGTCGTTGGAGACCAAGGGCATTCGCGAAGGCGACGAGTTTGTCGTCAACGGTCAGAAGATCTGGACCAGCTACGCCCACATTGCCGACTGGTGCATGCTGCTGGTGCGAACCGACCCAAACGCTCCGAAGCACAAGGGTATTACCTGCCTGTTGGTCGACATGAAAAGCGAGGGGATCAGCGTCCGGCCGCTGCGGATGATGTCGGGCGATTCCGGCTTTAACGAGATGTTTTTCTCGAACCTTCGCGTTCCCGTCGCGAACGTCTTGGGCAAGGTCAACGAGGGATGGCACACCGCCATCACGGCGCTGAGCAACGAACGGGCCAACCTGGGCACCGGGTTGTACGTTGTGTTCAAACGCACCCTGGAGGCCGTGGTCGACCACGCGCGAAAGATCCAGCGCAACGGCAAACCGGCGATCGAAGACCCCGTGTTGCGCGAGCGATTGGCGCAGGCCTACGTCGACTTGGAAGTGTTTCGGCTGAACACGACGCGGTCACTTTCGATGCTCAACAAGACGGGCGCGCCGGGGCCGGAGGGCTCGATCCAGAAGCTGTACTGGAGCGAATTGAATCAGCGTAACGCGCAAATCGCGCTGGAAGTGCTGGGGCCGCGGGCCTTGTCGGCGGAGTTCGACGCCGGGCGCTGGGCCTACAACTACCTCCGCTCGCGCGGCAACACGATCGAAGCCGGCACGAGCGAAATCCAACGCAACATCATCGCGCAGCGGGTTCTGGGCCTGCCGCGCAGCTACTAATTACCGAACACAACACCGCACTGGGAATATCCACCATGGAATTCGAACTTTCCAAACCACAGAAACTGTTGCAGCAGTCGGCGCGCGACCTGTTTGCCCGCGAGTGCAAAACGACGCGCGTCCGCGAATTGATGGCGACCGATACGGCGTTTCACCCCGAACTGTGGGAAGCGGTGGCCGATCAAGGTTGGCTGGGCATCCATCTGCCGGAAGCATGCGGCGGACTCGAATTGGGCGCGGTCGAGCTGGCGGTTGTCGCCGAAGAAATGGGACGGGTCTGCTTTCCCGGGCCGTTCTTGGGAACCGTATGGGCGGCCACCGCATTGGCCGAAGCCAACCCCAAGTCGAAACAGCTCGACGCGCTGACCACCGGCGCGGCAAAAGGGGCCGTGGCCTTGCTCGAGCCCGACACGGGTTGGTGCCCCAGCGAAGTCCGATTGCGCGCCGAGCCGGATGGCGGCGGGTTCAAGCTGACCGGCCGCAAGTCGTTCGTGCTCGATGCGGGCGTGGCCGACGTGATCGTCTGCGCGGTGCGAACGCCGGATGGTTTGGCGCTGGTGACGGTGCCGGGCGAAGCCGGCGGGCTGACGAAAACCGCCACCCAGCCGCTCGACGCAACGCGCAAGATCTCCGAATTGCAGTTCGACGCCGTGAAGGTCGGCGCCGACGACGTGGTGGCAGTCGGCCCGGAAGCGGAACGAGCCCTGGCGCAGTCGATGCGCTATGGCACGCTGATGGCCGCGGCCGACATGCTCGGCGGCATGCAGTGGATCTTGGAAGCGTCGGTCGAGTACGCCAAGACCCGGCAGCAGTTCGGCAAGACGATCGGCACGTTTCAATCCGTGCAGCACATGTGTGCCGACATGCTGTTATGGACCGAAAGCTCGCGCTCGTCGGTGTACTTCGCAGCGTGGGCGTTGGGGGCCGATCCGGCCGACGCGCCACGCGCGGTTTCGCTGGCCAAGGCCTATGTGTCCGACGCGTCGCGCGAAGTGGCTAACCGGGGCGTGCAGGTCCACGGCGGAATCGGCTTTACCTGGGAGCACGACTTGCAGTTGTACTACAAGCGCTCCAAGGCCTCGGAAGTGCTGTTCGGCGACGCGCGCGATCACCGCGCACGCCTAGCCGAACTGGCGTTCGACTCGGCAACTGCCGGAGCGTGAGCGGATCGTGCGTGACGGGCGCGGAAGGCGGCGCGCAGGTTCGTGAGGTGCCCGTACAAGCTACGGAAACAGATACCCGTCTCGCCGCACCGCCGGAGAACGATTCGTCGCCGGACGGTTTTGCGTCGGCGACAATGGGTTAACCTGTTGTTGGCTCGGCGCAAAGAAGCTCTGGGGCTGCGTGCCGGCCGGCGCGGTTGGAAACTGCGGCGGAACGTAGCCAGTCGGACGCGGTGCTTGCTGCGGGAACGGCGATTGGTAAGGCGTCTGGTAGGGAGACATTTGCCCACCCGGTGCTGTCGGCGTGGTGAGCGGCCCTTGGGTCGAGAACGGCGACGTGGCAACCGGTGGCAGCGTTCCTCCGGACGGCGACGTGGCGATGTTTCCCTGCGCCGGAGTCAATGGCTGAATTCCGCCGATCGACGATCCGGTTTGCGGATCGAGCGGCGACCCGGCCGGCAGTCCGCCCGGCGAATCGTTCAACGGGATCTGTATTTGCCGGGCAGCGTCGGATCGGGCCTGTTCGGCCAGTCGACGCTCGTGTTCGCGGCGGAGCCGACGACTGCGGCTTGTTTCGCGGGGACGTTCGGATTTCTGATCCGGCTGCCGGTCGTAATTAAGCGGCAGGTCGCGGTCCGCTTCAGAGCGCAGACTGCTTTCGCCCGGGCGCCCCTCGCCGGCGGCTGCCGCCTCGGCTTCAAGCCGCCGAATGACGTCGGCGGTCGATTCTTGCGGAGCGGATGTCGTGGCGTCGGGAGTTGCCGAGGGCAGGCCGGGGGTCGTGTCGTCCGTATCGCCCTCCGCACCGTCGTCGCCGGCTGGCGTCGTCGAAGCAACGAACGGCTCGGACTCGATCGGCAATCGCTTGAGGCTTTCGGCCAATTCCGGATCGAGCTCACGAGCGCGATCGTGGTCGGCCGCCGAAAGTCGGGCGTCTTCCTCGGAGCCGGTTGCTTTGCCCCGATCGCGCAACGCAATCGCGCGGCTGTAATACGCTTCGTGATTGCTCGGATCGAGATCGATCGCGGTGGAAAAGTCGTCGATCGCCGCGTTGAGGTCGCCCGCTTGCTCGCGAATCTGATATGCCCGACCACGGAACACGTAGGCGTCGGCGTCGCTCGGGTCGAGACGGATGGCTTCGTCAAGCGCCGCAATGGCATCGTCGTAGTCGCCTTGGCGCAAGAGCGATTGTCCACGCTCGAGGGGCGATCCCGTTTCGCCGCTGCCACAGCCGACCACGCAACCGAGGATCGAGGTCAGGGCCAGGAGCCGAATGCACCGTTTCATCGCGTGCCTGCTCATTGGAGCTCGTCGAAGGAAGCCTGCTGCAAACCAACCTGCGCCTACGTTGAATCATACCTCCCGGGCACCGGGCCGCAACGCGAATGTCGACAATCGCGGCGCAATCGCCCGGCGAAGGCGCGGTTTTGCTCCGGGGAGCGGTCGCTCGCGTCGCGTTTCTCGAGGGGGGCACGTATACTGCCGCAAGCATCGGGCGTTGCGTTTCGCAGGGGAACGGCTCCATTGACCGGTTCACAATCCTTAGTGTTCGCTGACCAAGTGAGCGTCAGCTACGCGGGAAGTATCCAGGCCCTGAAGGGCATCGACTGCGAGATTCCCGCGGGACAGTTTGTTTCCGTCGTCGGACCTTCCGGATGCGGCAAGTCGACTTTGCTGCGCGCGATCGCCGGATTGATCGAGCCGACTTCGGGGACCCTGCGGGTAGCAGCTCTTGCGCCGGCTGCGGCGCGACGACAGGCCGCGCGACTTTCGTTCGTGTTCCAAGATGCGACGCTTTTGCCGTGGCGCACCGTGCGCGGCAATCTCCGCCTGCCGTTGGCACTGCGCGGCGTGGCACGCGCCGCGCAAGATGCCCGCATCGCCGAGGCATTGCACATGGTCGGGTTGAACGAATTTGCCGACCGCTATCCGAACGAGCTGTCGGGTGGAATGCGGATGCGCGTGTCGCTGGCCAGGGCCCTGGTCACCGAGCCCGAGCTGCTGCTGCTCGACGAACCGTTCGCCGCGCTAGACGACCTGACGCGTCAAGCGCTCAACGACGAACTGCTGCGACTTTGGGGCGCGCAGCGGTGGACCGGCGTGTTCGTAACGCACAACATCGCCGAAGCCGTCTACCTCAGCCAGCGAATCCTGGTCTTGGGTCCGCGGCCCGGCCGCGTGGTGGCGGACGTGCGCGTGCCGCTGCCGGCGCCGCGCAGTGCGGAGCTGCGATCGCAGGCGGAGTTTGCCCGCGTGACGGGCGAGGTGGCGGATTGTTTGCGGAGGGCGTGCGCATGAAGCCATGGAGCCAATGGCTTTGGAAGGTCGCGCTGCCGCCGGTCGCATTTTTCGTGCTGGTCGTGGCAGCGTGGCAGGTGGCGACCGCGTTTTGGCAGATTCCGGCCTATTTGGTGCCGTCGCCGGCCCGCGTGGTCGACGCGGCACGGCAGCACGCCGACGATCTGGCCAGCGCTTCGATGATGACGGCTGCCGGAGCGCTGTGCGGATTCGGATTGAGCCTGGTCGCGGGCACGGCGTTGGGTTTGCTGTTTTCACAATCGCGGATCATCGAGCGCAGCATCTACCCTTACGCCATCTTCTTGCAAACCGTGCCGATCGTGGCAATCGCGCCGCTGGTCGTGATGTGGTTCGGCAACGGGTTCGGGGGCGTGGTGGTGGTGTCGTTCATCCTGAGCCTGTTTCCGATTCTGGCCAATGCCACGGCCGGGCTCACATCGGTGCCGCCGCAACTGGTCGAACTGTTCGAGGTCTACAACGCAACGCGGTGGCAAACCTTATGGAAACTGCGCTTACCCAATGCGGTTCCGTACCTGGTGACCGGAGCCAAGACGGCTTGCGGACTGTCGGTGATCGGAGCGATCGTGGGCGAAATGTTTGCCGGCTACGGCGCCGAGGGGTTCGGGTTGGGATATCTGATTAGCATGAACACGGGCAACTTGGACACGGCCTATGCGTTTGCGGCGGTGATCGCTTCCACGCTCTTGTCGATTGCGATCTTCGTGGCGGTTACCTCGGCCGGCGCGACGATTCTTGCCCGTTGGCACACCACGACCACCAAAACAAGCACCACGCCATGAAGGGAACGACAGCCACCGAACGAGCGCCGCGTGCTCCGCGGATTGCGCCGCGCGCGCCCCCCGCGGCGATCTGCCTGGCGCTGTGTGCTTGGCTTGCCGGTTGCGGGACGTCGGCGCGGAACAAGCCAGCCGACACGGGCGGCGAACTGGTGCCGGTGACGCTGCAACTGAATTGGTTTGCCGAAGTCGAGCACGGCGGGTACTTCGCGGCGCAGGTGCACGGCTACTATCGCGACGCGGGACTCGACGTCACGATCTTGTCCGGCGGACCGGAAACGCCTGTGATCCAGCAAGTGGCCCGCGGCGCCGTGACGTTTGGCATTGTTAACGCCGACAATGTCTTGTTCGGCCGCGCGCAGGAGGCCCCGATCGTGGCGCTGTTCGCGCCGTTGCAGACCAGCCCCCGGTGCTTGATCGTTCACGAACATTCGGGCATCCGCGACTTCGACGACTTGAAAGACATCACGATCGCGATGTCGGCCAGCAGCGCGTTCACGCACTACTTGCGGCACCGCTTGCCGCTTGAGAACGTGCGGATCGTGCCCTACTCGGGCAACGTCGCGCAGTTTCTGGTGAATGACGATTTCGCGCAGCAGGGTTACGTCTTCAGCGAGCCGTTCGTGGCGCGCAAGCAGGGCGGCGATCCGCGCGTGTTGATGGTGTCGGATCTAGGGTTCAATCCGTACTCCAGCATGCTGTTCACCAGCGAGCGGGTGCTGGCCGACGACCCGCAACTCGTGCGACGAATGGTCGCCGCCTCGGCGCGGGGTTGGAAGAAGTACCTTGAATCGCCCGAGGAGTCGAACCGGCAGATACACGAAGTGAACCCGGAAATGGATCTCGATGTGCTTGCGTTCGGTGCCGAAGCGATTCGGCCGCTGGTCTTGGGCGAAGACGCCGCGGAGACCCGCATCGGCGAGATGACGCTCGCCCGTTGGCAGGCGCTGGCCGAGCAATTGATCGAGACGGGCCAGCTCAAGGCGGACGACGTACATGTCGAGCGCGCTTTTACGAGCGAGTACTTGCCACGCGATGCGGCGGGCGATTGAGCCGGAGGTGCAGGAGACATCGCGGTGCCACGAAGCACGTCGACGACGCGCTACAGCGGACAGCCGAGCAATTCGCGCTTCTGGCGAATGAACTTCAAATGATGGTCGAGGTGGTCGGCGTAGTCCTTGACGAACTCGGCCAGCGACAAGCGGCCGTGCTCGTTGTGATCGCCGACGCGGGCAAAGGCCTCCTCGGGCAGCCGGCGCAGGATCTCGGCGGTGAGCAGCCGGTTCTTCTCGAACACCTCGCACGCCATGTGGGGGTCGAGCTGGTCGTAGAACAAGTTCTGTGCGAAGCTCGATTCGTCGTAACCGAGCAACGTGGGAGGGCGCTGCTCGGCGGCGACGCGCTTCATTCGGTCGGCACCGATCAAGTCGCTGTCCATCAAGTGAATCACGATTTGCTGAATGCTCCACGTGCCTGGCACGGGAAAGGCGTTGAGCTGTTCGGTCGTGAGTCCGGCAATGGCTTGGGCCGGCTGCGCGGCGCCGGCCGCATAACGCTCGACGAGTTGGTCGTGCATGGCAAGGTTCCTCGTGCGGTGGGGTTGTTGTTCGCGAGTTGTATTCGCGGCGCGCAGCGAACGTCGGTCAATTGGACCCTATTGTGCCGAGACGGTCCGGGCCAGACTAGTCACGCCGCCGCGCAGTCCGAACGACGTCGTGTCGCAAAGCAAGAGATGCCGGACCGGCGAAAGGTTCGCTCGACGGCGATGCCCATGTCGCCTCAGGCTTCCCACTGTCGGATGCGCTCGAAGACGTCGAGCACGTCGCGCCGCTTCTTTTCGAACATGGCAAACAGCGCAATGATCAGCACGCCGGCAACGATGCCACAGGCGTAGAGAATCCAGGTCTGATCCAGGTCGACCGCGGCGTGCCAGATGATCGTGCACAGCGCCAACCCGAGAAAACCGGTACCCAGCAACAGGAACGCGCGGACCCGCAGCGCGATGCCGGCGAGGATTCCGGCGATCGACAGCCCGCCCAACACGAGCGGCAGCCACGGTGCTTGGGCCACGCCAACCAGAAAGATGTCGGCCGTCGACGACAAGTAGATCATCATCGACGCCAGGTAGCGGAGCGTGGTCATCTGGTCGTCGCTTAGCTGCGAACGATTCAAGTAAGCCGCCGCCAAAACGCACAGCGCCGGCGGAATCAGCCAGACCTGCGGGTGGACGAGGAAGCCGAAGCCGTCTTGCCGGCCCAGGAAGTACCACAGCCCGGCGTTGGCGGCCAACGCGGCCAACACGCCGAACCCGAACGACTTGCGGAGGACCGAAAGCGCGGCGTACAGCCCACCGACAACTAGCAATACGACCGAGTAGTCGACCGACACGTCGCCCGCCCAATAGCCCAAAACCGGCAGCAGCGGGAGGAGCGCGCCGGTGTTTTGGAACGGTTCGGCCAAGACCTCTTGACGATAGCGACGACACAATTCGGCAAACCCCACGCCAGCAAATGCGATCGCCATCACGATCAGCGGCCAGTACTGCTGGAAGAACCCGCTGAACAGCCAGGGCATCGACATGCGAATGTGTCCAAAGAGCATCGCCAGGGCGATCTCCGCGGCATAGACATAGGCGGTGCGTCCGCGCGGGCTGAGCCCCAACGGATCGCGGCCGGGCAGCAGCGCCGCAGCCAGCGCCGCGGCACACAGTCCGATCAACGTGACCGCCACCGTCGCGATCGCCAGCGGCGCGATCTCAACGATGCCGGCATCGGCGTATTGATAGGCCTCGGTGCCAAGCACCGCCACCAGCGACGCGGCGCACAGCCCGACAAGCGGCGGAGTCAACCGTTGGGCCGGCGCGAGCCAATCGTTCGTTGCCGCCAACAGCTTGGACAGCCCCAGCCCGTAGAACGCGGCGACCAGTGCCAGCGCCGCGGCCATGACGGTCAGCGCGTGGAGCAACGTGCCGGTCGTGCCGGGAACGAGCCAGGCCCAACCGAACATCACGGCGCCGAGCGCGCCCAGAGCGAGAGTGAGCTGTTGCAGCGTGCCGCGACGATCACCCCGAGCGATCAAAGCCACGCTGACGATCTGGGCCAGAACGGCTTGCGACGCGAGCACTCGCAGCGAAACGTCCGGCTGCGTCCATTCGACCAGTCCGGTTAGGCCAATCACTGCGGCCACCAGCATCAGGTTGGCCGGCACGAGCCACGCGAGCCCGGCGAATTGCGCGTCGCGATCGGTCGACATCCGCAGTCGTTCGGCGATCGAGCGCAGGCCCGCGCGCACGCTCCAGAGATAGCTGGCGGCTAGGGCGTAGGCGGCCAACACCATGGTTGCTGACCAGAGCAACCATTCGGGCGACAGGGCGAGCAGGTGCACGGTCATGCCGACCGCGACCAGACCTAAGACGTAAATCCGCGGGACGGCACTGCCGGCTGAGTCGTCCCACAAGCAGGCGATCGCTGCGACCGCTGTGGCGACCAACGCGGCCCAGAGCATGCCGGCGGCCGGGTCGATCAGCGTGACTTGCGCGGCGTCGGCCGAAAGTCCGACTCCGACAACGATCGCCAGCGCGGCAATGGCCAGCCGCGTTGCGCTGCGATAGGCGGGCGCAACGGAGAAGCGCGAGCCGGCGGTGCGTTCGCGGATGCCCAGCCGGTCGATCAAAAGCCACAGCGGAACCGGCGCCGCAAGCAATATGATGTTGGCCAGCACGAAGTTAGTCAGTCCGGGCAGCCAGTCGACTTCGAGCCAGGCCGTGGAGCCTGCCACGTTGATCATTAGCGCGGCATCGTACAAGTAGCGACGCCGCCCGAAGACCCACGCGCACAATGCTCCGGTGACCGCCAACACGACAAAGCCAGCCACCGGCCACCAGCTACTGTCGGACAACTGGCGCGCCGCCAATATGAACACGACGGCGCGGGCCGCATCGACCCAGACCGACGTTGACGAGCCAACCAACCACGGTCGCGCGGCACTGTTTGGCAGTGCGGGATCGTTTGCGTTGGACATGCCAAGTCGCCGCGCAACCGTTCGATCATGCCAAGTGACGGCCAACAAGATGCCGACGATGACCATGTGGCCGGTCAGCAGCGTGTCGTAAGCCAACCAATCGCCGATGTCCCACCGCCCTGCCACCGCGGCGGCCATCGTTGCCAGAGCCGTCAACAGCCCTGTCAGCGCGGCCATGCTCACGCGGCGACCCGCGGCCCAGGCCGTGGCACCTAACACGATGATCGCGGAACCGACGCCGATCCATCCCCAAACGTCGACCAGTCCGACGTGCATGACTTGCGACTGCGCAGCATGTCCGGTCGGATAGAAGAACACGTCGGCCCACGACCATCCGAGGACCAAGATCATCAGGGCCGGCGCCAGCGCAATCTGTGCGGCCAGCGCGTAGTCGAGCGGAAGCGACCGGCGCAGACCACGTGCGCGGCGGATGCGCTGCTGCACGACGAGCCAGCCAATCGCGTAGCACGCGGCGACGATTGTGTTGATCTGTGCCACGCGAATCCACAACGCGGCATCGAAGTTCCATCGGCCGGTCAGCATGACGAGCATTGCCGCGATCGTTGCCGCGCTGCCCAGCACCAGCCCGCCGGCCAAGGCAAACCCGCGCGAACGCAGGCTGAACGCATAGCCGACCAGCACGCCAGCGACCACGAGCACAGGCACGCCGTAGGACACGGCGATGTGCATCGAGCCGAAGACCGAGCTGGCGTCGGGTCCGACGATCGGTCGCGCGACCACCGCACGAGCAAGCTGATCAACGCCCAACCCGACGACGCTTATGCACGCGATGGACAACGACATGGCAACGCCCAGCACGGGCCATACCGGTCGCGATCCTGTTGGCTCGGCCGGCGATCGGTTTTGTGCAGCGACCCAGTTGATGATGGCTACGCCTAGTGCGATTCCCAAAACGCCCGCCAGAGCGAACCGTAGCTCGGGCCAATTGAGATAGATCGGCGCGGCTTCCAATGCCGGCACCGCGATGTATAGCAAGACCGCCAGCGGAGGCAGCACGCCAAGCAGAAGCACGAGCATCGTCGCTTGCCGCCGCAGGCTTGGACTGAACTGCCAAAGGCGAGCTGCTTGCGGCAGAGCACGGGCCAGCGCGTGCCGCGCCAGAATCGGCACACTTGCCAGGACCAGCCACGCCGCCGACGTCCAGCGCAATGTGCTGGCCACGGCCGTTTGGCTCTCGAATCGGGCGGCGATCATCGGGCACACGACGGCTGCCGGAACCAACGCGGCGAGCAGCCAAGCGGTCGATCCGGTTTGTACGGCCGTGGCGATTACCACGAGCAGGACCGCGGCCAGAAAAAGCCAACCGCCCCAACCCGAGGCCAGCGCGCCGGGCGATGCCGGCGCGGTCGATTGGCCCGTTGGGGTCGTGGCGGATTCTGCGGCGGCGGTCGTGGCTTGCGAGACGGTCAGCGCGGTGCGCGGCAGCAATTCTTCGTAGGCGCCCGGCAGGACGGCAAAGATTCCCAAGAGCACCAACAGCGCGATCATCGCGCCCGACACCACGCGGTCGACTGACAGCCAAGGCGATTCGACGAGCGCCGTGATGGGGTGTGGGCCTGCGTCGGAGTCCGTCGCTCTCAGCGTGCGGCGCGCCGCGAACCGCAGCACGATCCACGCCAGTGACAGTCCGGCCAGTGACGTGCCCAGCGCCTGCACGGTGCGCGGATCGAGCCAGGGCCAGCGGGCCTGCTGGAACCAGGATTGTTGTTCCAGCACAGTACCGACGCCGAACACGGTGGCCAGCGTGAGTGCCGATTGCATCAACGTGAATGCCGGGCGCCAGCGTGCCCCGACGCCGACGGCCAGCCAGGTTATCGCCAACCAACTCCAATAGATCGCTTGGACGGTCGTCGTCGTTGTCGGCACGACAGCGAACAGCCAAATCGCGGCCACGACCGAAACACCGAAGCAAGCCGTCCAGAGCACTTCTTCGAGCCGGCTTTCGAGCTTGCTGAGCCGGGTGATCGGCGCCACCAACGCCATCAGGCTACACGCCGTGCAGTAGACCAACAGGGCGGTCAGCTCAACATGCTCCAAATTGAGCGAGCCGCTGTAGCGAAACACGATGGCTTGCCACGTGCCGGCCGCCAGCAGACCAGCGCCGGCCCAAGCGAACAGTGCGCGCGGGCTACGAGCAGACCACGCCAGCGCAGCGGCGGCATACACCAGGTAGACCCAGGCGGCGCCGACCGGATCGCCTTGCTTGCCAAAGCCGAACCACGTGACCAGCGAGACGCTGACGGCGGCCAGTCCGGCGGCGGTGCAGGCGAATGCGTCGCTGGCGGTTTGCAGGCGATAGGTCGTGCGCCCGCCGTGTCGCAGCGCGGCGATCGCCGCAGCCGCGTACGACAGAACCAGCGGAACGAGTAGCGCGCCGGTGCTGCCCGACACGAATTGCTCGGCCAGTGCGAGTGGTTCTTGATCGCGCCAGGCAATGCGCCCCTCGAACAGATAGACCGCTAGCAAGTAGGTCGTGGTGAGGCACGCGGCGGCAAGCAGGTGCGCGGCGGGAACCCGGTAACGCCACGCGACGACAGTAAAGATCGCGCACTGGATCGCCGCGGTGGGCAACATGAAGCCGGGCGTGGGCCAGGCGATGGCAAGTCCTGCGAGCGAAACGACCGCGCCTAATACGGCGACGCTTGTTCCGGCGATCCGCAATCCGACCGACTCGTCCGACTCCAACCGCTGCCAGATCGCTAGTCCAAATGCCAGCGGAATCGAGCCTAACAGGCTCACCGCCGCGGATAGTTCGTGGAGCGTCGCCAACGGCCGTTCCGTCTTGACCAACAGCAGCGCCAGCGGCAACAGTGCGGCAAACGAGGCAACGCCCAGCAGCTTGAACAAGCGGTTTGCGCTCTGCTCGTCGAGTCGGGTGGATTGCGTTGCTTTGGCCAACGGCCAACCGCAGCCCACCGCGTAGCAGGCCAACGGGATGGCCGCCAACTGCCAGAGCGTCGCGATGCTGGCCTGCGGTCCGGCAAAGCGGCGCACGAGTAGCTGAGCAATCGAGGGCAGCATGACGGCGCCGGTCATCCAAAGCGCATTGCCCGGCACGAGCACGCGTCCGGCAAAGAACAGCAGCGTCGCAAACAGCGCGGCGCTCGTGACTTCGCCGGTGATGATCAAGGGGTGATTGCCGGCCGCCGCGGAGGTGAACGCGGCAATGGCCATGAAGTTCAGTGGAACCAGCATGCTGGCGATGGTGAGCAGTCCTTGGCTGGTCGTGTGCAGCCGCCAACGATGCTCGCTGTAAAAGCCCACACCAAACAGCGCGGCGGTGACGCCGTTGAAGAGCAGAAACTTGAGCAACGGGCGGTCCGCGATCTCGGACCAAAAGCTGATCACCAGCGCGATCGAGCAGCACACGATGAGCAGGCCGCCGACCAGCTCGCCCCAGCGGATGTTGCGCTCTTCCATAAATGCGGCCAGCCAGTCGGTCCACGTCGTGCGCGGCTCCGACACTAGCGGCGGCACCGTGACCGGCGCAGCGGGCTGCGCCGGGTGTTCGGTTGGCGGTTCGTCGGGACGATCCAGCGGATGCAGTTGTTCGACGGGCGTGCGCGCTGGCGGCGCGGCGGCATCGGACGATCGGGGCGGAGTCGCTTGATGTGGCGGGTGCGCCGGCTCGTCGACCACTTCGGCATCAACGACCGTTTCCGGCGCATCGGCCTCGGCCTGCGCGGCGTGTTGCGGAGATTCCGGCGCGGTGCGGGCAACGGACGATCGAATCGCAGTGGCCTGGCGCTCGGCGACGGTCGCCAGCAAATGTTTGGCCGTCGGTGCGTCGAGTGCGCCGGCCGCGTTGAGGCGACGTATTTGGGCGGCGATCACTTCCAGCGCCGCCTGGGTTTGCTGTGACGGTTCGCCCAACGGATTCGGCCAAGCGCACGCGCGGCACTGCCCGGCTTGAAGTGCGGTACCGCAACGCGGACAACTGGCCGAGGCCGTATCGAGCAAGTCGTTGTCGCGCGGCACGACCAGGTTGAACAGCCGCGCGCAAACGAGCCACAGACCGTGGCCAATCACGGTCACCGCGACCAGCAAGAGAAGCAGAGGCAGCAAAAGGTCGGGCATGCGATACACCGGTCGCAGACCGGTTTTGGCTGGTCACGCGGCGTTGCCGAACGATCCGGCACATTCAAATCGTACGGCGCGACTGGCGCCGACCGCTGATTGACTTGCGCCGTCGGCCGAAAGCGTTGTGGCAACTGGCTTTGGGGCAGCTCCAACGGATCCGTCGCCGCGGCCGCGGGGGGCGCCCAAGCCGAAGGTTTTCTAGTAAGTAGCACAGCCACCGGAATTGGTCACGAGAAAACGGGGCGGATTCGCGGCGCCGCGGAACAAGAAAATCACCCGTCGGGGCGCGTCCCGGTCGCGTGCTGATCGTGGGCAAGCCGCCGGGTCAGGCGGGCGACGACTTGCGGTTCGGCCAGCCAACGATTGTCGGTTTCCGCCGGATCGTCGCCTAAATGATAGAGCTGCCCCTGCGGGCCGCCGGCAACCGGTTGGACGTCCCTGGGCCGGCTAAAGCCGTGCGATCCCAGTCGCGTGATCAGCTTCCACGGACCACTGCGAATGGCAAAGGTTCCGTCGGCCGAGTGATGCACCACGGTGTCGCGCAGCGGGGCGTCGGCACTCCGATCGACCAACGCAGGCAGAAAGCTGATGCTGTCCTCGGCCACGTCGTCGGAGAGTTCTGCGCCGACGATCGACGCCACTGTCGCCGTCACGTCGGTCAGGCAAACCAGTTGATCGCTATGGCTGCCGGGTTGCACGACGCCGGGCCAGCGCACAATAAACGGAACGCGATGCCCGCCTTCCCAGGCGTCAGCCTTTTGCCCGCGCCAGGAAGCGTTCGCCTGATGTTGCCACTTTTTGATGTCGTCCGGCGTCCAATGGGCTCCGTTATCACTGGTGAAGATCACGAGCGTGTTGTCGGCCAACTCCTGTTGTGCGAGTGCGTCGAGGACGGCGCCGACGGCCGCATCGACTTGCGCGACGAAGTCGCCATACTCGCCCGCCTGCGCGGTGCCTTGAAACGCTTCGGTCGGCATCCAGGGCGTGTGCGGCGCGGTGAGCGGCAAGTACAACAAGAAGGGCGTGTCAGCCGACTGTTTGCGCACGAAACCCACGGCGCGATCGGTCAGCGTGGGAAGCGTGTCGATGTGGCGAAAGCCGGGCGCGATCGCGCCCTCGCGCCAAAAGCCGCCTCCGCCGTGGCGGCGCATCTTGCTGCCCGCGACATGCTCGGTGGGTGCCACGGTCGGACGGTCGTTGTGAACAAACACATAGGGCGGCATGTCGAGCGATGCCGGCACGATGAACGCCTCGTCAAATCCGACCGTGTTTGGACCGGGCGTTAGCGGCTGCGCGTAGTCAGTGCGCGGTGCGTTGCCCAGACCCAAGTGCCACTTGCCCACGCACGCGGTGCGATAGCCGTGTCGTTTGAGCAGCGATGCCAGGGTCACCCGGCCCGGCTCGATGAGCGCGGGCGAATAGCCGTTGAGCACTCCCTTCTTCAGTGCGGAGCGCCATGCGTAGCGCCCGGTGAGCAGCCCGTAGCGGGTGGGCGTGCAAACCGACGACGGCGTGTGCGCATCGGTAAAACGCATCCCGGCGGCGGCCAGCCGATCTCCGGCATTTCACCCCAGCCAATCTGCCCCGTG
>CALFYT010000091.1 GCA_937952415.1 uncultured Planctomycetaceae bacterium | reverse complement strand
TCGTAGACCGGCTTGCACACGGTGTAGCAGATGTCGCGGGTCTTGGTTTCCCAGACCGGCTTGCAGACCGTGTAGCAGATGTTGCGGGTCTTGGTCTCGTAGACCGGCTTGCAGACCGTGTAACAGATGTTACGGGTCTTGGTCTCGTAGACCGGCTTGCACACGGTGTAGCAGATGTCGCGGGTCTTGGTTTCCCAGACCGGCTTGCAGACCGTGTAGCAGCAGTCGCGATAGGCCGTCTCGCGGACGTACTTCACGCAGTTAATCGTCCGGTTTTCGACGACTGGCTCGTAGACCGTCTTGTAGCAGGTGTAATTCTGCTTTTCATAGACGACCTGCTTGCAGGTTCGCATGACTGTGTGGCATTGCTGCTTGCAGGGAGCGTACCCGCAATCGCAACTACTCGCACAGCAGCGGTATCGGGCCGCACCGCAGTATCCAGCTTGCGCCGTGTCCATCGTCACGACGCAGAGGATGACCGCAATCAACGGCACACCCAACAGCGTTCTCATGTTTTGTGCCTCCTTCGTGGACAGCTCAGGATGGGTAGTCTGGTCAAGCGAGGTGGACTCGCCATAGGGTTCCTTCGGCTAGTGCACTCCATGTGCATTAGCTGGACGGTGCAAATATCGTGGTTTACCACGACGCGCTAGGCGTTACGGTTCCCTCGATTATTTGCCTATCTTTCCCGAACCATCGCTATGGATCGTCAATACGGACTGCTAGCGTGAGATAGATATTTGGAGTTGAGTTTGAGGAGTGACTTTGGCGGGTAGGATTGGCAGGCTTTTTCGTGTCGAAGTGATTACTCGCGAAATGCCGAGAATGCGCCTGTTCATGACGCATCGGCTGTCCTAGGTGTGCGGTTGCGATAAATCGCGGTGGCTGCTCCTAGTCATCCCAGGATTCGCGGAATTCTTGACTCCCCTAGGTTTGCAACCTACGTAACCTTGAGGAGCGGTGCTTCTAGTGACGCCGCCCCACGCTGGCATCGGGTTGCCCGTGGTATTGCCACGTCTCGCGACCGAGGCCCGCGCCGACGTTACGTATTGAGGTTTTCCATCGATGGGGATCGCGATGCACTTTGCATCGCGGGCGAAGGCCCCGTCGGAACCGCTTCGGGGCCAACAAGTTTACAGAGGTGCCTATCCAATGCTTGCCAAACATCGTAAAAGCGGCTTTACACTCATCGAAGTCTTGATCGTCGTGGTCATCATGGCGGTTCTGGCGGCGACGATCATTCCGCAGTTTTCCACGTCGGCCAACGACGCGCGGGAGAGCAACGCCAAGTTCAACCTGCAGACGCTCCGCACGCAGTTGGAGCTGTACAAGCTGCAGCACGGCGGACAGTATCCGACCGGGGCCACCAACCTCGAACAATTGACCAAGGCGACCGACGCGGCTGGAAACGTCAGCACCAATGGTTTGCCTGATGCGACCCATCCGTTTGGTCCGTATCTCAATAGCGAACTGCCGGCCCAGCCGTTCTCGGGACTCAACACGGTCCTCCTCGATACCGGCGCCGCCGGAACGACCCCGACCGCCACGGCTGCCCCGGGCGGTGGATGGATCTATCGAGCCGCGACTGGTGAAATCTGGATCGACCATCCGGATCACATCAACGAGTAATTGCGTCCACGGCGATCGCCAGAGTTAACACCAACGACCCCTCGCATGCCCACGGTGTGCGAGGGGTTTGTTGTTGTGTAGGTCGGTGCGCGTCGTGGTAGGCCATGGCGATCCGCCTCGCGATCGACCGCGGGCCGATGCAGAAAGTGTCCCAGTTGGCGTGCAACGCGCAACTGCGCGTCCCA
This sequence comes from uncultured Planctomycetaceae bacterium, assembly GCA_937952415.1. Lineage (GTDB taxonomy): Bacteria > Planctomycetota > Planctomycetia > Pirellulales > PALSA-1355 > CALFYT01. The sequence goes on along the minus strand of CALFYT010000091.1, from coordinate 8,862 downwards.
ATGTCTTGCAGGGCGCATCCACACCTTGCCGAGGCCGCCGCGATGCTCTAAAGTGACTGGCCCTCTCGTTGGAACGGGCAACTCGCTCCTCCAGTCTGACCCAGCATGAGTGATTCGAAGTCCAAGTCCTCCAAGCCGGCGCCGCCGGCCGACGTCCAGGTTCCCAAAGCGGTGATCAGCCGGTTAAGCCTCTACCTGCGCGAACTGCAACACCTGGTGCGCGATGGTAGCCAGAGAACCAGCTCGAGCCAATTAGGCCGGCTGCTGGGCTTCAGTGATGCTCAGGTGCGTAAGGACCTGGCCTACTTCGGCCACTTCGGCCATCCGGGCATCGGTTATCGCTGCGACGACTTGATCCACGCCATTCGCAAGATCCTGGGCACCGACCGCGACTGGCCCGTCGCCATGGTCGGCACGGGAAACCTCGGCCGGGCCTTGCTCGGCTACAAGGGATTCAGTCACCAGGGTTTTCGCATCGTTGCCGCCTTCGATATCGACCCGCAACGCGTCGGGGCCACGATCGAGGGCGTGCGCGTGTTTCATCTGGATCGCTTGGACGAGGTGGCGGGCGAGAAGGGAATCAAGCTCGGCATGATCGCCGTGCCCGCCGCAGCCGCGCAGTCTGTGGCTGATCAGTTGGTCGCCGCGGGCATTGAAGGGGTCGTCAACTTCGCACCGGTCACCATCACCCTGCCCGACCACGTGCGCAAGGTGGGCGTCGACCTGGCCATCGAACTGGAACAACTCTCTTTTTCGGTTGTCAGTCGCAATGCGGCCGAGGAGTCGGGCGGGCAAGACTGACCGTCGTGGCGCGCTGCCGCGGATGGGCCGCCAAATCACGCGCATGCCATGCCGCTGGCGGTCGATTCGGCGTGGCCGCCACCGGGCGAAGCTGCCTTGACGCCGGGTATCGGATGCGTAAGCTTCTGTGTGGCCGTGGCTTAACCGGCTTCGGCCGTTCTACCCGGTGGTGTAATGGTAACACTGGAGATTTTGGCTCTCCCATTCTAGGTTCGAGTCCTAGCCGGGTAGCTTGGTCGGTCTACGAGTACCGGGATTCCTGCGTTCTTGCGGGGTTCTTGCGAAGCGTCTTCCGCCCGGTGCGAGTCAGTGCGCTGCGAACGGCCTCTTGCCGCGCTGCGATTTGCGTTGCGTTTGGCCGTTGTTCGGAAAGGCTCGTCAGTGACCTGCAAGTAGTGGCCTTTGGCCACGGCCTCGCTGTTGCCGGTCCACGCGCACTCCACGTGGACTGGGTAGTCGTTGGCCAACTCGGTCCCGCGTGTGGCGCGCGCTGCAGGACTAAACCGGAGACGGCACAAGGGCGCTAACGCTTCCGCCGCCACCAGCCCCAGGCAACGACGACGATGCCAAAGGCCGCTAGGGCGATACTGCCAGGCTCGGGCACGACAGTGAGCACATCGGACATCGCGTAGAACCGGTTGTGTTCCGGTGGCCCGATGGCACTATTCGAAATCCACCGGCTGTCGGTAACGACCGGATTCCCGAAGCGAATCGAACTGGCGCCCAGTTCTTGTGAAGCGAATGGTGTGCCGGACGTAGTGCTTCCGGTCCAGATCCCCTCGCTGAAAACCAACACGTTGCCCAAGCTGTCAATGGGCACCGAATCGATGGAGCCGTCCCACAAGTCGGTGTTGGTATCGGCCATGCGAGTATCCGCCAACGTGTAGATAGGCACGCCGGTCGCGTCGACGGTTGGGTTGGTCCCCGTGTTGTCTCGCGCAGCCACCGCGGCCGTCGAACCGATCACTTTCCAAGTGGTGGCCAAGGCCAACAGTTCCGGAATCGTATTGGCCTCGGCCGTCACATAGGCGTTGTAGTCCGCGATATCAGTCGAGGATGCATCCGTGTTCGTGTGCGTCGTAAACACGAGCCGGTATTGATCACCGGGGCTCAAGTCGGTTGGAACGGTAACGAGCGCCGCTGACGAGGCCAATGGGGCGACGGCGAATGCTACCAGCAGACCGAGTGAAATCACGATGCGAGTCATTAGCGTTCTCCTTGCTTAACAAAGTGTGCGGATTCCGCGCGCTACGGTTTAGTGACGGAAGTTGGCCCAGTTTCTGTGCACGCGTCGATGGTACCTCTTATCTACTCAGACGCGGCCTTCTAATAGGACCATCGCATTCCCGGCTCAGAGCGGACACGCTTGTGCAATTTTTTTTCTTGCGTACACACATTCCACGGAGTTAGATAGGACTTCGGGAACGGCTTTCCGAAAAAGTCAATCCACCGAGCCGCCACGTCAGTCGCCAGATTCCACGCCGAGCGACGCCATGTCGGATGAAGCGTTTCGATCACTCATACGTCGCGTGCGAGCCGGTGACCAGCAGGCCACCGAAGAGGTCGTGCGGCTGTATGAGGCGGAAATCCGCCGTGAAGTCCGACTACGTCTCAAAGACCCGAACGTGCGTCGAGTGTTTGACTCGATGGACGTGTGCCAATCGGTGCTGGCCAGTTTTTTCCTGCGGGCGGCGTCAGGCCAGTACGAACTGGACGGTCCGCACCAACTACTGCGTTTGCTGGTGCGCATGGCACAGAACAAAGTGGTCAACACCGTGCGTAAGCAGAGATCATCGCGACGTAGCTGGCGCGGCGCCGCTCCGCTGCCACTCGATGGCGATGCCCAGGGAGCCATCGCTGCACCCGGCCCAACGCCCAGCCAGGAAGTCAGCCTGAAAGAACTCAAGCACGAGTTTCACCGACGGTTGTCTGCCGACGAGCGGCGACTCGCGGCGGCTCGTGCCGACGGCCAAAGCTGGGCGCAAATCGCCTCGCAAACGGGCGATAGACCGGAAGCATTGCGCAAGCGCCTAACCCGCGCCGCCGACCGGGTGTGCGCCGCACTTGGCGTCGATTGAGGCCATTGCGATGTCGATCGATGCCGAATTGACGCCGAGCCAATTGGTCGAGCTGGTTCGCGATGACCAGAGACACCGATGGCTCAAGGGCGAACGGGTTTTCATCGAGGCGTATCTCGAGCGCTATCCGCCTCTGCGCGACAATCACGGTGGATTGATTGATTGTATCTACGGCGAATACCTGCTGCGCGAGGAACTCAACGATGGGCCGGAGATCGACGACTACCTTCGTCGTTTCTCTGAATTCGCGGCCGCGCTGCGGCGCCAGTTTGAGCTGCATACAGCGCTGGAGTCCGGCGGAGCGTTGCTGGATCCGGGCGATCCGCGGGACGAGCAACACCAGGCTGGCACCGCGGGGTCCGCGGGTTGGACTACGCGCGAGTTGCCCATCAAATTCGGCGACTACGAGCTGTTGGAAGAAATAAGTCGCGGTGCGATGGGCGTGGTGTTCAAAGCGCGGCAGACGAGCCTCAACCGGGTTGTGGCGGTAAAGCTGATTCTAGCCGGCCAGTTTGCCGGGCCCGAGCAGGTGCGGAGATTCCATCGTGAAGCCGAGGCAATGGCCGGACTGCGACACCCCAATATCGTCGCGATCCACGAAGTGGGCATGCACGAGGGGCGCCACTATCTGGCGATGCAGTACGTTGCTGGTCGCAGCCTCGCCGACGTGCGGCGTGACCGACGGCTGACGCCGCGAGAGGCGGCCCTGTCCGTAAGGCGACTGGCGGACGCGATTCAGCACGTGCATGATCAGGGCATACTGCACAGGGATCTGAAGCCCTCGAATGTGCTCGTCGATGAGAGTGGCCGGCCGCGGATTACCGACTTCGGTTTGGCGAAATACACACGCGGCAATGCGGATTTGACCAGCCCAGACGCCATGGTTGGTACGCCCAATTACATGCCTCCCGAGGCTGCCTGTGGTAGGCGAGGCACGTCGGGCCCGGCGATAGATATTTATTCCCTGGGAGCGATCCTATACGAGTTGGTTGCGGATCGGCCACCGTTTTCCGGTGACACTCCACTCGAGACCCTGTGGCAGGTTTTGCACTCAGAGCCCCCGGCGTTGCGCCTATTCAACCCGCGCGTGCCACGCGACCTGGAAACGATCTGCACGAAGTGCCTGGAGAAACATCCGGCGCGGCGGTATGCGTCCGCCGGTGCATTGGCAAACGACTTGCAGCGGTTTCTCAACGGCGAACCAACGGTGGCGCGGCCGTTGGGCGCTGTCGGTCAAATGTGGAAGTGGGTGTTGCGAAAACCTGCCGTTGCAGCGCTGGTCGCGGTGACGATGGTGGCTCTGGTCGGCGGGCTTGTCGGTACTGCCTGGCATACCGTGACACTACGCAAAGCACTGGACGTCGCCGAACAGAGGCGCACCGAGGCGCAGAATCTGAGCGCGATGGCAAGCCTGCGCGAACAACGGGTGCGGCAGTACCTCTACGCTGCGGATATGAAGCTTGCCGACGAGGCGTGGAAAAGGTCGCACATTCTCCAAACGATAAACATCCTGAATCGTTATCGGGACGATCCGCCGGCTGAGGATCTGAGAACTTTTGCCTGGCACCGCTTGTGGTCCCTTTGCAACCGCCACGAATTGCAGTTGAGTGGGCACGACGGCGACGTTTACTGCGTCGATTTCTCGTCCGAGGGAAGCCTGGTGGCAACCTGCGGGGCGGATGGGACGGCGCGGCTTTGGGATGCGCGGACGGGCGAGCAACGCCGGGTGCTCCGTGGACACACTGGCGAGCTGAGCAGCGTTCGTTTCTCGCCAAAGGGTGAAATCCTGGCCACCTGCGGTGACGACAAGACGGTGCGATTGTGGGACGTTTCGTCCGGGCGAGAGCTTGCTCAGCTTCGGGGCCACGGCGCGGGTGTATTCGCAATCGCGTTTTCGCCCGACGGCACGCTGCTGGCCAGCGGTGCACAAGACCGACAGGCGAAGATTTGGAACGTCCAACGGCGGGCCGAGCAACAGACACTCACCGGACACAAAGGCGCGATCGAGTCGCTGGAGTTTTCGCCGGATGGCCGCATCTTGGCAACCGGCTCCGGGAACAGAACTGTCAAGCTGTGGCAAGTAGCCGATGGCACAGAGCGGGCGACTCTTCTTGGTCATTCCGGAGTCGTTTTGTGTGTTGCCTTCTCGCCGGATGGGAAAGTCCTGGCGAGCGGGAGCGAGGACCGCACGGTCATGTTGTGGGAAGTGGCCGACGGTAAGAACATAGGTACGCTGGCCGGACATGCGGAGGTGGTTCAATCGGTCGCCTTTTCGCCGGATGGCCGCACTGTGGCCGCGGCCGTCAAGGACGGCACCGTTCAGCTCTGGAACGTCGGCGGTCAGGCGCCGTCTGGGCGCGAGGAAACCAACCCGCCTGGCAATGCGCCGCGCGTGCCCGATAAACCAGCCAGACAATTGCGCGGGCACACCGGACGCATCTGGTACTTGGCGTATGCCCCTGATGGCCATCGGCTGGCGACCGCCAGCGGCGATGGCACGGTGCGAGTCTGGGATCTTACTGAAACCGTGGATCGAAGGCGTTTGGCGCTCAGCCCCAACAACCGAGTTCAGTCGCTAGCCTTTTCCTCCAAAGCGGGGCACTTTGTCACGGCGACGGGACGTCGCGAGGATAGCCGCGTCGTCAACGTACGACACCTCCGTTCAGGGATTGACACGAATCCGAGCTCGTACGACGAACGAAGTGAACGGAAGTTTGTCGCCATGTCCCCAGACGGAAACTCCCAAGCATACGCGAGGCGTGAAACCAAGAGTCCGCGCCATACGGTGAAGGTTACCAACGTGCGGAGCGGTGGGATACAGTCGGAAATGACGGCCACCATCAACGACAACATTGCTAACGCCACGGCCGCGTTGATTCGCGCCGCCGTGTCGAGCGGCGGGCAATTCGTTGCGCTGGCATTTGAAGAAGGTACGCTCGTCCTTTGGGACATGACCGAACAGACTCAAGTGCGATTGGTTGGACATGCCGACGGGATTGATGCCGTGCAATTTTCACCCGACGGCACGATGCTCGCTTCCGGCGGGCGGGATCACTCGGTTATCCTCTGGGACACCTCGACGGCCAGCCGGCGGTCCGTCCTCCGGGATCACGGCGGCGCCGTCCGAGCATTGGCGTTCTCACCCGACGGGCGCATTTTGGCCGCCGGGGGCGTGGGACGCACTTTGATACTGTGGGACGTGGCCGAGAAGGACCGGTTGGCCATTCTTCCACCGCAGGACGCCGACGTGGAATGCCTTGCATTCTCACCCAAGGGGCGTACGCTTGTGTCCGGCGGTGCCGATGGGACCGTGAAGCTGTGGGACGTTGCTACGCGGCAAGAGGTTGGCCAGTGGCAAGGGCACGCCGGCCCGGTGTCTGCCGCCGCCTTTTCCGACGACGGAAAGTCGCTCGTCAGCGGCGGCATGACCAACAAGGGCGAAAGCGAGTTCCTGCTGTGGTGCGCTGACACCCCAGTAAGTGGATCGGTTTCGCCGTAGTGAAACGCTCTTTCTTGCTACCTGTTTGTCCCCTAACCGCATAGCTTGGCGCCGGATTCTGCTGCGTGACTCTTGCGGCACGACTACGTTGCGGCTCCGCTTTGGTTGCGTCGCGATGCCGACGGCGCGTTCACCTCAGATCAAGCTCTCTGCCAGCACGTCGGTCGGCCTACGGTTCCGTTAGGCTCTTGATAGTCCGCTGCATGCTAGTCCCCTGCTGCCGGGCAATTGACGTAAACCAACTCTATTGATCCGCCGATTATCCCGGCTTGTATGATTGACTCACCTTCTGATTTATAGTGCACGTTCGACGCAGAGCATGATTCGCGCAGGCTGCGAGATCATTCGTTTCTCCCACCGAATGCTGCGGATACTTTAATGACCGATTTCGATTCAGCGCTCAAGCAGGCCCAACTATCTCACCATGCGGGTGATCTGGACGCGGCCGACCGAGTTTATCGACAAATTCTTGAATCGGATCCCCAGCACGCGGCAGCCCGTTACCTTAGCGGCCTGATCGCACTGCAACGAGGAAACTTGCCCGCGGGGATCAAGGCGATCTCGGCCGCGATTGCCGTCGACAACACTCAGCCGATGTACCACCACCACTTGGCTGAAGCTTATCGGGCCGCGGGCGAATTGGTGGCGCCCCGGGAGTGTCCCCGAAGAGCACTGGCTCAGTTTCAGCAGTCGGCCGAGCTGCACGACAGCCTCGGGCAAACACTCCACGAATTGGGCGAGTTGCCCGCGGCGCGCGACGAGTTCGAGACGGCGATTCGCCTCCGCCCCGACTTCGCCACGGCTCACTTCCACATGGGCGTCGCGTTGAAGGCGATCGGCTACTTCGCCGAAGCCAGTGAGCGCTACCGCCAGGCGCTTCGCATTCAGCCCAATCTGGCTATCGCGATCTGTGGGCTGGCGCATGCTTTGCAACAGATTGGAAGCCTAAGCGAGGCCGCCACTGAGTACCGGCGCTACCTTCAGATCGTGCCCGATGACGCGATGGCGCGGTTCAATCTAGGATGTGTGCTGCAAATGCTCCGGCGGCTGGACGAAGCCACGGTCGAATATGACCGCTCTGCCGCAATCGCCCCACCAAACGCCGATCAGTTGGTGCAGATTGGCACGTGCTTTCAATTGCTTGGCAAAACGGCAGAGGCAGCCGAACGATACCGTGCAGCTATCGCGCTAGACGCCCAATGCAACGAGGCTCATCTTCGCCTAGGAACCGTCCTGCTTGCCTCGGGCGACTTTGAGGCTGGCTGGCCCGAATACGAGTGGCGGTTGAGGCCATACGCTCGTCATCGATCCTTGAGAGTCTGGGACGGCAGTGACCTGACGGGCGCCAGCATTGTGGTAAATGCCGAGGGATGGCAAGGGCTGGGGGATACGTTGCAGTTTGTACGCTACGCGTCGTTCGTCCGTGAACGTGGCGCCGAGGTTGTGCTCGACGTGCAACCGCCGCTTGTACGACTGCTTAAGGAATCCGGCTTTCCCGAAGTTGTATCGACGGGCACATCGATCCATCCTCCCTGCGATTGGCAAGTGGCGATGATGAGTCTTCCCCGGATTTTTGGCACGCGTCTCGAATCAATTCCCGCCGAAGTTCCTTACCTGTTTGTTCGCCCCGAACACATCGCTGCCTGGAACCAGACTCTGCAGCGCCGCGATGATTTCAAAGTCGGCATTCACTGGCACGGCAGCCGCAATGCAGTCCGAGACGGACGCGCGATTCCGCTTGATGCCTTCGAGCCTCTTGCCCACACGCCGGGCGTCCACTTGTTCAGCATTCAGATGGGCCCAGAAGGCAGTCAACTAAGGCGATTCGCAAATAAATCGTCTGTAACAGATCTTGCCAGCGAAATCGTCGACTTCTACGACTCGGCCGCGATCATGTGCAGTCTAGATCTGGTGATCACTTCCGATTCGGCACCAGCGCACCTAGCCGGCGCCTTGGGGCGGCCGGTGTGGGTTGCACTGCCTCATTCGGCAGACTGGCGCTGGTTCACAGACCGCGAAGATAGTCCCTGGTATTCCACGATGCGGCTGTTCCGACAAACGCGCGTCGATGATTGGACCGAACTGTTTTCGCGCATTGCGGCCGAACTGACCCGGCTGGTGGAAAACCGGTAGCGTTGAATAACCAGGGAACCCGCTGCACCAGTTCCAGGCAGACCGTGGTTGGATTTCTGCGTGAAAGCTTTTCGAGTGCATTCGCCTGCGGGAACTCGCACGGCGAGAATGGTGAGCAGTGCCAGCGTATGTCTGTGGGTAGGTCAGACAGCGGGTACAGACTCATTCAAGCTCGCGGCAAGTACATCCAGCAGTTCGTCGTCGAGGTAGACGTTAGCGTCGGCCAGGTCGATCGCCTCGGCTTCGAGCAGCAAGCTCGCATCCAGGGCAGATGCCGTTGCCGAGGTTGCCGATTTCAATCGCACGGCGACATTTGCCGGCAGCGACTGCTTGCTTGCGGAGTCGTCTCCC
>CALFYT010000090.1 GCA_937952415.1 uncultured Planctomycetaceae bacterium | reverse complement strand
CGGCCTCGCGCCACGGCTTGGCGCATTCGAAGACTTCCCACGCGGCCAACTCGAAACGGCGACGGCGCATCACGTCGGCCGCTTGGCGCATATACTCGGCCCGACGTTCGGGGCCAAGTGCCGACCACTGGGGCAGCGCGGCGCTGGCCGCGTCGACGGCGGCGTTGGCATGTTCGGTGGTGGCCACCGCCACGTGGCCCACCGACTGTGCCTTGTGCGAGGGGTTGATCGAATCGGCCCACGTGTCGGTGGAAACCTCGCGTCCACCAATGACCAGCGGGTACTGCCGATCAAATTGCGATTGGACTTCGTCCAGCGCCGAGTGCATGGCGTCGCGGTTTTCGGCCAGGGCGAAGTCGGCCGGCGGCTCGTTGCGATAGTCGGGCGCGAAGCGGCCGGTGGTGGCCGTGGCCGAAGTCGATGCATCGGACGCGGCGCCGTCGTCGTCTATGGGGCGTTGCTCTGACGGGTTCATCAGCAATGTCTCCACCGGAACGTGCTCGGCAAAGCCCGCCCGCAGAAAAGAATCGTTCGAGGTGTTCTCCAGCAGCCGGCGGACCAGGTACGCCATGCCGGGAATCAGTTCGCCAAAGGGCATGTAGATCCGCAGGCGATAGTCCATGTCGACCAGCACCTGTTTCTCGCTGTCGGCCATGCCGTAAAGCATTTGCAGCTCGATGGCGTCCTTGGGCAAGCCGAGATGCTGGGCCACGGCCATTCCGTATGCCAGCGAGCGCAGGTTGTGACTGCCCAGCGCCGGGCGCAACGTTGCGTGGTTGCGGATCAGAAAGCGCGTCAGCCGCTCGTAGTTGGCATCGGTTTCCCACTTGTTGCGAAAGACGGGCACCGGCCAACCGACCGACTCGGCTTTGACGATCTCGTAGTCCCAATAAGCACCTTTGACCAGCCGGACCCAAACCGGTCGCCCGCGGCGCACGGCCCAATCGCGCAGCCGGCGCAGGTCGGCTTCGGCATCGCGCAAATAGCACTGAATCACGATGCCGACGTCTTCGGTCTCGCGAAACTCGTCTTCGGTCATCACCTGCTCGAAGATGGCCAGCGTCTGGTCCTTGGTGTGGTACGACTCCATGTCGACGTTGACGAACGCGCGATGCTCGCGCGCCACGCGGAGCAGTTTGCGAAGCCGGGCCGAGACGCGCCGTGTGGTGCCGGCCGGATCGATCGGATCGAACTGGCTGTCCAGCGCCGAGAGCTTGATCGAGACGTTGGTCCTGGGCAGCTCCGCCGTGCCGGCTCGATCGACTTGCGGCACTTCCTCCCAAGCATTGACCGCCGGTGCGATTCCTTCCACCAGGTCGAGATAGGCCTGCAAGTAGCGATCGGCTTCCTGCTCGCTGGTGACGGCTTCGCCGAGCAGGTCGAGCGTGAAGCCGCGCGACAGCTTGCGCTCGTGGCGCGCCGCGGCCAGGACTTCGTCGGTCGAAGTTCCGGCAATAAACCGCCGGGCATGGCCCATCACGTTGCGCCGCGCGGCAATGGCCAACGCGCGCCCGGCGATCGAGTCGGGCGTGGCGACGGCCAACCCGAGCCGTGCGGCGGACGGCAGATGGGCCCGGACGTCGTGGAAGTATTCGTGCAGATGCCGGGTGACGGCGGCGCTGGTCTTGAGCATGGGCAGCACGTCGACGAAGCGAAACATCTGCACCTTGACCGATTCGTCCTGCATGGCCCAGGCCATGATCCGATCATCCCACCAGCGACGATCCCAGGGCGACGGCTGATGGCCCGAGGCATGCTCGAACAGATGGCGCCCGAGCTGTTGGGTGGTGCGCTCGATCTCGGCCCGTTGGGCGTCGTCGGGTTCGGGAAGTTCGGCCATGGCTCGCGGAATATTGGACAGCCGGAATACGGCCGCCGACCAAGAAAAAACAGGTGTCAGGCAATTCTATGCGGCGGGGAGGATCTTGGCGATGTGCCCTCGGTCGGCCAAGCATGCAGTCTCGCGAGCGAATACGGTGTACGAAGCCGGGTTGCCTGCGATAATGATGGACCACGGGGCAAACGGTCGGGCTGGGCAGCCACGGCCGATGTGTTTCGCCGAATCTCAAGGAGACTCGTGATGCCGAACACGCTGCGACGCCCCCGCTGGCAAACAGACTGGCCGATCATGTTGCCGGCCGTTGCGCTGATGCTGCTTGCCACACAGGCAACTGGTTGGGCCCAAGACATCGACGGCGAGGCCCGTCGCGCCACGGTGGCCGAAGCGGTGAAGACCGCGATGGACCAACACGAAGTGCCGGGCGTGAGCATCGCCGTGGTGAGCGACGGCAAGATTGATTGGGCCGACGGCTTCGGCGTCGTGCGGGCGGGCGGCGATCAGCCCGTGACGCCTGAAACGCGGTTTCAGGCGGCGTCGATCAGCAAGCCGGTGGCCGCATTGGCCGCACTCAGAACCGTCGAGCTGCGCAAGCTCTCGTTGGATGAGGATGTCAACGCGCGGCTTACTTCGTGGCGGATTCCCAGCAGTCCGCTCATGAATGGGAATCCGGTGACGCTACGGCGGCTGTTGAGCCATTCGGCCGGACTGACCGTGCACGGGTTTGGCGGGTATGCAACCAACATGGAAGTGCCCACGCTGGTGCAAGTGCTGTCCGGCGCGCCGCCGGCAAACTCGGCACCGGTGAAGCTGCTGGTCAAGCCGGGCTACATGTTCAAGTATTCGGGCGGCGGCTATACGGTCGTGCAACAACTATTGATCGACGTAACTGGAGTTCCGTTTCCCGACTACATGCGGCAGATGGTGCTCGACCCGTTGGAAATGGAGCACAGCACCTACGAACAACCGTTGCCGGCCGAACTTGCCGCTCAGGCGGCCGTTGGGCATCGACCCAATAAGGCGCCAGTGGCCGGCGGGTGGCACGTCTATCCAGAGATGGCCGCCGCTGGGCTGTGGACGACGCCCAGCGATCTGGCCCGTGTTGTGGTGGAAGTGATCAGCACGGCCAATGGCCAGCCGGGCAAGATACTCTCGCCGGGAATGGTCGCCGAGATGCTCAAGGAGCAGTCGGGCAAGACGGTGACGTATGGGCTCGGCTTCTCGGTGTTCGGCTCGGAACGCACGTTTCGCTTCAGCCATGGCGGCTCGAACGAAGGGTATCGCTGCATGCTGATCGGACTGCCGGCCACCGGGCAGGGCGTGGTCATCATGACCAATAGCGATACGGGTGGCGCCCTGTTGCAGCAATTGGTACCGATCGTGGGGAAGACCTACGATTGGCCAACCGACAAACGGACCGCCGGGTAGTACGCAGTGAAACTGTGCCGAACACGCCGCAGGCCGCTCACCAATCCCACAACAACGTGCGGCCGACCGCCGTCAGAGTAGGTGACGGGCCTTTACTTCCAGATAACGGTTGACCAGCGGGGCCGTCATGCGCTCGGGAAACACGTCGAGCGAGAGGACGCCTTGGTGCTCGAGGTCGGTCAGCACACCGCGCCGCCAGGTGACGATTTCGTTGGCGGCAGCGGCGCGGTACATGGTCGCTTCGGACGAAGGCGCCGCCGTGGCGGCGTCGAAGATCGCATGGTCGCGCAACATCACGGCCAGCGGCAGGTGGCGCCCGGCCACGCTCGTCAGATAGCGACTGACCTGGTTCGCGTTCACTTCGTCGACCACGTTGGTTAACAAAATTACGAGCGACCGTTTGCGGCAGCGGGCATTCAGGTAGACGAAGGCCTCGTCGTAGCGCGACTCGACCAGCCGCGGAAATCGATCGAACGACGCGTGCAGTAGATGGTTCATCTGGTTCTGCCCGCCGCGGGGAGGCACGTATCGCTGAATGTCGTCGGCGAAGCACAGCATCCCGACCGAGTCGCCCTTGCTCAGCGCGACGTAGGCCAGCATGAGAGCGGCGTTGAGCGCGTGATCCAGCAGGCTGAGTCCGGCGACGGTGTTGGTCATCATCCGCCCACAATCGACCAGAAAGATAACGCGCTGGCTCTGGTTGACTTGAAAGTCCTTGACCGTGAGTTTTCCGCGTCGGGCCGTGCTGCGCCAGTCGATGTGCTTGTAATTGTCGTCGAGCGTGTAGTCGCGGAGTCGCTCGAACTCGTTGTCTTGGCCGATGCGGCGCACGCGGCGCAGGCCCAACTGGCTGAGCCGGTCGGTGCGGGCCAACAGCGCGTACTCGCGCATTTGCCGCATGTCGGGATAGACGTGGACGACGTTTTCGGCAGGAAACCGAAACTGGCGTTGCCAGAGACCCAACCGGCTATACACGCGAAGATAGACGGCGTCGAGCTGAAACTGGCCCCGTTGTCGGGCCGACAGCCGGTAGTGGATCGTCGCCCGACTCTGCGGCGGAAGCAACACGCGGAACTGCTGGGGCTCGGCGTCGCACAGTTCGGGCACGTCGTCGCGCAGCTCGACCGTCAGCGGCCGCCGCGACCGATTGCTGATCGTCAGGTGCACGCGGTGGGGGTTGGCCAGCGAGGCGATGCGGCCCACCGTTCGTTCACAGACAAACCAGCGGCGTCGCGGCAGGTTCGTCAGGTCAGCCGCGGCAACCCCGATCAACAGCACATTGATTGCCAGCAACCAATACCCGAAGTTCGGGGTTGTCAGCAGGGCCAACGCAAGAATGGCCGGTAACAGGGCCCAAACCACCAGCCGGCGCTGCGGGTAGATCCCGCCGAAGTAGGCCAGCACGAGCATCGCGGCGATCGTCGCGACAAGCGGCAGGATCGGATTCACAGCCGGGGCACCTCGATCGAACGGATCAGGTCGCCAAGCAATTCGTCAACGCTTTGGCCCTCGACTTCCGCCTCGGCGGTGCGAATGACGCGGTGCCGCAGGGCCGGCAGTGCAATGTCGACGACGTCGTCAGGCACGACGTATTCACGCCCGCGAAAAGCCGCCATCGTGCGGGCGCCTTGCACGAGGGACAGCCCTGCACGCGGCGATCCGCCGATATGAAACTGCGGCCACTGCCGGGTCAGTCGCACGATTGCGTTGATGTACGCGAACAGTTTGTCTTCGACGTGGACCTTTGAGCAGATCTCGGTCACCTTGACGATGTCCTCGGCCGACGTGATCACGCGCAGCGACGATTGCAGCCGCTCATCCAAGTCGACCTGGCGTCCGTGTTGCTTGAGGATGGCAATCTCTTCCTCGGCCGCTGGATAGTCGGCGATGACTTTGAACATGAAACGATCGAGCTGCGCTTCGGGCAGGTTGTACGTGCCTTCGGATTCGAGCGGGTTTTGCGTGGCCAACACGAGGAACGGGCGCTGCAGCTTGTGGCTGGTGCGCTCGATCGTGACGCGGTACTCCTGCATGATCTCGAGCAGGGCGGCGTGCGTCTTGGCCGGAGAACGGTTGATCTCGTCGGCCAGCAGGAACTGCGTGAAGACCGGGCCGGGTCGAAAACGAAACTCCTGCTTCTTCATGTCGAAGATCGGCGCGCCGGTAATGTCGGACGGCATCAGGTCGGCGGTGAATTGAATCCGCCCACAGTCGCATCCCAATACGCGCCCCAACACGCGCACGAACAGCGTCTTGCCAAGGCCTGGCACGCTCTCGATCAACACGTGTCCGCCTGAGAACAGCGCGACGAGCGTGGTCAGCACCAGTTCGTCCTGGCCGACGTAGATCTTCGCAATCTCGCCCGTGATCCGCTCGTAGAGCAGCTTGATCTGGGCGATCTGCGCGGCAAGCGCCGGGTCGCCGGGCCGAGAGAGTCGGTCTGCCGGCGCTTGAGGCGGCGCGATGTTGGGGCGCGACTCGGGTCGGTGCTCTGTCATCAGTTCTTTCGCTGCGTGGGGTTGCGGAGTCGATCGGCCAACGGGACTCAACGCGGCGCACCGGTCGACCGACGCGGCGGCGCGCGGCTGGCGTCGGACGTTGCGGCTTCCACTTCTTCCGGCAATTGGGAGCGCGCGTAGTCGCGGTCGCGCGTGCGCTGGAGCAACTGGCTGACCGCGTCCACGTGATGGCCAAAGTCCGACGTCGTCGTGTTTTGCGGAACCCTGGCACGACCAAAAATCGGCCAGCGGGCAAAGCAAAAGATGACGCCCACCACGGCCAATTGCAAGAGGATCGGACCGAGCGGCCAGGTGCCAAACAACTTCGCCAGGGCGGAACCTCCACCCGGTGGATCGATGGCCGGTCCGCCGGGTCCACTGGACAAAAACACGACGTCGCCCGACGGGTCGACCTCGTCGATTAATCGGCCGGCTAGCCGCCGATGTTCGTGATTGACCAGCGGCAGATTGAGCAAGAACGAGCCGTTGGCCACCGTGATGAGTTGACCGCCGTTCCACTCGACCGGGCGATGGCGCCAGACCATCGGCATGCCGTCGGCGGTCAGCAGCACGCGCGCGTCGACCAGCGGGGCCAGAGCGTCGCTCATCCAAAAGTCGTAACGCGCTGGATCGATCTCGCGCGACCAAGGCCCGCCCAAGCGCGTTACCTCGTGCAAAGTGCCGGGCTTGATCTCAAACCACTGGCACATTAGGTGGGCCGTGGGAAACGCGCTGACCGACGAAGTCTGGCCGCGGGATTGGATGCGTCGCTCTTGGTACAGGGGCACTTGTCCGCCGTCGACCAGTGGCGTCATTTGCTTCCAGTAGAGCGGCGCGGCGTCGAATCCGCGGCCCACGTAGATCAACGTCCGGTTCGAGCCCGATGCGAGCCACTCGTCGAACCAGTCGCAAAGCTCCTCGTCCGGCGCGGCGAAGTCGTCGGGAAACCAAACGATCGTCTGCACGCGGTCCATGGCCGACGTGATGATCACGGAACGGCCGGAGACCTGGTGTCCGGCCGAGGCGAACATCTGGGCGAAGACGTCCACGCCGTTGATGCTGGTGGAAAAAACTCGCGGCGTCGAGCGGCCGTATTGCGTGTCGAGGTCGGCGACGCAACCGGAAGCCAACAGCGCCGCGCCGGCCGCCAGCGCGCAGCACGCCACACGCCCAAGGCGGGGCCGGACGGCTCGGCAGGATGTCGGCGCGGGCATCATGGTGATTGCTGGGTTTGGAGAAGGAGCGACTCGAACTGGCCCAGTTCGTGCCAGCAGGCCTCGAACCGGTCGCGGTCCAAGTGCTTTCGGCCGAAGAAAACGTCCTCGAAGGCGACCATCGTCCGTTCGACCATGCGGGCCAGCGGCTTGGCGCGGCGGGCCTCGCGCAAGTACTGGCGGTTGGTTTTTCCTTTGGCCAGCCGCACCAAGGCATGGCGGTCGAGTTCGACCAACTCGTAGCTGAAAAGATAGATGATGGCCTCGCCGTAGTCGCCCTGTTCGTAGCAGCGGCGGGCCTGGCCAAGCAGGTCGTCGTGCGATCGTTTGCGCAGGAAGGGCAGCGCCTCGACACGGTCGGCCGCCACCAGCTTGTCGATCTTTGCGTCGCGTTCGGCCGACTCGCTGCGCCGGCGTTCGCGAATCGCGCGATACACGTACCAGGCGACAACCAGAAGTACGGCAATGATGACGATCCACATGAGCACGTATAACGGGTCGGCGGACATACGGCCGAGTGGGCGCAGCCAATCCCCGAGCACCTTCCACCAAGGCCACGGTTCGGGCAGTGGGATCGGCTGCAACGCGTCGGCATCGGAGTCGTACCAGGGGATTTGCAGGCGGGTGTCCAGCCCATCCTTGCCGGCGACGACCGATGCATCTTCCTGGCCGGCCCGGACCGGCACGACAAGCACGAGCGCGACAAGCACGAGCGCGACAAGCACCGGCGCGGCACGCAAAGCCGCGTGCCCGACAAAACACAGGCGGATACGCGACGCAATCCGCTTTTGTGGCTTCATGTTGGCGCGTGTCGAACGGCTCATGCCGGCTGTCCCACGAGTCGCGCGCGCTGAGCGCGTAGTTGCAGTTCGATCTCCCAACCTTCGTTGCGAATCCGGCCGTCGAGGTAACCGAGGAAGCGGACCACGCAAAAGTAAACGGCCACCAGCCAGAAGGCGAGTTGCATTTCCACAAGCCAGCCGGTGAGGCCGGGCTCGAATCCGAGCAGGTTTCGCACCAGCAGATCCTCGGTCAGGTAGAGCGCCGTAATGAGCAACACGCTTAGCAGTCCGGAACCGATGGCGCGAATCGCATAGTCGCCGCTGCTGCCGCGGTGCAGCAGCGTATTGCGCTTCAGCGTCGAAAGCCGTCCGCGCCGGCCGACCAACGGATTGCGCTCCAGCAGTATCACTTCGTTCAGATACGGCCACATCGAGAACGGGAAGAACCAGGTCACGACCGGCAGAATCAGAATGGCGCGGACGATGAATTGCAGCAGGATGAGCTGCGGCAGACTCCGCACAAACGAGCTGACGGCTTCCCGCGCCGACGGTTTTTCCACAAACAACGCCTGCCCGAGATACAACGTGATCGGCGCGGTGGCCAGCGGCGCTTCGATCAGCACCAGGCAGGCAAGCCAGTAGAAGACCACCGTGAATTCGTCGCCGGACATCAACTCGGGTTGCAGCGCCATGATGAATATGTGGTTCAGCACGGCCAGCGGCACGATCAGCACGACCGAACAAACAATCAACGGCCGTCCGTAGGCGCGCATCACGTGCAGCGCCAGGTCGAGATTGTCGGCCCAGGAGCGTTCGCAAATCGCGATTCGCGCTTGATCGAGCTGCACCGTCACTCTCTCTCTGGATACTTGCTTGGAGCCAGACCGAATCCGACGACGTAGAGCAGCAGCGCGGCGGTGCTGCCGGCGGCGACGGCCACTTTGAACGGGTAGGGCAGCGCCGACGGCGAGATGAAACCTTCGATCACGGCTGCCAGGCAGAAGAGCACGACCGCGGCCCCGGCGGTTGGCATTGCCAGCGCGGCCGCGCGGCGCAACGACGCGCCGCGCGTCAGCCCGCCGGTGGCAACCATCGAAAAACCCAACCGCATCCCGGCCGCGGCCGCAAACACAATCGCGGTCAACTCAAACGGCCCGTGCGCCGTGACGAACTGGATGAAGTTGTGCCGCTCGGGCGTGGTGAACATAAAGCCAAACACCGCGCCGAGAAACACAGCGTTTGAGACGGTGACGAACAACCCGCCAACGCCAAGGACCAGCCCGCCGGCAAAACATTGCAACCCGATGCTCGCGTTATTGAAGACGTAGAAGCCGGTCATCACGGAGCTGGCCCCGGGGTTGCGGCCGAAAATGGGGCCGGAATACATCTCTTGCATTTGGGCCATGGTGGCCTCGCCGACCATCTGTTCGACGAACGGCCGCGACGAGTAGCCCAACAGCATCGCCAAGCCGAACAGTCCCCAGAACACGCCGAACGCAAGCCACAGGGCGCGGTCGCGCAGCAAGCGGCGCGGCAGCGCGCGAAACATTTCGTCGCCCCAGGCGCGCCAGCGAAACGTCTGGCTGCGATAGAGTTGATTGTGCGCGCGGCCGACCAGTTGGTGCAGGTATTGAATCGTGTCCGGCGGCAGTTGATACGCGTCGGCCAGCGCCAAGTCGGCACACGCGGCCCGATACAGCGCGGCAAACCGCGCGATCCCCTGCCCGCCCAGGGCACGCAACCTGCCACGTTCCAAAGCGTAGCACTTCAGCTCCAGCTCATGCCATTGCTGGCGCCGGCGATCGAGCAGTTCGGCGACTTTCATGGGCTGGCTGCCTCAGCAGGTTCGGGTTGCGGGTCGGGCGCGTCGTCGGCCGCGATGCGATCGGCAAAGAACGTGCGGAAGTACATCGACACCAGGAGCAAGTCCGGGTTTGTGTCGGGCGGAAGGCGAAATCGCTCGACGAACGGCCCGGCCAGGATCCCCGCCAGCTCGAAGCGCCGCGCCGGCGAAAACCGGCCGCGCCGCGCGACAAAGCCCGAGAGCGTCTGCGCGAGTTGCCGGCTCGCCGTAAAATTGGCGGGCAACTGCCGGGCCAGTTGCAGGACCTCGCGATGCTCGATCTGCGCCAGGCCGGTCAGACGGGTGTGGCGTTCGACCACGACGATCGTGCCACAGGCCAAATCGCCGAGCCGCTGGTAGCGGTCGTTGGCCGTCACGACGACCAGCCCCAACATGTAGAGCGGAATGCCGAACGCGGCGCCGTAGCCCACCATCGGCCACGCGTCCACGTCGCGGAGCACGTTGCGCAGTACGGCTTGCATGGCGTTGATCGGCCGACCATCGACCGACAACACGCGCAACCCGAGCATTCGCTTGCCGGGCGTTTGTCCGTTCCAAAACGTTTCGAACAGGCCGCCGTAGAACCACGAAAGGACAAACCAGATGATCAGCATCAGGCCGAAGCCGATGGCGCCCAGTCCGCCGATGCCGGCCAGCGCGGCAGCCATGGCCACGAGCAACACGACTCCCATGCGAATGCCGACGTCGATCAAGTAGGCGGGCAAGCGGCGAAACGGTCCGGCCAAGACGTAGTGAAACGCGATGTTCTCTGGCGTGACGATCTCGATGCGCGAGTCGAGTTGTCGCGGCGGTTTCGGCATTTTGCTATTATGCGACAACTTTCCATTTTTGACCACGAGGGATGTGCACGATGAGGCTGGCGGGCAAAAACGCGGTAGTTACGGGCGGGGCCACGGGAATCGGTCGGGCGATTGCGCTGGCCTTCGCACAAGAAGGCTGCCGCGTCGCCATCGCCGGACGCCGGGAAGACAAGTTGCGCGACGCCGCGGCCGCCTGGACCGGCGAACTGAAGATCCTGACGCACACCGTCGACGTGACTGATCGGGCAAGCGTCGCCGAGTTGTTCCGCTGGGCCGACGAAACGCTCGGCCCGCTCGACATTCTGGTCAACAACGCCGGCATCAATACGCCAAAGCGCACCATGGCCGACATCCCGCCGGAAACGTTCGATGAGGTGATGGCGATCAACGCCACGGGCGTTTACAACTGCATGCACGCCGTGTTGCCCGGCATGCGCCAACGCAAAGACGGCCTGATCATCAACATGAACTCGATCTCCGGGTTGCGGGCCACGCCGCTGGGCGGGTTGGCGTATTGCGCGTCGAAGCATGCCATGACCGCGCTGGCCACGATCGTGGCGCAGGAGGAAGGGCCCAACGGGATTCGCGTCACCAGCATCTGCCCGGGCGAGGTCGACACGCCGCTGTTGGACGGCCGGCCGACGCCGGTGGGCGCGGAACACCGGGCGAAGATCCTGCAAGCCGAAGACGTGGCCGAGGCGGCACTAATGGTCGCCTGCCTGCCGCCGCGTGCCCACATCCACGAACTGGTGATCAAACCCACGTGGCAGGAGTATGTGTAGCGCGGGTCGAATCGGAATGATCGCGCAACCGTGGCCTTGGGGCCAAGCGTTCCCTCGCCCTGAGAGAGTTTGTTCCTCACATGGCGGCGCTGGAGCGCTTCGTCCGCAGTGAACCGCTTCGACGGGCGTAAGAAAGCGTCTTCGGCGTACTAGCTCTAAATAGCTAGCCAGTCGACCCAAGGGTGTGGGTCGGTTAGACTTTGGCAGCAGTTGAATACTTACTGCGGTCTGGCATTGCGCACGGGGGTCGGTGGTGCCCATTCGTTTTTGTCTTCTCGTTGCTGTTCTCATGGCGGTCGGCTGTAGAGCGGAGCGTGAGCCCATGGACAAGAACCAAGTCGAACAACGGCAGAAGATTCTAGTTGACCACGTCGAGGGCGGTCCCTCGCCTGAAGGAATGGTCCACGTCCCAGGACGGAGCGTCGACGAACCGCCACGAGTACGGCGTGAAGTTGAGATAGTGACCGACCCGACGGAAGTCGCCGAAGCTCGCCGTGTTTACGAGGAGGAGGTGGCCGAATTTTTCGATTCGGCTCTGACTGCCGTGGAGTCGGGAGATTACCTCTTTGACGAGCACATGTTGGCACTGAATTCCCGCAAGCGTGATGGCGAATCGGCTCTAAGAGCGATACTGCATGCAGACGACAAGCCTGCTGCCGCGAGAGCTAGTGCGGCACACACGTTGATTCGAATGGGCGATTCTAGCGGAGAGGAGTTTTTATTTACATCACTGGAGTCACCGAATGCGGATATGCGGCGTGCCGCGCTCAAGATGCTTGGCGAATGGGACATCGATGTGGACTTCGAGCGTGACGGCCGGTCGAAACTACTGACCTCCATGATGCGAGACGACGACGATTCGGTTCGGAAAGAAGCAGTCGATTTGTGTGTGCGGAAACGGCTTCCAGGAACCGAAGAGCAGCTTACTCGCTTGCTGGAATCCGAACGACTCGGTGATTTGCGGAAGGCCGCTCTTGATTTAGGCCGCGTCGCATCGCGGCCAGAATCGGTCGAGGTGATGCTCAAGTACCTCTTCAAAGAAAAAGAATCAGAGTATAGCCAGTGGACCGGATTTGCATTGGACCGCGTCCTGAATCATCCGAACCCGAGCGTTTCGGAACCTGTGAGGCAAGCTCTACACGCGTATACGCTCGGATTCGAGAAACAGCGTCATGACCAGACGCTCGTACACGACCTCGCGTTGACCGCGGGCGCCGACTCACTTCCCGTGCTGGAAGACATTCTGGCAAACGCGACAGACCCCGTGAGCAAAATGTATGCACTCGGAGCTATCGCGAGACTACAGCCAGACTCTGCTGTAGAGAGGATTCTTGGCTACGTGCAGGACAATCGGGCGAGCGGGATGGCCGTTGATCTCTTGTCAAGTCACGTCAAACCGTCCGACGCGGGCCGCGTAATCCCGGCGGTCGTACCCGAATCAGGTGAGGTCACCGAATCAGTCGCTCGGCTCGTCCTGGAACACTTTGTGGATTCCGGGCGTCAAGCAATCGAATCGGTTCGCGACCGGTTAGCACCCTCCGCGGAGATGTGGGTGTACTGGAAGCTCGAAGGAATCGACCTTCGCACCGCTCTGGACGACCTGGCCGATCTTGGAATCATTGGCGACGAGCCCAACGCGGTGGTGAGTCACATGCAGACTCAGCGACGAGGCGAGGGCAAGAATGTCCTCGATTTGTCTGAACCGGACGGTCTGATGGCGGTATTGGGGCAATCTAGCCGTTTGCTGGCGTTTGATGCTGAAACGGACATGTTGCCGTGCAATCATCATCGACTTCTGCTGGACTTCGCGGATGCCGCCCAGGGTGCTCTGCAAATAGAGTCGCCGAGCGAGGTATGGCATCGCACTAGCGAAGACGACTTTGACGCACCCTACACCGTGCAGTTCATTCGAGAAGGAAAGCTCTATCGATTCGGAGCGGAGAACTTTGGCGACTGGTACGACGTCGAAGCGGTTCTTAACGCAGCGAACTACATCTTGGCAAGCACCGGACGTGACGAGAAATTCATCGGCCTGCAAAGCGATGGCCAAGTAGCATACTTCATCTTTGCAACCCCAGAGACATTCTTGCCGTTCGCCCAAAAATACCGATTGCCGTTATCTGAGGACGCGGCCGACGCCACAAGGAAGGGCAAGCAGTTCGAGCAAGACGTGCTACAAAGATTGAAGTAGCCGCCGAGTTCCGAGATGGTACGAACCTGGTGTGATAAGGGTTGCATCAATCGCATTTCCGCCTGGAACATGATTAACGAAGCTGGAAATGGGAGGCCGGTCGTGCTATTTGGCCTCAACTAACCGTAGTTGGCCTAAGAACAACCATTCTGGATGTTCTGCTCGCAGGAAGTACGAGTGAAGCTGGTCCACTACCTTGACTAATAGCGGTCGCCTTCGCGAGCAAGACTCGCCACGAATCTCCGTCCTTGTACAGGGTGGTGAACTGGACCATGCGACGAGCAGCGATTCCGTTCTCAAAGACGGCGGCTTCGGTGCGTCCGGTGCGCACCTGATGAACCGGTCGATTCTTTCTGGCCGTCGTTGTTTGTCTTTTCTGACTTGATGAGCCAGAAAGAAACAATCAGGGCCGTCGCGCCGCCGGGCGCTACTCGACGGTCCAAGTCTCGCCGCTGGTGAACAGCTTCTGTAAGTCGCCGGCCTTCTTTTCCCGTGCGGCGGTGATTTGCCCATTGAGCAATTCTTCGTAGCGCGGGGCATCGATGTCGCGAAAGACGCCGATCGGTTCGGGGAATTCCGGATGCGACATGCGGCTGAGCAGGTAGGCCAGCGTCGGCTCAATCGCCTTTTCGTCGTGGAACAGCAGATCGTCTTCTGAGATGCCCTTGCCCAACTCGACGACTTCCGGGTCCATGCCGTTGAGCCGGATTCCCTTGTCGCGATCCTTGCCGAAGATCAACGGCTTGCCGTGTTCGAGTTGCAGCGTGGCATCGGCTTTGGTGTCGCGGGCGGTGGCGTATTCGAACGCGCCGTCGTTGAACACGTTGCAATTCTGATAGACCTCGACGAACGACGTGCCGACATGTTCGGCGGCCCGCTTAAGCACCATGGCCAGGTGCTTAATGTTGACGTCGATCGAGCGGGCAACGAAGGTCGCCTCGCAACCGATGGCCAACGAGATCGGATGCAGCGGATTATCGATTGCGCCGGCGGGCGTGCTCTTGGTGACCTGTCCCAGGACCGAGGTAGGCGAGTATTGCCCCTTCGTCAGCCCGTAAATCCGGTTGTTGAACAGGACGATGTTGAGGTCGAGGTTGCGGCGGATGGCGTGCATCAGATGATTGCCGCCGATCGACAGGGCATCGCCGTCGCCCGTGATAACCCAAACCGACAAGTCGGGCCGGGCGATCTTCAATCCCGAGGCCACGGCGGGCGCGCGGCCGTGAATCGAGTGGATTCCGTACGTGTTAACGTAGTACGGAAAGCGACTCGAACAGCCAATGCCCGAGACAAAAACGATGTTTTCCGGTGGTACGCCCAGCGTGGGCAACACCTTCTTCATCTGCGCCAGGATGGAATAGTCGCCGCAGCCGGGGCACCAACGAACGTCCTGGTCGCTGGCAAAATCACCGGGTGTCAGGACGGATAGGGCGGTTTCGGTCTTCATCTCGCTCTTTCTGCGTCGCTCGAGTTGGAGTGTTACTTGAGCAGGCTCTGGATTTTGTGAACGACTTCGCTGACGGCAAACGGCTTGCCCTGTACCTTGTTCAACCCAATCGCGTCGACCAGGTATTTCGCGCGGAGCAGCATTCGCAACTGACCTTTGTTGAGCTCCGGCACGAGCACGGTTTTGTACCGCTGGATGATCTCGCCCAGGTTTTCCGGCAGCGGGTTGAGGTAGCGCAGATGGACATGCGCGACCGAGCCGCCGGCCTGGCGGGTTTGCCGCGTGGCGGTGGCAACCGAGCCGAACGTTCCGCCCCAACTGATAACGAGCAACTCGCCGCTGTCCGGCCCGTCAACAGTTTGCGGCGGGATGTCTTTGGCGACGTTGGCAACTTTTTGAGCACGCAGGTCGACCATGTGTTGATGGTTTTCCGGCTCGTAGTTGACGTTGCCCGTGATGTCTTGTTTTTCGAGCCCGCCGATGCGGTGCATCAAGCCGGGCGTGCCGGGCAACGCCCAGGGGCGCGCCAAGCGCTCGTCGCGGGCATACGGCTGAAAGCCGTCGCCGTTGGTGACGGGCTTCGGGTATTGGATCGTGATCTCCGGCAGCGACTCGACATCGGGCACTTTCCACGGCTCGGCACCGTTGGCCACGTAGCCGTCGGTCAGCACGAAGACGGGTGTCATGAAACGGGTGGCGATGCGCCACGCTTCGTGAGCCACGTCGAAGCAGTCGCCCGGGCTGCGGGCGGCCAACACGGGCACCGGACACTCGCCGTTGCGGCCGAACAGTGCCTGCAGCAGGTCGGCCTGCTCGGTTTTGGTCGGCAGGCCCGTACTCGGCCCGCCGCGCTGCACGTTGACGACCAGCAAGGGCAGTTCGGTCATCACGGCCAGACCGATCGCTTCGGACTTTAGCGCAATGCCCGGTCCGCTGGAGCCGGTGACGCCCATCGCTCCGCCGAACGAGGCGCCGATGGCCGACGTAACGGCCGCGATCTCGTCTTCGGCCTGAAAGGTGCGCACGCCGAAGTTCTTGTGCCGCACCAACTCGTGCAGGATGTCGCTGGCCGGGGTGATTGGATAGCTGCCATAGAACAACTCGCAGCCGCTGCGCTGCGAGGCCGCCACCAGGCCCCAGGCCAACGCCTGATTGCCGGTAATGTTGCGATAAACGCCGGGTTCCAGGTCGGCCTTGTGTACCTGGTACTGGCTGGCCATGGCGTCAGTGGTTTCGCCATAGTTGTAGCCCGCCTTGAGCGCGCGGCGATTAGCTTCGGCCACGGCCGGCATCTTGCCGAACTTGGCGTCGATGTAGCGGAGTGTTGGATCCAGTGAGCGATCGTAGAGCCAGAACGTGAGGCCCATCGCGAAAAAGTTGCGGCAGCGATCGCTTTCCTTCTGGCTCAGTCCCAATCCGTCGACCGCCGTTCGGGTGAGCTTGGTCATATCGACCGGAAAGAGCTGATAGCCGTCGAGGCTGCCATCGTCCAACGGGTTGGTCGTGTAACCGGCCTGGGCCAGGCCTTTTTCGTCGAACGCGTCGCGATTGGCGATCAGGATGCCGCCGGTTACCAAGTCGCGCAGATTCGTCGTCAGGGCCGCGGGGTTCATCGCGACCAGCGCGTCGACCTGATCACCGGGCGTGAAGATTTCGGTCGAGGCGAAGCGAAGCTGAAAGCCACTGACACCGGCTTTCGTGCCGCGGGGTGCGCGAATTTCGGCCGGAAAATCCGGAAACGTCGCGATGTCGTTGCCGGCCAGGGCCGACGTGTTGGTCAACTGCGTACCAGCCAACTGCATGCCGTCGCCGGAATCGCCACAGAACCGTACGGTCGCTGCGTCGAGTTCGACGACCGGCTTACTCGGTGTCGTCGTTGCCATTTGTCTTCGTCAGTTCCTCTAGCGAACAGACTGGCGGATGCCAGGTTCTGGTGGTGTGATGGTCGGGCGGAAGGTCGGGCTGGTCATGGCTGTCAACTAATACTGTGCTGGACTAGTCCGCCAGGGAGCGAGTCCATACGCAGAATCAATTCTTGAAGTAGCAAAACTTCAAGAAGGCGGCAACGGGAGAGCGGAGCGCCGCGGCGGGTCGCGTAGCGAGGCGCTGGGGCGGAAGGCTGCGCGAAGTCGGCCACCGTTGGGCGAACGGGCATGAACGACCGGAGTCTTGCCGTGCGAATCGAGACTCTGGACAAGGTTCCGCTTGCACGGTCCGCCCGAGTGACTCGTAGTCCAGTCTGAGCTCGAAGTTCACGGCACGCTTGTTGGAAGGCAACAAGACTCGCTTCAAAGTCGCGTTAGCAACGCTTTCCCAATCGTCAGTTGCATCCCTAAATGTACCACCGCTCCAAAGTCGCGGCAAGCGTAACCGTTTGGGATGAATTGCCAGCACCGACGGAGGGCGAACGGGGCACGATTTTTCGCTAGGCGGGCGGCCGTTGGGGCCCCGCGGTGCCACCGGGTCCCTCATAGAATCGTGTGATATCAAGGCCCCCCTTCATCTCTTCCTCGACCAACTTCAATCGCGCCTCAAGACGCTCCAGACGCCGGGCCAACTGCGGCACGATTTGCGGAGATTCATCGGGTTTTGTCGGTCTGGGCACCTCCGGATAGCCGAGGTGACGGTGCAGGGCGTTGAACAGCAGCAAGGGATCTTTGCCCCGGTTGGCGCGCGCGATCCGCCCTTCGCCTTCGCCGAACAAGACCAACGCTTTTTGCGGTGACGCCTCGCGCTCGTCCGCGTCGGACACTTGGCGGCGAAAGCAGTCCTCGCTGCGCGCGTAGAGCAAATCGGCGAAATCCACCAGCCCGACCTGGTGTCGAACCGCCAGGATCCATTCGCGCCATGCGCCTTCGAAGATCGAATCGCCGGCGACCGCGGCAAGCCCCTGGTCGTAACCCAGCCGGTTGCGCGCGAGCGACTCGAACTCGTACAGAAAAATTCCTTGCGCGGTTGCCCCTTCGGCACGGTACTTGGCGTCGCGGGCCAGGATCGTCAGCGCTAGCTGCATGTCGAAGTGGCCCGTGTCGCGTTCCGCCTCGCCGATTACGAATGTTTGAAACGGAGAGAAGTAGTGACTGAGCTTGGCCATCGCGGTGTGAAACTCGCCCAGCAACTTCAATTCGCTGGCCAGATAGTCGATCGCCATCGGCAGCTTGGTGCTCGAAAGGATCTCTTCGCGCACGGTACCCAGCAGTTCCTGTGTCGAGACCCCCAGCGCGTTGCGCTGTGCCAACGTGGCAAAGAAGTGCGCCTGTTCGATGTATTCTTCGCGATCCAACATGATCGGTAGACTCACACGAATCGTCAGAACCGGGCGGTGCCGCGCGGCGCGACCACATGCACAACCGCCGGAAACGCCGCAAACGTCCGCAGCCATCGCCGCCTGGAATCGCGCAGCCGTCCCTGGCACGTGTCGCTCGGCATCATCTATAATAGCTATTGCTCATGGGATGCTAGACCGGCGTGGTTTTCGACGCGGAATTCGCGATTCGGCCGCCGGAACGTGACGCGTGACGTGCGCTCGCCGACGAGCGGCAGTTTCGAGGAGGTCTCAACGGTGGACGAGAAGTTTTCCAGCATTGAAGCGGCCGTGGCGGCCATTGCCCGCGGTGACATCGTGATCGTGGTCGACGCGGTAGATCGCGAGAACGAGGGCGACTTCGTCTGCGCGGCCGAAAAGGTGACGCCTGAAATCGTCAACTTCATGATCACGCACGGTCGCGGGCAGCTCTGCATGCCGATTCTGCCGGAAGTTTCCGACCGCCTCAAGCTGGCTCCGATGGTCGAAGCAAACACGTCGTTTCTGGGCACGTCGTACACGGTTCCGGTCGATCACGTGAGTTGCAGGACGGGGATCACGGCCCAGGAACGCGCGGCGACCGTGCGGGCGATCGTTGACCCGGCGAGCACACCAGCCGATTTCGTGCGGCCGGGTCATTTGTTTCCGCTGGTGGCCAAGGAAGGCGGCGTGCTGCGCCGTGCGGGCCACACCGAAGCCACGGTCGATCTGGCGCGGATGGCCGACATTTCGCCAGCCGGCATCTTGTGCGAAGTGTTGGATGCCAACGGCGATCGGGCCACCCGCGAGCGATTGTTCGAGTTGGCCGCCGTGCACCACCTCGAGATCATCTCGATCGAAGAACTGATCCGCTATCGCCGGGTGCGCGAGAAGCTGGTGTATCGAATCACCGAAGCCCGTCTGCCGACGCGACATGGCGAGTTCAAGCTGATCTTCTATGGCGTCAAATACGAGTCGCAGCAGCCGTTCGTGCTGGTGATGGGCGAGCCTGACAAAGGGCCCGTCCCGCTGGTGCGTTTGCACTCGGCGTGCTTCACCGGCGACGTGCTCGCCTCGCTGCGATGCGACTGCGGCGACCAGTTGAGCCTGGCGCTGGAGATGATCGCCCGTGACGGCGCCGGCGTGCTGGTCTATCTGCCGCAAGAGGGTCGTGGCATCGGGCTGGTCGAGAAGATCAAGGCCTATGCGCTGCAGGATCAAGGGCTCGACACGGTCGAAGCCAACCTGGCGTTGGGATACAAGGCGGATACGCGCGACTACGGCGTCGGAATCCAACTGCTCAAGGACTTGGGTCTGTCGAAGATTCGCCTGCTCACCAACAACCCCAAGAAGACCGACGCCTTCATTTACGGCGGCTTCGACCTGCAAGTAATCGACCAGATCCCGATCCAACCGCCGGTCAACGAGCACAACGTCCGGTACTTGCAGACGAAGCGCGAAAAGCTGGGTCACAAGTTGCCGGAGACCGGCTGAGCGGGCGTACCGTCACGCCGTTGCCGTGCGGATGCGGGTTCGATGCCGCACTTTCCTTGCCGCGCCGCGATCAACGACGATGCGACCCGGCATGCACGCCGATCATTCGACGTAAAGAAACTCGCTGGCGTTGAACAGCGCTAGGCAAAAGTCCACCAGCGCAGCCTGTGCGTACGCGTCGCCGTCAGAGGGTGCCGGATCCGGTCGGGCCATCGTCGCGATGCCGCGCTCGGCGTCGCGCAATGCCGCCGACTGCTCCACCAAGAACGTCCGCGCCAGTGCGACTTCGTCGTCCCGAGCCTCGCGATTGAACACGCGGCGGTACGCTGCGCGGATGGGCGCCTCATCGGTCAGCGATCCCTGGTGCAGCACCACGCCGGCTAGCCACTGTGCACATCGCAAGCTGAATCCGCTGTTGAACTGTGTCAGCGACTGTGTGGCCGTGGTCGAACGATGGCGCTCGGGACAACTGGCCATCGTGTCGGGCCGATCGAAGACGTCGAACATCGGATAGCGAAGATTGCGACGCACAAACAAGTAGATGCTGCGCCGCCGATGATCCTCGTCGTCACCGTTGACTTGCCACTGGTTCTTGAGCAACGTCGCAGTGACTTCGTCCGGCAGGGGTGGTCGAATGCCCGGCCCACCGCGAGCCGTCGACAAGCGATCGCACGCCAGCAGCATCGCGTCGCGAATCGCTTCGCCTTCCAGCCGATGCCGGTGGCGATGCCACAACAGATGGTTCTGGGGATCCGCGGCTTGCGATCGCTCCCAAAGGACCCGGGCAGACTCGGTTTGTTCGGCCGGCCATTTGGCGTCGTACGGGCTGCTGGCCAGTCGGTAGGTCCGCGACGTAACCAGCAGCCGATGCATCTGCTTCATGCTCCAACCATCGGCGATGAACCGGCCGGCGAGCCAATCGAGCAGCTCTGGGTGCGTCGGCGAGGAACCCATCACGCCAAAGTCGCTGGCCGCCTCGGACAGCCCTCGTCCAAAGTGCCACTGCCAAAGACGATTGACGATCACGCGCGCAGTTAGTGGGTTGTCGGGCAAAGTGAGCCAGCGGGCCAGCGCAATCCGGGGCTGCTCGGTCGCGGTCGCCGCGACGTCGTCGACCGATGCTGGATCTTCCAACACCCGCGGGAAACCACAGGTGAGCACCTGGGCCGGCCGGCGAAAATCACCGCGGACGTAGAAGTGCGCCTCGTGCGGCGTTCCGGCGCGCATCACGCGTCCGTGCGAAAGCGGGGGCAGGGCAGGCTCGTCGCGCAGTTGCTTGACAAGTCGCGTGTGCTCGGCGCGCTCCTCTTTGCTGAGGCGTGCCAGCGCCACGCGCAACGGCGGAACGACGTCGGGATTGATTTCGCGGGAGCGGGAGCGGGCCAGCGATTCGAGTTCGCGTCGCCGCTCGTCACGCTGCTGCACGTCGGCAGGACGAGCTTGTTCGGCGGCTCGGCGGGTGGCCAACTCGTCGGACGTGGGCACCGGATGATCGCGAAAGATCTCGGCTGATTCGAAGAACGCCCGCAAGCGGTAAAAGTCGTGCTGGCGGATCGGGTCGTACTTGTGATCGTGGCACTGGGCGCAACCGAACTGCATCGCCAGGAACACCGACGCCACGGTGCTGGTCATTTCGTTGAGCACGACGTGGCGCCGCTCCTGCTGGAGATTGATGTCGGGCATGTCGGGGCCGCAGAGCAGAAAGCCGGTGGCGATCGCGGCGTCGCGGTCGCCGGGCAGCAAGGCATCGCCAGCGACCTGCAATCGGACGAACTGGTCGAACGGCAGATCGCGATTGAGCGCTTCGATGACCCAATCGCGATAGCGCCAGGCGTTGGGCCGTACCAGATCGTGCTCGAAGCCGTCGGTCTCGGCGAAGCGAGCCAGGTCGAGCCAGTGCTGGGCCCAACGTTCGCCATAGGCAGGCGAGGCCAATAGACGATCCACGAGCCGCTCGTAGGCGTCTGGGGCTTCGTCGGCCAAATAGGCTGCCAGTTCGGTCGCCGTTGGCGGCAAACCGGTCAGATCAAACCACAGCCGCCGTGCCAGCGTGGCTTTCCCGGTGGGTGGCAGCGGCTCGACGCCGGTCGCCTCGAGCGCAGCTTTGACGAAGCGATCGACCGGATGGCCGGCAAAGTTTGGGTCGTCGACCGCGGGCGGCGCGAACTGGCCAAGCGGTCGATACGACCAATGCTGGCGCTCGTCGTCGTCGATCGGGCGTTCCACGACCGGGGAATCTTCGACGGCTTGTGGCGATTGGTCGACGGCTTGCGCGAAACCGAAG
Source organism: uncultured Planctomycetaceae bacterium (assembly GCA_937952415.1). GTDB lineage: Bacteria > Planctomycetota > Planctomycetia > Pirellulales > PALSA-1355 > CALFYT01. The sequence goes on along the minus strand of CALFYT010000090.1, from coordinate 60,357 downwards.
CCGCACGCGACGACTGCCGCGACAGTCAGCAGCCAAATGTTGGGGCGACGAGCGATCATGCGAGAATGTCGTGAATCACGTTGCCGGCCACGTCGGTTAATCGTTCGTCGCGACCGTTGTGGAAGTAGGTTAGCGACTCGTGATCGAGTCCGAGCAGGTGGAGGATGGTTGCGTGCAGGTCGTGAACGTGGACTTTGTTCACGGCGGCCCGTAGCCCAAATGGGTCGGTCGCGCCATAGCTGACGCCCCCGCGCACGCCCGCTCCGGCCAATACGACCGAGTAGCCCCAGGGGTTGTGATCGCGGCCTTTGCCCTGTTCGCTCATCGGCATGCGGCCGAACTCGCCGCCCCAGATCACGAGCGTGTCGTCGAGCAACCCGCGCCGAGCCAGGTCACGCAACAGTCCGGCCACCGGCTTGTCGGTCCGCGCGCAGTACTCGCCGTGGTTCTTGGCGACGTCTTGGTGCGCGTCCCAGCCGTTGGTGTCCCCGGAATAGAGTTGCACGAAGCGCACGCCGCGCTCGATCAATCGCCGTGCCAGCAGGCAGCGCCGCCCGAATTCTTCGGTGCGCTTCTCGCCGATGCCGTAGAGCGCGAGCGTCTCGGTCGTTTCGTCCGACAAGTCGACCACGTTCGGCGCGGCAGCCTGCATGCGATAGGCCAGCTCGTATGCTTCGATCCGTGCTTCCAATTGGCTGTCGGCACCGCGGACCGCGAGGTGCCGCTGATTCAGGGTGCGCAATAGATCGAGCGTGTGGGCTTGCTGCGGACGACTAATCGTCGGTTGCGGGTGCAAGTCGACGACCGGCGTGCTGCCCGGGCGAAACGTCGTGCCTTGGTACGTCGCCGGCAAGTAGCCGTTGCCCCAAGCCGCCGGACCGCCTTTCAGCCCGCCGCCAGGATCGGGCAACACGACGAATGCCGGCAGGCTGTCGTTTTCGGTTCCTAAGCCGTAACTGACCCAACTGCCCAGGCTCGGACGGCCCATCAGAATGCTGCCGGTATTCATCTGATAGACCGACTGCGGGTGGTTGACGCTGTCGCCGTGGCAGCCGCGAAGCACGCATAGTTGGTCGGCCAATTCGGCCATGTGGGGCAGGAAGTCGCTGATCTCGAGTCCGGATTGGCCGCGCGGACGAAACGGCTTCACCGGAGCCAGCAGCGGATTGTGCGCCACCTTGCGCCGCGTCATGACCGGTCCGACGCTGTCGGGCAACGGCTGACCGGCGTACTTGATCAACTCTGGCTTGGGGTCAAACAGATCGACGTGGCTCGGTCCGCCGTGCATGAACAAGTAGATCACGCGACGCGCACGCGGCGCCTGGTGCGATGGCTGTGGCGCAAGGGGCCGTTTGGTCGGTTCGTTTACTGCGGCGTACGACTGCCGCTCGCGGTGCAGCAGCTCCGCCAGCGCCACCATACCGATTCCGCCGCCGGCCTGGCGAAGAAAGGCGCGCCGGCTCGGAACTACCTCGGATCGCGTCGGTTGTCGCTGCATGGGCAGTGGCTCCCGCGCCGATTGAGCCGTAAGGGCGACAATTGGTGCGTGCTCTACACTACCACGATGGCCCCGAACTCTCAAATCGAGACGGACCCGTGACTGCTCACTGCCGTAGCCCATTTGCCAATATTGCACGGCTTGCGGAACCGGTCGGCGTCCGTTGCTTTTGCCGGCGACGAAACGAAGCGTCTGAGTTTGCTGGTTTGTGCAAGTATTCGGTATCATGAGCGCAGGCGCGGACGCTAGAAGAGCACTAGAGGAACACGTACCGCGTCTGATTTCGCCGATGCGGTCGGCAGAGTCCATCGTAACTCCACAAGAACGATGAGAGGAGGTTGCCATGAGTGGATCGAACCTGCGCGATTGGTGTGTCATGGCGGTGGTGCTGGGGGCTGTGGGTACTGTCGCGATTTCGCGACCCGCTAATGCGCAAGTCGCGAGCGCACCGCAAACGGTCGCGCCGCCGGCGGCGTTCTATGGCGTGCCACAGGCGCCGATGTTGACCGTAGCTCGCCAGAGCGAAGTCGACGCCGAGTCGGAAGCTAAGATCCGCTCCCAACTCGAGGGCGTCACGGTGATTGAGTTCATTGAGACGCCGCTACAAGACGCTGTCGACTATTTGAAGGACCTGCACCGCATCGAGATTCAACTCGACGAGAAGGCGCTCCAGAGCGCCGGGCAGAGTTCGGAGACTCCCATCACGTACAGCGTGAAGGAGATTTCGCTGGGCTCGGCGCTGCGGAGAATGCTTAGTGCGATCGGTGCGACGTACATCGTGCACGACGGCATGCTGCTGATCACCACGCCGCTGGCTCTGAGCCAAACGAACGAGCTGCGCGTTTACGATGTGGGCGATTTGCTCGAGCCGGACGCTCCGGTCGACGCGCTGGCCGAAGTGCTTTCGCTGGCCGACGTGCGAATCACGCCCTATCGCAATCTGTTGGTGGTGCGGGCGTCGATTGCGCAGCACGAAGTCGTGGCCGACCTGCTCGCCACACTGCGCAAGCAACTGCCCGTTGAGGCGAATTAGCGCGGCGGCATTGCGCGACGCGCGGCTGCCGTTGGCGAGCGTAAGCGACGCGTGCCAGGTGCCCGGCCTGACTCGCGGTTGGTCGATGGCCGACTAGTGGGCCCCGGTATACGAGCGGTCGGAGTCGCACATCGACGGCGATCCGTGCGACGCGCCGCGTTCTGACGCGTGCGCTGCGCGCTGTGCGGCTGCTCGCTGTGCGGCTGCTCGCGAACGACGCCACAGGTCGACCATGGCAGCAGTCAGACTCGGGCTGACGGTCATCCGATAGGGTGAATCGGCCGGAAGTTCGGCCATCAGTCGATGATGGGCCCGTTCCAAGTTGTGATATGGCATGGACGGGAACAGATGGTGCAGGGCATGGAAGCGCAAGCCGACCGGTGCCCACAATGCCGACAGGAAGCGATGGTTTGGATAGTTAAGTGAATCGAGTAGTTGGTCGAGAAACGTCATCTCGCTGCCGTCGTTGTAATAGCGATGCGCGCCCAGCGTGCGAATTCCGTTAAGGAACAGGATGAACACGGCGACCAGATAGGCCGTGATCAGAAACCCAATCGGCACAATGCCGGCGATCAACACCGCGGCGACACCGGCACACCACAAGAAGCAGGCCGTTTCTTGCAGCCGCATGATGCGCATCGTCTTGCGCGTGGGCAGCGGCCGAATGAAGGACGGATCCATCACCATCGACGAAGCCCGGCGGCGGACAAACGTGCGCAAGGTCGGGCTCACCCAACAAAGGGGCGTCAGGATCAGGAACCGTACCACGGCGATCACCGGAATCACGAACGGCTGGCACAGATAGATCAAGATATGAATCGGCGTCTGTGTGCCCAGAGGCAGGTACTCGCCGTCGTCATCCGTACCGAATCGCTTCCGCATGTGGTGGTCGATGTGGATGTAGTACAAAAAGGTCGGAATCAGAAACGGTATGCCGCACATCAGGTTCCAAGCGATGCTAAACGCGCGAAATTGGTTGTCGCGTACGTGCACCAACTCGTGGATGAAGAGCACGGCCCGATAGTAGCACAGACCGCAGACGACGAAGGCCGCGATGCCGCCCAGCGAAAACGGCTCGAACACGCGCCGCACGAGGACGAAGCAGATCCCGCCGACGAACAGCGACGCTAGGAAGTCGGTCCAATAGATGGCCAAGCTCGGCCGAAACAGATCCTTGACGATGCCTCGCGCCTGCCCGAGCGAGAAGCTGGCTGGCGAGACGGTGTGATTGGCCTTCACACGTGCCCCCTCTGACGAAACAACCTTGGGAAAAATGCCTTTGGGATAGTCGGCCGCTGGGCGTTCCAAACCCTGCAAACCGCATGCCGCCTTGGTCAGTCAGTTTTACGCAGCGTCCTGGGATGCGGTTCCGCTGCCGCGGACCATTTGTCCCGGCCGCAACCGACACCGACTTATTATCGGCAATACGGTCCTGCCAATGGCATCCAAAACTCTCAGGAGCGCCTAAAGTCGCGCGCGGGCTCCTTGTTGAAATTGAAAATTAGGGCTACGATGCGGATCAAGTTTCGGCGAACCCGACGAAACCACGAGGGGACGATGCCCTGCCGAGGTCGTGGTCGACGCTCAACCTGGGGGCCAATCGACCGATCGGCCGGCGAACGGGCGGCAATAGCGTTCTAACTGACTATTTCTCAAGAGTTTGCACCGTTCTAGCTGCTGGCCCAGATCGCGCCGCACCCAGGCGGAAGCGACGCTAAGCCCCCGGATTCCGGGCCGCGGTTCGCGGCGGCCTCCTGCCGTCCTACCCCGCCAACCCCGATAAGCCGAAGAGAATCGATGGACAAACTGTCGCGTGAGGTGGTGATTACCGGCATCGGCGCCGCCTCGCCCATTGGAATCGGCTTCGACGCGGTTCGGTCCTCGCTGACCGAAGCCCGCAGCGGCGTGCGCCGTCTGGAGATCTTCGACAGTGACGAGTTTCCGGTACGGGTCGGTGCGGAAGTGGCCGATTTCGAGCCGAAGCAATACGTCGTGCCGCGCAAGAGCCTGAAGGTCATGTCGCGGTCAATCCAACTGGCGTTTGCATCGGCGAAATTGGCCGCCGACCAGGCCGGAATCGAGCGCGAGACGGTCGACCCGGAGCGTTTTGGCGCCGTTTTCGGTGCCGACATGGTGCACATCCAGCCTGAAGAACTGGTCAACGCGTTTCGGCACTGCATCGTTGACGGAAAGTTTAACGCCTCGCGGTGGGACGAACGCGCGCTGCGCGAAATGTATCCACTCTGGATGCTGCGCTATCTGCCGAACATGCCGGCCTGCCACGTCGCGATTTCGCTCGACGCGCGCGGACCGAACAACACGATCGTGCTGGCCGAGGCGTCTAGTTTGCTGGCGATCGCCGAAGGCGCGTCGGTGATCGAACGCGGCCAGGCCGATGTGATGATCGTTGGCGGCACCGGATCGCGCGTGCATCCGCTGAGTTGGGCGTTTCGCGATAACTGGATGCACTCGCGCCGCTATGAACATCCGGCGGAAATCTCGCGGCCCTTCGACGCACAGCGCGACGGAATGGTTTATGGTGAAGGTGCGGCCGCCTTGATTCTCGAGCGCCGTGCAAGCGCCGAGGCGCGCGGGGCGAAAATTCTGGGAAGCATCGCAGGTTTCGCAAGCACGTACGAAGCTTGCACGCCCGGCAAGTCGTTTTCAGGGAAGGCCATTCGATCCGCGATCCTCAATAGCCTGGCCGACGCTGGGCTCAATCCTGGCGACGTGGGCCACGTCAACGCCCACGGGCTTTCCACGGTCGAACACGATCAGGCCGAAGCCCTGGCCATCCGAGATACGCTGGGCGACGTGCCGGTCACCGCGCTGAAGAGTTTCTTCGGCAACTTGGGTGCGGGCACCGGCGCTGTCGAGTTGCTGGCGACGCTCGTGGGATTCGAGACCGGCCAGGTGCCGGTTACGCTCAACTACAACCAGCCTGATCCGGCCTGTCCGATCAACGTGATTCACGGCCAGGCGCACCAGGCCAACGGCAGCGCCGCGGTCGTGCTCAATCAGACATCGATGGGCCAGTCAGTCGCGCTGGTCTTGGAGCCGCCCGACGCCTAGTCGAAAAACCGGGCGCAGTGGCGGGGCCGGGTAAGCACACGAGAGTTCGCGTCAGGTGCGCACGCGGTGCGGGCTGTCCTGACGCCGGTTTGGCGCGGGCGGACCGGTCGCCTGCGACTCGGCTTCCGCCTGGGCGGCTCGCTTCTTCGCCGCATCGCGCATCACGTGGCGCCCGAACCAATAGGCCAGCGGGCTGGCCAGCACGGCCGGCAGCAGCACGATGTTGGCGATCAGCGCGCACGACAACAGTAGAAACATCATCGCGCCGAAGCGTTGAGTAGGCACGAACGTGCTCAATGCGAACACCGACAGCCCCAACCCCAACACCGACCAGCTCTGGTACATAGCCCGCGCGCAACCCTCGTAGGCCAGCATGACCGACTCGACACGGTTCTTGCCCTCGATCAATCCGCGACGATACCAGATGAGAAAGTGCATCACGTCGTCGACCGAGACGCTCAAGGCGACGACCGGCGTCATGATGGTGCCGACGTCGATGACCACGCCAAACCAGCCCATCATCCCGAACACGACAACCATCGGGAACAGGGACGGGAACAGCAGGATCAGTCCGGCCGAGATGTCCCAGAATACGAGTGTCATGACCACGGTGATGGTGGCCAGGTCGGTCATGAAGTTCCACGTGAATCCGTTGAGCATTTCACGCTGGGCCTTGTAAACGACCGGCACCAAACCGGTGTAGATGGCCGTAATGCCCATGTTGTCGGTTTCGTCGGTCACCACCGGAGCCGGCTTGTCCGATTTGGCTTCGGCGTCGCCTGAAGCAGCCGCTTTGGCGGCTTCCTTGGCTCGTCGGGCAGCAAGCTGCTTGCGCTTGGCTTTGAGCACCGGCTCGACACGGGCTCGAATGTCCTCCTTGAAAACGCCGTAGTCCACGTCGTTCAGCGCGCCGACGCGAGCGCTAATCCGCCACAACTCGGTGCCGTTTTCGTCCAGATCGACGAAGTCGCTTTCGAAATACTCGTCGGCGTGGTCTTCGAGCTTACGGTTCAGCGCGTTGCGCATGACCGTCTTGCTGCCGAACGCGCCCAGTCGCCTGACCTCAAGCTTCGGAGCGAACGTGGTGGCCGACATCGTGCAGCCGATGTCGGGAATGTCGACCATCTGTTCCTGGATGATCTTGATCAGCTCCATCCGCTCAAGAAACGTCATGTCCGCCTTTTCATTGTCGACGCGGACGATGACTTCCATCGGCACCAATGGGCCGAGCTTCTCTTCGAGCCAGGTATAGTCGTGAATAATCGGCGCGCTGTCGGAAAAGAGCTTGGTCAGCTTGATCGAGGTGTCGACTTTCGTCAGGCCGATGCCGCAGACGATCATCACCGGAATCAGCACAGCGAATACCCAGCGACGCCGATCGAGCACGCCCCGCAGGATCTTTCTCGCCCGGGCCGGCAGCGCGATGTCTTCGGCCTTTGGCTGGCTGCCGTCGAGCAGGCTATGCGGCTTCATCGGCCAGAGCTGCATCCACGCCGGCAAAAAGATGAACAGCAGGGCCAGCGTGGCGATCACGCCAGCGGCCGAGTAGACGCCAAACATCTGGATCGGGACCAACTCGCTCGTGTAGAGCGAGGCCAAACCCGCAGCCGTCGTGCCGGCCGCCAGCACACAGGGAAGCCAAGCGTGTTTGAGCGCCCGGGCTGCTGCGCCGTCGACGCCTTCTTCGGTGACCGTGTCGCGATAGTAATTTGCGAAGTGGATGGCGCCGGAGATTCCGGCCACGTACACCACCGCCGGCATGGTCAGCAGGATCGCGTTCATCGCGTCGCCGGTGTAGTAGACCAGCGCCAGACTGACGGCTCCGGCGTATAGCGCGGTCGCAAAGACCATGGCCGTAAGCCGCACGCTCCGCAAGCACCAGAACGCGAGGCTCAGCCCAATGATTCCCGCGGGAATGAACAGGCGCACGAGAGTTTTTTCGCCCTCGACGCTAATGGCCACGTTGTCGACCGGCGGTCCGCCCATCCGCACCCGTTCGCGCGGCAGGCCGAGTTCCTCGGTGGCGATGCGATAAAGCTCGTCGAGGGTGACGCGCAGATCGATCTTGCCGGCGTCGGTCAGTGTGACCACGGCGCAACTTTGCCGCTCCTCAAACGGTTGGCCGTCGTCCGGTCCGATAAACAGGCCGGTCAGGCGATCCAGGGCTTCCTCCTCGTCGAGGTTGATCGGCGGCGACATCAACTGATCGATCAGCCGTGGCCCGGTGCGCACGTCTTTGAACAACGGGCCGGCCGACTCGATGTCGATTCGCGTGGGCTTTCTGAACCAGTCGGACCAGAAGAAATCGTCCGCCCAGTGCTTCTTCGGCGGTTCCGGGCGAGCGCGCGGCGGGCCGTTGGGGTCTTCCTCGGGCGGCAGCACCTTGCGGGCGAACAGCTCGAGCCGCTCGTCGTCGAGGGTGCAGCCCTCCCAGCTCACGAGCACGAACGTCTCGTTGTCGAAGTGCTCCTGAAACCAGGTGAAGTCCTGCGTTTCCTCGTAGCTGTCGGGGAGCCAATCGTGGACGTCGTTGTCGTTGCTCATCAGGGCCTTGCGCGCACCGCGACCCAAGACCGGTAGCATGAAGAGCACTACCAGGATGACTTTGAAACTGTGCCGAGAGAAGAACTTGTTTAACACCAGCGCACGTTTCCCATTCGCCCGAGGCGCGTGCCAGCGGTGTGGCTCCCCGTCGAGCATTACCAGTTGGCTCGCACACGCATGCGCGGGCGAGGCGGCGCCCCTGTCGGCGCCCTGTCATCCTAGACCAGACGTGTAGCCTACCCGCCCGCCTGGTTTCCGTCCATGCCGATGTGCGGTGTGCGGTGGCCCGGCGGCCTTGTTTTGCCGTATGCCATCAGGGGTTAGCCGGTTCGCGGCGGCTTCATGCTCCGCGGCGCTCTAACGACAATCCCGGTCGGACGTCTGGTGATTGCGTTGGGGTGCTATCGCGTCAGTTCGAAGCCGAAGCCCAGCCCTTGGAAGAACAGCGTGTTGCTGTTGGCGATTTCCACGGGCGTGGCTGGATTGAAGGTGAGCTGGTTTTGTGCCAAAGCAAGGTTCGTGACCCACATCAGGTCCCACGAGGCGCGAAGCGCGAAATTCGGCCGGATGTGGTAGGCGCCGACAAAGCCCAACTCTCCGACGAATGCGGCGTCGTGAACGTTGGCCGATTCGTCACGGCTGGGCACGAGCGGTTGGCCGTTCGAGTCCAGGATGGTCACTTGTGTGGACTGCGCGGCCCAATTCACCACGGCCGCTCCTTTGACCCGCACGCCGCCACGCCAATTCGTCCGTTCGTAGAACACGTCGAGTCCCAACTGTGGGCCGACCATGTTGTTGTGCGTGCGGACAAAGTAGTTGCCGGTCGATACTGGATTGTCCGACTCGGCGAACCAGGCCAGGTGCTCGTTGATGCTCACGACCCGAACGCCGGCATACAGCGACGGCAGCAGTCCGGGCGTGGCCCGGCGGACCCACGTGCTATCGCGCGTGTAAACCACTTGATCACGTTCCAATCGGCGGGTTATTCGGTAGTTCAACTCCCAACTGTTGAAGTCGGAGGTCAGATCGTAGGTTTGCAACGACGAACCGTTGAACGCCGGCACTGACAGCGTGGGGTCGATCGGCGTGAAAATGCCGTTGCCGCCGAGCGCTTGCAGACCGCCGGCCGCATGCCAATGGGTCAGTCCTAGGTAGGTAAATTCGATCGAGTGGTCCCGATTCCGGCAGTCGCGGCCGATCCGCCGGCCGATCATCGACCGCAGTCCCGGTTCCCAGCCGATGCCGGGGCGGATGTCGAGCCGCGGATTCTCCTCAGGCAATACCGTGGCCTGAAACTCAATTCCAAGGATGATCGAATTACGGACGCCGGCTGAACGGTTGATGTAGACGGCGCTCTGCTCGGTATACCAGAACCCGTCGCGCAGCCACTCGCCGGAACTGACCGCCGGCGCTGGTGCGTGCAGGTCCATCGGCTCGTGAATCGGCGCGTAACCTTCGCCGAGAAGTCGTTCGGTGTGAACCGCTCCGTTCGGAGCGGCAGTCGGCAGATGCCCGTCCGCAAAGCCCAACGGCTCGGTCGAATCGGGATGCGATTCGTACCAGGCGTCCGGCTCGTCGACGATTTCGTAAACCGGCTCGTCGGCGGCCATCAGTTCGAATGGCTCGTCGGCGTAATCCGCGGCGTTGTCGAGTGCGGCGTTGTCAGGTGTACCTTGGTACGCCGAGTCGGGCGGCTCGGCATGGTTCGATTGCTCGGCGTAGCCGGGCATGGCTGCTTCGTCGAATCGCGAGTCGGGTTCGGCTTGCGCGGGCACTACACGCGAGGCCGACTGGCCGCCCACGCTTGGAGCACCGCGACGAAGGCCGCTTGGGAATGCGGACTCTGATTGCGCGATCGCGGGCTTCGGCATCCCGAACGCCGCAATTGAACAGGCCACAACGAGTAAGACCCGACACACAATCACGAGGTAACGTCTCCGAATTGCTAGCACGATGGCCGGCACGCGCAGGCATGGCGCAAAACTGAACATTGCCTCCTCCTAATCGGCCCACGGAGCGCCGCAAACCAGAAATAATCGGTAGATCCTGGGAAAAAGGAATTGTTGACACAGATCGCCCATCTCAACGCAGATCAAAAAACGATGGCAGTGCAATCGGCGCTGCCGATGGACACGCTCGCGCGCAGCGGGTCTCGTGGCGGTGCCATCGCAAACGGCCACAGAATGGCCAAAACGCGCCGTTTCGCTCGTCCCTTGTCTTTTGCCGCCGGCGGGGTACAAAGACGGTATCCGGCCCACTTGGCCGCGCCTGCCGCCGCAATTGGCTGCCCCCACCGTGGAGCGCACCAGGTGCCGGTGGGTCGCGGACTCTCGTCCCAGAATCCTCCGGAGGAATTCGATGACATCGCCACTTCGGTCCTTGATCGCCAGCGGCACGAAACTCTGGCTCGACTCGATCGATCCGGACCTGGTTGCTAAGAACCGTGCCCTGGGTGCGACCGGTGCAACGTCGAATCCGATCATCATCGCGGACTTGATTGAGACCGGCCGCTTCGATCGGACCATGGAGGAATTGATCGAACAGAAGCTGAGCGACCAGGAGATCGCCTGGCACATGACCGACAAGTTGGTCAGCGACGCACAGGCCGTATTCCGACCGGTCTGGGATCAAACGCACGGCAACGACGGCTACGTGAGCTTCGAGTTGGATCCGTTGCTGGAGGATCCCGATAGCGGACCGCCGCACGAGAAGCGCGTGGCGCGGTACGTCGAGCTGGGCCGGAAGTGGTCGAAAGGGCACGTCAATCGCATGATGAAGGTCCCGGCAACGCCCGCCGGTATCGAGGCGATCGAACCGCTGTGCGCTGACGGCGTGACGATCAACGTGACGCTAATCTTTACGATGGGCCAGTACGAAGCGGCTCGCGACGCCATGTGGCGAGGCGCCCAAAAGCGCAAAGACCTGACGCATTTCAAGAGCGTTTACAGCATCTTCGTGTCGCGGGTCGACGTGTACACCGAGAAGCACGTGCCCCAGCTCACGGAAGCCGCACAAGGCATGGTCGGCATCGTGGGCGCAAAACGGATCTGGGCCGCCAACCGCGATTTCTGGAAAGACAAGAAGACGCAGCTCGATCAGGAAATCGTGTTTGCCAGCACCGGCACCAAGAAACCCGAAGACCCGCCGTGGAAATACGCCGCCGCGTTTGCTGGCAGCGATATCGAAACCAATCCACCGGCCACCAACGACGCCATCGAAGCCAGCGGCAAGACGCTCGATCGGCAAATCGACAAGCTGCCGCCGCAAGACGTGCTCGACGAAATTGACCGCGAGGTAAACGTCGAGCACCTCGAAGAAACGCTGATGCGCGAAGGTGTCAAGAAGTTCGCCGATCCGCAGAAAGCGCTGCTGGAACTGATCGGCAAGAAGCGCGCGGCGCTGACCACGACGTAACCGGCGGGCAATCGCCGCCGCGGTCGCTGTCCCGCTGGTCGCGTTGCGACGGAAAGCAATCCGGTCGACGCCGCGCGCCGGCGACGACGCTGTGCCCGGCCCGCCGCTCGAATTCGAGCCAGGCGTGTGGTACGATCACGGTTTCGCACTATTCGCACCGTGCCCGTCGAACCAGCAGGCAACCATGCCCATCGACCCATACTCCCCTTGTCCGGGCGGAACCGGCAAGAAGATCAAGTTCTGTTGCGCTGATTTGCAGGGCGAGTTGGAGAAGATCCAGCGGATGCTCGAAGGCGATCAACGGGCCGGTTGCTTGGAGCACATCGAGGGCATCGAGGGGAAGTATCCCGACCGCGCGTGCTTGCTCTCGATCAAGGCGATGCTGCAGGGCCAACTCGGACAAGAGGACAAGGCCGAAGAAACGGTCGCCCATTTCGTCCAAACGTTTCCCGACAATCCGGTTGCACTGGCCGAAAAGGCGACGCTGGCCGCGACCAAAGAGGGGAGCCGGCCGGCCGTCGCCTTGCTGCAAGATGCGCTGGAGAAGTGTACCGAACAGATCCCCGCGGCAGTGTATGACTCGATCGGCATGGTCGCGCATGCTTTGTTGGGCGAGAACCATTTGATTCCCGCCCGGGCCCAGCTGGTGCTACAGATCGGCATGGGCGGCGCTAACGACGAGCGGCCGGTCTCGGTGCTGGTTCAATTGAACAACTCGGCGCGGTTGCCGCTGTTGGCCAAGCAAGACTACGCGCTGCCCAGCCCGCCGGACGACGCTTTGTGGAAGAACGCCTACAACACGGCGATCGAGCCGGGAATGCGCGGGGCATGGCGGCTGACGGAAAAGAACCTTGTGGAGCTGGCCGGCAAAGTCGGCGACTGGCCCGAGATTTGGTACAGCATCGCCGTTTTGCGATCGTGGCTGGCAGAAACGCGCGGAGCGATCGAAGCCTGGCGCAAGTACGCCGGACAGAAGGTGCCGCTGGAAGACGCCGTCGAGGCCGAAGCGCTGGCGCAACTGCTCGACCTGGAAAGCGCTGACATGGTCGACCTGGTCACGCTGCCTTACGACGTGGCCGACTCGGAAGCCAGCCTGGCGCTATTGACTGCCAGCAACCGCGCGCCGCGGATGCCGGTTGACCTTTCGCGGATGGGCAACGAGAACGAACCGCCACCCAAGGGCGCCTGGTGGTTGATCGATCGGCCGATTCCCGAAAGTGGCAAGGATCTGACGCTGGATCAGGTGCCGTCGATCGTGGGCCACGCCTTCCTATTCGGCAAGCAAACCGATCGCGACGCGCGGCTCGAGCTAATCGCCTATCGATCCGATCTGGCGCAGGCACAAGCCGCCTTGAAAGAGATCCTGGGCGACGCGCTGGGCAAGCCCGGCACGGAAGAAATCGCCAGTTCGACCCCGGCCGTGCAGCAGATGCTCAGTTGGAACTGGCGACTGCCCGACGACACACCGCCGGCCAAGCGGCTGGCATTGATCGACGAGAAGCGGGCCGACGTGCTGTTGAACCAGTGGCCGGCGATGCCGCAAAAGCTGTTCGACGGGAAGTCGGCCGCGGACGTGGCCGGCGACGAGAAGTACCGCATTGGGGTGTTGGCCTCGATCCTGCTGATGGAACTGGCCACGCATCAGGCGGGATCGAGTTTCGATTTCAATCAGCTCCGCGAGAAGTTGGGATTGCCCACGCTGGGCCCGATCGATCCCAAGTCGTCGCGCGTGTCCGACGCGGGACTGGCGCGACTAGCGCGCGTGAACGTGGAGGCCCTCTCGGACGAGCAATTGCTCCGATTCTATCAAGCGGCCGACCATTTTCGGCACGTCGCGGCGCTTAAGCCGCTGGCGCAGGAAGTCATCGCCCGCGACAGCATGAGCGACAAAGTTGACAAGGCCGAACTGTACGGCGTGTTGGCGCAGGTGGAAGCGGACACCGACAAAGCGCTTGAGTACCTTGAGCAGGCGCGACAACAGGCGGAAGCGGCAAAGAAGTCGAGCGCTCCGTGGGATCTGGCCGAGTTGGCGATGCGAATCACCCGCGGCGACATGGCCGAGGCCGATCGGCTGCTGACGCACATTCGCAACGAGCACCTTCGCGAGCCGGGCGTTGCCCAAGGCTTGTTTCAGATTCTGTCCGAAGCGGGCATCATTGGTCCGGACGGACAGCCCACCGCGGCCGCCGCGGCGGCGGCTGCCGGAGCAGGTGGCGCAGCAGGTCAGCCGGCTGCCGACATCGTCGCGCCCGGCGCCGCGGCAGCCGAGCCTGGCAAGATCTGGACGCCAGGCGCCGACCAGCCGGCGGGTGGCAAGAAATCGGGCCTGTGGACGCCCGATATGGATTAGGCTAGGCGTTGGGCGGCCCGCACACTTGGCCAAGGCATGCGCAACGATCGTTGGCTGTTCGCCGCCGGCGAGTGCCCGCTTGCGCTCGATGACCGCCTGTTGGAAATGCCGCGATGCACGACTTCGAACTCGACGCCTGGCACATGGCTCGCGCGCTGGATCTGGCCAAGCGCGGGGAGGGAGCTGTCGAGCCCAATCCGATGGTCGGCTGCGTCATCGTGCGCGACGGTGAGATCGTCGGTGAGGGCCATCACGCGAAGTTTGGCGGACCGCACGCCGAAGTGGCGGCGCTGGGTGTCGCCGGTGCGCGGGCCAAGGGAGCCGATGTCTACGTCACCCTCGAACCCTGCGCGCATCAGGGCAAGACTCCGCCGTGCAGCCAGGCACTGATCGATGCCGGGCCGCGGCGCGTGGTGGTCGCACAGCGCGACCCGTTTGCCGAAGTCGCCGGACGGGGCATCGAGCAACTGTTGGCCGCGGGCATCGACGTCGAAGTCGGCCTGCTCGAAGCCGAGGCCCGGCAACTCAACGCGCCCTACTTGAAAGTGATCGAGACCGGCCGGCCGTGGATCATCGCCAAATGGGCCATGTCGCTCGACGGCAAGCTGGCCACGCATACGCGCGACAGCCGGTGGATCTCGTGCAAGGCCTCGCAAGCGATTGTGCATCGGTTGCGCGCCCGGGCGGACGCGATCCTGGTCGGGAGCAAGACGGCGGCGGCCGACGATCCGCTGCTGACGGCGCGTCCGCCCGGAGTTCGCACCGCGACGCGGATCGTGCTCGACAGCCACGCATCATTGGCTTTGGAAAGTCAACTCGTTCGCACTGCAGACGAAGTTCCAGTGATTGTGGCAACGTCTGAAGAGGCGCCGGCGAAACAACGGCAGCGCCTTGCCGAGTCGGGCTGCGACGTGCTGGTTTGCGAAGGAACGACTGCGCACGAACGCCTGGCGTGGTTGCTGGACGAATTGGGCCGGCGCCGCATGACGAACGTCTTGGTCGAAGGCGGTGGGCAAGTACTCGGCAGCCTGCTGGACCTCGATCAGATCGACGAAGTCCACGCGTTTATTGCGCCCAAGCTGATTGGCGGTGCCGATGCCCCACCGGCGTTTGCCGGACGGGGCATCGATCGATTGTCCGACGCGTTGCGGTTGGGCGACGTGCGAATCGAGCAGAGCGGCACTGACATCTACGTTCGTGGCCGTGTCGCGCGCGGCTAGCGATCACTTCTGCCCGAAGACGCGGGACACAAAGGTGCAGAATTCGGCTTTTGAGCGAGCAGGATTTGGCGGTCCAGCCGCGATTCGTAACTCGACGAGATTTTGACGGTAGCCGAGTCGTGGGGGCGTCTCATACAATTCAGGATTCCAGCCCACGACCGCCGCGAACGGACTCACATACACGCCGATGGCTGCTGACATCGTCATCAAGGGGGCCCGCGAACACAACCTGCGGGACGTTCAGCTCACGCTGCCGCGCAATCGCCTGATCTGTCTGACCGGCGTCAGCGGATCGGGCAAGAGCTCGCTGGCGTTCGACACGTTGTATGCCGAAGGGCAGCGGCGCTACGTCGAAAGTCTTTCGAGCTTCGCGCGGCAGTTTCTCGGCCAGATGCCGAAGCCCGACGTGGACTACATCGGCGGCCTGAGCCCGTCGATCTCGATCTCGCAAAAGTCCTCGGGCCAAAATCCGCGCTCGACGGTGGGAACAATCACCGAGATCTATGACTACTTGCGCGTGCTGTTCGCGCGCGCCGGACAGGGCCATTGCCCGGAGTGCTCGCGGCCGATTACCGCGCAGACGCGCGAGCAGATCATCGAACGGATCAACGAGATCGAATCGGGCACGCGGTTCGTCGTGCTGGCTCCGCTGATCAAAGCACAGAAGGGTGAGTACCGTGACCTGTTTGTCGATTTGCTGAAGCAGGGTTTCGCGCGGGCACGCGTCGACGGCAGCATCGTCACGCTGGACGAAGACCTGCACCTGGATCGCCAGATGCGGCACACGATCGAAGTGGTCGTCGATCGGCTGGTGGCCGGGCAGTCGCGCGCACGGTTGGGCGAGGCGGTCGAGCTGGCGTTGAAAATGGGGGACGGCAACCTGATCGTGTCGGTCGACGAGGGGCACGGCGACAAGACCGACGAACCGCCCCCTGCTACCGCCAAACGCAAACGGGGCACGACAACCAAGTCATCTCGCAAGAAGAGCACCTCGGCAAACGACGTCGCGCTATCCGCCCACTATGCCTGCACGCACTGCGGCATCAGCTTCGAGCCCCCCAGCCCGCAGCTCTTCAGCTTCAACAGCCCGCAGGGCATGTGCCTGGAGTGCGATGGCTTGGGCGAGCTGTACAGCTTCGATCCGGAATTGCTCGTCCCGGACGACAGCCTGACGTTCAAGCAAGGATGTTTCGAGCTGATCGGGCCGTGGCGCGACATGGGGCGCTGGCGACGGCACATCTATCAAGGCGTGGCCAACACAATCGAGCACAAGCGCGAGTTGTCCAAGGGGACGATGCTGGAAACGCCGTGGGGTGAATTGGACGAGGAGCTGCAGGACATCTGGCTGTACGGAACGGGTGACATGCACATCACCTATACCTGGCGCCAAGGCTCGTCCGGGCACAAGTACGGTGGACAGTTCGAAGGAATCATCCCCACGCTGCTCGACAAGCATCGCAACTCGCAGAGCAAGATGCAGTTGCGCCAGCTCGAGAAATACATGCACGTCATGCCGTGCGAAGACTGCGCCGGACAACGACTTAACCCGCAATCACGGGCCGTGACCATCGCCACCCGGCATGCGAAGTTCGCCGAGCGGCCGCAGCGCTCGCTGCCGGAAGTGTGCGCGCTGCCGGTGGGCGACGCGATCGAGTACTTCGAGGAGCTCGAGCTGGACGCTACGCGTTCGGTTATTGCGGCCGAGGTGCTCAAGGAGATTCGCGGCCGACTCGGATTCTTGAGCAACGTCGGGCTCGACTACCTTTCGCTGGATCGGACAGCGCCCACGCTGTCTGGTGGCGAATCGCAGCGCATTCGTTTGGCCGGGCAGATCGGCTGTGGGCTGGTCGGCGTGCTGTATATCCTGGACGAACCGTCGATCGGATTGCACCCGCGCGACAACGACCGATTGCTCGAAACCCTGACGCAATTGCGCGATCTGGGCAATACGGTGGTCGTGGTCGAGCACGACGAAGACACGATGCGGGCTGCCGACCACATCATCGACTTCGGGCCCGGTCCGGGAGTACGCGGTGGCGAAGTCGTCGCGACGGGCGATGCGGCGGCCATCGCCAGAGCGCCGCGCAGCCTGACCGGAAAGTACTTGTCCGGCTCGGAAACGATTCCCGTGCCGCCGACAACGCGGCCGATCGGCAAAGAGCGGATCATTGTCCGCGGTGCACGGCATAACAACCTGAAGAACGTCGACGTCGAGATTCCGCTCGGTGCGCTGGTTTGCGTTACGGGCGTGTCCGGATCGGGCAAAAGCTCGCTGGTGGGTGACATTCTGGTGGAGGCATTGCGGCGCGACCTGAATCGCGGCGAGGGCGAACCCGGCGCGCACGACGCGATCGATGGCCTGGAACATCTCGACAAGCTGATCGCCATCGATCAGTCGCCGATCGGCCGCACGCCGCGCTCCAATCCGGCGACGTACATCAAGCTGTTCGACGAAATCCGCGACCTCTACACCAAAGTGCCCGAGGCGAAAACTCGCGGCTACAAGGCCGGACGATTCAGCTTCAATGTGTCGGGCGGGCGGTGCGAGGCCTGCGAGGGCAACGGATCGAACAAACTGGAGATGGACTTTTTGGCCGACGTGTGGGTCACCTGCCCGGTCTGCGCCGGCCACCGCTTCAATCGCGAAACGTTGCAGATCCGGTTCAAAGGCAAGACGATCGCCGACGTGCTCGAAATGGATGTCCAGCAGGCGCTCGAACATTTCGAAAATATCCCCAAGATCCGCCACAAGCTGCAAACACTGCACGACGTCGGGCTCGACTATCTCAAGCTGGGGCAGCCATCGCCCACGCTCTCCGGCGGCGAGGCCCAGCGGATCAAGCTCGCGCGGGAACTGGTCAAGAAGAGTACCGGTCAGACGCTGTATCTGCTCGACGAGCCGACGACCGGCCTGCACTTTGCCGATATCAAGTTGTTGCTTAAGGTGCTGCACGATTTTGTCGACGCGGGCAATACCGTGCTCATCGTCGAACACAACCTGGACGTGATCAAGACGGCCGATTGGATCGTCGATCTGGGGCCCGAGGGCGGAGCCGCCGGCGGGCAGATCGTGGCAGCGGGCACACCGGACGACGTGGCGCAGAACAAACAATCGCACACCGGCCGGGCCCTGCGCGAACACATCGGCCACGCCGAAGCCCAAACCAACGGAACGTCGAAGGCCGCAGCCGCCGCTCGGCGCAGCAACGTCCGCGAAGCCAGGCAAATCGAAGTGCGCGGTGCACGGCAGCACAACCTCAGGGGCATCGACGTGCAAATTCCGCGCGACCAAATGACGGTCTGCTGCGGCATGAGCGGTTCGGGAAAGAGCTCGCTGGCCATGGACACCGTGTATGCCGAGGGGCAGCGACGCTACGTCGAAAGCCTCAGCGCGTATGCTCGGCAATTCGTGGGGCAGATGCAAAAGCCGGTGCTCGACCACATCGAGGGCCTTTCGCCGGCGATCGCCATCGAGCAGAAACACATGGGCCACACGCCCCGGTCCACGGTGGGTACCGTGACCGAGATCTACGACTACTTGCGGATTCTGATGGCCCGTTTGGGCACGCCGTACTGCCCAGACTGCGACGTGCCGATCGGCACGCAAACGGCCGACGAGATTGTCGACAAAATCCTGGCCGAACCGGCCGGCGCCAAGCTCTATCTGATGGCCCCGCTGGAAGTGCAGGTAGGCGAGAAATACGAAACGCTATGGGACGAAATTCGCACCAACGGCTACGTCCGCGTTCGGGTCGACGGCCAGACACACTCGATCGACCAGATGCCGTCGATCGACCGCCGCCGCAAGCATCTGGTCGAAGTGGTGATCGATCGCGTCAGTGTGCGGGCCGACGCTCGCGGGCGAATTGCCGACACGGTCGAAATCGCGCTGTCGCTGGGAAAAGGCGTGATGCACGTCGCCTATCCGGAGGCCGAGGTGGACGAGCCGCAGTGGCGCACCGAGATCCACAGTCAGCACTTTGCGTGCGATCGGTGCGGGCGAAGCTTCGAGCAGCTCACGCCGCACAGCTTTTCGTTCAACAGCTCGCTCGGCTGGTGCGAAGCGTGCGAAGGACTTGGCACGCAAACCGGCGCCAACCCGCAAGCATTGCTCCGCGATCCGAAACTGACGTTGGCCGAGGGGGCCGTCGGGCTGTGGCCCCAGGGAGATTCGGAGCTGTTTGCCTCGATGTTGGCTTCGCTGTCGGCGCAGTGCCGCGTGCCGCTTGACGTGCCGTTCGATCAACTCGGCGCCAAGCAGCGTCGTACGGTGTTCCACGGCACGGGCGATCAATGGATCGACGTCTTTGCTCAAGGCAAACGCGAAAAAGGACAGCGGCCGCTATTTCGGTTCCAATTCAAGGGCCTATATCCGGCGCTAGAAGAAGCGTCGCGGTTGTCGCCCGCGCTGCGCAACAAGTGGGAGCACCTGGTGGGCGAAGTCGAGTGTTCGACCTGTGCGGGGACGCGGCTGCGCGACGATGCCTCGGCCGTGCGGCTGCGTGATCAGACGATCGACCGCCTGTGCCGGTTGCCGCTGAACGAGTTGTTGGATTGGTTTTCGGGATGGTCGCTCGACGAGCGCGAGCGGAAGATTGCCGGCGAGCTGGTTCGCGAAGTAAACAACCGATTGCAGTTTCTGGTCGACGTGGGGCTCGAGTACCTGACACTTGGCCGGCCAGCACCGACACTTTCGGGCGGAGAGGCCCAGCGGATCCGGTTGGCCAGTCAGGTCGGCAGCGGATTGTGCGGCGTGCTGTACGTGCTCGACGAACCGACGATCGGCCTGCACCCACGCGATAATCGCCGCCTGTTGGGCGCGTTGGCCAAGCTGCGCGATCTTGGAAACACGTTGCTGGTGGTGGAACATGATCGCGAGGTGGTCGCGGCGGCGGATCAACTGCTCGACTTCGGTCCGGCCGCCGGCGAGCACGGGGGCCAAATTGTTGCACGTGGCACGCCGGTGCAGGTGGGCAAGAAACGGGCGTCGGTCACCGGTCCGTTCCTTTCCGGCAAGAAGGCCATTCCCGTGCCGACCAACCGGCGGATGATCAGCCGCGCGGAAGCATCCGAAGCGGCCAACGGCAAACCGAAGAAGCGATCGACGAAGAAAGCGGCCAGCGCGCGGAGCGCGGTCTCGCCGTCGAACAGCGCTTTGCCCGACGCGCCGGGCGGGTGGCTAAGAGTGGTCGGCGCGCGGCACAACAACCTGCGTAACGTCGACGTGCAGATTCCGCTCGGCGCGCTATCGTTGATAACCGGCGTCAGCGGTAGCGGCAAGAGCTCGCTTGTGGAAGACGTGCTCTATAACGCGCTGGCACGCACGTTGCACCGCGCCAGCACCAGCGCCGGCCAGCACGACGCGATCGAGGGCGTCGAGCAGATCAACAAGGTGATTCGCGTCGACCAACAGCCGCTGGGCCAGACCCCCACGTCAAACCCGGCCACGTACACCGGCGCGTTCGACCTGATTCGTTCGCTGTATTCGCAACTGCCCGAGGCCCGCGTACGAGGCTACACGCCGCGGCGGTTCAGCTTCAACGTGCCGGGCGGGCGCTGCGACGAGTGCGAAGGAAACGGCCAAATCTGCATCGAGATGCACTTCCTGCCCGACGTTTGGGTCGAGTGCGATACGTGTCGCGGGCGCCGCTACAACCCCGAGACCCTGGCGGTCACGTATCACGGGCAATCGATCGCCGATGTTTTGGACATTTCGTGTGGCAAGGCGGTCAAGCTGTTCGAGAACATTCCCAAGATTCGCCGCATCTTGCAAACGTTGTGCGACGTGGGGCTCGACTATCTCACGCTGGGGCAGCCGGCACCCACGCTCTCGGGCGGCGAGGCGCAGCGCGTCAAGCTGGCTGCCGAACTGTCGCGACCGGACACGGGCCGCACGCTGTATTTGCTCGACGAGCCGACCACGGGGCTCCATTTTGAGGACATCGCCAAACTGCTCGACGTGCTCAACCGGCTGGTCGACTTGGGCAACACGGTCGTGGTGATCGAACACAATCTGGACGTGATCAAGACGGCCGATTGGGTCATCGACATGGGGCCCGAGGCCGGCGACGGCGGTGGCTACGTGGTTGCCAGCGGAACACCCGAGGACGTCGCCCAATGTGCGGCGCAGGCGGCATCGAAGGGCAAGGGGCGCGCGGGCAGGGCTGCCTCTTCGGCAAACGGTTCGCGCCGCGCCAAGAAAAACGGCCGATCCACGCGGACGAAGAGAGCATCGAACTACGAAAAGCTAATCGCCGGCGAAACGTCGCCAAAGTCGCACACCGCCGATGTACTGGCCGAGGCGTTGGCCGAAAGTCCGCGCGAGAAGCGCAAACTGTACGACTTTGCCGCGGCCGACGAGCAGCGCGACGGCGACCTCGACATTGCCGAAGTGGGCCAAGACGCGCGGATGCCGTGGGAATCGAACGGGCGGCGCTGGCATACGGTCGACCGCGTCGGGCGCAAAGGCGAACCGTGCCGTTGGGACGGCCGCATTCTGGAGAAGGTTGTCGATCGGATTCAAGACTCAGGCCGCTTCGGCGATACGAACTGGAATGCGCGCACGATCGTCGAGATCGCCGCGCCGACCAAGAGCGACGGCTGGTTCCTGCACGCGATCACCGGCGAACAGTGGCTGCTGAAGCTCAAGTTCCGCGTGGCCAAGAACACGTTCAAACGCGACACGCTCGTATCGCAGTTGAAGCTGAAGCCGCTGAACGACCTGCCCGACCTGCCGGTGTATGGCCGTGAGCCGCGCGTGAAGTGCAAGAACCTGCGCGGTCCGTTCCAGGAAGTGCAGTTGCAGGTCCATTCGCTCGACGAGATCGACACGCCGGCCTTCTGGAAGTTCCTGGAGGCTGCCATCGCCGGCTTCGGCAAGTTTGCCGACCGCGTGCGGCAAAAGCCGGAGGACGTGATGCCCTGGAAGGTGCTGGGACAGAAGTGGCATCTGGCGCGCAAGGGTTTTCCGCCCGGCAAGCCGCCGGCGTGGGACGTGGAAGTGCTCGAGGAACTGTGCGAGCGACTCAGCGAGGCCGCCCCGCGGGGACAGTTTTTGTGGAACAACCAGCAATTGGTTCATGTCTTCGTGCCGGAGCAGCGCGAGCCGTGGGCCACGATTCATACGAAACGTCCAGCTGGAGTCGATCTGGTGCTGACCGGGCCGAAGGGCCACTTCGCGCTGGGCCGAATTACCGACATGGGCGCGGATCGCGAGTTTAACGCCGGCGCGCAACTCGATACGCTGCGGTTGCGGTTCGTGTCTGGCGACGATCTCGACCGCGGAGACTTTACCACCCTGTTGAAAGAACATATCGCGTCGCTAGGCGCGGGCAAAACGGTCAGCACGGCGTAACCCGGCGCCCCACGTTGCCCGGGTCGTGCGGCATTGGGAGCATCGCGCGGCCTTGTCCGTCACACTTCGGATCGCAAACGACTGAGTATGGCCAACCCGCTACTACCAACCCGATTCTTGTTCCGCTTCGCCACGGAATGCCGATACGCGAAGGAGTTGGGCTCTGCTGCGCCGGCCGAACTTTCGACCAACCATCGCCTGCCCAACCTGGAAGAACTGGAGGGCAGAAAGTCCTTCGCCGACGTGCGGGCCGGGTGGAGCGAGGCCGGCTTAGGCGTCAGCGTGCGCATCGCCGGCAAACGGCAGCCAAGCTGGTGCCGGCAGACCAAACTCGAGGACTCCGACGGACTGCAACTTTGGATCGACACCCGAGCGACGCACAACATCCACCGGGCGACTCGTTTTTGCCACCGCTTCATCTTTCTGCCAGCGGGCGGCGGACGCAGCTATCAGGATCCGGTGGCGGATCAACTGCTGGTCGATCGCGCGCGGGAAAACGCCAGCCCAGTGCGGCCCGGACAGCTTCACATCAATAGCGAGAAGCGGGTCGACGGGTACGTGATGAGCGTGTTTCTGCCGGCCGCGGCACTGACCGGGTTCAATCCGGTCGACCATCCTAAGCTGGGCTTCACCTACGCGATCCTCGACCGCGAATTGGGCGAGCAGTTTTTCAGCACCGCCAGCGAATTTCCGGTGGCCAGCGATCCGAGTCTGTGGGGCACGTTGGAACTGGTGCGGTGAACGTCGGACGACGCTCGCCAATCTAACGCTGAAACCGCGACTGAGCCTGTCGGATTGTGCGGTTCAGTGGCCGCTACGCCAACAGCTCGTCAATCGGCTGGCCCTTGCCGTCCTTGGTCACGTAGAACGGACGGCCCTCGGTGACGTACGAGGTGTCGGGCGCGATGCCGGCCGCGCGATAGATCGTGGCGTGAACATCTTCCAGCCGCACCGCGTGCTCAACCGGCACCATCGGATGCACGTCGGCGGTCCGCCCGTAGACGGTGCCCGGCTTGAAGCCACCGCCGAAGAACAGTAGGTTGTTGCCGCTGGAAAAGTGGCCGTGAAAGCCGTACATCTTCTCGTTTTCGATGATCAGGTCGTCGCCCGATTGCTGTTCGGCAAAGCCGACCGGCTCGACGCCCGCCTTCGGCTGGTTGGCGATGGTGCGACCGAATTCCGTGGCCACGATCACCAGCGTGCGTTCCAGCAGCCCGCGATCGGCCAGGTCGCGCACAAGTTGGGCAATGGGGCCGTCGATCTGGCGCTTCATCTCGACCATCCGACGCTGGCCGTCCTCGTGCATGTCGAAGCCCTTGAACGGACCGTACTGGTACTCGACCTGCACGAAACGGGCTCCGGATTCGACGAGTCGACGGGCCAGCAACAGCCCATGGCCGAAACGCCGGCCGTAGTAGTAGGTCTCGTCCAACAGTTCGTTCGGCGCGATGCGCGGCTCATAGGCTTCGATCGTGGCCGGCTTCTCGTCCCGCGCGTAGTCGAAGGCCCGCTTGACCGGCGAGTCCATCATCGACCGGGCTTGCGCCATCATGTTCAAGTAGTCGGCCGCTTTGGGTGATTCGGCGAGTGCCTTGTCGGAGAGCCGCGCGGCACCGTTGAGAAAGGCCAGCCGGCGGTCAATCCGGCGGGTGCTCATGCCGGCAGCGGCGCTAAGCGTTTCCAGGCCGGCGGTCGGATCGGGAATCATGAATGGCGCGTATTTCACGCCGTAGAACCCAGGGCCGATCGATTCGGCGATGAACTGCTTCTCCGTGTCGCTAGTGTCGACGTCGCGGCCGATGTAGATGTACGGCGGCACGTGCTCGCTACGCGGACCGCGCGTACGGGCCACGACGGCGCCCATGCTGGGCGCTTTCAGTCCGACGGGAAACAAGTAACCAGTCATCATGTAGTACTGGGCCTTGAGGTGCACGGCGCCGAACTTGGTTTCGTTGGTCAAGCTGCGCAGCACGGTGCCGTGGTGCATCTCGGACGCGATGTTCTCTAACCCGGCGCCAAATCGCAATCCATCGACCGACGTGGGAATCGATTCGCACGTGCCGAGCAACTGGCTGCCCTTCATTCCCGGCTCGAAGGGCGTGTAACGCTTCGGATCCCAGGTGTCGCTTTGGGCGATTCCGCCAGGCAGCCAGATCATGATCACCGCATCGGCTTTGGCGGGCGGTTGTTCGGCAGCGGCTGAATCGGCCCGCAACACGCGCGGAGCAAGCGCGGCCATGCCGCCAGGCAACGCCAGCGCACCGGCACCGGCCAGCGATTGCTTCACGAATTGTCGTCGGTTCGGGCGGTTGGGGCGATTCATGGTTGTTGGCGACGATGTGTCGAACGTGCCGCGGCGCGCGACGTTACTTGATGTATTGAAACTCGGGCCCGCAGACCAACGCCCAGAGCATGTCGTGTAAACCGGCTTGGGCCGATTCCGAAGCTTCCAGGTAGGCCCGACCTAAGTTGCGCTCGTCGGCCGTCGGCGGTCGACTGAGTGCGGAGCGATACAAACGGTCGACCAGCCGGCGGGCATCCCAGCGCTCGACTACTTCGTCGAAAACCCGGCCCGAGCGAATCATCTCGTGCAGTTCCGAGCCGTTGAGCAACTCCAACGATTGCACGACGGCCAGGTCGTCGGGCCGTTCCGTGCTGATTTCGTTGCGCGATGCTGGGCGACCCATGGCACGGGCCAGCGCCGTGGAGCGGGCGTCCAAGTAGCAGCGCTGGTTTTCCGCAAGTTCGCCATTGGCGGCCATCCGCACGCTATCGAGAAACTGCTCGGCGGTCAGCCGGCGCAACGCCGGCGAGCGGAAGTAGCGCGGCGGATTGTCCTGGCCGGCGGAGAATTGATCGACCAGTGCAGGGTCGTAGCGCAGTTGATACGTGCGGCTGGTCAAGATCAGGCGAATCGTGTGCTTCAGGTCGCAGCCATGCGCGAGGAAGTCGTGCGCCAGCCAATCGAGCAGCTCCGGGTGGCTGGCCGGCGTGTCGAGTCGAAAGTCGTCGACCGGCTCAAACAATCCCCAACCGAGATACCGCTTCCACAAACGGTTGACGATCGTCTTGGCAAAGCGCGGATTGGCCGGGTCGGTGATCATCCGCGCTGCGCCACGGAGCCGGGCGGACAACTCCGGGGGCGCCTCGACCGACGCGCCCGGCACGTCGAACGGAAACCGGGCCGCCACGGTTTGTCCGCTTTTCAATTCGCAACGAATTCGCTCCATGTCGCGCGGCGCGAACAGCCCGGCGAACGCCAGAAATCGGTCCTGCGGCCACTCGTCGTTTTCGAAGTGGTCGTGGCAACTGGCACACTTCATGCCGGTGCCCAGGAACACCTGGCCGATGTTGGCGGCAGTTTGCAGCGTGACGGTGTGATCTTCGTTGCGAACGAACTCGATCGAAAATGTCGTGCCGAGCACTTCTTTTTCGTCCGGCCCTTTGCGGCGGGGCATGGTCGGATCGATCAATTCGGCGACGATCACGTCGTAGGGCCGGTTTTGCTCGAAGCTTGTCAGCAGCCACTGGCGATAGTTGCCGCGGGTCAGAATGCCGCCCTGCGACAATACGTTTTGGCTAGCCAGGGCGTCTTCCCAGAAGGGCGTCCAGTGAGCGGCATACTGGCGGTCGCGGGCCAACAGCGCGTCGACCAGCTTCTCGCGGTGCTCCCGACTGTCGCGGCCGGCCAGGAACCGGTTGGCCTCCTTCCAACTGGGAATCACGCCGACCAGGTCGAGATAGACGCGGCGCAAAAACGTCGCTTCATCGCAAAGTTGCGGCTGGGGGCCCGACGGCGCGTCGCTCCAACGGGCCGCAATGAAGGCGTCGATCGGATTGAACGTGGTCGCGTCGACGTGCGGCGGAATGGGCGCCGGCGGCAACTGTGACACGCGCCGCGCGCGGCGGCGTACGAGCCATTGTTCGTTGTCGAGGCCGGGCGACGAATCCTCGTCGTCCGATTGGGCGGACGAGCGGGCGTCGATGCCGGAGGCAACACCGCGGGGGGCCGCATCGTCGGCAGCGGCGCGCGGCAACAGGGTTGCTTGCAGCACGCGGGTTAGCGCTGCGGCGAACAATAATGCAACCACGTCACGGCGACGAATGGCCAGGGACAACCCCATCGGCGATGTTCCTCGCTGCCGGCGATCAACTCCGATCGCGCGAACTAGGACCGTTGTACGACGGGCCGTTGATGTCCGAGTCGGAAATGATCTCGTGGATGAACTGCACCTTGGGCGCGACGCGGGCGTGCGCTCCACGCACCGTTTGTGGCACATAGCGCACGTACTCGCGCTTCAGTGGATCGAAGAACCGATCCCCTTTCTGGAAGATCGGCCGATACTCGGCCATCTCGCCGAACCAGGCCGGGCCCAACACTTGTGCCGGAATCCAATGTCCCTTGCCCTGGCTATCGACCAAGTAGAACTCCGGATAGTCGTGGCTTTCGACCCAAACGGTTCGGGCCGGAATGCCCGACAACCGGCACATGCCCACGAACAGCGCGCTCATCTCCTCGCAGTCGCCGCACTGTTGTTCCAGTGCGTGCATGGCGCCGCGAAAGTCGCCGTTCTCGAACTTGACGTTGTCACGCGTCCAGCTCCAAAACGACTTGACGGTCTCCCAGGGTGCTCCGTCAGGATTGCGGGCCCGCAATGAGTCGGTCAACTCGATCATCTTGGGGTGTTTCAACTGGATGCCGGGCGGAACGCCGGCCAGTTGGGTCTTCATCTCGGGAGGAGCGCCGCGCGGGGCCTCCAACGACTCGCCCGGCAGCGAAAACTTGGTGCGATAGCGCGTGATTTCGTACATTCGCTCGACGAACGCGGTCTCGCCCTGCGGAATCTTCGCGACTTGAAACTTCAGCACGGCCGCCTGCCCGGCGAACACCTGCTCGCTGATCCGGCTTCCCTTGCTGATGGTTTGGCTCAGCAGCCGCACACGCTGCTCGGGCCAGTCCATCGGAATCGGGCCCGTGGCGACGATGCCTTTGGCCGGCGCCGAGGCGGCTTCGATGCGAATGGCCCATTTGAGTCGATAGGTGCGCGGGTCGGTCAGTTCCAGCGCCGGGTCGGGCGTCGCGTAGCGGTTCTTGACTGGCTTCGGCACCGCGGTGCGTACCGCGTTGTCCGGTTGACGGTCTTCGGTCGGAGGCGCAACGTCGTCCGCCGGAGTGGTCGCGACGAGGCCAGTACCCAGGCCCACGCCCAGATCGCCAGGGTCGGCCACCACGGTGTCGGCAACTTCCTCCTGCCGTTGGGCGACGGCGCGACAGGGCACCACGGTCAGGCAGCCCACCAATACCACGGCCGCGACCGTCAGCGGGAAGGGAATTCGCGCGATGAACATCGAGTGCATGACGCCGCGCCGGCCACGTTTTGCCGGCGTCCTCAGTTCCAGAAGCGAGCGCGCGGGGCCGCAATTTGCCCAGCACACGGACCAGCCCATTGGACGGGCTGCGAAAGGAATCTTGTAATATGGATAGTATGGTCGGCTTGGGTAATTTTGTCAAAAACGGCCGTCATTCCGCGGCCTTTTTCGGAATGGCGCCCTGGCTGCTTCTCGTGCCGCACAAGCGTCCGGCAGGAGGGTGCATCACGCCTGTGGCCGAAGGGCGGGTCGGTCGGCCGCCAAAAACCCGATCGGCAACTCGGTTTGGCCGTCGAGCACCAGGTCGGCCAAGGCCTGACCAAGTACACCGGTGAACTTGAAACCGTGGCCCGATAGTCCAACCGCCATCGCGACCTGGTCGTGGGCAGGATGCCGACCCACGATGAAGTGTTCGTCGGCGGTCATCGTGTACATGCAGACCGTGTGATCCGTCGAGCGCGTTTCAGCCTTGGGCAGAAAGTGGCTCACAAAATGCGCGACTTGCTCCAAGTCGTCGACGTCGATGTCGCGGTCGACGTGCAGCGGATCGTCGACGACGCGGCCGCCACTGTGCATGCCAACTTTCACGCCGGCTGCATCGATTTGCGGCACGCCGTAAAAAGCGCCCTCGGGCAATTCGAAGAAGAAAGCCGGACAGCCGCGCTGGCTTTGGTAAACCTCCGATCGTGTGGCAAACCAGTACAGCGGCTTGCGACGCACTTCTAGCGCCACCGACAAATCACCCAACAGCGAACCAGCCCAAGCGCCAACGGTGATAATCAGACGCGAGGCGGTGTAGGTAGCGCGGTCGGTTTCGACGGCAACGCCCGAACCATCGACCCGCCATCCGCGAATCGCTTCGCCGGTGTGCAACTCGGCGCCGGCGGCGACCGCGAGGCGGGCATGGGCTTCAACGCACGGTTCGACCAATAGGTAGCCAGCGGCCTGTTCGAAGACGGCTTCGTAGTCGTCGGCCATCCAAAAGCCCTTGAAGCGGGCCATCGTCTCTTGCGCTGTGAGATTCTCGATCGGCAGGTTGTGCCTGCGGGCACTCTCGCGCACGCCGCGCAGCACGTCGCCGCCGGACGGTCCGACTTGCAGAACGCCTACCTGATGATAGAGCGTGAGACCCGTTTCACGTTCCAGGGCTTGCCAGTGGTCGTAGGCCCGCAGCGCCAGCGGAACGTAGTCCGGATGTTCGAAATAGGCTTTGCGGATGAGCCGGGTCTGCCCGTGGGAGCTGCCCCGATCGTGGCCGGGCGGGAAGCGATCGATCCCCAGGACGCGCGCGCCGCGTCTGGCAAGTTGGAACAGCGCGGCGCTGCCGACGCCGCCCACGCCGAGCACGATCGCATCATACGCACCCATAGTTTCTTGCAATGGGCTGGTGTTCGAGGTTGGCCGACGGGCGGTGCCCATCGATTGAGTCCGCGTCCATGCTGGCGAGCAATTGCCGAACGGTCAAGCGGCCGGTGACGGGCGAACTGGGGTGGCCGCAGCCGTTCTGGCCCGCGCCGGTACTTTGGAATGTTGGCGACAGCGGCATGTGGATTTTTCGACACGAACGGTCGATAGTCCATGTGGCCTCTGCATGTGGCTGGCGTGCTCGACCACGCGGCCCTACAATCTGCAAGTTCGATGTACGCGGTCGCCCTGCTGGGTGGCATGTCCAAGGAACGTTGCGGTTCGCACCGGCTGGGAAAATTACGTCAAGATGACGGACGTCGAAAAAACGAGCGCCCCTACCGGCGATGACGCGGTGGTGGAAGCCGCCGAACGGTCGCTGCACGGAAGCCCCTACTTCTTCTTGAAAGGGCTACGATGCCGGTGTGCCGCGGGCGCGCTGACGCTTCGTGGGCGCGTGCCCTACGGTCAGCTCAAGCAACTGGCCGAAGCCATCGTGTATCGCGTGGACGGCGTCCATCGGGTGATCAACGAAATCCAAGTCGTCAATCCGTCGTTGTCGCCCGGCGAGGCTCCAAGGGCGCGTACTGCCGGATGATCGCCTTGGCGGCTCGCAGGCCGTCGAGCGCCGCGCTGACAATGCCACCGGCATAGCCGGCGCCTTCTCCCACTGGGTAGAGTCCGGCGAGACCGTCGCTCTGCATCGTGTTCGAATCGCGCGGAAACCGCACAGGCGAGCTGCCGCGCGCTTCCGGACCGACCAGCGTCGCGCCGCGCAAGAATTCGCCTCGCCAACGACGATCCAACATCGGCAACGCGCGATCCAGCGCCGTGGCGGCCGCTGGCGGAACCAACTCCGCCAGGTTCGCGGCCACAATGTCGCGCGGATAGCTGCACTGCAGGCGGCCCTGCGTTTTGCGCCGGGCAATAAAGTCCTGCGGAGTTTGAATGGGACAACGGTAGTCGGCGCCTCCCAGCTCGAAGGCGAGCCGCTCGTAGCGGCGCTGTAAGAACATGCCACCCAGCGCGTGACGCGAGCCGAATTGCTCGGGCTCGAGCGTGATCATCAGCCCGCTGTTGGCATAACGTGAGTCGCGGCGCGAGAGACTCATGCCGTTGGTGCAAAAATGATCCGGCTCCGAAACGGACGGCATGATGTAGCCACCGGCGCACATACAGAACGTGAAGACATTTGTTTCGCCGCGCGCCACCAACGCGTAATCGGCGGCGCCCAGCTTCGTCTCAAGCCGCTTTGCGCCGTACTGCACGCGATTGACTTGCTCTTGCGATTGTTCGATCCGCAGACCGAACTGGAACGGCTTGGGTTCCATCGGCACGCCGCGGCGGTGCAACATCTCGTAGGTGTCCCGGGCGCTGTGCCCGATCGCCAGCACGAGCACGCTGGCCGGCAAATAGCCGGATGATGTGAAAACGCCGCGCACGCTGCCGTCAGTCAGGTCGACGTCGTCCAGCCGGCACTCGAAGCGAAACTCACCGCCCGCGACAGTGATGCGCCGCCGCAGCTCCTTGACGACGGCCGGAAGCCGGTTGCTGCCCAGGTGCGGACGATGATCGTAGACGACCGACGGCTTTCCCTTGCAGTCGGCGAACACCTGCAAAACGCGGCGCACATCGGGCCCCGTGCTGCGGCAGGTCAGCTTGCCGTCGCTGAAGGTGCCGGCACCTCCCTCGCCGAACAAGTAGTTGCTTTCCGGATCATGCGGCCCGCCCGCGTCGAAGGCCCGCATGTCGGCGATGCGCTCGCGGACCGCGCGGCCGCGTTCGAGAACGATCGGGCAGTAGCCGTATTCGGCCAGGAAGTAGGCCGCAAACGCGCCGGCCGGACCGGAACCGACAATCACCGGGCGCTCCCTCAGCGGCTGGCTGCCAGGCGAAGGCATTTGAAACGGCACTTCGTGAAACGCGTCGACCGCCACGGTCCCTGCCGTCGCGCCGACGCGCTCGATCAACGCCCTCTCGTCGCCCGGCACGGCCACCTCGAGCGCGTAGACGCAGGCGACGTCCGACTTATCGCGCAGATCCAAGCTCTTGCGCAGAATGCGCCAGTGCCGAATGTCGTCTGGCAATACGCTAAGCGCCCGAGCGGCATGCTCGACCAGCGCGGTTTCCGGCTCGTCGAAGTGCGTCCGAAGATTCGAGAGACGAATCGACATGGTCGGAGTTGATCGGAGGAGGGACGTGCCGTTTGTCCGGCGATGCGCGCGTGTCGGCTACATCGCCGCAGCCATGCGATGCGTTGGCACGGGGCGCCCAGGCCGGAAGCTTTGGACCACGTTCCACGTCGGTGTCGCGCCAAACATTCGGCAGACGTCTTCCACCGATTGCCGCACCTCGTGGCTCAATTGCTCCGGATCCAGCGCGACGCGCGCATTGACGATCACGTTGGCCTGTTTCACCTCGCACTGCGAGGGCAACGAAAGCTCAGGAGGTGATTGGCTGCTGACCAGATTCGCCACGCCGAAGAACCCTTCCCACAGGCCAATCACTTTAAGGTGCGCCGTTTCGGCCTTTTGCTTTTCGAGCGCGGACGACACACGGCCAATGACCGCCAGCAGCATCTCGTCCAGAGCGAACGGATCGGCGGCCTCGACGGCGAGACTGGCGTTGAGCCAACCGAGTTCCGCTTCGCCTTCGGCGTAGGTGTCGTAGTCCAATTCAAGAATCCGGCGGCCAAACGGTCCGCGTTGATTGAGGAACTCGGCGAACGCGTCGAAGCCCTCAAGCGTCTTGGCCGACATCCGCAGTTGCGGTGTGTCGGGGTACTCGGCCGACAGCAGCTCTCCCAACTCGTCGGCCTGCTCGGCCGACAGCTCGTCGACACGATTGATCAGGATGACGTCGGCCTCTTCCAACTGCTTGCGGAAGATGTAGGCCGCTTTCGGCGAAAAGCCCGAGCGCTCGTTCGGCTTGAGAATCCGCAAGCCGTGGCTCGGCTTCAGAATAACGCCGTAGGGTGCGATCTCGTACTCGCCGCCGTGGAGTTGCACCAGTGGTTGCACGACCGTGGCGACCAGGTCCGTGCAGCTTCCGACCGGCTCAGCCAAGATCACGTCGGGCCGTTCGTCCTGGGCCAGTTGGCCCACGGTGCTGAGCAGCTCGTTGAAGTTGCAACAGAAGCACGCGCCGGCAACCTCGCCGACGGTGTGCCCTTGCGAGCGCAGGGCATGGGTGTCGACCAGATCAGTCGCTTGATCGTTGGTGACAATCCCGACCTTGAGGCCTTGATCCGTGTAGCGGCGCGCTAGAGCGCCGATGGTGGTTGTTTTGCCGGCGCCCAAAAAGCCGCCGATCATGACAAATCGCATTGGTTTCATCGTGGTTCCCGCCGAACTGGTCGTGTGTGACAGGCCCATCCGATGCGCCCGCGTTAATCTTCCGCAAGTGCCCCATTATCGGCTACTACGGCATGGGCTTTCAAGCGACACCGCGGGC
Source organism: uncultured Planctomycetaceae bacterium (assembly GCA_937952415.1). GTDB lineage: Bacteria > Planctomycetota > Planctomycetia > Pirellulales > PALSA-1355 > CALFYT01. The sequence goes on along the minus strand of CALFYT010000090.1, from coordinate 27,645 downwards.
AGCGAGAGAACGCTTAAGCAGCAAAGCCGGTCGTCGGAGATTTGCTCGCCAAAGTGACTTATTCGCCGGCGCGCCAGGCGGCTTTGTAGCTGCTGCCCAACGTGATGATGCGGTGCATCAATGCTTCGTATTTGAGGCCGGACACTTCAGCGCTTTCGGCGAAGTCTTCGCCGTAGGAAAGGTTGGGGTTGGGATTGGCTTCGAGCACGTGCGCCTGCCCGTCTTCGGCCAGCCGCAGGTCGATGCGCGCGTAGCCGGTCATGTACAGCGCGCGGTAGGTCCGCAGACATTGCTTGACGATAGCCGCCGAGACGTTCTCGGCCAGTCCCGTGGCGGGGCCCGTCTTCACGCCGACGCGCTTCTGGTAGTCCTCGTCCCACTTCACCTTGGCCGTGGCGATCAAGGGAACCTTGTCGCCCGACTTGGTGAACTGAAGCTCCCAGATCGGCAACGATTGGAGCCGCTGGTTGCCGATGATACCGACATAGAGCTCGCGGCCTTCGATAAACTCTTCGACCAGCGCGTCGGACTGCACGTGTTCGTGGATGAATTGAACACGGTCCCTGAGCTTCGCTTCGTTGGTGACCAGCGACGCCTGCGAGATGCCCAGCGATGCCTCTTCGCTGACCGATTTGACGACCATCGGGTAGTCAAGACGTTTGGTCGGCCGGAAGGCACGCTTGAGCGGATAGACCGCGAACTTGGGCGTGCGGATCCGGTGGTAGCTCAGGATCTGTTTGCAGAGCGCCTTGTCGTGCGCGAGCATCAGCCCGCGCGGATTGCAGCCGGTGTACGGCTGCCGCAGCAGCTCGAGGTAGCTGACCACGTGCTGGTCGTAGACCGCGATGCCATGGAACTCCTCGAGCAAGTTGAACGCGATGTGCGGCTTCCAGCTCTCGAGTTCTTTGCGGATGACGCCCAGATCGTCCCACACACCCAACGGGCGCACTTCGTGCCCCATTTCGCGCAACGTTGTGATGACGTCGAATTCAGTCTTCCACTCAAGGATCTCTTTGTCGGAGTATCCTTCCATGGAATCGGGCGGCACGAGATCCTGGTGCACGAGCACCAGCACGCGCAGCTTGCGGAACGCGCGGGATTTGCGTTTGGCGGTTGTCAAAGGGCTACCCGATGGTGTCCGCCGTGAATGTAGTTCATTGTTTGAACCGTGACCACCACCAGCTCGTCGTGCTTGCCCGCTTCGACGGGCCGGTCGAGCCATAAATTCAATTCGCGGCAGCGATCGATCATCTCGCGCAACACCTGCTCAATCATATACTGGTACTCGCCGGTCCAGTGAGCCACGGTCTTGCGAAGTTGCACGCGGTTCTTGCGCAAGAACGTCGCGGCGGGCTGCCCGCTGCCCGACTCGGGCTTCTCCGAAAACAGCTTGCGCAGATGCTGATCGTACAGGTTGGGGAGACTGATTCCGTACTTGTCGCGCTTCTGCGCGTAGTGCTCGCCCAACGTCTTGCGAAGCCGGCTGACCGGATCGACCTTTGCGCGTGACGTTACCAGCGGCTTGGCCTCGGCCACTTCTTCCATTAACTCGGCGACGTATTCCAGTTTTTTGATGACGGGCCATTCCTCGTACGTCGAGCGCCACGTCGAGCGGGGTTTGAGCCAGACGGCGAACGTTTCGGCGAAGTCCTCGGCCGGATGGGCTTGCGCGTAGGAGGGCTCAATATGGAACACGTAGTTCTTGCTGTACGGCTTGGGGCTGTAGTACTCCGGATAGGGCGCAGTGAACTTGCCGAACAGCTTCCGGTAGCGCTCACGACGGTGCAACCGGTAGGCGGTTCCGATGGCGTGTCCCGTCTCGTGGCGCAAAATGCGCAAACACGACTCGGCCGTGCCGCCTTCCACTTCGAGCATCATCTTCCGCTCCAGCTTCGCCAGCCGCGGATGCGCCAAGTAGAACGGAATCGCCACGCCGGGAATGCCATCGGGCGAGAACCATTCGTCTGACAGCCAAAAATGCGGCCGAAAGCTGAGCCCGCGGTAGTCCAGCTCCTCAAAGAGCTGGCGGATGTGGCGCGCCAGTGGCGTGCGCGCGATCTGCAATCCGAGATCGCAGATTCGCATCTCCAACAGATCGTCGTCGGAAAGCCGACTCCATCGGACGCGCTTCTTCGCGGCGCGTCGGCGGCTGGCCGCTCTTCGGGAAGCGGACTTGCGTGGTTTCGATTTCACAACCTTCCTGATCGCCTCGCAAAACCAAAACGTCTTCTCGTCATTCCGCTCGGCCGGGCGCCCACGAACCACGGGCGCCGGTCGGTAATGTCTGGCAACACGCTGGAGTTCGCAAGCGTGTCGTTTGTGCGTCTGCACGGCGAAGTGAATGCGGGAAACAGGACTTGAACCTGCACCCTCTTGCGAGGACTAGGCCCTCAACCTAGCGCGTCTGCCAATTCCGCCATTCCCGCGTAAGTCTGGCTACCCATGCGAGTCTACGGCTTTTGGTTGCCGAGTCAAGAACCACGATGACGCGCGCGATTCGCAACGCCGAACCCTCTGCGGACACTGCCTCCCGAGCCGCCACAGCGGCCTACGTCTCCGATCGTTTGATCACCACCACCAACGAGTCGCCCGGGCCAACGCCCCGATGACTTGCAAGCACCGCGGCGGCTTGCTCACCCAGCTCGGCGACAGACCGCTTCGCGTTAGCCGTCAGTGCGGCAGCCAGTTGTTCGTCGAGTTGTTTTGCCGAGGGGTCCCCGTTCGCGGCAAGACAATTCGTCCCGTAAACAACCAGCAGTTCGCCGTCGGACATCGCGCGGCGAATTCGAGTCACGTCGGGCTCGTCGTCGCACCCCAGGGGCGGCGTCGGCTCGGCAAGCGTCTCGGCGGAATCGCCCGTGATCGACAATACGCGCATCGGACCGGCCAGCGCGAAATTGAGCGTGTTTTTTGCCGGCTTGAGGACCGCGTGAAACAACCCCGCGCCTTGTCCGCCGGCCGAACCGGTCCAGAGAACCTCGTTGGCCGTTTCGGGCAATCGTTGCAACGTGGTGCTGCGATTGGCGAGTGTGCGGGCCGTGGCACGCAGCGCCGAAGCCAGAATCGCCCCGCCCACGCCCGCTTGCAGCGCGTCGCCTGCAACGATGGCGAGTCGATCGTCGCCCAACGCAAACCAGTCGTAAAACGTTCCGCCGAGCGAATCGACCTGCGACACGCGGGCGGCCACTTCCCATCCTTCGATCTCGGGCGCGACTGTCGGCAGTTGTTCCGACTGCGATTGTTGGGCGGCGATCACTTGCTTGGTATGTTCGCGCGTGATGACCGCTTCGTCGGCCAACACTTCGCGCTCCAAGTCCGAGGCAATCCGGCCAGCCACCACTTCCAAGATGTTCGTTTCCGCGTCGTTGAAATCGCGCGACTCGCGGCAGAACGCCCACAGCGTTCCCAGCGGGATCGCCGGGCTCGACACCGGTACGCAGACGCTCGTGCCAAATCCTTCCTCGGGCACCTTCCAATAGTCGCGCAGTTCGTCGTTGGTCAGCACGACGGCATGGCCGAGCAGGGCCTCGAGATCGGCCAGCGCGCCGCGCAGCGGTCGGGCCGGTTCGGCTAGCCGCTTGCGAGGCAAGCCCCAACTGGAACGCAATTTCAGTTCCGTCGTTGCCGGATCGAGCAGGTAAAGCGCGATCGCTTCGCAGCCCACTGCTTCGGCACCGGCCCGCAACACGGACTCGAGTCGTTCGCTGAGCGGCGGGGTGTCGACATCCTCGCGAACGACGATCGGAACACCGGTGGCCAGATCGGCCTCGCTGCGCCAGAGTGCTTGCCGCGTGGTGATCAGTTCTCCCCAGAGCTTTCCGACGGCATCGGCCAGCGCGCTGGCATCGTCGAGCGGGCAGCGCGGTAACGGATTGCCGGCGGGGTCTTCGACGGAAAACAGCCTGACGTGCCCGGGAGCGGCTCCAACGCCCGGGTTGACCGGGGCGGACCACATCAGGTTCGGAGTTTCGCTGGGCTTGTCGCCGGTTTCAGCCTCGAACCGCCAGCCCGTAGCGCGCTCGAAGGCGCGGCCAACATCGGCCATGGCAGCCAGATCTTCACAGGCCACGTTGCGCGCTTCGGCACCGGTCTCGGTAACAAGCTTCAGGTAAGTCGGTATTTCTTTCGCCACGATGCGCCAGGGAAATCGACAATGGTTCGGGCGAGTCGTTTCCATGACGTGCATTGAGCCGGGCGGACAAGTCGAGAGCGGTCGATCGGGACCGCCTCGCACGCCGCCGACACCCGGCCGGCAACTTTGCCCAATCCGCAGACTCTTCCATGAGTGGCAAAGTCTGTATCGGACACTTCACGGCGGCGCCTGCAGGGCGGATGTTAAACTCTGCGGGCCAACTCAAATACCCAATCGCGCGCTTCGACAGAATCGTTACAAGCGGACCCATGCGGCCGGACCCGAAACGGCAGCCCGAGCAGCCGCGCAAGCCGGAAAGGCGATCTCGAACCGGGAAAAACGCTAAAAGTCGGCCCGCCGCGTGACATGGCCAGTCTGCCCGGATAGCTTAGTGGACATCCGCGGATCCAAGCCCGGCTGACACGTCGGATGGTTGAATCTCGGGCTCGGACTGAACCACATGGGAAACGCAATGGGGCGACTGCGATGGTTGAACAACGGGCGACGGCCAAGATTCTTGAAAAGGCACGGGCGGCGAACCTGATCGGCGAGCAAGAGATGCGGACCGTGCTGGGTGTGTTCGATCCCGAATTCGCATTCGCCGAGGCGCTGTACGACGCGGAAACGATTCACGTGCACGTCAAGGTCGACGACGCGAACCTGGTGGATCAGGAGCAGCTTTGCCGATGGGGCGGCAAACTCGACTACGCGAAAGACGGATTCGTGAAGTTCACGTTCGACGGTGGCGTGAATTTGATCTTTTCGTCGATCGACGTTTCGGAAGACGATCTGGTTGAGACGCCGTGCGCGCGTCGTGTTCGCCCGTTCGTCGATCACATTGGTATCGACATGCGCCGTGAAGCGGACGAGGTGCGCTCGACGTTCGACGCGCTACCGGCCCAAGCCGAGAAGAACGGCATGTCGCACGTTGCCCAAGGTGGCCCCAACCGGCCCGTGTATTGCTGCCATGTTGAAGTCGGCCGCAAGCACTGGATCTATCCCAGCGGAACGCCGTGCGCCCCAGGCATTCCGTTGGAGTTCGCGTTTGGCGCGCTGAAAATGAACGCGGAGTCGAGCGGGTGCGACTTGCGACCGGCACAACCGGGTACCGCCGCCAGCGGCGCGAGTGCCAAGTGCGACGCGCACGGCTAGCGCGTTTCTATCCTCCGTGACGGATCGCGGCTCGCGGCAATTGCCGAAGGCATTCTGACGCGCCTGTGGGCAGACCAGCACCGCGCGTCGCCGGCCGTTATTCGGTTGGCACGTTCCAACGGGGATACTCTTCCGGCAGCACGAATCGCTGCAAGCGACGCTGGCCGCGCAGCAGGATCACCGACGCCGGCACGCCGACCGGCAATTCCGTCAGCAGTTTGTGCAGGTCATCGACACTTTGCACCGGCCGATCACCCAGCGAGACGATCAAGTCGTCGGGCACGATTCCGGCCTGGTCGGCCGGTCCGTCCTCCTCGACCGCGACGACTTCGACACATGCCTCTTGTTGCAGAGTGTACAGCCGGGCCAGAGGGCGCGCCAGCGGGATGTTGTGTCCGTGCAAACCGAGATAGCCGCGCACGACGCGACCGTGTTCGAGCAGCTGAGGCAAGATGTGAATGGCGGCGTTGATCGGGATGGCAAAGCAAATACCCTGGGCCGCCGCGATCACGGCCGTGTTGATGCCGACGACGCGGCCTTGGCTATCGACGAGCGGCCCGCCGCTGTTTCCTGGATTCAATGCAGCGTCGGTCTGGACGATGTTGTCGACCAGGTGACCGGTCACGCTGCGTAGCGTTCGGCCCAGCGCGCTGATCACACCGGCGGTCACGGTCGAGTCGAATCCCAGCGGGCTGCCGATCGCGACGGCTAGCTGACCGACCCGCAACGCCGCCGAGTCACCGAGTTGGGCAAACGGAAGTCCCTGCGCCTCGGCTTGTACCACGGCCAGGTCGGTCCACGGGTCAGCGCCGACGACGCGCCCGGTCAGTTCGCGACCGTCGGTCATCCGCACGCGGACGTGACTGGCCCGTTGCACGACGTGGTGATTGGTCAGCAAGAACCCGTCGGGCGTAAACAACACCCCGGATCCCGAACCGCCACGCGCTTTCCTCGAACGAATATTCACGACCGCGGGCGTCAGCGACTCTGCCACGCGGACGACGACGCGCGAAAAGGCGTCGAGCGCGGCCGCGTCGTCCGGCGGCACGTCCGGTCGATTCGAATCCCGGTTGGCGGGATCCCGCGACGGGTTGTCGCTGCTGACGGGTGTGGGGCGAAAGATCGGCATAGCGGTTCTCCCGGAGATCGGCACGAAATCGGATAATTGTACGGTTGGCGGTCAAGTCGGACACTTCTCGCCCGCTCCGCCATGGGCTGGCGTCGTTTTCTGCCAGTCGGCGGATTTCGCCACAGCAACGGCCCCATCGGTCGGAAAAAGCCGGCAATATTCGCGTCGCACGTGCGAACTGGTAATGTGTCAGCCGAATTACCGGTGCGCGCCAGAACCCGAATCCTAGGGATGCAACTATGGTCAATTCACGTTTGCTGATGTCGAGGAAACTTGGAGTTTGCCTCGTGACTGTATTGGCGTTGGCTAACGGTGCGCTTGCGCGCGAGCCCCGGATCGTGAGCCAAGAGAAATCCACGACGAAGGTTTCCGGACGCGGCGAATGCGAAGCTGTGCTGTATCGCATCGAAGTTCCCGAGAACCGATCGAACCCCGAATCAAATCTGATTCAACTAGCCGTGCGGCAAGTTAAGTCGCCGAATCCGGACGCCGGTGCACCGATCTTTTGCCTGGCCGGCGGGCCAGGTGGATCGAGCATCCAGATGGCACGGCAGAGCCTGTTTTTCGATCCGGCGCTGTTGGACCTGGGCGACATTGTGGGCGTCGATCAACGCGGGATTGGCAAGTCGACTCCGCGATTGATCTATGACGACATTAAATTCGCGATTCCATACGATCAGCCTGGTGAGCCCAAGTCGCTGTTGGCCATCGTCGAAGCGGCGCACAAGAAAGCGTATGCCCGACTGATCGAACAGGGAGTCGACCCGGCCGGCTACAACACGGAAGAATCGGCCGACGACATCGACGCTGTGCGCGCGGTATTGGGGTACGAGTCAATGCGCGTGATCGGCGGCAGTTACGGATCGCACCTGGCGTTCTCGCTTGCGCGGCGGCACGCGGACACGGTCGATCGGGTCGTCGTTCAATCTCCGGAGGGTCCCGACCACACATTCAAGCGACCTGGGCAGATTCAAGAAGGACTGGAGCTGTTGGCGGCGCGGGCCAGCGAAAACGAACAGATTCGCCAGCACGTTCCGGACCTAGTGGGAATGCTCGAATCGGTGCTCGCGCGGCTGGAGAAGCAGCCCGTCTACGTCGAGGTCGAGGTACCGAAGTCTGATCGCAAGCAGCGAATTGGTGTGAGCAAATTCGACGTCCAGCGATTGGTCGCCAGCGCGCTGGGACGAAACTCCTCAGCCCGCAATATCCCGCGCTTGGTCTACGAAATGCATCAGGGCGACTTTACGGGCGCGGCCAATGTGCTCGTTCGATTTCGCGGCGAGCGGACCGGCGTGCACGCGATGGGCAGCCTCGTCGATTTGGCATCATGGGCCACTGACGCGCGTTTCGAACAGATCAAACGCGAGGCGGAAACGACCGTACTTGGAGACGCCGTCGACTTTCCATCGTATGAGTTGGCCGACGCCTGGGGACGGCACCTGCTCGACGACGACTTCCGCGGACCGCTCGACGTTGCCGTTCCGTTCTTGATCATCGTCGGTGATCTCGACGCGCGCACGCCGCCGTCGAACGCCCGCGAGATCCTGGCCAGTCTTCCGAACGGCCAGATGGTCACCGTCACCAACGGCGCGCACGACTTTTCGATCTTGCTGAACAAGGAAGCGCGGGCCGTGGTCCATCAATTCCTCGCCGGCGAGCCGGTCGAGATCGATCAAATCGTCGCTCCGCCGGTGAGCTTTGCTCGGATTGAGAAATGATCGGCGGGCCGCGCTACGCCCGAATCGCCACTTTGCCGAAGTGGGCGCCGGTTTCCATGTATTTGAAGGCTTCGACCGCGTCCTTGAAGTCGAACACTCGGTCGACGATCGGCTTCAGTTGAGACTGGGTGATGGCCCGGTTCATGGCCTCGAACATTTCGCGAGAGCCCACGAAAATCCCCTGCACGCGGATGTTGCGCATCAGGATCGGCAGAGGATTGATCTGACCCGCTCCGCCCGACAGCACCCCGATCAGGCTGATCTGCCCGCCGGGGCGAACGGCTTTCATCGATTGGGTCAGCGTGCCGGCTCCGCCGACTTCGACGACATAGTCCACGCCGCGTCCGCCAGTTAGTTCGCGAATGGGTTCCTCCCACTTAGGCGTGGACTTGTAGTTGATTCCGTCGCTGGCACCCAGTTTCTTGGCGCGGTCGAGTTTCTGGTCGCTGCTCGACGTGATGATCACGCGAGCGCCCATCTGGTGGGCGAATTGCAGCGCGAATATGGAAACGCCGCCGGTACCCAGTGCCAGGACGGTGTCGCCCGCCTTCAAGGAACCTTCGCCAACCAGCGCGTGCCAGGCGGTAACCGCGGCACAGGGCAGGGTGGCGCCCTCCTCATCGGAAAGATGGTCTGGCACCGCGACGACGCCGTCTTCGTGCAGCACAACGTACTCGGCCAGCATTCCGTTGGGGCCGCCGCCACCCAGCGCGCTGCGGGCTTTGCTGTCGTCGATTTCGCCGGCGACCCACTTGGGCATGAAGCTGCCGGCCACACGATCACCGACCTTCGCGCGCGAGACGCCAGCGCCGACTTCGACGACTTCGCCAACACCGTCGGACAACGGAATCGCTGGCATCTTGAGCCGTGGATTGTAGTGGCCGCGGGCGACCATCAGATCTCGAAAGTTGAGCGACCAGGCCCGCATCTTGAGCAGCACCTCGAACGGGCCGGCCGTCGGTTGCGGCCTGTCGACCAGCTTGAGCGAATCAAATCCAAATTCCGAGAGTTCGTAGGCCTGCATGGTGTGTCCTTCTGTCGATCACGTCTGGTGGAACAACGGCGCGCCGGTCGCCAGCCGCCATTGTGCAACATGTTGCGTGGGTGTGCGAGCCGTTTTGGCCCATCGGACTGTGGCGCCGCGCTGCCCGATGGGAGCGAATGGCGTGGAGGATGATTGTCGCCGGCTGCCGCGCAAATGGAAACTTGTGCCCACAACTCGCACGCTGGTCGGTCGCCTGATAGGATGCAAGGCGCTGCCACACACGTCACGCTGCGCCCACCCGATTGCCAGTCACGCACGCCCACCATCATGACCACCGACACTTTCGACCAACTCCAGGACCGACTCAACAGCCAGGGCGTCGACGCGATGTTCGACGAGCTTTGCGAGCATCTTGAGTCGGACGGCAAGTACCACGAGCTGTTCGACGTGTTGCTGATGAGGTCGCGCCGAGAATTGGGACTGCCGGTGATTCTGACGTCGTCGATCGACGACTTGGACGAACCGCTGCGATCGAAGGTCGAAGACGCCTACCTGGCGGCTTGTCGGACGGTGGGCACACTGCTGTTGCGCGACAACAAACTGCGCGAGGCTTGGATGTATCTGCGGCCGGTGGGCGACAAGGCGCTGGTGGCCGAAGCCATGGCCAAGATCGAGCCGGATGACGACAACCTCCAGGATCTGATCGAGATCGGCCTGCATGAGGGGGTTGCGCCCGGGCTGGGATACGAGTTGGTGCTGAAGCACTACGGCACCTGCAACGCAATTACGACATTTGAGGGCGCGCTGGTCGGGCGGCCTCCATCGGAACAACAACAGGCCGTGGCGCTACTGCTCGAACATTTGCACGCCGAGCTGTTGGAAAACGTGCGCAGCGACATTGCCCGACAGCAGGGCAATCCGCCGGCTGAGTCGACGTTGGCCGAGTTGGTGGCGGATCGGGATTGGCTGTTCTCGGATAACAACTACCACGTCGACACGACGCATTTGGCGTCGACGGTACGATTCGCTCGCGTGGTCGAAGACCCAAACCAGTTGGCATTGGCGTACGACCTGACTGAGTATGGCCGGCGATTGAGCAGCCAGTTTCAGTTTGCGGGCGACGAGCCGTTTGCCGACGTATACCCGAGCCACGGCTTATACTTTGCGGCACAGCTTGGGCGGCAGGTGGACGAGGCGCTGGCCTATTTCCGCGAGCGTGCCGAGAAGTGCGACGTGGAAGAGCAGGGCACCGGCTGCGCGGAGGTCTATATCGCGCTGTTGGCTCGATTGAAGCGATATGCCGAAGCGATCGACGCGACGATCCGGCTGATTCCGCCTGGGGTGCGCACCAGCGGTTTCGCTCCGAGCCTGCTCGAGCTGTCGCGACTTTGCGGCGACTACGATCGGCTGATGGAAGTCTGCCGGCAGCGGGGCGACGTGGTCAGCTATACCGCGGGTCTGGTGCAGCGTGGCGCGCGATAACAATAACGCCGGGAGCAGCGCACAAAAAAAACCTGCCCGGGACTAGGTCCCGGGCAGGTCTGGATCACCTCGTTATCCGTGCACTAATTGCTTAGTTGCGACGGACGACTTTGCTGCTGGCCGTAACCATGCGGCGATTGCTCCGAAGCGAAGCCGACGGATCGGCAGTCGGGGCGGGCGGCATGGGGGCAGCGTCGTCGGTCGAAGTCGCGGCCGGGACACCACCGTCGCCACAACCACAAGCGTCGCAGCAGGCGTTACCGCAGGTGTCGCAGCAGCTGTTGCAGCAGCGCTTCTTGCAGCAGCGGTGGCAGTCAAACAGACCGCTGAACAGACCGCCACAGCAGTGACGCTTCTTGCAGCAGCGCTTCTTGCAGCAAGTGTTGCAGCAAGAATCGCAAGCCGGAGCACAACCACAGGCCGGCTCACAACCACAGGCCGGATCGCACGCGGCGGCACAGGCCGGTTCGCACGCGGCAGCACAGGCCGGTTCACAGCAGCTGTCGCAGCAGCTGTGGCAGCGCTTCTTGCAGCAGTGGCCACATCCGAACAGGCAGTCATGCAGACCGCTGAACAGACCACCACAGCAATGACGCTTCTTGCAGCAAGTGTTGCAGCAGGAATCACAAGCGGGGGCACAACCACAAGCCGGTTCAGCCGCACAGCAGCTGGGCTCACAGCAGGCCACGTCGGCGCAGCAGCTGGGCTCACAACCCTTGTCACAGCCACACGCCGGCTCGCACGAGTCGCAACAGCTGTTGCAACCGCAGTCGTTCAGGCCGAGCATGCGATCCAAGAGCTCGAAACCGAAGCTCTGGCTGCACAGGCCTACGCTGACTACAAGCGCTCCAAAGACCATGTTCCATTTCATCGAGCAACGTCTCCTTTACTGGAACTGCGGATAGCGTGGCACCCTGGCTGGCGGGATCACGCGATGACTGGTTCGAACCAGCGCCTTTGGGCACTCGCTCTTGCGGTCATCACAAGCTCAGCTCGCGAGGAACGTCGAGCTTACTTTGGTGTGGTCGGCAGGCAGGGTAAGGTGGGGTCGGAACCAGCAGTTCACACGGTCTATTGCGCCAGGACCGGTCGAGCCAATCCTTGACTCGAAAAGTCCGATCCGGTTGCCCTGACGCGCCCTTGTACGTGCCATGGCTGGCACGCGATCCTCGGCAGGTAACAACTACCGTATCGGCCACCCGGCAAACCGCCCTTGAGCGATCAGAAGTTTTTTTCCGCCAGTGGTTTACAACGACTGTTAAGTAAACATTGCCACCCGCGCAACGGCGCGAACATTTGCCGATTGCAACGCGCCACTATCGCCGCTTGTGGCTGGCGCACCGCGGATCTGCTATCGTGAGCTTGCCGGTTAGCGAAACCTGATCGTCGGCCGACGTGTCACGATGGCAGACTTGTCCGATCAGGCGATGGCTGCCGCGCCGCGCGCTCCAGGCGAGGAAAGTTCGCCGTCGCGGCGAATCTTTCAATCCATTGCCCAGCCGATGCTCAAACCAACCGCCGAACAGCGCTGGAAACTGGTCGATTTTTCCGAGATCGAGGGCGTCGCCTGTCCCTGTGGCACCGCGCGCCGCGCGTTTGCCGACGTGGCCGACTTTCCGGCGACCGTCCACCGCACCGAGATCTCGGCCGATGCACGCGTCCACTACCATCGCCGACTCACCGAGGTCTACTACTTCCTCGAATGTCAGCCGGACGCCAAGATGGAGCTAAACGGACAGCGAATTCCCGTCGCGCCAGGACAGTGCATCTTGATCCCTCCGGGTGTGCGACATCGGGCGGTGGGAAAAATGACCGTGTTGGTCATTGTGTCGCCAAAATTCGACCCCGACGACGAATGGTTCGACTAGTCGCCCGGCAGCAAGCGGTGCACCGTTGGCACCCAGAACCCTCCAAACCCTGTAGCGGGCAGGTCCGTATAAGAGGAGGTAATTGTCGGGGCAGGATAGGGTAGTCGCCCAAGCGGCCAGACGGTCAAGGGTCGAGCCAGGTGCCCGACGCAGCGACTTGCCCGGGGCGTGGCGGCTTCGTATCCTAATTGATACGCGGATCACGCTCCCTAATCCGCATATCCTGCCGGGTTTGCGGCGGCACCCACGTCCTGCTGGGCGTTATGGTAACGCCGCGAGCGGTCGCTGGACCGCCCTTCGATCTGAGTTCTGTCTTCAACTGTTTGATTCACGCCGCCAGCGAGTTTGCCATGCGATCCATCCTCTGCCAGCCGTCGCGTCGTTGTGTCGTCACCGTTGGCTGCCTGTTTGCCGTCGCGGTGGCTCTTGCCGGAGTCGCCACGGCCGCGCCGAACGAAGCCCGCACTGCCGCCGTCGAGGCGGATCCCATGGATTGGCCCTCTTGGCGCGGGCCAGAGCAAAACGGCATCTCGCGCGAGACCGGGCTGATCGACGAGTGGGACCCCGACGCCGAAGGCACTGATGGCAACGTACTTTGGAAGAACACGGAACTGGGCGGCATCTCAACGCCCATCGTACTCCGCGGCAAGTTGTACACGACCGTACGCAGTGATCCGGGCACAAACCGCGAAGGCGAAAAGGTCGTCTGCGTCGACGCCGCCACGGGAGAGAAGATCTGGGAGAACAAGTTCAACGTCTTTCTGACCGACATGCCGTCCGAGCGCATCGGCTGGGCCTGTTGCACGGGCGATCCGGCGACGGGCAAGATCTATGCCATCGGCTCGTGCGCGTATCTGCACTGCATCGACGGCGAGACCGGCAAGACACTCTGGAAACATTCGCTCAACGAAGAGTATGGCTTTCTGACAACGTACGGCGGACGACTGACTACGCCGGTACTGTTCGAAGATCTGGTGATCGTCGGCGGCGTCATCATTGGCTGGGGTGAGACGGCCCGGCCGACACACCGCCAAATGGCGTTCGACAAGTCGACGGGTGAGTTGATCTGGATCACCGGCACGCGACCCCTGCCGGACGACACGACGTACAGCACGCCGGTCACGACCGTGCTCAAGGGGCAAGCGGCGATGGTCTTTGGATCGGGCGACGGCGCGGTGCATGCCTTTCAGCCGCGCACTGGTGAAAAGATCTGGGAGTTTCAGCTTTCGCGCCGTGGACTAAACGTGTCCCCGGTGATCGCTGACGATCGCGTCTATACGGGCCAAGGGGAAGAGAACCTCAACACCACGGAGATGGGCGCGATTATCTGCATCGACGGCTCGAAGTCGGGCGACGTCACCGATTCGGGCGAACTCTGGCGACAGTCCGGCACGATCGGAAAGTGCTCGCCCCTGCTCATCGACGGACGGGTTTACGCGTTCGACGATCGGGCAAAGTTGCATGTCGTCGACGCGGCAACCGGCAAGCTCATCGGACGGCGGCCAGCGCGACTGATTGGCACGCGGATGCGCTCCAGCCCGGTTTATGCCGACGGCAAGATCTATGCGTGTACCGAAAACGCCTGGCACGTTCTGCAGCCTACAAAGGACGGCGTCAAGATTATCAATCGCATGCGCCTGGACGACGAGATCGCCGGTTCGCCGATCGTGTCGCACGGCCGCATTTACCTGCCGACCGGTTCGGCGATCTATTGTTTGGGCAGGCCCGACACGAAGCCGGCGATCGACCCGCGACCGGAACCGACTCCCGAGGATGCGCTCGGCGAGAATACCGAAGTGGCGCACGTACAGCTCATCCCTGCTGAGACCTTGATGAAGCCTGGCGATTCGAAGCAGTTCAAAGTCAAGCTCTACAACGACCGGGGTCAGTTCCTCAAGGAAGGTTCGGCCACCTTTTCGCTCGATGGCGAGGGCGAAATCGACGACTCGGGCAAGTTCGTCGCGCCCAGCGGACCTGGGCACACGGCAACGATCGTCAAAGCAACCGTTGACGGAATCGAAGGTCGCGCCCGGGTGCGCGTCGTGCCTGACTTGCCTTGGAAGTTCGACTTCGAAGCCGGCGACGTGCCGATCACCTGGGTCGGCGCTCGTTACCGCAACGTTATTCGCGAGGTGGACGGGGACAAGGTGATGGTCAAGGTCACCACGATTCCCAAGGGCACGCGAAGCCAATTGTTGATGGGTCCGGACGATCACCACGATTACACGATCCAGGCCGACGTCTACGGCGTGATCACAGACAACAAGATGCCCGACATCGGGCTAATTGCGCAGCGCTACACGATGGACTTGATGGGTACCCATCAGAAAATCCAGCTTCGTTCCTGGACCTCGCAGCTTGGTCGCTTTTCGAAGGACGTACCGTTCGCGTGGGATGGCGATACGTGGTACACGATGAAGCTGCAAGCGTCGAACGAAGATGGAAAAGCCGTCTTGCGCGGAAAAGTCTGGAAACGGGGCGAGAAGGAACCCGACGAGTGGACCATCGAGGCGACCGATGAAGCGCCCAACACGGTCGGCAGTCCGGGCCTTTTTGGTAACGCGCAGACTACGGAAATCTTTGTCGACAATGTGTCGGTTAGGGAGAACTAGGCCGGCCATGTTGCAACTGGCCGTGACCCGACGTTAAGCAATCCGGCGAATGCCATCTTCCGGATCGGCTCGCCGATAGAAGCGAGCAATTGAATCAATTCATACGTAGACACGCTCATCGGGAGAGATGATCCATTATGAAAACCGCTCGAATCATGCCCATGCTCGGAGTGTTCGCGGCAATCGCCGCCTGGGGCTGTGCCCAGTTGTTCGACGATCCTCCGACAGCTCAAGCCGACGATTCAGCCGTGGCGGTGGCGGCGGCACCGGAAAAGCCGTCGAGCCAGCCAGTCCAGAACCCGCCGCAAGGCATCGGTCCGCACGATTGGGGCCAGTGGGGCGGCTCGAGCGTGCGCAACAACACGCCCGAGGGCACGAACATCCCCGTCGAATGGGAAGTCGGTGAGTTCGATCGCAACGGGAAGTGGATCAAGGACGATGCGGTCAACATCAAGTGGGTCGCCCAACTCGGCTCGCAGTCGTACGGCAACCCGGTGGTTGCCAACGGGCACGTTTACGTCGGCACAAACAACGGAGCCGGATATTTGAAGCGTTATCCAGCGGCGGTCGACTTGGGTGTGCTGGTTTGCTTCGACGAAGAGGACGGCAAGTTCCTGTGGCAACACTCGAACGAAAAGCTGCCGACCGGTCGCGTTCACGACTGGCCCTTGCAGGGCATTTGCTCGGCGCCGTTGGTCGAGGGCGAGCGCTTGTGGTACGTCAGCAGTCGCGGTGAAGTGGTATGTCTGGATACGAACGGCTTCCACGACGGTGAAGACGATGGGCCGGTCACCGAAGACGTCGGCCGGCTGTTCGACATCGCCAAGGGCGACGATCCGGAGCAAGACGAGCTCGCCGGAATTCTCGATGCGCTGGCGAACGGGAAAGTAAACGGTGCATTGCGCGAACAATTCGACGCAGTCGGAATGGAAGTGCCCGCTGATGCCAAGGTGGCCTTCGACGGCAAGAACTATCAGGTGACGTTCACGCCCCAAAGCGGCGTGCCACGCGAATTGCGTTTGGAGCCAAGTGGGCCGAGACTGTCCGCATTCAAGGTACTCAACGCCGACGACAAGGACGAAGCCGACGTCATCTGGCGTTTGGACATGATGAAGGACTTGGGCGTGTCGCAGCACAACATGTGCAGTTGTTCGGTGACTGCCGCGGGCGACATGCTGTTCGTCAACACGTCGAACGGCGTCGACGAGGGCCACGTCAATCTGCCGGCCGCCGGCGCACCAAGCTTCGTGGCGCTTGACAAGAATAACGGCAAGGTCATTTGGACCGACAACACGCCGGGCGAGAACGTCCTTCACGGGCAATGGTCGTCGCCGGCGTACGGCGTGCTGGGTGGCGTACCGCAGGTGATCTTTGGCGCGGGCGACGGATACGTCTATAGCTTCCGCGCCGACAGCGGCACCGAGGATGGCAAGCCCGAAATGTTATGGAAGTTCGACTGCAACCCGAAAGAGTCGAAGTACATTCTCGGCGGACGCGCTGATCGCAACCATATCATCGGCACACCGGTGATCTACGACGGACTTGTTTATGTCGGCGTGGGCGAAGACCCGGAACACGGCGAAGGCGTCGGCCATCTCTGGTGCATCGACCCGACCAAGCGGGGCGACGTCAGCCCAGAGTTGGCGTTCAACGTCAACGACCTGAGCAAGCCGATACCACACAAGCGAATGCAGGCAGTCAATCCCGAAGATGGCGAAGTCGCCCGGGCCAACCCGAACTCGGCAGCCGTGTGGCACTATGCCTCGTACGACCAGGACGGCAACGGCAAGATCGACTTCGAGGAAACAATGCACCGCACCTGCGGTACGGTCGTTATTAAGGACGGCCTGTTGTTCATCGCGGACTTTAGTGGGTTGTTTCACTGTCTTGATCCCAAGACAGGCATCCCGTACTGGACACACGACATGTTGGCCGCGGCCTGGGGTTCGTCGCTGATTGTCGACGACAAGGTCTACGTTGGCGACGAGGACGGCGACATCTCGGTGTTCAAGCTCTCCAAGGACTTGGAGCTGCTGGCCGAGAATATGATGTCCAGCTCGGTGTATAGCACGCCGGTCGTGGCAAACAATACGCTCTTCGTGGCCGACAAGGACCATTTGTTCGCCATCGTCAACGACGAAGAGTAGCCGCTGCCAGATCGAGCCATTTGCCAAGCATGACCTGAACGCCGCCCGCGGCCGCTGCGCAAGCGCGCAAGTAGAAAAGCTCAAGATGAAACGAGTACTTGACGTCGGCCAGTGCGCGGCGGATCACGGGTCGATTCGCCGCTTGATCGAGGGCCATTTCAAGGCCGAAGTGGTTCAGGCACACAGTGCGAACGACGCGCTAGACCAACTGCGCGAAGGCCCGTTCGACCTAGTTCTGATCAACCGCGTGCTGGACGTCGACGGCGGCAGCGGCCTGGAAATCATCGAACAGATCAAGTCCGATTCCAACTTGCGGGACGTCGCCGTGATGTTGATCACCAACTATCCGGAGCATCAGCAACGGGCTGTCGCTGCCGGCGCGGAGGCCGGCTTTGGCAAGGCCCAGCTCCACGGTCCCGAAGCGCACCAGCGGCTGGCCGCGATTCTTGCTTAGCGCCCGTACGGCGTCACGAGCGGCGCTGCTACGTACCGCCATCTAGCGCGACTTCATCTTCCAGACAATACCGGCCACGACTCCGCTGAGCGGTAGCACCAACATGGCCGAGAACAGGACTCCCCAGCTCAGGCCGTAAACCAAAGCGCCCATGCCAACCATCACCGTGAGGTTGAAGCTGACAATGGCGAGGTTCTGACGTTCTTTCTTCTCGTCCTCAGTCATCGGCCCGGCCGGCTTGGCCTTTTCGGCCGGTTGCGGTGCTGCGGCTGCGTCGCCGGCGGGCGCAGCGGCTTGAGGCGTCTCTTCGACGGGCTGCGGCGGAGGTTCGACGGCCGATCCGTCGCGCGGCACGTATTTCGCAACCACTTCGTCGATGTTGGCCGGCGTGCAGAGCACCGTGCGAACCGGCATGCTGAACCGCAATCGAAGCTCCTCCTCGACGTTTGGATCCAGCGGATTGGGCGAAGCCATCAGCAACTGCTTGTCGTCGACCATCACCGGCACGCAGGAATGCTGACGCGCGATCATTGGCGGAACCTGCGCGATCAGCTTCTGATTGAGCGGAATGTCGCGCAGATCAAGATACGGCAAGCCGATCGATTCGGCGTATGCCGGCAACACGGCCTCGAACTTGGCCAGCCGTTGCTGGACCAGCGCGTCGCGCACTTCGACGTTGATGGCTTTGGCAAAATTGCGGGCCTTGTCGAGCGCGGCCTGATCGACCACTTTGGTCGCCAACAGAATCTGCTCGAAGCTCCGGCGTTTGCCGGAAGTCGTGTCTTCGCGTCCTAGCGAGGCGTCGTAGTCGGCCTTGCGGCGCGCGTCGGTGAGGCAGAGCATGGCGCGGGCCAGCTCGTTGAGCAATTCTTGCGACTGCTTGGCGAACTCGCCCGACGCGTACTTCCGCACGTGCGCGTTCATCGCACGATAATGCTCTCGGACCTTGGCAGGATTGTCCTCGAACTGTTTAACGCGCAGCAACTGGTAGTGGTTCAGCGGCCGGTCCGGAACCGAGATCTTGAGCCAGTCGCGGTAGACATCGAGAGTTTTGGCCATGGAAGCAAGGCATTCGAGCGTCGGAGAAGGACGACCGTCGGGCTATGATCTTACCCGGCAGGTACTACTCTAGTCGACCCGGTAGGAGTCGGCCAGCGTTTCAAAGGCCTTGAGCTGATTGTCGTTGAGACCGCCCTTGCGTTCGATTTCGATCTCGGCTTCCTTTCCGCCGGTCTTATCTTCCGCCCGCACGCGCACGCGGCCGGCGGCGTCGAACGCATAGACGACTTCGATCGGCGAGCCCTTGGGCAGATCCTTGGGCAGGCCGGTGATCTTGAAGTTGCCCAACAGAGAGCACGCGTCGGGATCGGGTGCGTCGCCTTCGATAACACGGATGTTGACACGGCGCTGGTTGGGCTCGCTGGTGGCGAAGGTGCGCTTCACTTCGGCCGGCAGCCGTGTATTGCGCGGAATCATGATGTGGTTGACCATTTTCTTCGTCTTGGGATTGCGGGCCAGCACACCCAAGCCGTGCGAGTTGACGTCCTCCTGTTTCACCGTACGCAGTAGTTTCCGCACGCGTTCGGCCAGCTCGCTCGATTCGCCGCGGAACTTGGCTTCGAGAATCGCGGCATGAATGGCGGCGCCCTGCGCCACCGCGGTGTGCGGCGAAAGGCTCGTATCCGGCTCCTTGCCGACCAGCTCGCGCAGCCGGTTCGGCACGCCCGGCATCAGCGTCGACCCGCCCACCAGTACCACGGCGTCAAGTTCTTCGGGCGTGAGCTTCGCCTGCTCCATGACCAACTGCGCGGTGTCGATCGTCCGCTGCAACAGGTCGGCGGTCATGTCCTCGAATTGATCGCGCGTAACCGTGACGCGCACCGACTTGCCGCCGTGCCGACAGGAAATCGTCGTTGAATCCGACGTCGAAAGTTGGATCTTGGCCTGGTCGGTGTCATGGCGCAACATCTGCAACGTTTCGGCCGACTCGCGCGGGTCGGTGCCATGCTTGCTCTTGAACTCCTCGGCAACGTGATCCACCAGCCGATCGTTCCAATCGATGCCACCCAAATGGACGTCGCCGTCGGTCGCGAGCACTTGAAAATGGGTTGGCGTATAGCGCACGACGGTGACGTCGAACGTCCCGCCACCCAAATCGTAAACCAGCGCCTGCCGCTTGGCGTGATCGGCGGCTTCGGCCGTAGCGCCCAACTCACCGAGATGCCACGCGTGGGTCAGCGTGGCAGCGGTCGGCTCGTTGATGATGTCGACGACGTGCAGCCCCGCGATCCGTCCGGCGTCTTGCGTTGCCTTGCGCCGCGCGTCGTTGAAGTAATAGGGCACCGTAATCACGGCGTTGCCGATCTTGCCGATGCGTTTCTCGGCGTCCTTGCGAAGCTTCTTGAGAATCAGCGCGGAGAGGAATTCGGGCGTGATCTCGCGACCGTCGAATGTGCGCTTGAATTCCTCGTTGCCCATGTAGCGCTTGACGCGCTCGACCACGTTGTCCGGATCCTCCATCGCCGCCCGCGTACGGCTCGGGCCGACCACGACGTGCCCCGACTCGGCCAGCACGATCAAGCTGGGCGTTTCGACCGAGTCATCTTCGTTGGCGATCGGGACCGGATTGCCCTCAGCGTCCAATTGAGCCAACGTCGAGAAGGTGGTCCCCAGGTCGATCCCCACCGTGTGGCCGGGCTTAAATTCCATAGCGGGCTCAAATGAATTGCGGTGCGAAAGACTGCGGCGACGAGACGCCGAGCGGCGACTCGGGCGGTGATCGAGCTACCCCCTGGCGAATCACAATACAACACCAGCGGGCCTGGCCTCTGTGCGTGCTCCGGTTGACTTGCTGGGGGGGACCGATAGCTGGCGTTGCCTGCCATGGGGATTGTCGGCGGCATGCATGTGCGAGTCAAGCAACCGGCGGCCTGGCCGGCGCAGGGTCGTTGCGTCGCGGGGACGGTTGGCTTGGAGCGGGTCGCCGAAGCGCATTCGACGGAATGGGAGCGATGCCGATCGTTAGACTGTGGCACGGTCAACGGCCGGAATGTCGCCTATTCTTCGATGACTTCTTTAACCGGCTGGACGAAATGCGGTGATTTTCCACTGGCGGTCAACTCGTTCGCCTTTTTCTCCGCTTGCCGGCGTTGGCTGTACTCGAACAGCGCGACGCGCTTCATCGACTGGTTGAACACGCCCCAAAAGGCTTTCAGGCGGACTTCCTTGGCGGCCTTGGCCCGGCTCTTTCGTTTGGCGGGTTTTTTCTTGGTGGTTGTCGAATCCGACTTAGCTTTCTTGACGGCCTTCTTTTTCTTGGGTGCGGCCCGCTCAGCGGCCTCGGATTCCTCGCGTAATTCCTTGCGATTGAGAACTTTGCGTGCCATGTTCGTACGTTCTCCCGCGGCGGGACGGATCCCCGAAATACCTGTCAAACGTCGCTGATTGCGCCTGTGCCACCTCAGCGTTAAGGCGACATCATAGTGGATTCACTCGCCCGGGGCTAGTTGGGCCGGCGCAGCGAACGGGATGGGCACGGCGCGGCGCCTGCCGGTCGAAACCGCGGCCGCTCACGCCCCGTCGGCAGCGTCGTCGATCGGCGTGGCGCCGGGCGGAGGCGTACCGCCTCCACCGCGGATGTACTTGGCCCGCGCATGCGCATGTTCCGCCGCCGAGGGCTCGGCCGAAACGTCTTGACCTTGCTGCTGCTCGAACAGGCGCCGCAATTGGGCCCGGCACCATCCACAGCCGGTTCCCGCGCCAAAACACTCGCTGAGCTGCGCGGGCCGACGTGGCTTCTCCACGCGGATGAAGTTGATGACCTTGCGTTTGGTCACGTGGAAGCAAAGACAAAGCTCATCGTCGAGTTCCATGCGACTGTTCGCCAGGCTTGCGTGCGCCGGCGCGCAACGAGGTTAGGAGGTGGCCGGCTCGGTCGCCAGGAGCAGTCCGATCTGACAGGCCTGCTCGAAGGCCCCGACGTCGAGCGTCTCGCCGGTCGTGTGAATCTGCATTTGCCCACAGCCGAGTGTGACCGTGGGAATTCCGTGCGCCGTCGTCCAGTTAGCATCGAGCCCGCCGTTGCTCACGGCAAGTTGCGGTTCGAGTCCGACGGCACGCACGGCCTGTTCCGCGGCCAGCACGGCAGGCTCGTCGGGGCGGAGGCGGAACGATTCGTAGTCGTTGTTACCCGTAAAGCGCACCTTGCCCACGCGTCCCTCGGAACTCTTGACCGCGCGTGCGGCGTCCTTAAACGCGTCCTCGATGGCCTTGACGATCCGCCCTCGAAACGCCTTGTCGTGGCTGCGGGCCTCGGCCTTCAGTTCAACATAGTCGGTGACCACGTTGGTAAACTCGCCGCCGTGGACATAGCCGACGTTGCTGGTGCCGGACTTGCCGCCCTTTTGAACCAATCCGTGCCAGCCGTCGCGCACGAGCTGCGCAATGGCCAGCGAAGCGATCGCGATCGCGCTGACGCCGCGCTCGGGCCACGCGCCGGCATGCGAGGCGAGTCCTTCGATTTCGATCCGCATCCGATAGCCACCGGTGGCGGCAATGGTCAGCTTGTCGGCAGCGCCACCGTCGAAGTTAAACGCCAGTTGCGGCTTGCCCAACATGCTGACCTGCACACAGCGAGCACCTTGCAGGCCGACCTCTTCCTGGATGGGCCAAAAGAAGGTCAGTGGCGGATGGGGCAGCTTGCGCCGCATGATCTCCAACGCCGTGTTGAGCACGACCGTCGCGCCGGACCGATCGTCGGCGCCCAGCCCGGTCCGCGGATCGGCCGAACGCACGAACCCGCCCTTGTGCACCGGCTTGCAACCGACGCAAATCGGCACCGTGTCCATGTGCGCCATCAGCATCCGCCGGGGTGCTTTGATCGTGCCAGGCAACTTGCAGATCAGATTGCCGACTTCGCCCGGCAGCGGCGTCTGGCGGTGTGCCTTGTCGTGGCGGATGGCCGATGCGGGCACACCGGCGTCGCGCAGCTTCTGCGTGATGTACCGAGCGACTGCCCCTTCTTGCCCGCTCTTGCCCGGTATGGCCATCAGTTCCATGACCATCTTCAGGGCCCGTTTCTTGTCGGCCGCTGTGAGCATTGTCGGCCGATCTGCCGCCCGTTTTCCGGAGCCCGATTGGGCGCGCCCGGACGATTTCTTACGAGTTGACTTGGTGGGTGCTGCCATGCGTATCGTGGTGGGATGATCTATCTTGGTTCGATGGCCGCGAGTCTGCCTCCGGCTTGCCCGCGAACGTTGACGACGCTTGTCGCGCGGACAAAGTGCCCCTTATCCTAATCGATGTCGCAATGCCGGGACAGCGGCGAACCGTCTCACACCATTCCATCCCGCGATCAGCGAATACGCCCATGCGTTTCTTTTTGGCCGGAATCATGCAGGGTTCGCATCTGGCTGCCACCATTCACAACCAGGACTATCGCCAACGGCTCAAGGGCATGTTGGTCGAGCATTTTCCCTACGCCGACATCTACGACCCGCTGGCCGATCACACCAGCTCGTTAGACTACGACGAAGAACAGGGGCGAGCCGTGTTCATGCACCACAATCGGCTGTGCGGCGAGGTCGACGTGGTGATCGCGGTCGTGCCCGAGGCGTCGATGGGAACAGCCGTGGAAATGTGGGAAGCGCATCGCCAAGGGCGCGCCGTGGTCGCGGTCAGCCCGATGAAACACAATTGGTGCGTAAAGTTCCTCAGTCACGCACTGTATGCGGACCTTGACGAACTGGAAGACGCGCTACGCAGCGGGCAACTTGCGCGGCGGCTGCGCGACGTGCTGGGCAATGAAGCGCTGGACGGGTGATTCAACGCAGGGAACAGCCTATGACGCCGCGGCACTATTCCATCGACTTGATGATGTCGATGGCCTGATCTTTGGTATAGTCATCGGCCGACAGCCGAAGAATCAAGATGGCCGGGCCGGCATCGCCGGTGAATTGGCCCGTCACCTCCCAGTACTCGTTTCCAGAGTCGCGTCCCTCGACCCGGGCAACTTGGAACGTCGCGTCCTCGCCGTGGATCTTGGTCTCGTAGGTCTCCGAATCTAGGACGTCGACATCCTCGTTGTCCATGGTGCCGTCCTCGCGCATTGAATTGCGGACCTCGCGTTCGAGATCATCCGATTGATCAGACAGCGCGGAACCAAACTCGGCCAAAATCAAGAAATCGTTGTTGTCTTCATTGGTGAAGAAGACCCACGTCATGAGCCGCTCGCCGGTGAACGGAACGCGTGGATCGATCGCGCCCTTTGGTTTGAGTTCCTCGGGAACGTTGATCTCGGCGATCCCGTCAGCGATTGCCCGGACTTCCGAGGGCTCGTTGGTGAAAGACTGCTGCGCGTATTGCCCCACAAAGTAGCCGCCGATTCCGAATACGCCGCAACACAACAGCAGCAACACCCCACAGCCGATCCCAAAACCCAGCAGGACTTTGGTCGTGCCGCTCATGCCACGTTGTTCGGGGGGCGGCTCATCGAACGGATTCGTAGGTCCTGCGGCCATCGGCTTTTTCCTCGCCTGGTTTGCGTGAGACTGTCCGCGTGTCGCTTCGCGGACTCATTGTGGGCGTTTGCCGAAATGGTGTCAATTTCTCAAGCGCCCCGCGACCCGTATAATAAACCGTTTCGCGTCGACGGCGCTGCGCGGGCGCATACGCTTCCGGTAGCTCTCGGTATGTCGTGGCGCGACTGGACTTGGCAAAACTTGATCGTCGAACCACGTGATTCACCTGCTTGACCCGACGTCTGATCGATTGGAGGCATGGTTGTCCGACCAGGGCCAACCGCGCTATCGGGCCAAGCAAATACGCCGTTGGTTATTCGCCGGTCGGGCCGACAACTTGGACCAAATGTCGGATTTGCCGAAGGAACTTCGCCAGCTCCTGGCCGAAGGCACTCGGCTCTGGACCACGCGCGTGCTGCGCCACAACAAGACCGACGACGGCACCGAGAAGCTGCTGGTCGAGCTGGACGACGGCCAGCAGATCGAATGTGTTCTGTTGCGCGACGGCACCCGGCGTACGATCTGCATCAGCACGCAGGTCGGCTGCGCGATGGGTTGCGTTTTCTGTGCCAGCGGTATTGGCGGAGTCGCCCGCAATTTGACGTCTGCCGAGATCATCGAACAGATGTTGCGGCTCGATCGGCTGTTGCCGCCCGACGAGCGATTGAGCCACGTCGTCGTGATGGGCATGGGCGAGCCGCTGGCGAACCTCGATGCGCTGCTGCCGGCGTTGGAAATCGCCACGTCGCCCGACTGCTTGGGGATCAGCGCCCGCCGCGTGACGATCTCGACGGTCGGACTGCCTGCGGCCATTCACCGCCTGGCCGAAGCCGGATCGCGCTTCAATCTGGCCGTTTCGCTGCACGCCCCCGACGACGCACTGCGCGACCAACTGGTACGGGTGAATCGCAAGACCGGGCTGGCCGAAATCCTGCGCGCCGCCGATCGCTACTTTGACACGTCCGGCCGGCGGCTGACCTTCGAGTACGTCCTGCTGGCCGATGTCAACGACCAGCCCCGACATGCCCGGCAACTCGCGGGTCTGCTGGGCGCGCGGACCGCGCTCTTGAACGTGATCCCGTACAACCCGGTGGCGGAACTGCCGTATCGCACGCCGTCTCAGGCTGCCACGCAGCGATTTGTCGGGTTGCTCGAAGACGCGGGCATTAACGTCGTCGTGCGCGAGCGAAAGGGTGACCGCATCAATGCGGCATGCGGCCAGTTGCGCCGCGAACACGTGGCCACCGGCCAAACGGATTGATCCGGCAGTGCCGCACGATCTGCATGGGCCGAATCGCGATTGGCGCGCCGCGCGGCGCCATCAATCGGCCGGCAATCCCACGGTCCAAAGCACGCCCTGGGAAACCAGCGCACGATACTCGGGCCGCTCCCAGTTGTCGTGGAAATGCAGTCCGCTGAATCCAAACGAACGCCCGCCGTCGGGCCGCTCGTAGGCCCAGGCGACTGTTTCCGGCTGACCGTCGATCGTGGCCTTCAGCAACGGACGGATCGCATCGCTCGGCGCGGCGAATTTGAGTCGATAGTAGTACTCGTCCCGCGCCCGAAAGTCGCTCAGTCCGGCGGTGGCCGGATGCATCGGGTCGACGACGCGCAGCTCTGTGTCGACGACCTTGTACTTGCGGTCCGGCCCGCCGTGGCATCCGCCGAAGAGCTTGACGAACGGCGCGATCGGTTCGGCGCTGCGCGTGCCCATGCCCCAATGAAGGACCGCCAGGCCACCGCCCCGCGCTGCCAACCGCGCCAAGGCGTCATACCGGCGCGGATCGGCCAGGCACCAGCGGGCACCTTCGGATACGAAGAAGACCGCGCCGTCGACTTCGGCCAACGCCGCCGGTCCCTCGGCCCACGGCTCGTCCCCGTTGACGATCCGCACGTTTACGTCGTCTCGCGGCTCGAGCAGCTCGGCCAGCCGTTTCATGCCCGGCATGTACTCGTGCGTTTGCGGCGGATGGTTGTCGGGACTTTGTCCGACCAGCAGCAACGTCTTTGGCTCACCGGCGCACAGCGGGACCGCCGCCCAAATCAGGAGAAGCGTGACGATAGACAACGACCGCTGGCGCATGGTCGGCTCCGCTTGGCTGGGGCGCAAAAAAACCGCGACGGCCGAATGTCGGCCGCCGCGGCTATTGTAACGTCTGGGGGCACCGCGTTGTGCCCTGCCCGAACTACCAGCTAGCGATCGAACCGGTCCAGTGGTCGCGGACAAAGGCCAGATCGGGCTGGCTGAGCCGCGTCATCGGAACCGTCGTGTACCGGCCGTTCTCCTTCAGGAGGCGAACGTGTGACTGGCTGACCATCACCAGCCGGGCAATGACCGAGTACTTGCCCGTGTTGTCCGTCCAGCGTCGCATGGCGTTGGGGGACGTGTTGCTGGTGGTCTTATCTTCCGGCGCGGGGTCCGCGAACAGATCGTCGACGCCATCAGCGGCGGGCTCGGTTGCCGGCTCGGCTGCAGGTTCCGTCGCCGGAGCGGCCGGTTCGGACGTCTCTTTGAAAAGATCGTCGACCGAGTCGCCAGGCGCAGCCGGCTCTGGTGCGGGTTCGGGCGTGGTCGGATCAAGGGGCGCGGCCGGTTCGGGCGTGGTCGGCGCATCGTTGAACAAGTCGTCGATGCCTGCATCCGGAGCAGCCGGTTCGGCCGGCATCTCGTCTGCCGCAGGCGCCGGAGCTGGTTCATCCGTCGGTAGGGCGGGAGCCGGGTCGTCGGTCGGTAACGCCGGGGCCGGATCGTCTAGGGGTGACGGAGTGCTCGGCGGATCGGCAAACGGCTCATCCAACGGCGCGGCCGGAGCATCGGTCGGCGGAAGCCCCAATGGATCTTCCGACGGCGGTTCGGCCGGCGCCGGCAACGGAGTTGTCTCGGGGCGCAGCGAGCGCGACGGTGCGGCTGGCGCGGGCGCCGGCGGGGCGGGTTGCGGCTGCGCGGCTCCGGCAGACGGCGCCGAGGGAACGGTCGTGCAGCAGTCGACCGGCGCACAACTCGAGTATCCACAGTAGTCATAGTAGACCGGCGGAGGACCACAGTATCGGTAGTGGCGCCAACGGCAGGCCGACACCGGATCGACTACCATCAATACCGCGGCTGACCAGACAAGCGCTGTCTTGGCGAACGACAACATCCCATTAACCTCCGCAATCGGCAAACAGTCCAAGGGTGCTCTACTTTGAGCATTTATGCTATCTTAGCACCCTCGGTTCCGCAACAAGCTTGGGTTCAGTTTCTATTTCAAAAAACCGGCCGTGCGGGCCGTGCAAGTAACTGCCGCATGGGCCCGGGGTTGGAGCGTGCTGATTACGTGGATTGCGCCGATGGTGCGTGCGGTTAGCTGTGCAGCGTCCGTCCACAGCCGCACGTAGAAGAACGGCTCGCAGCAGCGCGCCGGTTGGCGGCACGAAAGCACGGAAAAAAAAAAAAAAAAAGAGCCGG
>CALFYT010000089.1 GCA_937952415.1 uncultured Planctomycetaceae bacterium | reverse complement strand
CCTGCATTTTTTCGGCGAGATCGTCTGACTCCGCCAAATCTCCTTCAACGATTTCAACGCGTGAGTGCTCACGCCATGTCCGAGATTCCAGTTTCCGGGGCGAACGAACAAGGCAGCGAATTCGGTATCCTCCATCCAACAACGACCGAACAAGCCGCCCCCCGACGTAACCGGTTGCTCCGGTGACGAGGATGCACTTTTCTTTCTTCGTCGGTTCACTCATTTTTTCGGCTCGGCGTAGTCAGCGCACAATTGGAACTGCTTGACTTGTTGCCGCGTTGGGCGTTCTGATGGCCGCTCGGTCTCATTGGTCGCTGGTCGACCAGCATTTGCCAGCGATCGTCGTTTAGGAATTCACCCTCGTCTTAGCGCACTTCCGCACCCGAAGCCTAGGAATCACAGCACATCCACCAAGAACTGCAGGCACTCCGCAGCGCGGCGCCGACGAAGAGGCAGACTGGTCTTGGTGGCCGCCACTCAACGTTGGCGCGTCGGTTCATTCGTGCTGAGTTGATCCGTTGTAGCGGCGATTGGAGACTCAACTTTTGATTGGAGCGAACAGCAAGACTGCGATCCCAACCACGGTAATTAGCCACTCACCGATCGCCAGACGGACGGTGAAGCCGCCAATGTCATCAAACATGAAAAAACTGATCGTGCGGAAGAGTACCAGCGAACCATGCAACAGAATACAAGCCAGTAGGCCGTAGTTGACGGTCGCATCTCGCAGGCATGCGGCGGCGAGAACCAGCGCGATGCCGAACTCTAACCCGCCATAGACTGTCAGGAACTCCGATTTTCCTGTACCTCCTTTGAGGGACAAGCTCACATTTTCGGAAGTAGTAGCCGGGGACGTGCTACACCAGATGGCGAGCGCAAAATACAGTAGGGCTACAACGAGTAGGTAGGCTTTGGCGATCATCGGGCGAATCCGATACAGTGAAATGGGCTGGTCCGATCTAGCATCGCAACTACCATGCCGCTGCATTTGCAATCGCCAAGGGGCGATGACCCTCGGCCCACGTGCAGACCACTCTTGGTCTGCAGGCCACGTCCGCGTGCGGCATGTTTCAAAACTGCTTTTCGATGGTACGTGAGGTCGCAGCCCCCTGTGCCGCTTGGTCTGTCATGATTCTCGCCATCTATTGTTGCAGGTTTTCTTGCAGAAACTGGTGACACTGTCGAGAATGCCCTAATCTGTCGGCATCCTAGTCTTGGGCCGCTATCCGAAGCCGCGTGGAGCCAACCGACTCGCGAGAATTCGGAAGCGCCAGCTACCGACACTTGCCACTTCTCCCGGTGGGTCTATAAATCATTGGGAAACCGCCATTTAGAACATCTCAACATCGAGCACAACAAGCACGAAAGAACAATGGTCGGCTCAGACGACACGCTCCAGCCGCAATCAACGGCCGGCAGTGACAATGAGAAGAAGTTCGGGGAGCATCGCGGTCGCGTTCTTCACAAGGAAGCAGTGACCCACGATGTCAGCCTCTACACGGTGGAGAAACCCGACGGCTTCAAATTCCGTCCGGGGCAGGCGGTCGATTTGTCCATCGACGAAAAGGACTGGCGTGACGCGAAGCGGCCCTTCACGTTGACGAGTCTGCCCGACAACCCGTTGCTAGAGTTCATCATCAAGGCGTATCCGGATCGCGACGGTGTGACAGAGCACCTGCAGCGGCAAGTAGAAGCTGGCGACCGGGTTATTTTCAGCGACCCTTGGGGCGCGATCGAATATCAGGGGCCGGGAGTATTCATAGCCGGCGGAGCCGGTGTGACGCCGTTCATCGCGATCTTCCGTGAGCTCGAACGAACCGGCAAGTTGCAGGGGAATCGGCTGTTCTTCAGCAACAAGACCTACAAGGACGTCATTCTGCACGGCGAACTGTTGAGAATGCTCGGCGCGAACGTGGTGTTTACGCTGACTACGGAACCCCACGAGCGTTACGCACACGGCCGCATCGATCGCGACTGGCTAAGTAAACACGAGGACCGCTTTGAGCAACCATTCTACCTCTGCGGCCCACCACAGATGGTTTCGGATCTTCGGGACACGCTCGTCAGCTTGGGTGCCAGCGAGAATGCTCTAATTTATGAAAACCTCACGGGGAATGGGGGGAGTGAGGACTAACACGAACGATCGCACAAATCGACAATCGCAGGGCGACCGTCGCGTTGATGCGATCCGGCTGAGGAGTGGAGCGAACTCCCAGCGGCGCCGAGGTCGCTCGCAATTTCCACTGGCAATCGAAGGAGGATGTTTTTCATGAGCGATGCAACCACTGCAGGACGTTGTCCCTTCCGTGGAAGTCGAATCCTTGGTGCTCAGGGTGATGGTCCGAGTAATACGGACTGGTGGCCAGAGCGGCTCAAAACGGAACTGCTGCATCAGCCTTCCCCGCAAGCCAACCCGTTGGGCGAGGACTTCGACTACGCAGCTGCATTTGCAACGATCGACTTGGATGAACTCAAGAAAGACATTTTTACGATGCTGGAGACGTCGGTGGACTGGTGGCCGGCTGACTATGGGCACTACGGACCACAAATGATTCGTATGGCATGGCACTCGGCGGGAACGTATCGGATAGCTGACGGACGCGGCGGCGCGGCTTCGGCATTGCAGCGATTTTTGCCCATTATGAGCTGGATCGACAACGGAAACATTGACAAATCGCGACGACTGCTGTGGCCGATCAAGCAAAAGTATGGCAGCAAGCTGTCCTGGGCTGACCTGATGGTGCTGACCGGGAACTGTTCGCTCGAGTCGATGGGACTTAAGACCTCGGGTTTTGGCGGCGGCCGAGTGGACGGCTGGGAAATTGACAACGGTAGCTACTGGGGACCGGAAAGTGAGATGCTCGGCCGCACACGGTGGAGTGCCAGTTTGTCAGATAATCCAGACGCAGATCTGGCGAATCCGATGGGCGCGACCGAAATGTCGCTGATCTACGTCAACCCCGAAGGACCCGGCGGTAACGGCGACCCGATCGGTTCGGCGCGTGAGATTCGCGAGTCCTTTGCACGGATGGCGATGAACGATGAAGAAACCGTGGCATTGATCGCCGGAGGGCACGCCTTCGGGAAGAGCCATGGGGCGGTGCCAAAGGACAATATTGGCCCGGCTCCGGCTGGTGCACCTATCGAAAACCAAGGTTTCGGATGGATGAACTCGGTCGGAACCGGCAACGCCCAATACACCACTACCAATGGCATTGAAGGTTCGTGGACCTCGCGTCCAACAACGTGGGACAACGAGTATCTCACCAACTTGTTTCACTACGAGTGGGAGAGGACCCAGAGCCCCGCGGGTTCCATTCAGTGGACACCGATCAAGGGGCAAGATGCTCGTACCACGCCCGATGCTCACCTTGAGGGCAAAGAACACGCCTTGATGATGATGACATCCGACATCTCGTTGAAGGAAGACCCCGAATACGCGAAAATATGTCGAGAATTCTTGAATGACTTCGACTACTTCTCCAAGGCCTTCGCCGACGCGTGGTACAAACTCACCCATCGTGACATGGGCCCCAAAGTGCGCTATGTCGGCAAGGAAGTGCCGGAAGAAGACAAGTTGTGGCAAGACCCGGTGCCGGCTTGCGATCACGAATTGATCGATGAATCGGACGTCGCGGACTTGAAACAGCAAATCTTGAACTCGGATTTGACGGTTCAAGCGTTGGTGGTGACCGCCTGGGGTTCCGCATCGACTTTCCGGAATTCAGACAAACGTGGCGGGGCGAACGGCGCTCGGATTAGGCTGGCTCCACAGAAGGATTGGGAGGTCAACCGGCCGGAACAACTCGCGAAGGTGCTCGCGGTGCTTGAGGGCATCAAGAACGGCTATCACAAACCAGTCTCAATGGCCGATCTGATCGTGTTGGGCGGCTGCGCGGCGGTCGAGAAAGCCGCGGCCGATGCCGCGGTCGCGGTCAAGGTGCCATTCACGCCCGGTCGGATGGATGCCAGTGCCGAGCAAACCGACGTGGAGAGTTTTGAGTGGTTGCACCCGGTTGCCGACGGATTTCGAAACTTTCAAAAACGCAAGTACAAAGCTTCTACCGAGTCGTTGCTAATTGACCGGGCGGAGCTATTGACACTTTCAGCGCCGGAGCTGACCGCGTTGGTCGGCGGCATGCGTGCGATCGGAGCCAACTGGGACGGATCAGAACATGGCGTGCTCACCGACAGAAAAGGTGCGTTGACCAATGACTTCTTCGGCAACCTCTACGACATGTCCACACAATGGTTTGCAGCCGACGATGATCAAATGATCTTCGAGGGACGAGACCGTAGCTCCGGCGAAAAAAGATACACGGCCACCCGCGCTGATCTGATCTTTGGCTCCGATCCGCAGTTGCGCGCTGTCGGAGAGGTCTACGCTGGATCCGACGGACACGAACGATTGGTGCACGACTTTGTTCGAGCCTGGGATAAAGTGATGATGCTGGACCGGTTTGAGCTCAGCGCTGTCAAAGCAAATCAACCGGGTAAGTGAGGGGCCGCACGCTAGGTTTCTCCGCCCATACCGCAGTAAGGGGCGGGGTACGCAGGGGATGACGATGCGCAGGTTGGCGGGCCGAGGGGATCCGGACGATGCGGTCCCGTTGTACCCGGTCGAGTTGGCCATGGCGATTCGCTGCCCGTTTCCTAATCCATGCAGGATCATTAGAGGGCCAGGATGGCCGGAAAGGGATCGCTACACCGAAGATTCAATTGTGCTTCCCGAACGGAATAGTTAGCCGGGCTCGCCGGTCGAGGAAATCACATCGACGGTGGGCTCTTCTGTCTGAAGCAAGGCGTTGCCGATGAACGCAAATTTCGGTGAGCTGGCACAGCCACACGCGAAATCGCGGGAGCCTCATCGGCCCCGAGCCAATCCGCCGTGGTCGCACGGTGGCCCAGTAGTGTTGCTGCGCATGAGAGATTCCCCGGGCAAACTAGCCGCAGCGCGTGAAGAAACCCGGTCGTGCCGGCCGCTGCGACATCGCGCGCCGCCGCGCGCAAGAAACCCGGTCGTGTCGGCCGCTACGTCACCGCGCGCCGCCGCGCGAACCGAGAAAGTGGGCGATACTGGACTCGAACCAGTGACCCCTAGCTTGTCGAGCTAGTGCTCTAACCAACTGAGCTAATCGCCCTCGTGTGTGTCAGGTCGTCGACGCGGCGGCCGCTGCCCGGCGTGCGAGCCGAACTCGCAACGGGCCGAACGCCCCGGTGCCCCAGCCGCCCGAGCGATCCAAGGCACAACGTCGATGAACCTCCAAATCTGACGCCAAATGCCCGCCAGGTCAAGCCTTCGCGCTGCGCCGCGGCGGGCCGGTTCGACTTGCTCCCTGCCGGGCCGTACCGATACATTGCGGCAATTCGACCCGCCCGCCCCGAACCCGAGGCCTGGTGTTGCGCGTCCTTTGTATCGACGCGGGCCGCCGGCGTGTGGGCGGCGTGTCCCAAGACCCCGTCCCCGGGGACTGAGAGATTCATGCTGAAGGTTACTTTGCCGGACGGGTCCCAGCGGGAGTACTCGCGGCGCGTCCGACCGATCGACGTCGCCGCGGAAATTGGTCCCCGATTGGAAAAGGCCACGCTGGCCGCCGAAGTCGACGGTAAGGTCGTCGGCTCAAGCACCCTGCTGCCGACCGAAGGCGCCGTGTCCCTGCGGCTGCTGACCAAGAAAGACCCCGAAGCGCTGGCCGTGATGCGGCATTCGGCCGCGCACGTCATGGCCCGGGCCGTGATGCGGCTGTTCGACGGCGTGCAACTGGCCTTTGGCCCGACGACCGACAGCGGGTTTTACTACGACGTGGCGCTAGAGCGTCCGTTGACCGAAGCCGACTTTCCGGCGATCGAGGCCGAAATGGCCAAGATCATCAAACAGGACGAGCCGTTCGAGCGCGTCGAAGAGCCGCGCGACAAGGCGCTGGCGCTGTGCCACGACTTGGGGCAAGAGTTCAAGGTCGAGCACATCGAAGAAGGTCTGGCCGACCATCCGACCCTGTCGTTTTATCGCCAGGGCGAGTTCGTCGACCTGTGCCGCGGGCCCCACGTGCCGGCAGCCGGCGCGATCGGCGCGTTCAAGCTGTTGTCGGTGGCCGGCGCCTACTGGAAAGGCGACGCCACGCAGCAACAGTTGCAACGGCTCTACGGGACCGCCTGGTTCTCGAAAGCCGAACTCGAAGAGCACCTGAAGCTGGTCGAAGAGGCCAAGCGGCGCGATCATCGCGTGCTCGGAAAACGCCTGGAGCTGTTCACCACCGATCCCCACGTCGGGGCCGGGCTGATTCTGTGGCTGCCCAAGGGGGCCATCATTCGCGGCCTGCTCGAAGGCTTCATCCGCGAGGAGCTCAGCAAGCGTGGATACGAACCGGTCTATACGCCGAACATCGCACGGGTCGAGCTGTATCAGATCTCGGGCCACTTCCCGTACTACGCCGATAGCCAGTTCAAGCCGATCGAGATCTCGGAGAACGAGCGCTATCTGCTCAAGCCGATGAACTGCCCGCATCACATCATGATCTACAAGTCGAAGCCGCGCAGCTATCGCGATCTGCCGGTTCGGCTCGCCGAGTTTGGAACCGTGTATCGTTACGAGCAGTCGGGCGAGCTGGGCGGCATGACGCGCGTGCGCGGGTTCACGCAAGACGACGCGCATCTGTTCTGCACCGAGGATCAAGTGGCCGACGAGTTTCGCGGCTGCATCGAGATGACCCAAACCGTGCTTCGCGCGCTCGGGATGGACGACTATCGCGTGCGGCTCGGTTTCCGCGACCCGAACAGCGATAAGTACGTCGGCAGCGACGAGAACTGGTCTCGGGCCGAGGCCGCGTTGGAATCGGTCTGTCGCGAGATGGACTTGCCGCACTTGGAAATCGAACGGGGCGAAGCGGCTTTCTACGGGCCCAAGGCCGATTTCGTCGTGGCCGACTGCCTGGGTCGCGAATGGCAATTGGGCACGGTGCAGCTCGACTACATTCTGCCGAGCGCAGAGCGGTTCGCGCTGGAGTACATCGGCGCCGACAACCACCCGCACACGCCGGTGATGATTCATCGCGCGCCGCTGGGGTCGATGGAGCGGTTCGTGGGCGTACTGATCGAGCACTTCGCCGGGGCCTTTCCGCTCTGGCTCGCACCGGAGCAAGTGCGCGTGTTGACCGTCAGTGAAAAATCCGAGGAGTACGGTCGCCAGGTCGAAGCGGAGCTGCGGGCCAAAGGTCTGCGCGCGTCGGGCGACTACCGGGCCGAAAAACTGGGCTCGAAAATCCGCGACGGACAGCTCGAGCTGATTCCCTACATGTTCATCGTCGGGCCGCGCGACGCCGAGCAGAACACGGTGTCGGTGCGCGATCGCATCGACGGAGACCTGGGCGCCATGTCGATTGCCGAGGCGATCGAGAAGCTCCAGGCCGAAGTCGCCGAAAAGCGCGTCCGCCAGGTGGCCGAGAAGCAGGCCACCGGACTGGGCGAGCGCGGCGGAGCGCACCAGTATTAGGCTGTGTCGCGCCAGGCGGTCTGGCTTTGTGTGGTTGGTTCGCCGACGGATCGGCGACGGCCAATGGAACGGTGTTCCGATGATTCCTCGGCTGCGAACCCAACGTCTCGATGTGCGGCCGTGTACGCTCGACGACATCGACATGCTGCACGCGATGTGGACCGATCCCGACGTGCGGCGCTACTTGTGGGACGACCAGATCATCGAACGTGACCAAGCCGAGCAGGTCGTGCAAGCGCTCGTGGATTCGGCAGCGAACGACGGCTGTGGGATGTGGGTGCTGTACCTGCGCGACAGCAACGATGCGATCGGATTCGTGGCGCTGCGGGCCATCGAAGGCACCGTCGAAGTCGAACTGCTGTACGGGCTGTACCGAACGGCGTGGGGGTCCGGCTATGCCACGGAGGCATCGCTGGCGGTGCTCAGTTACGGATTCGAGCAAGTCCGGCTCGCGCGAATCTGGGCCCGTACCGATCCGCCAAACGTCGCCTCGATCCGCGTTATCGAGCGACTGCAGATGCAAGCGGCTGAGAACCCTGGCAGCGAGACCATCCCGATCGCGGCGTGGGTCTTGGAACGTCCTCGGTAACGCCGCGCCGGGCCAGTGCGCTTTTGCCCAAGTCCGACGTGCGGGCTACGATACAAGTGGACTGCCAGTTGATCCGACTGCTTTTGTGCTAGTGCTTCTGTCCAACTGCTTCTGCTCAACTGCGGCCCAGCGCCGCCAGGAACGAAACGCCATGTCGCGCCGCAACCTCTGGATGATCTTTCTGGTCACAGTGATTTCGCTCGCTTGCTACAGCCGGGCGACGCGCAATCCCTATGGGCGATGGTTTGCCCAGGCGATGGATACGATCGAGAGTCAATACATCGAGCCGGTCGATCCGGAAAAACTGTTCGAAGGCGCGATGCGCGGCATGGTCGACCGGCTGGACGATTACTCCACGTTTCTGCCGGGCAGCATGAAGACCTATTTCGATCAGGCACTGGAGCAGAAGTACGGCGGCATCGGCGTCGGCGTGTCGCCGCCTGGATCCGATAAGCCGCTGGTCGTTGTCAGCGCCAGGATGGGAGGACCAGCACAGCGGGCGGGCATCCGGGTGGGCGACCGAATCGTCGGGATCGACGATCGCGATGCCGACGGAATGTCGTTCGACGACGCCCTCGACATGCTCCGCGGCAAGCCGGGAACGGCCGTCACCGTGCGCGTGCAGCGCCAAGGTCACGACGCGCCGCTCGCGTTCCATATGAAACGCGCGCTGATCAAGGTCGAATCCGTGCTGGGCGATCAGCGGCGCGAAGACGGGTCGTGGAACTTTATGCTGCCGGGCGACGATCGGATTGGCTACATCCGCGTGCAATCGTTCGGCGACTTGACGGTCGACGAGTTCGAAGCGGCCATTCAAGAGTTGACCGATGAGCATTGTCGAGGGCTGATTCTGGATCTGCGCGACAACCTGGGCGGCTTGCTGGACAAGGCCGAAGAAATGTGCGACCTGTTTCTGCCGGCCGGCGCGGTAATCGTGACGACGCGCGGACGCGATGCCCGCGTGCGGAAGGAAACGATCGCCACCGGCGACGGACCCTATCGCGATTTGCCGATCGTGGTGCTCGTCAACGACCAGAGTGCGAGCGCCGCCGAAATTGTCGCCGCCTGTTTGCAGGATCATGATCGCGCGAAGGTCGTCGGCGAGCGCACGTATGGCAAAGGGACCGTTCAAAACCTTATCCCCGTCGAGGCGGGTAAAAGCTCCTTGAAGCTGACGATCGCCACGTACTGGCGTCCCAGCGAGAAAAACATCCACCGGATGAGCTCGAGCAAGGAAACCGACGAATGGGGCGTCAAGCCCGACCCCGGCGGCGAAGTCAAGCTGAACGACCAACAGAAGCGCGTCATGCGCGAGGCACGCCGCCGCCGCGATGGCGAGATCGTCCCGACGGATTCGGCCGACGACCCGCCGACGGCCGATGGGCCGCTCGAGTCGGACCCGCAACTGCGCAAAGCGGTCGAAATCCTCAAGCAGCAACTCGCACGTTCGCGGGCCGACGTCAAAGCGGCCTAGGACGACCGGCTCGAAACGGCGCGTCGCCGAAACTCTTTGCCCGATCGGCAAGATTCGACTCGTTGGCGATTCAACTCGTTGGCGCAGCGAGCCGGCGAGGCTGGTTAGCGAATACGCGCAGCCTCTGACGCGGGTTGCCGCTGCACGGGCTTTGCAAATCTTGGAACGGCCCGGGCGTGCTAGCACGGTTGCGCGGCATGCCGTCGGCCGCCGCCGCACGGCGCAAAGTCTGACTGGTAGCGTGCTACGGTAGCACCGCCTGACCGCGCACCGGCAATAACCTGGCCGTTGGCCCGCGAATTGCTTGGTAGAGGTGTGCAACAACTGTCCCGTTGCGACCTGGCCGATTGTGCCGGTCGTACGAGGCGTTCCCATCTTGTCAGGAGCACATCTCTCATGTCACGTCACGGCCACAGCCATTCCGAGTTGGTGCGCACGATCCATTGCGCCGTCGTTGAGGTACCCGCCATGAGCGACCCGTTCGACCCACGACCCGAAGACGGTTTTCGCGACCTGGTTCCCTGGGCGGATCCGTATATTGCTTCGCTGATCGACCGCTTGCGACGATCCGTCGAAGAGGATCGCAGCGAGAACTACCTGGTCGACGAAGTGCCCCCGCCGCTGGACAGCCGCGACGCGGATCTTGGCGACAGCCGGTCGGTCCAATGGTCGCCCCGCGATTGGCCCAACGATTGATCGCGGGTGCTGGCTCGAACCGTGCCGGCGCGTTGCCGTGCGAGGCACTAGCGCCGAACCCGCAAAACCCGCTGCGCTAGTTGAACAGCCGCTGGATCCGCGTATCAAAGCTTAGCGAGATGACGGCCCAGTCGCGGTCCACCGAGTTGGCGGTGGCCGGTTGCCGGTAGAAAGCCACGTACCAGACGACCGGAAACCGCTCGCATTTGAACAGGTACTTCAGCAAGATCAGATCGGTGCCCACGCGCTGCGCGCCGATCTGTTCGCTGCCACGGTAAGCGCCGTATCGCGTTTCGATCTGCTTTGACGCGTCGATCAGCGCCTGCAGTTCGTCTTCCTGGTCGAGCAGTTGGCTGCGCAGCAACAGGCTTGGAAATGCGTTATCGTGATCGCCTTCGGCAATTCGCTCGAAGAACTGTTCGACGCGCCGATCCAACTCGATGACGATCGGATCGTTCGCGTCCGCGTCGTCTTGCGCCAATACGTTCGATGCGACTGACGTGCCGATCACGAAGCAAAACGCAATCAGCACGCGATGAAGCTGAACCATGCGGGACGATTCCTTGCGGTTGGCGGGCGGGAGGTGCCGCGGTGTGGTTATTGCGCCAGTATAGTCGGCCCCTGTGCGCGATGCGACGCGCAGACACCGTGAGGAATGGCCGGCCGGCGTTGAATCACGCTGCTCGCTACGAATCCAGGGATTCGATCGCGCTACGCATTTCGGAAACGATGAAGAACGACCCGGCTACGCAGATCAAGTGGTCGGGCGAGGCGATTCGTTTGGCCAGTTCCCAGGCCGTGGCTGGATCGGCAGCGAGGTGTACGGCTTGGGGCGAAATCTCGGCTGCCGCGGCCGCCAACACTTCCGGTGCTACGCCACGCGGGTTCTGCCAATAGCGGGTGACAATTACTTCCTCGAACGCCGGAAGCAGAATCCGCAGCATGCCGCGCACGTCCTTGTCACGCGTCGTCGCGAAGATCAACACGCGCGGTCCGGGAGAGAAACTTTCGTCTAGAACTCGCACCAGCGCATCGATCGAGGCGACGTTGTGCGCCGCGTCCAAGACGATCGTAGGATTGCGTCGTACGACTTCCACGCGGGCCGGCCAGCGAACCTCGGCCAGTGCGCTCCGCACGGCCGACTGCGGAATCGACCAGCCCTGCTGCTCGAGTTGCTCAATGGTCGCGATCGCGACCGCCGCGTTGGCTGCTTGATGTTCTCCCGGAAGACTCAGTGCTATGTCGTTGAATTCCCGCCGCTTGCCGCCGACATTGCCGATGTAGTCGAGCCGGCCGCATGCGGCCGCACGCTCCAATCGGCGCGGCGGATCGTAGCGGTAGTCAAACTCGCGGCCCAGTTGCACGATCGAACATCCGTTTTCCGCCGCCACGTTCATGATGACCTGTTGCGGATCGTGCGGCCGTACGCCGCAGACGACCGGAACGCTCGGCTTGATAATTCCGGCTTTCTCACCCGCAATCTCGGCCAGCGTTTCGCCCAGTTGTTGTGTGTGGTCGAAGCTGATGCTCGTGATGACGCTGACGAGCGGTTGGCACACATTGGTCGAATCGAGCCGGCCACCCAAACCGACTTCCAGCACGGCGGCATCCAC
Organism: uncultured Planctomycetaceae bacterium; assembly: GCA_937952415.1. GTDB lineage: Bacteria > Planctomycetota > Planctomycetia > Pirellulales > PALSA-1355 > CALFYT01. The sequence continues at coordinate 16,497 of CALFYT010000089.1, read as the reverse complement.
CCGGCGCTGGGCAAAGTGCAACAGGGCCAGGGCCGTGACGATCTCGAAATACGTTGGACGGTGCGACGTACCAGGTTCGTCCGCGGGTAGCTCGTCCATGGCAGCGACCATCGGACGTACGTGTTCGACAAGGCGGGCCAGCTCTTCGGCCGTGCAGGGCTCGCCGTCGACGGCAATGCGTTCTTCGACCCGATCAAGATGCGGCGAGCTGAACATGCCGGTCCGATAGTTCGATCGGCGCAGTACCTCGGCAACCATCACGGCCACCGAACCCTTACCTTTGGTGCCGGCGATGTGAACGATCGGTAGATCGCGATGCGGATTGCCGAGCCGGTCGAGCAAATGCCGCATGCGGTCCAGGCGAAAATCACGCTGGCTATAGGGGACGACGTCGGCCCGCTCGTAGTTGATGCGGCTGTGCAAAAACTCGGCGGCCGGATCGTCGGTCGCGGCGCCAGAAACCACCGGCGCGCGCAAATTGCGCAACGGGCGCAGCGGATCGTCGAGTGGCATAGGCTCGTCCGGCTTTGGGCGAAGGAACTACGGCCGCGGACCGATTCGGGCCGCCGCACCGCGTTCGATTGAGTGTACCGAACGAAGGGCCGGCTGTCTTGATGGAGGATGCCCGGGGAGGGAAGCCGTCGAACTTGTGGCAGGCGCCAGCAGCACGCCGGGCGCTAGAATTCTTCGACGATTTCGCCGCCGTCGCGCGTGCCCAAGGCTCGCCATACCATAGGCTCGATCGAATCGACTACGAAACGCGTCGAGCCATCGGCCATCGATACTTGCACGCCGCCTGGATGATAGCTGCGCGAAGTAACCACGGCGTACGTGATCTGGTCGATCGTCTTGCCTTCCCGCGAGGAATTGAAGTCCACGTCGTAGGCCCGTCCATTATTCTGGTAGACGAACTGCGTGTTGGGCGGAAACGTCACCGTAAAACCGGTCTGATGGGCCCGGCCGTCAACCCATTCCGTATGGCCCGAGTTTGTCTTGAAGTCTCCGCCATAGGCCACGACGTCCGGAGGCGTCGCCGGGATCGCGACGTCCGAAGCGCTGGGATTCACGCCGTCGCGGAGATACGGGTTGAAGGCTTTGACCTCGGCGAATGCCAGGGTCTTGCTGGTGCCGTCGACCACGTTGCGGATCCTGGTGCGACTATTGGGAAATACCAGCCCGTCGCCCCCTTCTTGCGTATTAGGATCGAAGACAAACCACGAGCCCAGGTTGACGCCGTAGTTCAAGGGATAGTGCGTCAGATCGCCGTCTGGTCGATGGCGGTCCTCCACTTCGCTGGGACAAAGATAAACTCCGACCCGCGTCTTGGTGACTTCCGGTTGATCTCGGTACGAAACCTTCCAGTCGATTAGCCCTTCCAGGCTTTGCTCTTCGATAAACGGCAGCAGCCGGGCTTGGATCGACCAGTTGGTGGCCGGCTCGTCGACGGGCAAATACATCTGCGCCGGGTAGGAGCGAAGCGTATCGTGGTAGTTCAACAGCGCGAGGCTTAGCTGCTTGAGATTGTTCGAGCAGCTTGAGCGGCGGGCGGCTTCACGCGCTGCCTGAACGGCCGGCAGGAGCAAGGCCACGAGCACGCCGATGATGGCAATCACGACCAGCAGCTCGACGAGTGTGAAACCGGCTGTATACCGGGATTTTCGGGGCGAACGACCGATCATGGGTGCTGTTCCTTGGCGGCCAATCGGGCCGAATCGAAATTGAGACTCAGTATCAGAATACGGCCCAGTGTACCGGCCGAAGTGCCGCGGTCAAGGGACGGGCCGGCAAGAAAAGTTCCCGGCTTGGCGCGCCGCCGGCCACCCGCCGGACGACACCGGCCGGCCGTTGCCCAAACGCGACGAATCTCCGCAGGGCGATGGTTTGCGACGCGGCGAATCGGCCCAATCGCCGGCGAAAAAGTGCCTCGCATCCTGGGGGGGCCGCGCACCGGGCGCGACTGCTTGAACCCCCGATCGGGGCTGGTGTATAGTGACCGTTTATCTGAGGTGCCACCGAGTGCAAGGAGTCGCCATTTCTGCCGGTCGAGCCGAACTTTGGCGGGCACCGCGACGTATCTGACGTTATGTCATCAAAGGACTTCGGCAGATTCCCCGCGCCGAGGTCCACCCTCTCTCCGGCCCCGGTTAGGCCGGCGTGGGATATCCCGTGGTCGGCGCGTAGGTCCCGTTTCGACAAGGAGCATCCATGTCGTCCGAGTCGTCCGATGTGGTCGTTGAGACGCGAAACCTGTCCAAGGTGTATCGCGATTTTTGGGGGCGCCAAAAGGTTCGGGCCCTAAAGGCCCTCGACCTGGAAATCCGCCGCGGCGAAATCTTTGGTCTGCTGGGGCCCAACGGTTCGGGTAAGACGACCACGATCAAGCTTCTGTTGGGCTTGCTGTTTCCCACCAGCGGACAGGCGCTCGTATTCGGCAAGGACGCGACCGACGTCTCGAAGAACGAACGCTTGGGCTACCTGCCCGAGGAATCGTACCTCTACCGGTTCCTGAATGCCGAAGAAACACTCGATTTCTACGGCCGGTTGTTCGACATGCCGGCCCGCGTGCGCAAGGAGCGCACGGCCGAATTGATCAAGTTGGTCGGGCTGGACTGGGCCAAGCGGCGCCAATTGAAGGAATATTCCAAGGGCATGGCGCGACGGATCGGGCTGGCACAGGCTCTGGTGAATGATCCCGAATTGATCCTGCTCGACGAGCCGACCAGCGGATTGGATCCGATCGGCACGCGAGAAATGAAGGACTTGATCCTGCGGCTCAAGGAGCAAGGCAAGACGGTCGTGATGTGCAGCCATTTGCTGGCGGACGTGCAGGATGTTTGCGATCGCATCGCGATCCTGCACCAGGGCGAGCTGAAAGAGCTGGGCCGCGTCGACAGCCTGCTGAAGCTGCGCGACGAGACGGAGATTCGGGTGCGCGGGCTCAGTGAAGCGGCGCAGGCCGAGTTGCGTGCGTTTTTCGATCGCAGCGACGCGTCGGTTTTGGCCATGGATAACCCGACCACCACGCTCGAAGATCTATTCCTTTCCATTGTCCGGGAAAGCGAGGCCCGTCCCGGTCGTCGCGTCGTCAAACAAGAACAGCAGTCGTAACCTTGGCCGGTCGCGCTCGGCGGGCTTGATCGCTCGCCTCGAAGCGCCGCACACCGGCCTCACTTGCCGCAACTCCCCCGATCCCTTTAGCGATGGTCCTGGAAAACGCACTCCCGCCGTTCGACGTTTGGATCGGGCCAGCACTACTGTTCTTTGGCGTGGCGGTGGCCATGCTGGCAGTGTTGGCGCTGTTGGCCGGCTACCTCGTGGCGGCCTTTCGCTATGGGCCGCTCGGCGGCGGCGACGTCGTGTTTCGCACGCTGCGGACGGCGGTATTCGACTTGTTTTCGATGTCACCGCGGCGCATCGCGGCCTTGGCCTGGTTGGCGATTCAAGAGTCGCTGCGGCGGCGGGTGTTGGTCGGATTCGGCGTATTCGTGCTGATCCTGCTGTTTGCGGGCTGGTTCCTCGACCCGCAATCCACCGATCCGGCATCGCTGTACTTGAGTTTCGTGCTGACGGCCACCAACTTTTTAGTCCTGCTGATGGCGCTGTTTCTCAGCGCGTTCAGCCTGCCGGCCGACATCAAGAACCACACGATTTACACGATCGTGACCAAGCCGGTGCGACCCGGCGAAATCGTCCTGGGGCGAATCGTGGGCTTCGCGACGATCGGCACGTTCTTGTTGGCGATCATGGGCGTGATCAGCTACTTCTTCGTCGTGCGCGTCGTCGACCATACCCACGAGGTTGAAATTGCTTCGCTCGAACCAATTGCCAATGATGCCTCGGGAGCCGTTACCGGGCGCACGACGCTGGATGCCAATCATCGCCACCAGGTCACCATCGACGCGGACGGAGTCGGGAGCACCGACACGGTACAGGGTCACTGGCATGAAGTGGATGCGGTAAAGGACGGAGACGAGACGACCTACGTCATTGGCCCGCCGCGCGATTTGTACACGGCCCGCGTGCCGGCGTATCCCACCTCACTGCGTTTCAAGGACCGTACCGGGCGCGGCAGCGATCGCGGAATCAGCGTCGGCTACGAATGGAGCTACCGTAGTTTCATCGAAGGCGCTACGCTGGCCTCCGCCACCTGGACGTTTCACAACATCACGCCCGAGCGCTTTCCCGACGGGTTGCCGATCGAGTTGACCGTCCGCGTATTTCGTTCCCACAAGGGCGACATCGAACAAGGAATCCTGGGCAGCCTGGTGCTGAAGAACCCGACGACGGGCCGGACCAGCGGCATCACGACCTTCCGGGCCAAAGACAACCAGATCGACGAACGATTCATCAAGCGCAAGCTCACCGACCCGGAGGGCAATCCGATCGACCTGTTCGACGACTTGGTGTCGGACGGGCAATTGGAAATCGAACTTCAGTGCCTGGACGAGTCCCAGTATTTCGGCGTGGCGCTGCCGGACATCTACATTCGGGCACGCGACGCATCCTTCTCGATCAACTTCCTGAAAAGCTACGTCGGGATCTGGGCCCAGATGTTGTTGGTGACGAGCTTTGGCGTGATGTTCAGCACGTTTCTCAGCGGGGCGGTGGCCATGATGGCCACGGCGGCAGCGCTCGTGCTGGGCTTCTTTTCGCAATTCATCCACGAAGTGGCGGTCGGCATCGTGGAAGGTGGCGGCCCGACCGAGGCACTGATGCGCACGCTGACGCAGCGCAATCAAACGACGGAGTTGGAACCAAGCCTGACGAAGAGCGTGATCCAGGCGGTGGATTCCGTGTTCATGTTTTTCATGGAATGGGTGACCAGCTTGCTGCCCGACTTTCGCCGGTTTAGCGACGTCGACTACTTGGCCTATGGCTTCGATATTCCGCCAAACGTTCTGGGCATCCAGGTCGTTTCGGCAATCGGGTATGTGATTGCCTTGTCGGCGATCGGATACTTCTTTCTGCGGACACGTGAGGTGGCGCGATGAGCGATCGTCAACGGTTCATTCGCAAGATTGTCTATGCATGCATCATCGCTGCGCTGTTGTTGCCGTTGAGTTGGCTGAGCGAGCCGGCAACCACCGAATCCGATGGTGGACTGCTGGCGCAGATGCGCGCGGAGCATCGCCTGAGCCAGTCGACGCTGGGTGATATCGATCCGGCCAGCGAAACGATCAAGCTGGCCATGCTGGGCATGCGCGGCGTGGCCGTCAACGTCTTGTGGACCAAGGTCAATGACGACCGCAAACGTGAAAACTGGGTCGGACTGTCGGCCACGCTCGAACAAATCGCCAAACTCCAGCCCAACTTTATCAGCGTGTGGGTCTATCAGGGCTGGAACTTGTCGTACAACATCTCGGTCGAGTTCGACGACTATCGCGATCGCTATTATTGGGTCATTCGCGGGATCGACTATCTGCGGGAAGGCACGCAGTACAATCGCAAGGAGCCGCGGCTCACGTCGGACATTGGTTGGACCATCGCTCAGAAAATCGGGCGGGCCGACGAGCATCGCCAGTATCGGCGGCTGTTTCGAGAGGACGACGATTTTCACGGGCCGCGGCCACGCAGTCAGCGCGACAACTGGCTCGTGGGACGCGAGTACCTGCTCGAAGCCGAGCGGTGGGTCGATCAGGAAGGCTTGCCGATCAAGGGTAAGAACCCGGTGCTGTTCCACTCGCATCCGGTGATGTGCCTGATCAACTACGCCGAGGCCCTCGAGGAAGAAGGCACCTTCGGTGAAGTGGCCAAGAGTGCCTGGAACCGGGCCGCCGAATCCTGGGAACAGTTCTCGAATCGCGACATGCCCACGCAGTACAGCTTCTTCGTTCGCTTGGGTGACAAGGAGCTCTTTGACGAGCGAGCCAAGGAGTCGCTGGAGGAGCTCAACCGATTGGCCCCGCCTGACTTGCTCGAACAGATGCTCGAGGAGCGAATCGCCGCGCTCGACGACGAGCAGCGCGAAGCATACTATCTGCCGCCCGAGGAGCGCGACTCACGGCAGAACGAGATGATGTTGGGAATCAACTCGCTGTTGAGCATTTCGCACATGCAGTTCGCGGATCGCGTCACGGGCGAAAACCGGGCCGCCGCACTAAAGGCGGCCGAAGAAGCGACGCAAGCCGAGTTTATGTCGAGCACCATCGACCTGGCGCGCGACAACGTCAACTATACCTATTGGCACAAACGCTGTGCTCTGGAACCGCAAGACGCCACGCTCGAAGCGCGTAAGAAAATGTACGACGCCGCCCAGGCGTTCACGGCCGCCCGGCTTCTTGAATCGCGCGAGCTGTACGAGGACGGATTGAAGAAATGGCGCAAGGTGCTCGACGCCAACACGTTCCTTCTGGAAGACGTCAACCTGGTCGAGGAGCTGTCGTATTCGATCGGCGATTACGTGGAACTGCTGCATCAATTGGACGAGCCGATGCCCGACCCGTTCATTCTGCAGGATGTGCTCGTTTCGTGCGAGCGGTATACGGGACGGGCCTATCCCGGCGCGCCGGCCAACTACGCGATCCCGCTGGAAGACGAACCGGCGACCGACAGCGCTGCCCAGCCCGACGACGAGCCAGGTTCGGATGCGGACGAGACCGCTCCGCCTGAGGAATCGTCGGACGCGAGCGAGACCCCGTCGCCCGAACCGGTCGATGATAACGACCAGGGCGGCACGAAAAGTTCCGGCGAGGACGACGCCGCTCCGCCGACCGACGAGCCAGCGGATGACGCGCCGGACACATCGGAAGACCCGTCCCCGGCGCCCAGCGAATCGACGCTCGAAAAGTCGGCGCCCGACGCACCGTAAGGTGGCGTGCGGCGGGCGTCTCCGGGCGAAGCGCCGAAGCTGGCCCATCGCGGACTGATCCGTCACACGCCGTGGACCACGACGGTCTTCAGCTCGGTCATTTCGGCGACGGCGTATTTGGGCCCCTCCTTGCCGAAGCCGCTCTGCTTCAGCCCGCCGTAGGGCATCAGGTCGGCCCGCCACTGCGGTCCCCAGTTGATGTTCAAATTGCCGGCGTCGACCTGGCGGGCGAATTGCATGGCCCAGTGGATGTTTTCGGTGAAGATGCCGGCCGACAGTCCATAGGGCGAGTCGTTGGCCATGCGGATGGCGTCTTCGATCGAGTCGGCGCGGGTCACTCCCACGGCAGGGCCGAACAGCTCCTGGCAACTGACGCGCATCGTCGGTTCGACGTCGGCCAACAACGTCGGTTGATAGACCGCGCCGTTGCGCTTGCCGCCAGTCACGACCCGGGCTCCTGCTTCGATCGCCTCGCCAACCCATTGTTCGACGCGCTTGGCGTCTGACTCACGAATCATGGGCCCCATCTGCGAGGCTTCGTCGAGCGGATCGCCAACGGCAATCGCTTCGACTTTGGTCCGCACGGCGTCAATGACGTCGTCGTACGTCGGCGCCAAGGCGATGACGCGTTGGGTCGATATGCAAACTTGTCCGGCATTGGCGTAGCCGGTGGTCGCGGTGGCTGCGGCCACTTTCTCTAAGTCGGCATCGGGCATCACGATGATCGGGCTGTTGGACCCCAGCTCCATCGTCACGCGCTTGACGCCGGCCGTTTTGCAAATCTGCTCGCCGACATCGCGACTGCCGGTGAAGCTGATCTTGCGCACCCGTGGGTCGGCGCAAATCGCGTTGCCGATCGTTCCGCCCGAGCCGGTGATGCAACTGATTGCCAACGGCGGCAACCCGGCCTCGAGCAGCAGCTCGACAAGGGCCAGCGCCGACAGCGGCGTATCGCTGGCCGGCTTGACGATCACGGCATTGCCGCCGGCAAGCGCCGGGCCGACCTTGTGGCACACCAGGTTAAGCGGAAAGTTGAACGGCGTGATGGCCGCGACCACGCCGCACGGCACGCGCAGCGTGAAGCCCAGCTTATCACTTGCGCCCGGCGAGCCGTCCAGCGGCAGGACCTCGCCCGAGAGGCGTTTGGCTTCGTCGGCCGAGAGGCGCATCGTTTCGCTCGCCCGGGCGACTTCGCCGCGGGCTTCGGCCAGAACCTTGCCCTCCTCGCTGCTGATCAGCCGGGCAAGTCGCTCTGTCTGGGCGTCCATCAGCGCCGCGGTGGCGTTGAGGATCTGCGCCCGGTCGTAACCGGGCAGGTCGCGCATGACGCGCGCGCCTTCGACAGCGGAGGCCACGGCCCGATCGACGTCGGCGGCGTCGGCCATGGGCACGGTGTCGACGAGTGAGCCGTCGTACTTTTGGCGCACCTCGATCCGGTCCGAAGTTTCGGTCCATTGGCCGGCCAAGAACATCTTCATCGTGCGCCGTCCTTTCGAGTGCTTACGCTACGGACCCACCCTGCGGGCCGCCGGCCTCCAATTGATTCGCCCTCCACCAAATACGTTATGGCGTATTTCCGCGGCACGCTCAACGGGCAAACTTGGCCACCGTGTCGCGCGGTGTTAAGCTGCCGGTATGACTTCTACGCGGCGCATCGTCTCGCTCATCTCCAGCGCAACCGAGATGCTCTACTTGCTCGGTTTGGGTGAGCGGGTCGTCGGTGTCAGCCACGAGTGCGACTATCCGCCCGAGATCGCTGACAAACCGCGACTGACCCGTTCGCTGGTCGAATCTGAAGCCGCCAGCCGCCAGATCGACGAGCAAGTTAAGGCGCTGTCGTCCCAGCAGTCGGCACTCTACGCAATCGACACCGCGCGGCTGGCCGCGTTGCGTCCGGACTTGATCGTAACGCAGGCGCAGTGCGACGTGTGCGCGGTGCGGTACGAGGACGTGGCGGATGCCGTGGCGAGCGAACCGGCACTTGGCAACACGCGAATTCTGGCATTGAACCCGCAATCGATTCACGACGTGCTGGCCGATTTGCTGCGCGTGGCCGAGGCCGTCGGCGATGCGGCGGTGGTCGAGCGGGCTGGACAACTCAAGGCCGAGATGGAAGCCGAAATTGAATCGCGGCGGGCCCGCGCGTCGTCGCTTACGCCGGATCGGGTGCCGCGGGTGATCTGCCTGGAATGGATCGATCCGCCGATGGTCGCGGCCAATTGGATGCCGCAGCTCATCGCGTGGTCTGGCGGCGAAGCCGGGATGACAACGCCCGGCGTTCATAGTTCGTACGCCGACTGGGATGCGATCGTGCGCTACGATCCGCAATTGCTGGTCGTGATGCCGTGCGGCTTCGACCTGCCGCGGGCCGTTGCCGAGGCACAGATCCTGCCGTCGCGCCCAGGCTGGAACGAGTTGAGCGCGGTGCGCGGCGGGCGGGTGTTTGCCGTGGACGGCAACGCGTATTTCAATCGCTCCGGGCCGCGACTGCTCGACAGCCTGGAGATCTTGGGACATCTAATTCAGCCCGATCTGTTCGACCGGCCGCGCCAGCCCGAGGCGGCGGATGCTTGGCGCCGGCTGGAAACGCGCGGTGCGGCGCTGGTGCCGATGTGATCGCGCTGGTTGGATTTCGGAGGACCATCGACGATGGATATTAGTTCGTTGCGGGTGCGTGCCGGAGCGAAGGTGCGGCTGGCCGAGTACTCGACCACCCCGCCGGAGTCGGCCGTCGACAAGTCGGACGCCAAGGACCTGCTGGCCCAGGGCGTGGAGCGGCTGGCCGACATGCAGGCCAAGCTGCACGCCCAAAACACCTATGCGCTGCTGATCATCCTGCAAGGCATCGACGCTTCTGGAAAAGACGGAACGATCAAGCACGTGATGTCGGGCGTGAACCCAGCCGGCTGCCAGGTCAAGAGTTTTAAGGTGCCGTCCGAGGAGGAACTGGACCACGATTACCTTTGGCGCTATGTCCGCGGGCTGCCCGAGCGCGGCAACATCGGCATCTTCAACCGGTCGCACTATGAGGAAGTGCTGGTCGTGCGAGTGCATCCCGAACTGCTCGCGCGGCAGCGGATTCCCGGCAAGCAGCGCGAAAAGTTTTGGCTCGACCGGTTCGAAGAAATCAACCACTTCGAGCGCTACTTGGAAAACAATGGAACCGAGGTGCTGAAGTTCTTTCTGCACATCTCGAAGGACGAGCAGAAAGCACGGTTCATGGAGCGGCTCGAATCGCCCGACAAGAACTGGAAGTTCTCGGAGAGCGACGTGCGCGAGCGGGCCTTTTGGGACAAGTACACCGAAGCGTTCGAGGACATGCTGAGCCACACCAGCACCCAGTGTGCTCCGTGGTACGTCATCCCGGCCGACAAGAAGTGGTATTCGCGGCTGGCGGTGGCGAATATCATCGTGGAGAAGCTCGACTCGCTGAACCTGGCGTTCCCGACGCTGGGCAAGAAGGAAATGGAAGCGCTGGAGCGAGCGAAAACCTTGCTGAAAGACGAAAATTAGTCGCCGCTGTCGTCCGGCGGCGCGAGCAGTCCGGGAGCCGAATCGGAATGACGTATCGAACTTGTCTGTGGTGGTGCGCGGCGCTAATTGCCGCGTGGATGCTGGTGCTCGTGCCCAATGTGCGTGCGGCGGGTGCGGTTGAAGCGGCGTCCGAAACGGCGGCACCCGCGCGACCCAACATCATCTGGATTATGGCCGACGATTTGGGCTATGGCGACGTCGGCTGCTATGGCCAGACGCGGATCAAGACGCCGGCCATCGATCGGCTGGCTACTCAGGGCATGCGCTTTACGGATTGCTACGCGGGCAGCACCGTGTGTGCCCCGTCGCGGTGCGCGCTGATGACCGGGCTGCACACGGGTCACGCGCGGGTTCGTGGCAATTCGCTGGTGCCGCTGTTGCCCGACGACGTGACCGTGGCCGAAGTGCTCAAGAGCGCCGGCTATCGCACGGCGATCATCGGCAAGTGGGGCTTGGGCGAGCCCGACACCAGCGGTGTTCCGATTCGACAGGGCTTCGACAAGTGGTTCGGTTATCTGAACCAGCGGCACGCGCACAACTACTATCCGGACTATCTTTGGCGCAACGAGCAGAAGGTCGCGCTGCCCAACGTCGTGGCCCGCGGCGTAGCCAGCACGCGCGAAGTGTACTCGGCCGATTTGTTCAAGCGCGAGGCGCTGGCGTTCTTGGATCGGCAAGGCGACGCGCCGTTCTTCCTGTACCTGGCGCTGACCCAACCCCACGCCAACAACGAGGCGGGCAAGCAGGGCATGGAGATCCCCAGCGACGAACCCTATTCCGACCAGTCGTGGCCGCAGGCCCAAAAGAACCATGCCGCGATGATCACCGATCTGGATCGCACGGTCGGGGCCGTGGTCGAGAAACTGGACGAGCGCGGGCTGTCGGACGAGACGATCCTGTTTTTCACCAGCGACAACGGGCCGCATCGCGAAGGCGGCGCCGACCCGGAGTTCTTTGGAAGCCGCGGACCGCTGCGCGGCATCAAACGTGCGCTGTACGACGGCGGGATTCGCGTGCCGATGATCGTACGCTGGCCGGGCCACGTCGCCGCCGGGTCGACCAGCGACCACGCGTGGGCCTTTTGGGACGCGCTGCCCACCATGGCCGAGCTGGCCGGAGCCGACGCGCCCACGGACATTGACGGCATCTCGATCGTGCCGGCCCTGTTGGGCGCCGAGGCCGCCGGCCGCGAACAACCGCAGCACGATCATCTGTACTGGGAGTTTCACGAGCGGGGCTTTGGCCAGGCTGTGCGGATGGGCCGCTGGAAAGCGGTGCGGCCAAGCCAAGAGCGGGCCATCGAGTTGTACGACGTTTCGGTCGATCTGGGCGAGCAACACGATCTGGCCGGCGAGCATCCGGACGTGGTCGCGCGGGCGGCCGGGTTGTTCGAAACGGCGCGGACCGATTCGCCCCACTGGCCTGTCAAACGGCGCGCGGCAGCCGGCGACTAGCGCACTCGGCAAGCTGATCCACGGCGACGCTCCTTTCGCGCAGGACGGTCGCGGAACGACTTGCACGGCGCACTTACGCCACCACGTAGCGGATCGGCGGGTTCTCCTGGCTTTCGTACTCGTCCAGGTTGGCGATCGCCAGCTTGCCGTGATGGTAGAGATACTCGATGTGCGCGGCGATCTCTTCCAGAGCCAGCAAGACGTGAAAGCCCTCGACCCGATCGTAGAGGATCTGCGAAACTTCGTTGGCGGTCAGCGGCTCGGGCGCTTGGTCGATGGTTGCCAGTACCTTGTCCAGCTTCCGCCGGTGCCCGGTGCGGATCTCGGAAATCCGGCGATAGAGATTGGTGATCGGCTTTCCGTGGCCGCCGAGCGCCAGGTCGTAGCCTCCGGTGCGCCCGATCTTGTCGAGCGATTCCAAGTAGTGCCCCAGCCCGGTGTAGGGCGTGATGCTCTCGGGCGCCTGGTGGGGCGAGATTTCGGGCAGGATGTGGTCGGCGGTAAACAGCACGTCGCCCAGCGCGATGCAGACCTGACCAGGGCAGTGCCCTGGCGTGTGGATGAAGCGCAGGTCGTCGAGCTGCTGATTGTCGACCAGCGTGCGCGTGACCGGCAGGCTGTGGACGTTTGTTTTCGAGTAGCCGTACATGTCCATGAAGCCGGGTAGCACGTCGGGCTCGACGCCGGACTGCTCGAGAAACCGGCGAAACGCTTTCTTCGCCACGGCCACGCGTTCTTCGTAGGCGGTCAGGATCCGCACATCGAGCTCGTGGACGGCGATCTCGGCATCGGGCAGTTGTTCGTGCAGAAACGGCAGCCCGCCGATATGGTCGATGTGGCCGTGCGTCACGACGATTCGCTTGATGTCGGTCAGCTTGACCGTCTCGTCGAAGTCGCGCGAGACCTGCTCGATGCCCTGCACCAACTGCTTGTTGGCGTCCCAGAATCCGCTGCCGGTGTCGATCAGCGTGGGCGGGCCGGCTTCGAGCACGAGGTAGATATTCGCCGCGAAGCCGGGAAACGCCAGGCACGTGATGCAGTAGATGCGCGCGCCGGTGCTCGACTCGTAGCGGCGGACTTCGGGCAGGGTTCGCTCGTCCTTCTTTCGCATCGGCTCGTCTCGAATCGGCCCCGATCGCCGCGGATGGCGGCTGCCGTTTGGCCCTACTGCGGCGGCATCCAGTGGCTGCCGGATTCCTCGTGAACGCGGCGCGCTTCCTGCAACAGTTCAATCAGTTGCCGGAGCTTCGGCTCGGGCAAGTGGCCCAGTTGGCGGACGTGGCACTCGCGGACGCGCTGGTCGAGTTCGGCCAATAGCGCGCGTCCCGCGTCGGTCAGTCCGATGAGCACCATCCGCCGGTTCTCTGGAGGCCGGTGGCGCTCGATCAGGCCGCGCTCTTCCAGCTTGTCGACCAGGCGGGTGATGTCGGGCGCCCGCGAAACGAGCCGCGCCGCCAGCGCCAAGGTGGGCAGCGTGCCGCCGGCTTCGCCCCGCAACAGCCGTAGGGCGTTGTATTGTTGCGGCGTCAGCTCGTGCCGGCTGAAGAGCTCTTCCTCGCGCAAATGGAGCCGGTCGTACGTGCGCCAGAGGTTGAGAAACGCCTCCTGTTCGAGCGAATCGAAGTGGCGCGGACGGCTATTGCTCTTCTCCGACGGTTTTTCGGCGGGCTGATTCATGGTCGCTATGCTAGCGAGACGCATCCGGGTTGTCCAAACGAAAATTAATGGGTTGGCGCGGCGGTCATCGAATCCTCCCGAATTGCGCCGCCCGCATGGCGGGTTTTCATGCCGCGATCGGCGCGCCACGGTCGGCGCGATACGCCGCTTTGCGAAATCGATCCCGCGGAATCCGTGCGCGATGCGGCCGCGCGCCGATCGAGCCCTGCCGCCGCAACCGGGCTTTTCGCGGCCGAAGCGTGCCAGGTGTTGCCCGTCGCGCCGCCACGCGGTACACAGAACACAGCGAGGAGCACGATCATGTCCAGGGAACCTACGGGATTCGCACTGAACGCCGACTGGCAGCAGCGGCTGGACGGCATCATGCGCATGATGCGCGAAACCAGCCTCCACACCGATCCGCAGATGATGGTCGCCGCCTACGCGCGCCACGTGGCGCAAATCGTCAAGACCGACGGGTTCGTCACGCTGAGCCGCCGCGATTTGTCGCCGCCCAAGTATCGCATCACGCGCTACAGCGGCTGGAAACGGACCGTCAACCCGTGGAAGGAGCGCGATCGGTTGCCGCTGTTGGATCGGGGTCTGTTGGGCGAGCTGTTGTACGCCGGCGAGCCGGTGATCCTCGACGACGTGCAACTTGACGACGACGATCCGTCGGCCGAATACCTGGCCGGGCAGCGCTCGCTGATGGCGATTCCGCAGCTCGACCGCGGAATCGCGATGAACATGATCGTCAGCACGCGCACCGAGCCGAACGCCTTCGAGAAGGAACGGTTTCCGGAAATCGTGTGGACGTCGATTCTGTTCGGCCGCTCGACGCACAACCTGGTGCTGGCCGAGCAGGTGCGCGAAGCCTATGAAATGGTCGACCGCGAGTTGCAGGTGGTGGGCGACATTCAGCGCTCGCTGCTGCCAGGCACGCTGCCGGAGATTCCCACGATGAAGCTGGCGGCCCACTATCAAACCTCGCAACGGGCTGGCGGCGACTACTACGACTTTTTCCCGCTGCCCGACGGACGATGGGGGATCTTGATCGCCGACGTGAGCGGGCACGGAACGCCGGCCGCGGTGATGATGGCCGTCACGCACAGCATCGCGCACATGTATCCCGGCAGCTCCGCGCCGCCGAGCGACATGCTCAAATTTCTGAGCCGGCATCTGGCCGAGCGCTACACGCACAGCGTCGAGTCGTTCGTCACGGCGTTCTACGCGATCTACGATCCCGAGACGCGCAGCCTGTCGTACTCGTCGGCCGGGCATCATCCGCCGCGGCTGAAGCGCTGCGCCGGCGGCACGCTTTCGGCCCTGGACGGCGCGGCCGAGTATCCGCTGGGGATCCTGCCCGACATCCAGTACGAGGACGCAACGGTCCAGCTCGAGCCGGGCGACCAGATCGTCTTTTACACCGACGGCATTACTGAGGCGACCAATCCGGCCGGCAAGATGTTCGGCGTCGATCGCTTGAACGCGGTGGTGGCCGAGTGTCGCAACGATCCGAACGAGTTGGTCACGTCGCTGCTGGCGGCGGTCGACGCGTATACCGACGGCGAGCCGGTGGCCGACGACCGCACGGTCGTCGCGGCGCGGATTACGTAGGGCGGAGTGAGCGCGCGGCGGGGCATTGCCGTTGGCGAGTTGTCCACGGGCGGGCGCTGTCCGGATTTACCGGCACACTAACCCGACGCGCCAGCGAGGGAAATGCGGTTCATGGTCCCCGTCCCCATTTTTTCGCGAGACGTGAAACCATGTTTTTCTCAGACAAAGAGGAACTCCTCAGCAGTTTCGAGCAAGCGCCTCAGGATCGCCGTCGCCTTTACATTCGCTGTTTGGCCCGCATGGCGACGCTATCTTGGTCACAATGCTCGAGTGATCGAACGTATTCCTACGTCGACAGTGTCGTTGGGCTACGCCATCGTATCGAAGAGGCGCGAGTAGGCGATGCACTCAAAGCCCTCGGATCCTCCGATCCGGAAGAACAGGAAAAGAGTGTTCAGTTTAGCGGCGATCTATCGGAGCTACACGCTGCAATCGGTGACGGCGACGTTCGCGTATCCATAGACGTATTCCACTGCGTGAGTGCAGCCCTCTATCTCTTGACGGCAATAAGCGAAACGGGAACAAGTCAAATTAATTCCCTGGCCGTCGCGATCGGCTCCGTCTCGAAGGCGCACGAACTCACAAGCGCCCGTGATGGCGTCGTGCCAGATTTCGCTCTGGCGCTAGCGCGAGATATCGCAGAATGCGCGAACGAATCGAACTGAGCTCCTGTGCGCGAGTGGATTGCCCTCTGCAGCCAAGGCCCTGTCCAAGAAGGTTGCCGAGTGACTTTTGGTGGGACCGAAACAATGGTCCCTGCCCTCTTTGGTTTCGCATGATTAGGGTAGTTGGCTACAATGGTGAGTATGAGTGAGGCGAACCAGATTCTGCGACGGGTCCGCGCGCTCCTCCTGATGCGCGTCACATCGGAGGAATTCGACGCCAAGCTATTTGGTTCGCTTGACAACAAGTTTTTTCGAGCATTGCAGCCGAAGCGTTCCTGGTTCCGATTTTCGCTGCGGAACATGGCAATTGCCTTTGTCGGGTTGGCGCTCTTGTTTGCCTACGCTGGCTCGTACTATCGAATATCACGTCGCCACCTGGATGAGTTACGTCGTGAATGGGACTCGACAGGAAATGCATTTTTCTACATCCCAATCGCTGAATTCGAGGCGAATCGCGATCTCCGAAAGCACTACTTGTTGAAGAGATTCTATGCGCCAGCCAACTACATAGACCGAGAATTCTTTGATGGTCCGTCTGCGGTGATTGGTGTTTCATTCCTGGAATAAGGACGAAAAAAGGCAAATAGGGCACGAGGATCTTCTTGTTGCAGCCATGGATCGTGCTCCGCGCGCAGGGGTGCCTGGGAGGGATCGAAATCGAATCCGTAAAAACAAGCAGTTAAAATTTGTGCGCCGACGCCCGGCATCGGGCCGTGGCTTCTTGCAACTCAAACTCTTCGCGCGCTGGGTGCCACGACCGGTT
>CALFYT010000088.1 GCA_937952415.1 uncultured Planctomycetaceae bacterium | reverse complement strand
TCAACAACGTGGCGCCAACGTTGGTGGTCGCACCCGATCAGGTAATCGACGAGGGCTCGCTGCTGTCGATCACCGACATTGGCCAGTTCACCGATCCTGGCTTTGACAATCCGTTGAATGTTGGCGGCGAAACCCGCGAGCGATTCACGTTCGCGATCGATTGGGGCGACGGGACGCCACTCGATTCCGGTCCCGCTATGATCGACGTGCCAGGTTCTGAGGGCACGCCGACGCAAGGTTCCTTCGACGGCAGTCACACCTATGCCGACAACGGTGCGTACACCGTGCGCGTGACGCTGAGCGACGACGACGGCGGCACCGTGACCGAGACATTCCAGGTCACCGTCAACAACGTGGCGCCAACGTTGGTGGTCGCACCCGATCAGGTAATCGACGAGGGATCGACGCTTGCTCTAACCGATTTGGGCGTGTTCACGGATCCCGGCTACGACAACCCGCTCAACATCGGCGGCGAAGTCTCCGAAAAGTTCACGTTCGCTATCGACTGGGGCGACGGGACGCCGCTCGACTCCGGACCGGCAATGATCGACGTGCCAGGTTCCGAAGGCATACCGACACAGGGTTCCTTCGACGGTAGCCACACGTATGCAGACAACGGCGTCTATACCGTGACTGTGACGCTGAGTGACGACGACGGCGGCACCGTGACCGAGACGTTCCAGGTCACCGTCAACAATGTCGCGCCAACGCTCATCGTGCCCGAGGATCAGATCGTCGACGAAGGCTCGCTCCTGTCGCTGCCAGACATCGGTCAGTTTACCGATCCCGGCTTTGACAACTTGTTGAATGTTGGCGGCGAAACACGAGAGCGATTCACGTTCGCCATCAATTGGGGTGACGGGACGCCACTCGATTCTGGTCCGGCCACAATCGACGTCCCCGGCGGCGAAGGCACACTGACACAAGGTTCTTTCGACGGTAGTCACAAGTATGCCGACAACGGCGTTTACACCGTGCGCGTCACGGTGAGTGACGACGACGGCGGCACAGTCACCGAGACGTTCCAGGTCACGGTCAACAACGTGGCGCCAACGCTCGTCGTGCCGGAAGATCAAGTGACCGACGAAGGCTCACTGCTGTCGATCGCCGACATTGGCCAGTTCACCGACCCTGGCTTTGATAATCCGTTGAATGTTGGCGGAGAAACGCGTGAGCGGTTCACGTTCGCCATCGACTGGGGTGACGGGACGCCGCTCGACTCCGGACCGGCAACGATCGACGTGCCAGGCTCCGAGGGCACACCGACACAGGGCTCTTTCGACGGCAGTCACACGTACGCCGACAACGGCGTTTACACCGTGCGTGTCACGATAAGCGACGACGACGGTGGTACGGTCACCGAGACGTTTCAGGTCACCGTCAACAATGTCGCGCCAACGCTCATCGTGCCCGAGGATCAGATCGTCGACGAAGGCTCGCTCCTGTCGCTGCCAGACATCGGTCAGTTTACCGACCCTGGCTTTGACAATCCGTTAAATGTTGGCGGTGAGACGACCGAGCGATTCACGTTCGCCATCGATTGGGGCGACGGGACTTCGGCTGACACGGGTATGGCGCCGATCGAATCGATGGGCGGGCCGGGAACGCCCACCGGCGGCTCGTTCGACGGCAGCCACATCTACGCCGACAACGGCGTTTACACCGTGCGCGTCACTGTGAGCGACGACGACGGTGGCACAGTCATCGAGACATTTCAAGTCACTGTCAACAATGTCGCTCCAACGTTAGCCGTGCCTGACGACCAGACGGTCGGCCGCAACGCACCGCTGGTCTTGCCGGATATCGGTGTGTTCACCGACCCGGGCTTTGACAACCCGCTGAACATCGGCGGCGAAACGACCGAACGATTCACATTTGCGATCGACTGGGGCGATGGCTCACCGCTGGATTCCGGGCCGGGCACGATCGATGCGCCTGGCGCGCCCAACGTGCTCACCGGGGGATCATTCGACGGACAACACGTCTATCAGGACGGCGGGATCTACGAGGTCACCGTAACAGTCAGCGACGATGACGGTGGATCGGCAACCCGCACGTTCTTGGTCTACGTCGGACCGACGCTGAGCGTCTCCGGAGAGGCCACGGTCGACGAGGGATCGCCGCTGGTGATCGTCGACATCGGCCAATACGTTGATCCGACGCCGGTTGAAGTTCGGCCAGATGGCAGCGACGCCGAAGCTCCCTTTGTGTTCTCGATCGACTGGGGTGATGGAACGTCGAGCGATACGGGCTTGGCCAGTCTGGCGCCGGGCGGCGGGGAAGACGTTGCCTTTTTCGGATCTTTCAGTGGCGCGCACATTTACGCCGACAACGGGCTGTACAACGTCGTGGTAACCATCACGTCGCCCGACGGACGCGTCGACACCGGAATCGTTCCTGTCACGGTCAACAACGTCGCGCCCACGTTGATCGTACCGGGCGATCAAACGGTTGGTCAGACACGGCCCTTGTCATTTTCCGATATTGGATTGTTCACCGATCCGGGCTTTGACAACCCACTCAACGTGGGCGGTGAAACGGCCGAGACCTTTACCTTCGTGGTCGATTGGGGCGATGGAACTCCGAATTCGACGGGCCCGGCGCCGGTTGACTTGCCAGGTTCGCCCGGAGTTCTCACTGCCGGTTCGTTTGCCGGCGAACACACGTTCTTTGCATCCGGTGAATTCACCGTTACGGTCACTGTGAGCGACGATGACGGCGGTTTCGACACCGGAACGTTTACCGTTACCGTCGGTCCGCTGGTTCCCCGCAACCTGATTTTCCTGCCACCTGGCGGCGGTGGCACCGGACCGGTCGAACGTCCGCCGGTGGTACTGGCCGAAGCGCAACCGATCGTGCCCGGTCAAATCAACCGGAGCGAGATCGTGCGGTTCCGATCGGCGTCGGTTGCCGGAGCCGAGACCCGCCTGGTCCTGCGCGAGGTGCTTCCGTCGGGAGTCGAGGACAAGGAAAATGAGGAGATCCTGCCAAACGATCTGTTGAATCGACTGCGCCCGTTCTTCCGTCGGCTTTCGGACGGTCATTATCGCATCTACCAGATTCGGCCGGACGGGAGCTCGCGGTTGGTGGTCGACGTGATCGTTCGGCAAGGCAAGACGATCGACATCGTCGACGAAGAAGACGGTGGTATCGATGCGACGAAATCTGGCCAGGACGAAGAGAACGACGAACGTCAAGATGCTCCCAATGCAAACGAAGAACCCGTCGAATTGCTCGACGAGCCCGCGGTGCCCGATGCATTGACGCCGCGCGACCCCGATTCCAGTGATCTTGGCGCGCCCAAACCAGATGACTTCCACGAGTCGGACGACGCCCGCTGGACATC
The DNA here is from genome assembly GCA_937952415.1 of uncultured Planctomycetaceae bacterium. Lineage (GTDB taxonomy): Bacteria > Planctomycetota > Planctomycetia > Pirellulales > PALSA-1355 > CALFYT01. Next base: position 5,751 of record CALFYT010000088.1, on the reverse strand, counting down.
TGCCGCGCTGGGAGTCGGCGGCGGGTTATTCGTCCACGCAACACCCAGGCGTCGCATCGCGCGCTTGGCCAGCCAGGCCAAGCACCGTGCCGCGCGAAGTTTGACCAAGACAAGCCGATTGCTCCGTCGGACGAGGATCGACCCATGCTAAAGTGCTCAGGCTGCGGTGCTCAGTTCGACGATGCGCCGGACAGTGGAATCTGCCCGGAGTGCGGCGACTTGCTGCACGCGCCCGGCGCGCTGACCGAAGTCGACATTGGCGGCACGATCGAGTTGCCTGCCACCGGCAAGCAGGATCCGGGCGCAACCGCGGACCCGCCACAAAACCCGGATGCCGTGTCCGGCGACGATACGGCGGCGACGATGCCGTTCGTCGAAGCGGGCGATTCCGCGACGGGCGATTCCGATCCGTCGAGTAATCAGGCTCCGCCGGGCGATCAGACAGCCGCCACAATCGAATTGCCAGCCGCGGGCGATTCGAGCCAGAGCGACCCAACGGCCCCAACCATCGAGCTGCCCGCAGCGAGTGATTCCAGCCACGGGGATCCGACCGCCCCGACGATGGAACTACCGGACTCAGGCTCGTCGGGCGGCGGCGATCAAACGGCCGCGACCGTGGAGTTGCCCGGCGCCGGCGGCAAACGACCCGCGCACGCCGCGCCGCGCAAGTTGTCGGTAGCCAATCGACGTTTGATCACCAACACCTGGCAAAGCGCCGCCGGCAGTGCTTCATCGCGATCCTCGTTGAAGGTAGAAGGCAGGGAGCCAACCGGCACCGGCTCATCGCTCGTCGTCAATCCACGTGGTGTGCGCAGCGCCCACAGCCGAGTGCGCACCGCGAGTGGTGCCGACTACGAGTTGCTCGAAGTGATTGGCAAAGGCGGCATGGGCGTCGTGTATTCCGCCCGGCAGGCGTCTGTCGATCGGACTGTCGCGGTCAAGATGATTCGCCCCAGCGTGTCCACCGATATCGAGCGCCGGGAAAAGTTCTTGTCCGAAGCGGTTGTGACCGGCGACCTCGACCATCCGAACATCGTTCCGATCTACGACCTGGGAACGAACGAGAGCAACGCGCTGTTCTACTCGATGAAGCGCGTTAAGGGCACGCCCTGGTCGAAAGCCATCGGTAAGAACTCACTGAATGACAACCTCGATATCCTGCTGAAGGTGGCCGACGCCGTGGCCTTCGCGCATGCCAACGGCGTCGTGCATCGCGACTTGAAGCCCGACAACGTCATGCTGGGCGACTACGGCGAAGTGCTGGTCATGGACTGGGGGCTGGCGCTTGCCACCTCGGCCTTCAGCCACGCGGAGTTCGTGACCGCCCACGAGAGCATGGGCGGAACGCCGGCCTACATGGCTCCGGAGATGGTCACCGGACCGTTCGAGTTGATTGGGCCGCCAGCCGACATCTACCTGCTCGGAGCGCTGTTGTACGAAGTGGTGACAGGCCGCGTGCCGCACGGCGGAAAGACGGCCCAGGAATGCCTGCTTGCCGCGGCCCGCAACGAGATCGCGCCGTGCGAGGAGTCGGGGGAACTGATCGACGTCGCATACCGGGCGATGGCGACCGAGCCGTCAGCGCGCTATGCCAGCGTGCAAGAATTCCAAGCGGCCATCCGCGACTACCTGTCGCATTGCGAAAGCATCTCGCTGTCGGTTCGAGCGGACAAGGAATTGGCGCATGCCAGGGAGTCCGGCAGCTACGAGGGATTCTCGCACGCGCTGTTTGCCTTCCAGGAAGCGCTTGCGCTGTGGGACGGAAACCAGCGGGCACGCGAGGGCATCGGCGAGGCGAAGCTAGCCTATGCGTCCAATGCGAAGCAAAAAGGCGACTTCGAGCTGGGCATTTCGCTGCTCGAGCCCGGCAATCCGGAACATGACGCGCTGCGCACCGAGCTGAATGCCGCGCTGCGGGAGCGTGACGCGCGGCACAACCGACTCAAATTGTTTCGGCGGACCGCCGCGGCGCTGGTCGTGGTCGTGTTCGCCGTTGTATCGGTCTCTTTGTTCGTCGTGGCTGGAGCCAAGAATCGGGAAACCGCGGCCAAGGAACAGGCCATCAAAGACAAGGATGCGGCCGAACGGGCCGAGCAAGCCGCGGAACTGGCGCGCCAACAGGAGTTGGAGCAAAAAAACAAAGCCATTGCCGCCGAAAAAAGGGCGAGAGACGAGGAGCAACTCGCCCGGGCCGCTGAGGCCAAGGCTCGTGAAGCCGAGGAGGAAGAGCGCACTCAGCGAATGATCGCGGTTGAAGCGAAGAACAAAGCCCGCGAAGAGCAGCGCAAAGCCGTGCTGGCCAAGATTGGTGAGGAGTACGCGGCCTATACCGCGCGGATCGGCATGGCGGCGGCGCGGATCGATGAAAACGCGTTCGACACGGCCGACAGCCTGCTCGAAGCGTGCGTGCCGCAAGACGCCGACGACGATGATTTTCGCGGTTGGGAATGGGGCTATCTCAAACGTCTCGGTCGACGTGGAACCAACTATCCGGCGACCGGCACGATCACCTCGGTCGCCTTCGCCCCCGACGGACGCTGGTTTGCCACCGCCGGCGAAGATGCCCAGGCGCATCTCTGGAATCGCGAAACCGGCCAACCCATTCGTGCTATCGATCACGGGGGCTACGTCCACGATGTCGCGGTCTCGCCGGATGGTCGCTTGATTGCCACTGCCGGAGCCGACGGGCTGGTCCGCGTTGCTCGTGTGGACAATGGCCAAGTCGTGTACACGCTCAGGGGCCACGAAGATCGCGTGTTCGACGTGGAGTTCTCGCCGCGGAGCGGCCGTTGGCTGGCAACTGCGTCGCGCGATCGCACGGTGCGCGTGTGGAATCTGGCGTCCGGAGCCGAAGTCCCCGCATCGCCGTTGCGCGGGCATGCGTGGTGGGTCTGGTCGGCGGCGTTTTCTCCCAATGAGGACCGGATCGTGTCGGCCGGACAGGATGGCAAGGTCATCGTCTGGCCGTTCGACCCAAATGCCGAGCCGCGCGAAGACGCCGAGCGAACCGTCTTCGTTGGCCACGAAGGGCCCGTGTTTGCCGCGGCTTTTGCGCCCGACGGCGCGCGGGTCGCCTCGGCCGGTTACGACAAGCGCGTGCTGGTTTGGAAACCCGAGGAGATTGACAACGTCGACCTCCGGCAGATCGTGGCCAACCAACCGACCGCACCGCAACCTGCCAGGGCGTTCGAGGGACACTCGGCGCCGGTTCGCGACGTTTCGTTCTCGGCCGATGGGCAGTCGGTCTTGTCGGCCGGCGACGACAATACGGTCCGGATCTGGGACGTGATGACCGGAAAGGTCGACGCCGTGCTGCGCGGGCATAGCCGGCCGGTGCAGTCGTGCGCGTTCTCGCCCGATGGCCGCAACGTCGTGTCGGTCGGACAAGAAGGGCAGATTAAGTCCTGGCGAATTCTTGAAAACAAGGAGATCCGCACGCCACAGGGGCGGTTGCTCGTCGGTCACCAAGACGCCATCCTGCAGGGCGCGTTCTCGCCCGACGGCCAGCGCATTGTCACGGCCAGTCGCGACCACACGGCACGCATCTACGACGCCCAATCGGGTGAATCCCTATTCGAGCTGAAGGAAGGACACGACTTCCTAGCATCGCGGGCGATCTACTTCAACGGCGATCGGTGGCTGCTGACGGCCGCCGGCGACAACAGTGTTCGCGTGTGGGACGCGACTAGCGGTTCCGAATTGTGCGCGATCGAAGGCACCGGCCTGAACGCCGCGGTCGCCGTCACCACCAACGCTCGGTATATTCTGACCGGAACGTCGGCCAATTCCGCCGGCCAGGCAAACGTGGCCGGGGCGAATGTCGATGCACAGGCCGCTGGCGCACAGCCCAAGATCGCGCTCTGGAAGATTGACGATACCGGCACGTCGGTCCAGCGGCACCAGTTTACCGACCCGGGGTTCGGCACGGGCCATCGCGGCAAGGTGACCATTGTGGCTATCTCGCCCGACGATCGCTTGCTGTTTTCGGGCGACGATGCGGGAGTCGGCAAATTGTGGTCGGCCCGCGACGGAGCTGAAGTGGCTACGCTGCGTGGGCATCCTTGGGCGATCAGCGACGCGATCTTTACACCCGACGGCCGGCGACTGCTCACGGCCAGCTACGACGGGACCGTGGCGCAGTGGGATGTCGCCACCGGGCAGGAACTTCCCGGCAGTCTATCGCACGTCAATCCGCGGCATAGCGACGCCTATGACGCGCCGGTTGAAGCGATGGCCCTTGCACCCGACGGCCGACTGTTGGTCACACTCTCGGAGGATACGAACAACGGCGTGCTCGAAAGGGTGGTGCGCTTGTGGAACTTGGACCGCGCGGAAGTCGCCGGCGAACTGTATCGCGGACCGCAAACGATCACTTCGGTCGCCTTCGCCGACGACGCGGGCACAGTCTTGGCAGCCGGCATGCGTCAGTTCGTCGACGCCAAGGGAATCGAAACACGGCGCACGTTTGTGCGACGGTGGAACCTGGCCACGATGGCCGAAGACACGGCGCCTGACGGCGGACCGTTTCTGAACTTTGATGAACGCCGCGAATCGGTTTGGGCGGCGATCGAAGCGCCGCACGGTGGCGTGCTGACCGTCGGAGGCAACGGTGCCTCGCTTTGGGAGCCGGGAATCACCGACAAGCCGCAGCTCGTGTTCAAGCCGCACAGCGGCGTGACGGCGGCTGGCTTCTCGCACGACGGGGCGTTGATCGTCACCGGCAGCACGGATCGCCGCGCCAAGATTTGGAACGCCCGTACCGGCAAGACCGCGCTCCAATTGCCGCACGAGCATACGCGCCCGATCACCAGCGCCAGTTTTTCTCCCCGTGACAATCGACTGCTGGTCACCGCCAGCCACGATGGCACGGCGCGCATCTGGCAAGTGGACAAGCGACAAGTGCTGCACGTCTTGAATCACGCCTCCGACGCCAAGGCAATTCAAGCCGTCCGCTGCGCGATCTTCTCGCCAGACGGAACCCAAATCGCCACCGGCGGTGACGACGGCACGATCCGGCTTTGGGGCGCTGCCGATGGTCGAGCGCTCCGCACGCTCGACGTGCAAGCACCCGTTCTCGCTCTGGCCTACTCCGCCGATGGCAAGTGGATCATCGCCGGCGCCGAAGACGGCCGGGCCGTGGTGTTCGACGTTGCCACCGCCACGCCGTTGGTTCGCTACCAAGGCCACACCGCGGCGGTACGCTCCGTGGCCTTCTCACCCGACGGAAGCCGCGCACTGACCGGCAGCAGCGACCGCACGGCCAAATTGTGGGACACGATTCCAGCCGAAGTCGCTGGGCCCGAATCGGATGACACGAGTACCGACAAGGAGGCTCAACCAACCGGCCCACGTGCCGGCAAGGAAATCCTCACGCTGAAGCACCACGATCAGGCGGTGACGTCCGTGGCATTCTCGCCGGACGGACGCTCGATCCTGACGACCGGACTGGACGGAACGGCTGTGCTATGGCTGGCCGACGCCTGGCGCGACGCACCAGGCGACTAGAGTCTGGCCTGTGCCGGTAGCCCGATCGATCCAGCGCGCGTGCTACGCTAGATCAAATCCTTGGCCAGCACGTCGAGCAGTTCGTCGTCCAGGTTGGCGCTATCGTTGGCCAAGTCGGCCAGGTCGATCGCTTCGGCTTCGAGCAGCAAGCTCGCATCCAGGGCCGTTGCCACTGCCGAGGTCGCCGATTCCAATCGCACGGCGACATTTGCCGGCAGCGACTGCTTGCTTGCGGAGTCGTCTCCC
>CALFYT010000087.1 GCA_937952415.1 uncultured Planctomycetaceae bacterium | reverse complement strand
TGGCTTGTCACAGGAATTTCCAGCAGCATGGATGCTTCGTCGCCGCAACCTGAGTCGCGTACTGATCCGCCTGCGTCGTCGCGAAGCATTGGCCGGCGCTTCGTGACGCTGGCTGCTGTGGGGCTGATCTTGGTGTCCGCCGGAATCGGGCTCTACGATTTGCTGCGTGGCACCGCACCGGTCACGTCGGATGAAACGTTCGACTGGCAAAGCTATGGCCGCGATCCGGGCGGAACTCGGTTTTCGCCCGTCGGGCAAATCAACCGTGCGAACGTCAAACACTTGGAGCCAGCCTGGGTCTATCGAACGGGCGACTGGTCCGATGGTGCCGACGGCTCGCCGAAGACGGCCTTCGAGGCCACGCCGATCGTCGTCGACGGCACGATGTACGTCAGCACGCTCTACGGCCGCGTCATCGCATTGGATCCTGAGACGGGAGAAGAGCTGTGGACGTTTGACGCGAAGCTCGATCGATCGGTGCATCGTTCGGAGATTGGCAACCGGGGCGTTGCGACCTGGGTGGACGAGGAGTTGGCCGACGACGATCCGCTACGGCGGCGGATCTTCTTGGCGACGCTCGATGCCCGGCTGATCGCGGTGGATGCCCGCAGTGGCCGCCCGTGTACCGACTTTGGAGCCGGCGGCGAAGTTGATCTTACGCAGGGTGTCGACATCGAAGACCACGCGGTTGACCGTGAAGACTACGGCGTGACCTCGGCGCCGGCCGTGATCGGCGATCTGGTCGTGGTTGGTTCGGCGATCGGTGACAATCGAGCCGTCACCGTGGAGCGGGGTTTGGTTCGCGCGTTCGATGCCCGTAGCGGCGAGCTGCGGTGGTACTTCGACCCGATTCCGCGCGACGAAGCGGACCCGGCCTGGGCCACGTGGGAAAACAACAGCGCCGCGCGAACCGGCGCCGGCAACGTGTGGGCTCCGATCTCGGTCGATGCCCAGCGCGACCTGGTATTCGTGCCGACCAGCAGCCCCAGCCCTGATTACTTCGGCGGCGAGCGATTGGGCGCCAATGAGTACACCGATTCGGTCGTCGCGCTGCGCGGCTCGACGGGCGAAGTCGTGTGGCACTACCAACTCGTGCATCACGACCTGTGGGACTACGATCTGCCGGCACAGCCCACGCTGATCACCGTGCACAAGGACGGTCGCGACATCCCCGCCGTGGCGCAGGCGACCAAGATGGGGCTGCTGTTCTTGTTGGATCGTGAGACTGGCGAGCCGATCTTTCCGGTTGAAGAACGGCCGGTTCCCAAGTCGGACGTCGAGGGTGAACAGAGTTGGCCGACGCAACGTTTTCCCACAGTGCCTCCGCCGCTGGCTACTGCCACGGCCACGCCCGACGACGCCTGGGGCCTGACGCCGTGGGATCGCGCGGCGGCGCGCGAAATCATCGAGAGCTATCGCTACGAGGGGATCTACACGCCGCCTAGCGTGCGCGGATCGATCGAATTCCCGGGGATCGCCGGCGGAACGAACTGGGGGAGCGTCGCCTTCGAGCCGCGGCGCGGGCTGATTGTGTTGAACATGTCGCACGTCCCGTTCGTCGTGCGCTTGTATCCGCGCGAGGGCTTGGACATCGACGCGGCCCGCGCGGACTGGCCGGGCGAGTACGCGCGACAACGCGGCACGCCTTACGTGATGGCCCGGCGGCCGTTACTTTCGCCGCTCGATCTGCCCTGTACGAAGCCACCGTGGGGAACCCTAGCGGCCGTCGACGCCAGCACGGGCGAGGTGCGCTGGGAAGTGCCTCTGGGAACAATCCGCGATTTGGCGCCGCTTCCGCTGCCGATTCGATTGGGCGTGCCGAACATGGGCGGGCCGATCGTCACTGGCGGCGATCTTGTGTTTATCGGTGCTGCGTCGGATAACTACTTCCGAGCGTTTGACGTCGAAACGGGTGACGAGCTGTGGAAGCGCCGTCTGCCAGCCGGAGGACAGGCAACGCCGATGACGTATCGACTGCCGGGAACCGGCAAGCAATTCGTTGCAATCGCTGCCGGCGGTCACTCGAAGTTGGGTACTACGTTGGGAGACTATGTGGTGGCCTTCACGTTGCGCGATCGTTCGACGTTGCTCGTGCTCTGGTTGTTGGCAACCGCGCTGGCGATCGCGGCCGTACTGTTCGCCACGCGCTATCTCTTCCTGCCGCGCGACGAAACCGATTCGCCACCTTCTCGAGCACGCCGCTGGGGGCGGCGCGGGAAACGCGTGTTCGGCGCCGTGCTGCTGGTGTCGGCATTCGGGATTGCCCTGCCGTGGGTGTTGGGGGGCAACTCTTGGCTGCTGCCATTTAGCGCGTGCATTCTGACGGCCGGACTGTTGCTGGCGACAGTGGTTCACCTCGCCCAGCGGCGCGGCTGGCGATTGGGCATCGACATTCCGCTCTTGGCATTGGCCGCAGTCGTTGCCTATTCGCAGATTGGCGAGCTGTTTTGGGCAGGCGTGTTGCCCTGGTGAGCGATGCCGGACGCATGCCTGTCCGCGCGGCGGCCGACTACGCCACCAACGCTTTCATCTCGCGAACCGCCTGCTCGAAACCAACCATGATCGCGCGGGCCACAATGCTGTGGCCGATGTTCAATTCGCTCATGCCTTCCAGTGCCGCGACCGGTTTCACGTTGCGATAGGTCAGCCCGTGACCCGCGTGCAGCACCAAGCCGGCGGAACGGATGAGGCGGCCCGCTTCGGCCAACGTTGCAAGTTGCTCGGCCTGTTCGTTGTCGCTGGCGGCCAGGGCGTACTCGCCGGTGTGCAGCTCGACGGCGGCCGCTCCGAGCCCGGCCGCGGCTTCGATTTGCCGCGGATCGGGATCCAGGAACAGGCTCACTCCAATGCCCGCGTCGCGCAATTGCTCGATGGCGGCGGCGGCCCGTTTGCGATGCGACAACAGGTCGAGCCCGCCCTCGGTGGTTACCTCTTCGCGCTTTTCCGGCACCAAGGTCGCCTGCTTAGGCTTGGTTTGGCAGGCGATGGCGACCATCTCGTCGGTGGCCGCCAATTCGAGGTTGAGCTTTACTGTCACCGTTTCGCGCAGGATGCGCAAATCGCGGTCCTGGATGTGGCGCCGGTCTTCGCGCAGGTGAACGGTAATGCCGTCGGCGCCACCCAGTTGGGCAAGCGTCGCGGCCCATACGGGATCGGGTTCGTTGGTGCGGCGAGCCTGGCGCACCGTGGCGACGTGATCGATGTTGACGCCCAATTGTGCCATAGAATTCTTGCGAGATCGTGTCCCGGGTGGGTGTCGTGTTGCGGGAATGCTCCGTTCGACAAGCGAGTTCGACGGACGAGCCAGCGCGCGCGACGAATCGCAAGCTTAGGCGTGCAACGTTGCGGTTGCAATCGGCTAGAGCCGAAGACCGGGCCGCAGGTTCGCTTCGGCAGCAGCGGTCGTGGCGCCGCGATGTGGCTCGAAGAATCGCCCAAACAGCGCCTGATGGGCCGCGAAATCAACGTACATCCGGCTGCCGATTGCCTGATGGCGGCGAACCATGTCCGTTTCGTGGTGCGATTCGGCCACGGCGTCTTCGGATGCTCCGTGTTGGCTGATGGTCCAATGGGGCGACAAGTACCCGCGGCAACGGACCGGTGCCCGACCCAACCAGGTGTCGGCAATGAGCGTCACTTCGGCCGGTTGCGGCGCCGCGTCGCTCGGATGAAAGTACGCGGTTACGGGCAGGGCACCCACCATCGGCCAGCGCTGCCCGTCGGGCAGTTCGATCTGCCGGCACAGGTAAGCCAATCCGCCGCACTCCGCATAGATTCGTCCACCCGAGCACAAATGACTCTTCAGCGACACCATCATGCAATCGTTGTTCGAGAGTCTTTCGGCAAAACGTTCCGGATGTCCGCAACCGATGTAGACAACGTCGACGTCCGGCGGCAGCCGGTCGTCGCGCAACGGCGAAAAGTCGCACAAGACCGCGCCGTTGGCTTCGAGCAGGTCGAGCGTGTCGGGAAAGTAACCGCCGAACGCCTGGTCGCAGGCCACAGCGATGCGCAACGGGCGCGACAGGGGTGCTTCGGAAAACACCGCACTGGTCGCGCGGGGTTCCGGCTCGGTTCGAAGCGGCCGACGCGCCGCAAGGCGATAGATCTTTTCCAACTGGGCGTTGCGGATCAACGCGTCCCCGAGTGCGCGGCACAACTCGACGCCGGGCTGCCCGCCCGTTGGAATCTCGTTGATCGCGCGACGCGCTTCCGGCACGGCGCCCAACCAGCCCAGCACCGGCGCATTCCACACGGCTTCAAGTTGCGTCTGCACGCGGCAGGATTCGCCCTGATCGCCGACCTGATCGAGCAAAATGCCGTCGAGCCGGGCGGGACGGTCGGGCAAGCGGCACGCGTTTAATCGTCGAACGTCGACGATCGCGATCGAGGGCAGGTCAAGCCACTCGCAAAGCGCGGCGAGGCTGCCGCCCTGCGCGGATGTGGCCACGCCGGCCGGCCGGGCGAAGCTCCCTTCGACCATCGCCAGATCGCAATTGCGACAGCCGTGTACGAAGAGCTGTTGGCAGAAACCTTGGCACATCAGCCAGCTATCGAGGTGTCGCGAGGGCTGACCGGTGATTGCCGTCGCGCCGTCGCGAGCCACGAAGTGGGCGCGCGACTGGAAACTTTGCACGCGGATGCCAGCCGATTCGAGCGCGTCCATCAGCGCCCAAGTGATGGCGGTGCCGTCGGCGTCTGGTTGCGTTGTGCCGACCGCGATACGTGGAAGGTCTGTCATCGTCACTCAGATCCGCAGACGGAACATGTGTTGCCGCTGGTGCGCCGTGCCGGTGCCACGGCTCGTTGCGGCGGTCTGCCCTGAGGGAGTCCGAACCCCCTGTGCCACCCGAGCGGAATTGTTCGTCGGTGGCCCGGCGCGGTCAAGTCCGCGGTGCCGGCGTGCGGGTGGATGGCGGCAGAAGTGCGCTTGCGACCGGTCAGGCGGAGGCGAAAAGCCCAAGCTGCGCAATAAAAAAGGGGCGTCCCATTGCGGGACGCCCCTGGCCTTGCTGCCACGCACCGGTCGGGGGAATTGACCGGCGGTTGGCGATTCCTGGGTGGCAGGTTTGCAGGCCGTACTGGCGGGTTGCCTTAAATCGCGAGCTCAGTCTTTCAGTAGCACGAAGTCGTTTCCGGCTTGTGCGTGCACATACAGCAGGATGCCGTCTTCGAGGTTGTGATCGTTCAAAGCGTGGCGAAACTCTTCGACGCTCTTGACGTCTCGCTTGCCGACCTTGAGGATCACCATGCCCTCACGAAGACCTCTCTCGAACGCAACCGAGTTTTCGTCGATCAACGTGATCATCACGCCCTCGTTTGGTTTCAGGCCGGCGGCCTTCGCCTTGTCGGGCGTCAACTCGGTGACCTCGATACCGATGCCGCGGGCTTCGAACGCCTTTTCCTGAAGCGGGCGTGGCGGTTGATCCGCCGCACCGCCGCCGGCGAACACAAAGTCCTCGGGCAACGGCTGCGGTTGGACCGTCAGGGTCATCTTCTTGCCCTCGCGAAGAACCTCGACCGAATGCTTCGAGTCGACGGCCGTGCGCTCGACGATCTTTTGCAACTCGCCGGGGCCGTTTACCTCACGATCGCCGAAGCGGGTGATGATGTCGCCCGGGGCGAATCCTGCCTTGGCGGCCGGCATGCCCTCATGGACCTGAGTCACCAGTGCGCCGGCGCCGGGACGCGTACCGAAGGCTTGCGCCATCTCCGGCGTGACTTCTTTGATCGCTACGCCGAGGTAAGCGCGATGCACTTCGCCGTCGTCGATGAGCTGATCGGCAACCCACTTGGCCACGTTGACCGGAATGGCAAAACCGATGCCGGAGTACGAGCCCGTATTGGTCGCGATTGCGGTGTTGATGCCGATGACGTTGCCGTGCAAGTCGACTAGCGGTCCGCCGGAGTTGCCGGGGTTGATCGCGGCGTCGGTCTGCAGAAATTGGGTTCGCATGCGGCGACCGTCGAGGGTGCGCCCCTTGCCGCTGATGATGCCGGAACTGACGGTTTGGGCAAGTTCGAACGGGTTGCCGATCGCAATGACCCAATCGCCGATCTTCAGCTCGTCGGAGTTGCCCAGTGCGGCGGCCGGTAAAGTCCCGGCGCCCTTAATCCGCATGACCGCCAGATCGGTTTCGGGATCGGTCTTGATGTCGACCGCTTCGAATTCACGTCCGTCGGCCAGATGTACGATAACTTCGTCGGCACCTTCGACGACGTGGTTGTTGGTCAGCACAATGCCCGACCGATCGATGATGACGCCCGAGCCCATGCCCTGGCGCGGCATCCGACGCCGAAATTGATCGAAATCGCGACCTTCGAAGAATTCTTCGAACGGCGTGCCTTTGAACGGGTTGGCTTCGCCGTTGCCGCGATTCCGCGCCACGGGCTGCGACTTGGTCTTGCTGTGGATGGTGACCACGCTGGGCATCGCCACGTCGGCGGCGTGGTTGAATGCCTCGGAAAGCATGTTGGCGTGGCGCAGGGCCTCGGGATTCGCCTTTGGCTGCGGCTCTTGGCCAATCGCCCCGGTGTGTTGCCACGCGGTCACGGCGACGACCGCCGCCAGCAGCGAGAGTGCCACCACGATCCGAGGATGGTTTCTTAACCGGCTTGCGGACATCGGAGTCCTCCTTGGTTGTAGGAACAGAAATATCGTATTGAGAACGTGAGGGATGGGCCGCCGACAAAACCGCGGCTCTTCTGGTCCCTACGCAACCCAACGATTCGCGGTTCGGCGCCCCAGATCGGACTTTGGGTGGGAAAATAGTCGGCGAGGCGGGCTGTAATTCTTGGAATTCCAGCCCAACTGGCAAGTCCAATCGACGCGGAACCACCGCCCTGGCCGCGTCACTTAGATTGACAAAAAGCGTTTCCTTGGCTAGTTTTACGTCCGATCCACCCGCTTCCAAGTTCGCGCGGGCAAACGCTAGGTGTAACGTCATGGCCCAAACTGTCGGATTCGCCAAACCCGCTGCCGAACAGCTTCCGGAATTGGAGCGCTGCGAGCGCCGGATCGGCTACCAATTCAAGGACAAGACCCTGCTGTGTGCCGCCCTGACCCACGCCTCGGGCGCCCAGCACCGCTTGGCATCGAACGAGCGGCTCGAGTTCCTGGGGGATGCAATCCTTGGGGCCGTGGTTTGCGAGGTGCTGTATGTGCAGTATCCCGAGTACCTGGAAGGAGATCTGACCAAGATCAAGTCGGTCGTGGTGAGCCGGCAGACCTGTGCCAAGATCAGCGAGGGCCTGGGTTTGCATGACTTTTTGGTCCTGGGAAAGGGCATGACGGTCCATCCGACCGTCCCCCCCTCGGTGCTGGCAGACGTGTTCGAGTCGCTCGCGGCGGCGATTTATCTCGATGGCGGCGATTCGGCGGCCCGCGAGTTCATCGAACGGTTCATGGGCCCGGAAATCGAGCTGGCGGCAGCCGGCGAGTTGGGCGGGAACTACAAGTCGCTACTACAGCAGTTGTCACAGCGCGAAAACGGTTCGACCCCGTCGTACCACTTGTTGGACGAGAAGGGGCCGGACCATAGCAAGTGTTTCAAGATCGCGGCGCAAATCGGCGACACGCGTTACATTGGCGCATGGGGTCGCAACAAGAAAGAAGCCGAGCAACGGGCGGCGCGCAACGCGCTGGCCGAGATCAACGACGAGCCGTTGCCGTTTCCGTCTGACTAAGTCGCGCCATGCCGCTTCGCCTGCGGTGCACCGCGCTCTTTCGCATTCGCGAGTTCGTCGCAATCGCCCACGGCTGCGTCGTTCCCGCGAAATAGCGGGGCAATTCTCACGACCAGTGCCTCGGTTGGCGTCCGTCGCTTTCGGTGTCCGCACCAGAAACGCGACAAAGCGACCGCGCAAAAACTAGGGGCATCCAATTGCTTGGATGCCCCTTTCTCGTCGGTATTGGCCATGCACACTGCGAGTTCGTGCTCGCGGGTGCTACTTCTTCTTCTTGGCCTTCTTCTTTGCAGCTTTCTTCTTCGTTGCCTTCTTCTTGGCTTTCTTCTTCTTGGCCACAGTTCGTCCTCCTAACATCGTGATTTCGGCAATCGTCGCACTCGACACCGAGCTGGGGCCGGATTCATCGAGCGGCGTATGCCGTGAGACCAAACCAACTCGTTTGGTTGAGTCATTAATGTACGAGTCGTCCAAAAATTGGCAAGTACACTTTTTCGATTTTCTTTACTCATGGTCCGTTTCGGTCGACACGTTTTTAAACCGCCAAGAGACTCGCGCGACGTTCATTCCAATCGGCGCACGCGCAACAGCAGGCTGTTGGCCACAACCGAAACACTCGACAGCGCCATCGCGGCCGCGGCGGCAACGCCCGGCAACCGAAAGCCGATGAATGGGACCAAAACTCCGGCCGCAACAGGGATTAGCAAAACGTTGTAAAGGAAAGCCCAGACTAGGTTTTGCTTAATTGTGCGGAGGGTGGCGCGGGCCAAAGCCACGGTCCGCCCAACGCCTCGCAGATCGTCGCCGACGATCACGATGTCGGCCGCTTCCATGGCGATATCCGAACCCGATCCAATGGCAATTCCCAGATCGGCCGCGGCCAGCGCGGGCGCGTCGTTGATGCCGTCGCCGACCATGGTGACGATCTTGCCCGAGGCGCGCAATTGCGCGATGACTTCTTGTTTTTCGTCGGGCAGCACCTCAGCCGTGACCTCGTCGATGCCGACTTCTCCGGCGACGCGCTCGGCAATGGCTCGATGGTCGCCGGAGAGCAGTTGCACGGTGAGCCCTTGCTCGTGCAGACGATCGATCGCCTCACGACTATGAGGCGCGATCTGATCGGCGACGGCAATCAGTCCGAGATAACGCTGCCCGCTGGCGACCAACAGCGGCGCATTTCCTTCGGCCCGCAACGAGTCAAGCGTGTCGCGATGGGCCGCGATGTCGACGTTGCGCTGGTCCATCAAGCGCTGGTTGCCCACGAGCAGTTCTGCGGACGATCCCTGCGCCGCGATCCCCTGCCCCGCGACGACCTCCAGCGCGCCGGCCGACGGCAGATTGAGTGCGCGGCTTTGCGCCGCGTCGACGATCGGTTTGGCCAGCGGATGTTGGCTGTGCTGTTCCACGGCCGCGGCGGTGGCCAGCAATTCGTCTTCCGTCACGCCGTCGGCCGGAACGATCGACGTCACCTGCGGCTTGCCGAGCGTGACGGTTCCGGTTTTGTCCAAGACCACGGTGGTGACCCGGCCGGCGATTTCCAGGGCATGCGCCTCTTTGATCAGAATACCTTGTTCCGCCCCGCGACCGCCGGCGACCAGAATGGCCGTCGGCGTGGCCAGACCCAGCGCACATGGACACGCCACGACCAACACGGCGACTGTCGCGGCCAGACCGGTGATCCAGAGACTCGAATCGTCGATGCTCAGCCCGGTAAATCCCCACGCCAGAAACGTGACCGCCGCGATGCCCAATACGATCGGCACAAACCAGGAAACGACCCGATCCGCCAGGCGCTGCACTTCCGTCTTCGACTCTTGCGCGCGGCGGACCAGTTCGACGACCTGGGCCAGTGCGGTCGCGTCGGCCGGTTTCTCGACACGGGCCGTCAACGAGCCTTGGCCGTTGATCGTTCCGGCGAGCACTTTGTCGTCGGGCCCCTTTTCGACGGGAATCGATTCGCCGGTCAGCCACGATTCGTCCAGCGTCGAACTGCCGTTTAGCACGACTGCGTCCAGCGGCACTTTCTCGCCGGGGCGTACGATCATTGTCTCGCCCACGGAAACTTGCGACGGCGGTACTTCGACGACGCGGCCGTCGCGCTCGACGTTCGCCACTGGCGGCGCCAAATCCAGCAACTTGCGAATTGCGGCCGACGCGCGCCCCTTGGCCCGGGCCTCCAGGTATTTGCCCAGGGTGATGAACGTCAAAATCATCCCGGCGTCCATTAGGCTCATCGCATGGTCGACCATGCTATTGGCGCCCGGTCCAGTCGAGAAGACGGACGCCAACAAGCCGTACACTCCGGCGCCGTACGCCGCGATGGTCCCAATGGCGACCAGCGTGTCCATGTTTGTCGAAAAATGTACGGCACGACGCAACGCGCCGACGTAAAACGGCCAGCCGACGTAGAACTGCAACACGGTTGCGCACGCCAACTGAACCCATACGAGCCACGGCCAGTGGGGCAGCGTCACGCCGATCCAGGGCAAAACGTGCGGCGCGAGAATCGGCACCAGCAACACGATGCCCACGGCTAGCCGCTTCCGCCAAAGCAACAACTCCTGCTCACTGTGCATGGCCGAATGATGGGCGTGCTCATCGTCGCCGTCGGGCAGTTCGGCCTTGTATCCGGCCTTGGCCACCGCGTTCAACAACGCTTCGCGGTCTGCGTGATCCGTTGTAAGGTCCACGGCCGCCTGGTTCGTGGCCAGATTTGCCCGGGCAGCGGTCACGCCCGGCACCGACGCCAGCGCGGATTCGACACGCGACACGCAGCTCGCGCAGCTCATACCTTCCACGTCGAGCAAGAGGGTTTGTTGAGGGGTCGACGGTGCGGTTGATTGTGTCTGGGGCGCTTCGGTACTGGCCGGTGGCGCTGACGACGCGTCGGCCGTCGCGATCGCGTCGGTCGAGGTAATCGCACCTATTTCAACGGTGGCCGGTACGCGGTATCCGGCGCGCTCGACGGCGGCGACCAGCGCGTCCTGCGCGGCCGAACCGTCCTCCATTTCAATCGTCGCTTGTTTGGCATCCAGGCTGACGCTGACGTCGCGCACGCCAGCGACGGCCGACAGTGCGTCGGTCACGCTCTGCACACAGCCCTGGCAGGTCATTCCCTCGATCGGCAATTCGACGCGTACCATGGTTCGGTCCTCCGCCGGAAGTATAGCGTGTCGGCGGCGTTCGTGACGCTTGTGCTTACCAATTGGCCCCAGACGCGTTGCGTGGCACAATGGGACGATTCGACCACCGGAGAGCCTCGCATGATTGCCGAAGTGATTTCAATTGGCGATGAACTGACCAGCGGACAGCGGCTGGACACCAATAGTCAATGGCTCAGCGAACGGTTGGGCGAGCTCGGAGTACGCGTGATGTACCACACCACGGTGGCCGACGATTTGGAGGCCAACGTCCTGGCGTTTCGCGCCGCGGTCGAGCGGGTCGACGTCGTGGTGGCCACTGGCGGGTTGGGCCCAACCGCCGACGATCTGACGCGCGAAGCTCTGGCCGCAATGGCGGGTTGCGAGCTCGTGCTCGACGAGGCATCGCTCGAGTACATCCGCGCGTTGTTCGCGCGATTCAAGCGCGAGATGCCCGAGCGCAATCGCGTGCAGGCGATGTTTCCGGCCGGCAGTCGACCGATTCCGAATGCCAACGGCACCGCGCCGGGCATTTATATGGAGCGGCCTCGACCCAGCGGCGGCACGTGCCAGATCTTTGCCCTGCCGGGCGTGCCCGCCGAAATGTTCGAGATGTTTTACGAAACGGTCGTTCCGGCCATCACAGCCGAAAGCGGCGACGCCAAGGTCATCCGTCATCGGCGCATCAAGTGCTTTGGAGCCGGCGAAAGTCACGTTGAGCAGATGTTGCCCGATCTGATCCGCCGCGGCCGGCAGCCGTCGGTCGGTATCACCGTCCACGCGGCCACGATCACGTTGCGGATCACGGCCATGGGTCCAACGCCGGCCGATTGCCACACGGCCATGGAACCCACCGCCGCCACGATTCGCCAGTGCCTGGGCTCGTTGGTCTTTGGTGAAGAAGACGAAGAGCTGGAAGACGCCGTGATTCGCTTGCTGGCCGAGAACGGGCGGACGCTGGCCACCGTCGAAGTCGGCACCGCGGGTGCCCTGGCCGAATGGATTAGCCGCGCCGCCGCGGGGCAACCGAGCTACATGGGCGGACAGGTGATTCACAGCCCGCAAATGCTCGCCCAAACGCTCGGGCCGGCGGCCGAACTCGTCGAGCGCCACGGAGCCACGTCGCGCGAGGTGGCCGAAGCACTGGCCGTGGGACTGCGGGAGCGTACTGGCGCCGACTATGCGCTGTCGGTCGGTCCGTTTCCCGGCGACGCGAAAACCAATCCAGACAGCCCGTTCCACTTCGCGCTGGCCGGACCGGAGAAAGTGACAGTTAAGGCAACCGGGATGCTTGGGCACACGTCGATCTGGATCCCTCGTTCGGCCAAAGCGGCGCTCAACCTGCTGCGGCTGACGCGGCTGGGCGAAGTGTAGCGGGTGGCCCACCCTATCCGAGCGGGCCGCATTTGTGCGATCGCTACGATTTCGACGAGCGCGAGTTGTTCCGCGCCGTGTGCCGTGCCAACTAACCGCCTGCGGTCTGGGCCGCCTGCGGTTTTTCTTCTTCGGCGGCGGGTGCCGGATGGGACGCGACCACTTGCCCGTTGTCGACCAGCCAGACGAACAGGACGCTCTCCTGCCCACCGCCCACGACGAGTTTGCCGTCGGCGCTGGTCGCAATCGAATACATGAAGTCGGTCGCGCCGGAGAACGACCGCTCGGCCTTGCCGTTGTCGACGTTGATGAGCTTGACCGTATTGTCGCCGGAACTGGCCAGGACCTTTGGCTCGGAGGCGACGAATCCCAGCGACGTGATTTCCTTGCCAAAGCCGGAGGCCGTGCGGATTTGGTCGCCCGTGACGAAGTTCCACACCTTGACGACGTTGTCCGCGCCGCAACTGGCCAGCACTTTGCCGTCCCATTTCCAACTCACGCCTAGCACGTGGTGCGTGTGCCCCTCGAACGACTTCTCATTCGAGCCGGTGGCCACGTCGAAGACCTTGACGAATCGGTCCGCGGCGGACGACGCCAGGTGCTTGTCGTCGGGCGAGAACTCCAGTCCAAAGATCGTGTCACTGTGGGCGTCGGCAATGTCGCGCACCAGCGCACCGTCGGCCACTTGAAAAATCTTGAGTTGTCCGCTCCGCGAGGGCTCGCCTCCGCCTGTGGCCAGCAAGCCGCCGTCGTGATTGAAGGCCAACGCGGTCACGCGGTCGACAAACGTGTTGGGATCGTCGACGTTGCCGATCGTGCGCACAAGCGTCCACTGCGGTGCCGGGTTCCAGATGATCAGCGCTTGGTCCGCTCCGCCGGAAAGAATTGCGCCGTCGGGCAGAAACGCGGCAGCGAGCGCCGCAGATGCGTGTCCTTCGAACGTATCAATCGGTGTGCCCGTGTCGCTGGCCCAAAGTCGCACCAACTGGTTGTCGCCCGTGCTGAGCAGTTGCGCGCCGTCTGCCGAATAGACGAGCGATCGGACCGGCTTGTCCGCGGCGGCGGCGGTCTTTTGGGCGGCTTCGAGCGCGGTCTTCGACTCGGCCAGCGCGGCGTCCGACAGTTTGACCGCCTCTTCAGCGCCGGGCACGGCGTTGACCGCCTTCTTCACCGCGGCGACGGCCGCTTGGGCCGCTTGTTCGGCGGCCGAGTTGCCGGCTTCTGCCGTGGTCGCCTCCTGGTTGGCTTTGTTGAGCGCGGCAGTGGCGTCGGCGACCTTCTTTTCGAGTTCCTTCACTTTGGCGTCCGCCGCTTGCGCGGCCTTGGCAGCCTCCTCGTTGGCTTTGGCTAACTCGGCATTGTCTTTCTCTTTCTCCGCGCCGGCTTTGGCTTGCGCGGCTTTCTCGGTGGCGGCCTTGGCCGCTTCTTGGGCGGCGGCCAGCTCCTTGTCGGCGGCCTCTTTGGCAGCGGTGGGTGCCTTCACCGCTTCGCGCTTTTCGTTGAGTGTCTTGGCGGCTTCGGCTTTGGCGGTTTGCGTCGACGTGACGTTTTGCGACGTGCTGATGATCTTAGCCTCGGCGTCGGCCAGTGCCTGCTTGTCATCGGCCGACTTCGCCGTGCGCGCGGCAACCAGCCGTTCGGCTCGGGCGACCGCGAATTGCGCGCGGAAGTCGCCCTTCATCTCGGCGATGGGTCGTTTGTCGGGCGCGGCCCAGGGCTTTCCGTCGGCGGCGTTCCAAAGTTTGATCAGGTTGTCGGCGCCGGCCGAGGCAAGTTGCTTCCCATCAGCGCGCCAGGCCAAGGCGGTGGCCGCGGCACCGTGGTTGATCTGGACAACTTCCTTGCCGTCGGCCAGGTTCCAGATGCGAACCGTTGCGTCGTCGCTGGCTGAGGCGAGTTGTGTTTTCTGGGCCGCCGACGTGGCCAGCGCGGTGATCGGACCGGTGTGTCCCTTGAGTTCGGCGCCCGGCGTGATCGTTCCGCCGGCTTCGGCCGGCAACGTCCAAATGCGAATCACGTTGTCGGCGCCGCCGGTGGCAAGCTGGTTGGCTTCGGCCAGAACTGCCAGCGCGCTGACGGCGGCTGGCGTTTCGACCTGGGCAATGATCGACCCGTCGGACACGTTCCACACGCGCACCGTCTTGTCGTGTGAAGCGGAGATCAGCCGGCTGCTATCGGGTGAGAACTGGACGGCGGCCACGGCGCCGGTGTGCCCGGCGAGCGTCTTGGGATCTTTGAGCGTGGATAGATCCCAGAGTTTGATTTCGCCGGACTCCTCGGCCGAGGCGGCCCACTTGCCGTCGGGGCTGGTGGCAATCGCCCGAACCGCAGCGCCAGCAGCGGCCAGATCGGCGCGGCGGATGCTGTGCGGACGGCCCCAAAGTTTGACTTCGCGATAGCTGCCCGAGGCCAACAGGTTGCCGTCGGGACTAAACGCCAGCGACTGCACCAGGTCGAGATGCGCAACGCCCCGGTTTTCGTACAGGTCCGTACCGAGCAGCGCCGGGTCGGTCAGTCGGGTGACCAGCGAGCCGGAGGCCAGGTTGTAGATGAAGATCTGGTTGGCTCGACCGCACGCGGCGTAGTTGCCGTCGGGCGTCATCGCCACGGCAAAGATCGGATTGATTCCGGGCGGAAGCGGCTGCCAGGCAATCTTGGCGGCGCCGGTGACCTCGCCGGTTGCGCCCTGATCAATCCACAATTTGATCAGCCCCAATTGCTCGCTCGACAGGGCAACGGCGTCGACCTCGTTGTCCGGAGGCGGCATGTAGGGTTCTTCGATGTGCGCGGCGGCCTGTAGCAACAGGCTTTCGTTCCCCTTGCCGGGCACGACTGCCGGACCGGAAAACCCGCCCTTAAGAATCGATTGCGGCGTTTCCAACACCAGGTCGCCTTCGGCGGTCGACGCGTTGTGGCATGCCAAGCAACTCTTGGTCAGCGCCGGCAGAACTTCCTTCTCGAAATCGACCGGGCCGTCGTGCTTGACTTCCGCGATCGGAATCGGCTTGTCTTCCTCCTCATCGGCAGCCAGTGCGATGGCCAACGGCATGGCGAGCAGGCAAATCAGAGAGCGCGTGAGGGTCCAGTGCAGAGCGTTCACGACGGGCACCTTTCGCGGTGGGAGGGTTTTGTGCCGGGTGGTGTTTCAGGTGGGACGCAGGGCGCTTCGCGCGCCGGCGATCGGACATGGTCCGATGTACGTCGGCTCGGGTTGCTTCTGCGCTGCATGCAGTCGCCGCTGGGGCGTATCTGCTTATGATAGTCGCAACGCGGGCCGCCGGGAACCAGGGGGCGAGCTACTCGGATAGCATTCCGGCGCGCGGCCCAGCCGTGCCAAATCTACACAGACTGTGTTTGAAGCGGGCGAAGGCGCATGCCGCTACCGAGCGGAACCGCTTGCGACGCGGATCGCGGACCACGATGCCCTAGCGGGGGTGGCCGCCACGAAACCTCCGCAGCGTACTAGTGGTTGAACAGGAATTCCTTGGTGTTGACCAACGCCCAAAGAATGTCCTCGTACGCGAGCTTTTCGTCCTTGGCCTTGGCCAAATGTTCCAGGGCAACGGCCGATTCGTCGGGCAACGGTTCGCGCGAATAGACCCGCAGGTAAATCTCGCGGACCTTTTGCTCGCGCGAGGCCTCCTTGTCGGCGGCCAATTGGGCGGCACGCCCGTCGCCGGCCGACAATTTGCCCTGCACCTCTGAGGAATTGAGCAGGTGCAAGCTTTGAGCCAGGTTCGCCTCGCTGGATCGTTCGCACTCGCAGGCACTACTCGACTCAGGCCGGCCGAACACGGTGAGGAAGTACGAGTTGAACCCGTTGTCCGGCAATTGCACGGCGCGGACGCGCTGTGGCAGGCCGCCGAAGGTCGTCTTCGAGGCGGTTACCGAATCGATCGCGTCGAGCAACACCTCGGCCGGCAGTCGTTTCGGATAGTAGCGCGAGTAATTCTGCTTGTCGTTGACGTTGTAGTCGTTCGGCAGCGACGTGAGCTGGTATGTGGTCGACGTGCAGATCGTGCGAATCAGGTCCTTCAGATCGAAGCCGCTCTCGACAAAGTGCTGGGCCAGCGCGTCGAGCAACTGCTGGTTCGTGGCCGGATTGGTCACCCGCATGTCGTCTTCCGGGTCGACCAGTCCGCGGCTAAAGAAGTGCTTCCAGTAGCGATTGACTAGCGCCGGGGCAAAGAACGGATTGTCCTTGGCGGTCATCCAGTCGGCCAGAGCGACGCGGGGATCTTCCTCGGTCGAGATGTCAGCCGGCTCGGCGCCCAACCCGGCGGGCGGGACGTCTTGTTGCGTCTTGGGGTTCTTGGCCGAGGGGGTGCCTCGGTTGTAAACCACCCGATCCTCGCCGTACTGCGCTCCGGGCTTGCGCTGCATCCGCGAAAAGAACGCCGCGAAGCCGTAATAGTCCTGCTGGCTCCATTTCTCGAACGGGTGATGGTGGCAGCGGGCGCACTGGATCCGCAACCCGAGGAACAACTGCGCCGTGTCCTCGACCTGTTCGTTCATTTCGTTGACTTCGCGATACCAGGCAACCGGAGGGTTGTGACCCATCTCGCCGGTGGCCGTCACCAACAGCCGTACGATCTGGTCGTACGGAACGTTCTGGTGCAGGCTGTCGCGAATCCAATCGTGGAAGATGCGGGTGCCGCGCGCGTGGGTGGTGTTTTGGCGCTTGTTCCGCAGGATGGCGTTCCATTTGTTGGCGAAGAAGTCGGCATGCTCGGTGCTGGCCAGCAAGTTGTCGACCCACGCGGCGCGTTTGTTGGGGTCCGTGTCGGCCAAAAAGGCCTCGGCCTCCTCGGGCGTCGGCAACCGGCCGGCGATGTCGACCGCCGTGCGGCGCAGAAACGTCGCGTCGTCGCAAACGTCCGACGGCGGCACGCCGAGCGTCTTCAGCTTGTTGAAGACGAGCGTGTCAATGAAGTTGTTCTCCGGCGGCGTGGATTCGACCGGCGCACCCAGAGGAATCATGGCCCGAAACACGCCGACTTGCCCCTGGAAGCGGGCCATGACGGCCACGTCGCCCGACAGGTCGAGTGTCTTGACCACGCCGGTCACGGTCGACTCGGCCATTTCCGGCGCGTTGGGCTCGAACGTGGCGGTGCGCGTGACGTCTTCGGTCGCGCCGTTCGTGTAGTGCGCAATGACGACCAGTTGCTGCTGGCTGTTGGCCGGCATCGTGCGCTGCGCCGGGATCACTTCGATGTGAGACACCGTGGGATCTTCGTCGCTGCCGTACGGCATCCCTTGCAGGATCCAACGCCGCAATAGCCGGTAAGCGTGCGAGTCGACGTCGAGCCGCGTTCCGCCGCCGTGCGGCACTTTGCCAATCGGTTTGGTCAACAGCAGGCTGCGGTCGGGCGCGGCCGGAAACAGGCGCCGCCCGCGACCTTCCTTGACGAGGTGTTCGAAATCTTCCGGCGGCTCAAAGCCAAGCAGCGAAAGCTTGAACCCGTTTTGACCGCTGGCTTTGCCATGGCATCCGCCGCTGTTGCAGCCCAGCTTGGTGAAAATCGGAACGATTTGGTTGGGGAAGTTGACTAACGCTTCGTTGCCGTGATTGACGACGGTGGCCTTGATCGAGGCGGCCGGTCCGGCAGCCGACGTGGCGGTTATCGTCGCGGTTCCGTCGGCAAGTGGCACGACAAAGCCCGACGCGTCGACCGTCGCAATGCCCTCGGGCTCGACGGAATAGTCTGACGTGGCCGTCAGGTCACGGATCTGACCGGTGGCGTACTTGCCGGTGACGATCAACTGCTGCCGCGCGTCCTGTCCGTCGAGTTTGAACGCTCCGTCGACGGTGTGCCCGCTCTCGATTTCAAGTTCGAGCAACTCGCCCGGATCACCCAAGCCGGCAGGTTGCGGCACCGTGGCGTCGGCGGCTGTTTCCGGTTCGGCGGCCGGTGTGTCGTCGGCGGACGACGTTGCCGGAAGCATCCAGAGAACCGAGGCGGCGGCCAACATTCCGATGGCCAGCGGAGCGTTCCATCTTTTCATCGTGCGCGTCTCCCGTATGGAGGGCATTCATCGCGTCGGAACTGCTTGGTGTGAAGGACGATCCGCACGCTCACATTGGTGGGCAGCGCGGCCGTTCCCGCAGCTCCGAAACGGCGTCGGGGGGGTGTCAGGTTTTGGTGGGACGGATCAACGGCTGATTATCTCAATCTGGCCCCCAATTTGCAAGCAGATTTGTGCGCCGGCAGAGGTGTTCAAACACGGACCCCGAGGCGTGTTTTTCGGCCCGCGTTTGCGGCGCAAGGAAAACCGAGGCAACGACTAACAGCGATAGAACCCAGGGCGCCTTTCGGCTATGCTCAGACGCATGAGCTCAGCACACACCCTTTCGCGCAGTCCGGAGTTGATGACACCGCAGGACACGGTCCTGTTGGTGGTCGACGTCCAGGAGAAGCTGGTGCCAATGATCCGCGGCGCCAAACGCCTGGAGTGGAATCTGCGACGGCTGCTCGACGGAGCGGAGGCAACCGGTCTGGGGGTGTTGGCCACCGAGCAATATCCGCAAGGCCTGGGGTCCACAATCGAGTCGTTGGCCGGCCGCTTGGGCGACGTGCCCAGCAAGCAGACTTTTAGTTGCGGCGGTTGTGAACAATTCGCCGAGAGCCTGGAAGCTTCCGCTGCCGACAAGGTCATGGTCTGCGGTATCGAGGCGCACGTGTGTGTGCAGCAGACCGTGCTGGATCTGCTGGCCAACGGCTATCGGGTGTTCGTGCCGGTCGACGCGGTGGGCTCGCGGTTTCAAATCGACTACGAAACCGGCCTGAAGCGCATGGAATCGGCAGGCGCCACGCTGACGACCACCGAATCGGCCTTGTTCGAGTGGTGCCAGGTTTCGGGCACGCCGGTCTTCAAGAAAATTAGCGCCCTGGTGCGCGAGCAGCCGCCCGACGAATCGTAGGTCGCCCGAGGCATGGCCGGCCCGACGTTCCCGACCCGTGTCGCGCGGCGGTCCGCCAGGAGTGCTGCGGGGCAGTCTCGCCAACGCAAAGGAACAGACATCGATGCATACCGCCTCCGGCGTTGCCCAAGGCCTGAATCCGCCTGTTCGTACGCTCATGGGCCCTGGACCCAGCGATATCCATCCCCGGGTGTTGACGGCCATGAGCCGGCCGACCGTCGGCCATTTGGATCCGTACTACTTGGGCCTGATGGACGACATGCGGCGGATGCTGCAAGGGCTGTTTCGCACGACGAACGAAATGACGCTGGCGATCAGCGGCACCGGATCGGCCGGGATGGAAGCCACGGTGGTCAATCTGGTCGAGCCGGGCGATTCGATGGTGGTCTGCGTGAACGGGGTGTTCGGCGCGCGGATGGCCGACGTGGCCGAGCGATGCGGCGCGAATGTGACCAAGGTCGAGCGACCGTGGGGCGAAGTCTTCACGCCCGACGATTTAAAGCCGGCCTTGGACCGCGCGAAACCGAAGCTGGTCGGGATCGTCATGGCCGAGACGTCGACCGGCGCGTGGCAGCCGATCGAAGAAATCTCGAAACTGGTTCATGACAGCGGCGCGATGCTGTTGGTCGATTCCGTGACGGCTCTGGGCGGAATTCCGGTGGAGGTCGATCGCTGGAATATCGACGCGATTTATTCGGGCACGCAGAAATGTCTGAGTTGTCCGCCGGGCCTGGCACCCGTTTCGTTCAACCGTCGGGCCATGGACACGATCCTGGCCCGAAAGACTAAGGTGCAGAGTTGGTACCTCGACGTCACGATGCTGGCCAAGTATTGGGGCGACGAGCGCGTCTATCACCACACCGCGCCGATCAACATGACCTACGGGTTGTACGAGGCACTGCGTTTAGTTCACGAAGAAGGGCTCGAGGCCTGTTTCGCGCGGCACATGCTCAACCACGAAGCCCTACGGGCCGGACTGTCCGCGTTAGGAATCGACTATGCCGCCCAAGCCGGCCACCAGTTGCCCATGCTCAATGCTGTGCGAATTCCCCAGGGTGTCGACGACGTCGCGATCCGCAAGGCGTTGCTCGAGCGTTTCGACATCGAGATTGGCGGCGGGCTCGGAGCATTCAAGGGCCAAGTCTGGCGAATCGGCCTGATGGGATATGGCGCGCGCCGTAACAACGTGTTGGTGCTGCTGGGCGCGCTCGAGCAATTGTTGGCCGAACAGGGGCATCGCTTCGAACACGGAGCCTCGATCGCGGCGACGACCCAAGTGTACGCCGATGCTGAGCGCTAGTCGCGCGTGGCGATGGATCTTCCAGGTGCCAGCATCGAACCAACAGGTCGCATCTGCCCGAGTTGCGATTGGAGCGTCGTTGCAATCTATTCCGGTGCCGGCGGCGCTGGCACTTGCGCGTCCGTTTCTTCATCGGTGTCAGAAAGGGGCATCAGTTCCCGCACGACGACCGGCTGCGGGGCGTCGGCTTCTAGGTCGTTCGCTTCCGAATTGACTGGGTACATCGCACTGCCTGCAAAAGAACTGGGGTCGAGCTTCCAATAGGGAAGCATCTGCTCCGGATGTTGAAGCATCGCGCTCAGCGGCGGGCGACGATCGGCGGCGTGCAAGCCGAACAGGAAGTAGAGTCGCAAGTCGTAACGGACGAGTGGGGATGTGACGTAGTACGAGTGACCAGCCGAAAATCTGCTGCCCCCGTCGGCTTCCGCGGCGTCGATGGTCTCCATGCCCTGAATGTGGAAGAAACTGAGCCCTGCCTGTTTGTTGAGGTGGAGGACTCGCGAAAGCCCCAGTGCTCGATCGTTGCTCGAGTAGTAGTACGCCACCTGGCCTGAATGCCGAATCATTGCAGGACACATGTTGGCAAACTCGGCAGGTGCAACGTCCGGCGCGATAAGCGCCGCGGCGGCGAAGAGTTGCTCCGCGTCGCCGAGCCGTCCGCTGGTTGACAGCGAATTCACGGCGCGCACGAGCAGGCGATTGCCCATGCTATGGGCCAGGACGAAGATCCGCCCGTCGCCTTTGTTGCGCCACAACGCGTCGAGAAAATTGGCCATCGCGGCGACACTCTCCTTGTTGTGCCGCTCGTCGACTCGGTACTGGTCGCCTCGTCCCATCGAGGGCCAGGAGAAAGCGACGGGTTTGCCGCGAAAGTTCATTTCGTGCTTCAGTTGCGCCGTGCGGTAGAGACATTCCTCGAACGAGTTGTCGAATCCGTGGACGAACAGGAAAAGGTCCTGCTCCCGCGTGGCGCCGACGAAGGCCTCGCGACCGAAAACGTTGAGCCCCTGGACCATGAAATAGCGCTCGGGGTCGGCGGATTGCCAGAACCAGGTGCGCTGCGGAAGGCGGCCACCGCTTCGGTAGTGCGAAATGGGAATGTTCACCACGCACGAACCGTACGTCAGCGCGTCGGGAGTTGACTCGAATCGATAGATGCCGCGGTTTCGGCGCCGGTTGTCACGACGATTCGTGCCGAAATAGACCGTGCGCCGGGTCGGACTCTCAACCGACGAGAGCGGTGCGGTGGCGGTGACACCCTCGCCAACCGGTGCGCGGCGGATGCCGTCGTCAACTCGCGTCTTGACGCGCTTTTCGGGAACCATGTGTCCTTGAGCCTCGCTAAACTCGAACTCCGACAACTTCCCGTCTGCATCGACGCTATATCCCTTGGTGGTTCTCGTGTCGAAGACCGGCTTCCGGACTCCGTACTCGATCTCGCGGGTCTTGTTGGTTTCTTGCGGAGTAAACTCAAAACGCGACACCGGAATCGGCTGAACATATTGCTCCCTGTTACCTGAGAAAACGCGCAGCTCGTAGCCGAGGTAGTAGACGCCGTAGCGCAGCCGGAACAGCGCATACGGCACGTCGGCCTCGACCTGGAACAAACGGGCCTTGGCCTGCTCCGGCTGGGCGTCAGCTGAGCGATTCAAGACCTCGACGCGGATAGGCAGCGAATCACGGCGCGTGCCGGGCACAGGCTTGAACGGGCCGCGCGGCGAGCAGGAATAGACGGGAGTGACTTCCAGCGTGACCTGATGGTCGTTGGGACCCAGCAGAATTGTTGCGGCGATGCGATCACCCCGCGCCGTGACGTCGGATTCGAGGGACAGCCGGTAGTCTATGATCGAAGCAGATCGCGCTTCGTGCACGGACAGCGCGATAAACAACGCCAGCATCGACAGCCAAACGCGACGAGCGATTGCAGCACAGTATCGCATTGCAAATCCCCCTAGATCTTGTAAAAGATACCCCCCGTCGGAACCATGAGTGTAGCGGTTCCTGGTCTAGACGCAAATTCTTCGCAGACCGGCAGCGTTATTGGCCGGTTGCCGGCCGAGCAGACAGCAGTACGCGAAGGTGGCGCGCGCCCGTCGCCGGTTCGGGCGACTTGCTGGCATCAAGAAACCCGCAGCGCTCGTCGAGCTACCGATTGCCGCGACGGGGCAGCGGCGCGACTGGAGCGCGCGGAATCGCTTGCAGTGCGCCATTCGACGCGAAGCGAAGTCGTTGCGGTCGGGGGCCGTCCAACGATCCATATTGCGCGGCATACTGCACCAACTTCGCGATCTTATCGGCGGCCGGAAGTTCGCCGGGCACGGTCGTTTGAGGTGCTAGGCCCCAATCGATGGGCGTGCCGCCGCGGGTAAAGATTGCGAACGTGTATTCGATTCCGCCCTGCCCGCCAGGGCGCCTCTTGGCCGGGGTCACACGGAGCAGGTCGAGCTCGTTCCACTGGCTGCCGAACGCGGCGGCGATCTCCGCGCCGCCGGCCACGCCCGCGTCGCCCCATGCCGCGCCGGTCAATCCGGCGGGCGACGTATGAATGCCGCCGATCCGCGGATATCGCTCCGCTTCGCCCGGCTGGAAGTCGGCCGTGGGCAGGACCACGCCCTCGACGTCGACCGGCAGTGCTCCGTTGGGCACCTCGACCATCGCCACCGGCCGGCGATAGGCCACGTTGACCTCCAGCCCTGAGGGATAGTGTTTGCTGACGCGGTCGACCCTGGCGATCCACGGATGCGCGGTGAACGCGGCGGCGATCCGAGCCGTTAGTTGCGGTTCGAGCAACGATAGCGGGCCGTTCAAGCTGGCTTCGCGCAACACTTCGTCTTTCAGGTCGGTTCGGATCCAGGGAGGAAGGGGCGTCAGGAGGATCTGATCGGGCTCCACCAGGTACTGCTCGCTGGCCAGCACGTGAGAGCGCACCTGGCGCCACACGCCGTAGGCAACGCCGGCCGTTACCAGCACGATCGCGCCGGCGATCACGGCCCAGCGCGCGCCAATCCCGAGGCGGAATCGCTGCAAGAGCGATTCGCCTTCCGGTTCGTCGTATTCCTGACGGCGTTTGGCGTTCACACGGCCTCCAAGGTTCGTTGGCAGCGGCAAACCAATTCGTTGCACAGCGCCGCCATCGAGATTCCGGCCCGACTCGCCGCTAGCGGCGCAAGGCTGCGCGGTGTCATGCCCGGGACGGTGTTCACTTCCAAGACCCAAACACGCTGTTGGCGGTCGACCATCAAGTCGACCCGCGCCAGTCCCTCGACGCCCAACGCGCGAACCGCGTCGAGCGAGACGTCGACCAGCGATTGCCGGGCGTCCGCCGGCAGGTCGAATTCGAACCGGTATTCGGTAAGCTTGCTGGCGTATTTTGCCTCGTAGGAGAAGGTCGCCTCGGGCGTGACGATCTCCAACGGGGGCAGCGCACGCTGGTCGATCGTGGCCACGGTGAATTCGCGGCCGACGGCGAGCGGTTCGGCGATCACCAGCCCGTCAAACGCCCCTGCGGTCTCGAGCGCCGCGTCCAGCGCGTCGTCATCGTCGACCACGGTCACGCCGAGGCTCGATCCTTGCGCGTCGGGTTTGATCACCAGCGGGTAGCCGAGCGGTGCCACGCGATCCAGTGGATCGGCAATCGCGTCCAACGTGTCGATCGTGGCCCAGGGGAGCGTTGGCACGCCGCACTCCGCGAATCGTTGCTTGCTGGCCGACTTGCTCATGGCCAGCTTGCTGGCTCGCGGGTTGCTCCCCGTGTAAGGAATGCCAAGCTCTTCAAGCTGCTGTTGAACCCGACCGTCCTCCCCTGCCCCGCCGTGCAGCGCGATAAAGCAGGCATCGACGTGGCTCCAATCCCGTTCCGGCAGCGGACGCTCGGCCGGGTCGACGGCGATGATTTGGTAGCCGGCCGCTTGCAAGGCTTGGGCCACGGCATCGCCCGAGCGGAGACTAATGTCGCGCTCGGCGGAATCACCGCCGGCAAGCACCGCGACGAGGCGAGTCGGCAACGTGCCATGTGCGGGCATGGTCCGTCCTCCATGACGGGACATTTCGATCGAGACCGGGTGCTGGCGGCGAGACTCTATTCGCCGCGGCGGTCCGCTCCCTCACCACACTTCGATTTCCGTTTCGAGTTCGATTCCCAGTTTCTCTTCGACGCGCTCGCGGATTGTCTCGATCAGTTGTAGCACGTCGGCGCTGGTGGCTCCCTCTTCGGCGACGATGAAATTCGCGTGCCGGTCACTGACTTCGGCTTGTCCGTGGCGGGTGTTTTTTAGCCCTGCCTGGTCGATGAGCATTCCGGCGCTCATGCCGCGCGGGTTTTTGAAGATGCAACCGGCACTTTGATGTCCCAGCGGTTGGTTGGCTTTCTTGATAATCCACTGTTTCTGCATTCGCTTAGTGAGCTCTTGTGGATCGTCTTCATCGAGTTCGAATTGCGCACCGACAATCGCCAGCTCGTCGAGCGAACTTTCGCGGTAGGAAAAGACCAACTCTTCGCGCGTGCGCTCCAGGAGCTCGCCGCGGCGCGTCATCACGGTCGCACTGCACGTCCATTGTCCGATATCGCCGCCGTGGCTGCCGGCGTTGCCGTGCAAGGCGCCGCCGATCGTACCGGGAATCCCAACCAGGGTTTCCAAGCCGGCCAGTCCTTCACGGACCGACAATGAAATTGCCTGGCCCAGCTTTGCACCGCCGCCGGCGGTGACCGTTCGCTTGTCAATCGAGATCTCGTTGAACGCCGGCGCGGAGAGGTGGATGACCACGCCCGGCACTTGCTCGTCGCGCACCAGGATGTTCGAGCCGCCGCCCAACAAACGGACCGGCGTCTGGGTCTCGTGGCAGCGGCTGACCAGCGCCTGGAGCTGTTCGACCGACTGCGGCTCGGCGAAATACTCGGCCGGACCACCCAGGTGGAACCACGTGTAAGGCGCGAGCGGCTCAGCCCGCTTTACGAATTGTTCGAAGCCCTTGTCGAAGGTCATGGGCCACTGCCCCGATGTCGCCGGCTCCGAGCGTGACGACGACGTCGCCGGGCTCGAGCGAATGGTGTAAGTGTTGTGTAATATCGCAAGTCCGCGGCGCGAACACGACGTCGGCACCCGACTGGCTGGTTCGTTCGACCAGATCGGCGGCCGTGACCGGCTCGGCGGCGACCTGCGTTTCGCGGGCCCGACAGATGTCGGCCACGATGATCTTATCCGCATTGTGCAGTGCCCGCGCGAAGTCGTCCAGCATGCGCAGTGTACGCGATGCCTGGTGCGGTTCGAATACGCACCACACCCGGCGTCCGGGATACATTTGGCGGACCGTAGTCAGGGCGGCGGATACTTCGGTCGGATGGTGCGCGTAGTCGTCGATGACTGTCAGCGAGCTTTCGTCGGCGACCGGCTCCAAGCGGCGTCGCAGACCGCTGAATCGCTCGAGCCCGATCCGGATGTCTCTGCCCGAGGCCCCGCAGTGACTGGCCAAAGCGGCCGCGGCCAACGCGTTTTGCACGTTGTGCAGGCCCGGCAACCGCATTTTGACTTCGCCGACTCGGCGCCGGCGGCAGCGCAATTGAAACGAGTAGTGGCCTCGTCGGTTTCGAAGCGATGCGGCCTGCCACGTGGCTTCGTGCGTGGTGCCGAACGTTTCCACCGGACATCGTGCGTGCTCGACTACGCGGCGCGTCACGGCGCAATCCGCCCGCGCCAGAGTCAGGCCCTCGGGCGACACTTGCCGTACGAACTTTGCGAAGGCCGCTTCCACGTCCGCTAGTGTGCCGTAGTAGTCGACATGGTCCAGCTCGATCCCCAACAGCAAAGCGATTTGCGGCCGCAGATGATGGAAGTTCTCGCGATACTCGCACGCTTCGGCCAGCATCCAGCGTCCGCGGCCAAAGCGGCTACCGCTGCGCGACTCGACGGGAACGGCGCCGTAGACAACGGTCGGGTCCATGCCGGCGGTGGCCAGTATTTCGCCGGCCATTGCCGTCGTGGTCGACTTGCCGTGCGTTCCGGCGACGGCCACACCGCGCCGTGCGTCGAGCATGTGGCCAAGCATCTGTGGATAGCTAAGCGTCGGCACACCTAACTCGCGGGCGCGTACCAATTCGGGATCGTCTGGTGGCACGGCGTCGCTATAGACGAGCACGCCGATCGACGGGTCGATGTTCTGCGGCGGGCCGGGGCCAACCACGCGTGACGGGACCTGGGCCAGCCCTGCGGTGCGGGGTTCGGATCGCGTGCCGGACCAGCCCGCGGAGTCGAGCACGTCGGCCAATGACCGCATGCCCGAACCGGCGATGCCAACCAAATGTGCACGCGCGGCGGATGCACCCGGCGCAGGCAAGATGCGCGAAGTTGCGGAAAGAGAGATCGACACGGTAGCGCGTCCCTGGCTATGCGTGGAAGGTCGAGAGTGAGGCGGGGATGATACGCGCCAGCGGCGACGCGTGTCAATCGGTGGCATTGCTAGCATCGCGAGGGGCAGTCGCGGCATGCAAAACGGGGCGGAAAGCCCGCCGTTGGCAGACTTCACGCCCCGTTCGTACCTTGCCCCATGACTTCTCAGCAGGCCGCGGCCAGCTCGCGAAACTCGAGCAGCTTCACAATCGCCCGAGCGACGTTCACGGTAGCTCGCGGTCGAGCCAGGCTCGTCATCGATTGTGCCATGTTTGCGCGCAGTCGTTGATCGCCAGCCAGTTCGACAATAGCTCGGGCCACGTGGTCGTCGAGCCGACCGGCGAGTTCGCGGCGGTCGAGAATCTTGGCTGCTCCGGCTTCGGCAAACACGTCGGCATTGCACCGCTGGTGGTTGTCGGTGGCGCGCCCCAACGGCAACAGGATCGCCGGTACGCCACACGCGGCCAACTCGGCCAAAGTGGTCCCGCCCGCGCGACTGATCGCCAGGTGGCTGTCGCGCAGCACCTCCGGCAGTCGCTCGATGAACGGCGAACCCGTGGCACGGATTCCCAGCTTGCGATACAAGTAGCCAGTGGCCGCGGCATTGTGCTCACCGGTTTGGTGAACGATTTGCCAGTCGTGCAGCGCCGCGCCGGCCTTGTACAACGCCAGCGGCACGTTTTGGTTTAGCTCTTGCGAACCGCCGCTTCCGCCCAACACGACCAGTCGACGCCTTCGGCCGATTCGCTCGCGCAAACCACGCGCCGGCAGTTGCCGGTCGACAAATCCACGACGCAGCGGATTGCCGGTCACACGCACGCGGCAGCCACGACGCAATCGGGGCCGAATGCCTTCCAGCGCGGAGCAAATAAGCGACGCGCCGGGCGCCAGCCAACGTGTGGCCCGGCCGGGCACGGCGTTTTGTTCGAGCAACACGTAGGGGATGCCGGCCCGCGCCGCGGCGCGAACCGCCGGAACGCTGGCGTAGCCGCCCAATCCCACGACCACCGAAGCCGGGTGCTCGGCCAGCAGCCGGCGCGCGGCGTAGAATCCGTTGAGGTTGGCGGTCAGGAAGCGAAACGCCCCAATCGGCGAACGCGAAAACGGTCGGCACGGGATGGCGACGTGCTCATGCCCGGCACGGCGTGTGTATTCGACTTCAAACGGTTTGCCGCTGCCGGCAAACGTTATCTGCACCTCCGGCTCGGCGCGCAGCAACTCTTCGGCCACGGCCAACCCGGGGAACAGGTGCCCGGCAGTGCCTCCTCCGGCAAACAATACGTGAATCGGAGCGGTTCTCATCGTGGATCGCTCATGCAAGCGTGGGATTTCTGGAGTGCATTCGTGGTGGAATGTCTGGGGTATTGCAGGCCCGGCGGACTTCCTTGCCGACCAGTGCGCCGCGGCCTCAGCCGATTAGACGCAGACCCGCTGTGATTAGTTCGCGGTTGGCCGGGACATCTTGGCGGATTTGGGCTCTAGCGGGCGATTCGTTGCACCGACGAGACTTGCATCGGATCGGCCGGCAAATCGACGTTTCGCGGAGTGCGTCCGCGGAGGGCACCCACGCCCAAAATGGCACACAATGCCCCGGCGATCCAAAACCGCACCACGATCTTGTCTTCGGGCCAGCCCTTGAGTTGAAAATGGTGGTGGACCGGCGCGCAAAGAAAAACACGCCGGTTTGTCCAACGAAAATAAACCACTTGGATGATGACGCTGGCTGCCTCCGCGACAAAAACGCCGCCGATGGCCAGCAGCAGCAACTCTTGGCGCGCGATCACTGCTAATAGCCCCAAGAGACCACCCAGCGGAAGCGAGCCCGTATTGCCCATGAACACTGAAGCCGGATGGCAGTTGAACCAGAGGAACCCGAGCAGTGATCCGATGACGGCCGCGGCGACGATCAGGTTCTCGCCGGCGCTTGGGATGTGGGGAATGTTGAGGTGCGTCGCCCAGCCAGCGTGTCCACAGGCATAGACCAATGCCGCCACGGCGCTCGTCGCACAAACCAGGCAACCGCCCGCGAGTCCGTCGAGCCCGTCGGCCAAGTTGACCGCGTTGGACGAGGCGACGATCACGAGCGTAGCCAGCGGGACGAACAACCAGCCGAGCTCGATTGCATGGTCGGTAAACGGGACAACCAGGGCCAGCCCTCCGGCGATTCCGTCGTGCAGGCGATAAATCGAAACCGCGGCGGTCAGGGCCACGGCGGATTGCGCGAGCAGTTTCGTGCGTGCCGATAGGCCACGTGCCTCGGTCGTCAGCTTGACCAGATCGTCGCAAGCGCCCAACACCGCCAACGCGACCAGCAGTAGCAAGGTGGTCGGCAAGTAGGGGTTGGACCAGTCGCCCAAGAAGATCGTGGCTACGACGGCGCCGCCCACGATGAACATGCCGCCCATGGTCGGCGTTGCAGCCTTCGATTCGTGCAGGCGCATGACGTCGGCCGATGCGCTCTTGATCGGCTCCGGGTAACGGGCCTTCAGCCACGCGATCACGCGCGGACCGAAGAGGATCGCTACGACGAAGCTGGCCAGCGCGGCCATTGCAGCGCGCGGCGTGAGGTTAGCCAGCGTTGCCGGATCGCCCAGGCGCGGCCAGCGTGCCAACAGACAATCAATGATGAACAGCAGCATCGATGCACCCGACGCTCGCCGAAGACATGGAGCGGAAATGAGAAGACATGAACGCCGCAAGTGCGACGGCTCGGCGCCAGTGGCCGCACGTCGCGTTTGCGCCTCGGGCGGGCCGAGAACTCGGCTCCACCCGACAACTTCCCCCGGTGTTCCCTGAGCCACCGGAGCGGCCACGTGGGCCGCCCCGGCGCTCAGTCATTGAGCTCCATCGCGAAGCGCTTGCCGGAGCGGTCGACCCAGAAACCGCATGTTCCGGCAAGTTGTTGCTCCTACCCAGGAGGGAGGGTAGTGTCGAGTTCCCGCAAACTCTACACCGTCGATGGAGCTCACACTTGTATTGTTTCTCGGCGGGCGGGTGTCTCCCTTTCGCAGTTTGTCGTGTCGCAGGCGAGCGCGGCGCCCGACGCTGATTCGGAAATCCAAGCCGCGATCAATCGTTCCATTTCGAGCGCTCGCGAACCCTTGACGAGGATCACGTCGCCGCTGCGCAGCTCGATCGGAGGTGCGTCGAGCAAGTCTTCGACGCGGCTTTTCGCTATGGTGGCTGCTTGCGGCATACCGGCGGCCCGTGCTCCGGCCACGACCAGGTGCGATCGCCGCCCACATGCGATCAGAAGATCCGCGCCGCAGACGGTGACCACCTCGTCGCCGAGACGTTCGTGGAGCTGGTCCGAGGCCGTCCCCAGTTCGTGCATGTCGCCGCAGAAAACGATGCGTCGCCCGTTCGTGTCGAAGTCGCGCAATAGTTCGAGCGCGGCAGTCATGCCGGTCGGGCTGGCGTTGTACGTGTCGTCGATAATCGTCGCTCCGCCCAGGCGGCGGATCTGGCATCGCATCGGCGGCGGTTCGAATTGCAACAGGCCGGCTGCGATGTCATCGTCTTCGATGCCCAGGATGCGGCCCACGGCCACGGCCGCCAGCGCGCTGTTCAGGTGATGCCGACCCCAAGCGTGGATCGTCATCGGTTGCCCGTCGACTTCGAAGCGAAGCGTTCCGCCGCGGCTCGACACATTCGTCGCGACGACGTCGTTGTCCAATGATCGTCCGACCCAAAGCACTCGGGCATTGCAGTTCTCGGCCAGGCGTCGGGCGCGCGGATCGTCGCCCGGCAAAACGGCCCAACCACTGGCGGGCAGTTCGGCCAGCAGTTCGGCCTTGGCACGGGCGACACCTTCGTGCGAACCGAATCCGCCCAGGTGTGCATCGCCAAGGCGCGTGATCACGCCGATCTCTGGCGCGGCCAGACGGGCCAACGATCGGATCTCGCCGGTGGCACTGGCTGCCAGCTCGAGCACGGCGAAGTCGACGCCTGGATCGATCGCCAGCATGCTCAGCGGCACTCCGACGTGATTGTTGTAGTTGCGCGGGCTGGCCGAACCAGAAAGTTGCGCGCTGAGCACCGCGTGAATCATCTGGCGGGTTGTTGTTTTGCCGACGCTTCCGGTCACGGCCACGACGCGGCCGGTCATGCGAGATCGGTTCCAGCGGGCCAGTTCGTGCAAGGCTCGCAACGTGTCGTCGACTTGCAAGCTCCAGCAGCCGGGCGACGGCTGCACGTAGTTGCCGACGACCGTGCCGGCAGCCCCGCGCGAAAACGCCTCGGCGGCGAACGTGGCTCCGTCGAACCTGGATCCGGTCAGTCCCCAAAAGACGGCGCCGGGCTCGACCTGGCGGCTGTCAGTAACAATCGAGCGCACCAGCGCAGCGTCGCCGTGCCGAGGCGGCAAAGTCGACGTACGCAATCGTCCGCAGAAAATTTCGTACAAATTATTAAAAGAAAGGTCATACAAAAACGTACAGTGTTTACGAATTGCCGACGCTCTGCAACCCGCCGTACAGCGAGTTGGGCGGAAGGTTGTACAAATAGCTCCGCACGACTTCCCGATCGTCGAGCGGATGGCGCTGATCGCCGACGTGCTGAAACGGTTCGTGCCCGCGGCCGGCGACAATCACACAGTCGTCCGGTCCGGCCAGCGACAACGCGTGGTGAATTGCCTCGGTCCGGTCGACGATCCAACGGGCCTCGCCGGGTCGCTCGAAACCGGCCAGCACTTCGGTGCCGATGGCCTCGGGGTCCTCGAACCGCGGATTGTCGGTGGTGACGATCGCGACGTCGGCCAAGGACTCGACCACTCGACCCATCAGGGGCCGCTTGTCGCGATCGCGGTCTCCGCCGGCGCCAAACACGCAAATCGTGCGGCCGGCCGCGACTTCGGCCACGGTCTCCAACGAGACGCGCAAGGCGTCAGGCGTGTGTGCGTAATCCACGTAAACGCCGAACGGCTGGCCGCATTCGATGCGTTCGAGCCGGCCGGGCACATGGTCGACCGCTTCCAGACCACGCACGATCGTCATCAAGTCAATACCCTCGGCCAACCCGATCGCCGTGGCCGCCAGACAGTTGTAAACGTGATGGTCGCCGATCATCGCGGTGCGCACCGGCACGGTCGCCTTGCCGACCGACAGCAAGAACGTCTGATCGCTCTTGGTGCGTTCCAGCAACGTGGCGGTGATATCGGCCTTGGCATGGATGCCGATCGAAAACACCCGACCCGGTAGCAGCGGAGCATGTTTGACGCTGTGCGGATCGTCGGCGTTGATCACAGCCACCCCGCCCGGGCGCAGGTAGTCGACGATGCCGATCTTGTCATGGTGGTAGTTGGCCAGCGTTCCGTGGTAGTCGAGGTGGTCGCGGCGCAAGTTGGTGATACAGGCGTGGGCCAATTCCAGTCCGGCCACACGATGTTGTGCAAGAGCGTGGCTGGAAACCTCCATCACGGCGTGCGAGCATCCGTTGTCAACCATGCGGCCAAGCCAGGTAGCCAGCCGTGGAGCCGCGGGGGTCGTCAATTCGGCGGGGACCGATTCGCGCGAGTCGTCGTACCCGAGCGTGCCAAGCGTTCCACAGCCATGGCCAGCGGCCTTGAGCACGCTGGCAATCAGTCGCACGGTCGTTGTCTTACCGTTGGTGCCGGTGACGCCGATCACCCGTAGCTTGTGGCTGGGATCGCCGGCCAGTGCCTGGCAGATCTGCCCGAAGGCCCAGCGCGTGTCGGAAACGATGCACGTTGGCACGCCGGCAGGAGGGTCGCGCTCGGCAATCACGCCAACGGCTCCGCGGGCAATGGCCTCGTAGATGAAATCGTGCCCGTCGATGCGACTGCCGGGCAGCGCCACGAAGACGTCGCCGGGCCGGCAAGCAAGCGAATCGCACGAGCAGGAGCGCACCAGAATGTCGGGCGCACCGTGGAACTCCGCGTCGACCAACAGATCGCGCAAGCTGCACGCGTGGTTAGCGGAAAAAGACTGCAACATGGGCGCGTGGCCTCCGTGCCATGCGTGCGTCGGCCGACCGATACGGTACCGTGTCGGGCGGCCCACAACCCCCGTTCGCGTCGTGCTCGGGGTGTTTCCTTCGCTCGAACGAGCAAAAATGGTGGCGGGATTGTGGCGAATTCGCCCCGGCTGTCAAGAGACGTTTCGCAGTGCCGGCGGGGGCCCGATTCGGGTGGACAAATCGGTGCTGTGGCGAAATGATTTAGGGCAACCGGTCGAGACCGCTGGCGCGTGCGTGCAATCGGCATTTCACGTTTGATTGCCGCCTGTCAGCGCGGGCCCCGGCCGTTTTGCAAGACCGCAATTTGGGTCCGTTGGCGCTAACATGATCTCACGCTGCTATCGCAGAGCCGCTATCGATGGCTGACGAGGACTTTGGCGTTGAGTCGCTGGCTGCGTATCTGCACGTCAGTCCCGCGCAGGTCCTGAAGCTGGCCGAGCGCGGCAAACTGCCCGGCCGCAAGGTGGCCGGACAATGGCGATTCGCCCCGGCCGAAGTGCATCACTGGCTGGAGGAACGGATCGGGCTGTCGAGCGATGAGGAACTGGAGA
The DNA here is from genome assembly GCA_937952415.1 of uncultured Planctomycetaceae bacterium. GTDB lineage: Bacteria > Planctomycetota > Planctomycetia > Pirellulales > PALSA-1355 > CALFYT01. Next base: position 8,436 of record CALFYT010000087.1, on the reverse strand, counting down.
AGATGGAGACCGTGCTTCGCCGGGCCGCCGGCGAGGAGGCGTCGACAACGGTTTCGATCACGGAACTGATGCCAATCGAGGCGATCGCCGTACCGTTGGAAGCCCGCACGCGGGGCTCGGTGATTACGTCACTGGTCGACGTGGCAGCGGCGACCGGCTGGCTCTGGGATGTAGGCAAGATGGCCGAGGCGGTTCGCGCTCGCGAGGACATGCTGCCGACCGCATTGGAAAACGGGGTCGCACTGTTGCACCCGCGCAGGCCGCTGTCCAACATTTTGGATCGGCCGTTCGTGGCGCTGGGGCGCACCAGCCGCGGGCTGCCGTTCGGCGCACCGCGCGGCGCGCTGACGGATCTCTATTTTCTGGTTTGTTCGACGGACGACAGCGGGCACTTGAGAATCCTTGCGCGGCTGAGCCGCTTGATTTCGGACGAGCAACTATTGCAGGCACTGCGCGAGGCGGAAGACGCGCAGACCGTGCGACAGGTGATCGCGGATCGCGAGGAACAACTGTAGGCAGCCCCGTCGGCCGTGCCACGGTCAATCGGCGCCGGACCGCGAAACGTATGGACGCAATGACGATCCTGGTAGTCGCACCTACGCCGCACGCCGACGATTCGGCGTGGACGATCGACTGGTCGGAACTGGCCCCGGGCGCGACGATCGCGCACGTGCCCGATCCCGCGGCAGTCGTCCGGCGTTTGTCGGCCGGCTGCTCCGTCGATTTGATCGTGACCATCGAGCCGCGACCCGGCGTGGTGACGCAAGCCGACGTCGACGCGGTTCAACGAGCGGCGCCGCTGACTCGGGTCTGGCGATTGCTTGGCGGTTGGTGCGAAGGCGAACAACGTAGTGGTCATCCGCCCGTTGGCAGCCTTAGTGCCTATTGGCACCAGGCGTTGGCACGGCTTTCGCGCGAGATCGTCGCCGCACGCGCCGGCCGATGCGCGGCGTGGTCGCTGCCGGTGACGATCTCGCCCGAGGAACGCACGCTGGCAGTCGTCGCAGCGCCGCTCGAACAGCACACCGGCGTCGTAGTGGTTCGCGCCGAAAGGGCCGAAACTGCCGCGGCGTTGGCCGACGCGTGTCGGCTTGGTGGGTACGAGGTCGTGGTCGGCAACCCAGGCGACGACGTCGGACAGCGCGAGCCGATAGCGATTGTTTGGGACACGACGGTCGACCAGATGATTGACGCGGCGGCGGTGCGCAACGTGCGGCAAGGTGCGGCCGGTGCGCCGCTAGTCGCCGTGGTCGGTTTTCCGCGCGAGGAAGACGCGCCGCGTGCCCGATCGGTGGGCGTGGCGGCCGTCGTTTCGAAGCCGTATGTCGTCTCCGACTTGCTCTGGCACGTGGCACGGTGTGCCCCTGGTTCCGCCAAGACATTGCCGGCTTGACAGGCGGGCGAGACACAGATTGACCACGACAATCTCGACCGCCGGAGCGGCGACGAATTGCAGGTGTCGGCAGCGGTCGCTAGTCGAGCGATGCGTCCTCATACGCATGCCACTGGGTGCGAAGGATTTCGCGCTTCCATTCCGCTTCGTGTACTGGCCAGGCCTGGACGCGGCATAAGCAATCCGATTGCGTGACCGGCTCGCCCGTCTCGTGCGCCGCCAGCCAGGCCGCTTGCTCCAGTGAGGCCAAAGGCGGCAGCCGGAGGGGCAAGTTGCCACGGCGAAAGGTACGCCGGCACTGGTCGAAGATCGTGATCGCGACCTGCGGCGGAAAGTCGAGCATGCGCCGTGCATTCAGCTCGTGGCTGGCGGTTGAAAACCGGGCCTTCAACTGCGGCAGGTCCCAGCCAGATTCGACGCCCGCCGGACCGTACCACGCCTTGGGCAATAGCAAACGGCCGGCCAACTGATTCGCCACGTTTTCTCGCGCGCCAGGCGGGGCCTCGCGCGGATCAACACCGAGTCGGTCAAACACTTGCACCGCGAATAGCTCGCCCATCTCGTGCGCGATCACCCATTGCAGGCGTTCCGGCCGAGGGTCGGGTCGCAGCAGAATCGAGCCGCGTGACGCGGTCCCGGAAAACTCCCGCAGCCGAACGAACCGGCCGCGACCGGTTTGCCGTTCGTCCCAAGCGACCGTCAACTGCCAGGCTTGGGCCAGTGCCAGTGCGTCCACCGGCGGTTCGTCGCTGGGCAGCCGCTCCAACACAGTTTCTGCGACGTCGTCGAGCGTCGCGGCAAATTCGTCGATGGTCAGTTCGGGGAGCATGGCGTCGCTCGAATACTGTACAAATGTCCATTATTGTAGCGGACGCGAAACGTCCTGCAAGCGGTCGGGTGGGCCAAGGGGCGAAAAACGTTCCCCGGTCGCCGGCGCAACGGGGCGCGCGACCGGGCGGCTCGTCACGATTCGGACGATCGGCTACCATGGATCGAGACGTTTTGGCCGGCAGCTTGCGACGTGGCAGGCTATTCCACTGCGCTCGGATTCCTACCACCACAGCCCACGCGGACTTTTCGACTCTTGGCAACGTCCTCCTCCGACCCGGCCGTGCAACCGCGGCGCGCCTCCGAACCCGCTCCGAAGGGAACGTATTCGTTCGTGAGCCTCGGCTGTCCCAAGAACCTCGTCGACAGCGAACGGATGCTGGGGCTGCTGCAACTGGACGGCTACCAGTTGGTCAGCGAACCGGCGGGGGCCGATTTCGTGGTGGTCAACACGTGCGGCTTCATCGAACGGGCCCGCGACGAGTCGTACGCCACAATCCACGAGATGCTCGAGCTGAAACGCCGGGGCGACGTTCGCGGCGTAATCGTTTCGGGCTGTCTGGCGGAGCGCGAGCAACAGAAGCTGCTCGAGACGCTGCCCGAGATCGACCAGATCGTGGGCGTGTTTGGGCGGGAACAGGTCACCAAAGTGGCCGACCGGCTGATCGGCGGCCTGGACGAGCAACGGAGCGTGTTTCGGCCGGCTCCGTTGCGGCCGCTGGACGATCGAGGGCGCATGCGGATCACACCGCGGCATTTCGCGTACTTGAAGATTTCGGAGGGTTGCGACCGGCTTTGCACGTTCTGTGCCATTCCAAAGATGCGCGGCAAGCATGCCACCAAGCCAATCGAGGAAGTGGTGTCCGAAGCCCGCGAGTTGGCCGCCGACGGGGTGCGCGAGCTGGTGATCGTGGCCCAAGACACGACGTATTACGGAATGGACCTTTACGGCCGGCCTCGGTTGAACGACTTGCTCGGCGAGCTGGAGCAAGTCGACGGGATTGAATGGATCCGGCTGATGTACCTGTATCCGATGTACTTCGACGACGCGCTGATTGAGGCGATCGCCGGCAGCCGCAAGATCGTCCCGTACTTGGATCTGCCGTTGCAGCACATCAACGACACCGTGTTGCGGCGGATGCAACGTCGCGTGGCACGCGAACCGACCGAGCAACTGCTGGCGAAGCTGCGCGACCGGATCGACGATCTGGTGATGCGCACGACCATGATCACGGGCTTTCCGGGCGAGACCGACGAACAATTCGAGGAGCTGGTCGCGTTTGTCGAAGCACAGCGATTCGAGCGGTTGGGCGTGTTTACGTATTCGCTCGAGCCCGATACGCCGGCTGCCAAACTGTCCGGCCACCTGCCGGAAGATGTCAAGCTGGCACGCCGCGATCGCTTGATGGAGGTCCAGCAGCAAATCGCATTCCAGTGGAACGCCGCGCAGGTCGGCCGCCAGTACGAGGTTCTTGTGGATCGCGAGGTTCCCGACGAAAAACGGGCCTGGATCGGGCGCAGTTATGCGGATGCGCCCGACGTGGACAGTTCAATTTTCGTTTCCGGCCGAAAATTGCGGCTGGGCGAGATCGTGCTCTGTGAAATTGTCGCGGTCAGTGACTATGATTTAGTTGGAGTCGCCATCGACAAGCCGCGGTAATCGGGGGCAATCGATCATGTCGATCGCCGCAAAAGATAGGATCGCCAAGGAACAGGTTCTCAACGTTCCCAATCAACTGACGGTGCTCCGACTGCTGTTGTCGGTGGCGCTGTTCGTGCTGATTGCCTTCGAGTACTACCTGACCAGCTTCTTCGTGTTTGCCGTGGCCGCGGGCACCGACTGGCTCGACGGGTACTACGCCCGAAAGTATGGCCAGGTCACGACGCTCGGCCGGATTCTCGATCCGTTCGTCGACAAGATCATCGTCTGCGGCACGTTTATCTTCCTGGCGGCTGTCGAAGGATCGGGCGTGGTGCCGTGGATGGCCGTGGTGGTTGTCGGACGCGAGTTGCTGGTCACCGCGCTGCGCAGCTTTCTGGAGGGCGAAGGGGCCGACTTCTCCGCGGCCATGGCGGGCAAGCTCAAAATGGTCGTGCAATGCCTGGCCGTGCTGGTCAGTCTTTATGCCCTGTACCATGGCCAGCCGTACCCGTTGGCGCTCGATTGGGCGTTGGCGATCAGCGTTTGGGCCGCGGTCCTGCTAACCTTGTATTCCGGTGCCTCTTACGTGCATCGCGCCTACCTGTTGCTGACGCGATGAACGCCGCGCTTGGCGCCGCATCGACGCGCCGCGTCAATGGCCCCGCCGACGACCAACCGAAGCAACCCTGGCGCCGGGGTGCAGCGGAAGTTTGCCCGCCGCTTCGCACGGCATGCATGGATTGTCCACGATGCACGAGTTGCTCAACAACGGGGTCACCGCGCTGCCGGTCTTGATTCTCGCCGGCAGTCTGCTCGTTTGGCTCGGGCTGTTGCGCCGGCCCGGCGGTATCCGCCCGGCGGTCGAATACGAGCCGCGCGCCCTGGTGCCGTGGAGCGGACTTGACCTGATCGTGTTGGGGATCGGCGTCTTGCTGTTGCAGGCGATCTCTGTAGTAGTGGTTGCCGACGGCGAAGATCGGTCGACACCCGCCCTGTCGACTAGCGTCATGACGGCCGTGGTCGGATCGCGCGTGCTGTGGTTTGTGCTGGCCCTCGTCTATCTGACGCAGAAGGCGCGGGCCTTCGCGGACGAGATGGGCTTCGACCTGCGCCGCTGGAAATACGATCTGCGTCTGGCGGGTTTGACCTTCTTGGCCGCCGCGTTGCCGGTCTACGGGACCAACCTCTTCCTGTCCGTGGTATTGGACTTCAAGTCCGAGCACCCCCTGGTAAAGCTCGTGAGCGAGCAGCCGAGTTTATACGCGATGGTGATGGCCACCGTGGCGGCCGTGCTCGTGGCACCGCTGGTCGAGGAATTCCTCGTGCGGGTCTTGTTGCAAGGTTGGCTCGAGACAAAACAAATTGAAAGCCGGCTGCGCAGCGGCGCAATGGACGACCGCGCTGGGTGGATGCCGATCATCGTGGCCTCCACGATCTTTGCCCTGCTGCACGGTTTTCCGGACATGGTGCCCCTGTTCATTCTTTCGCTCTTTTTGGGCTACGCCTATCAGCGGACCCATCGCATCATCGCCCCGCTGATCGTGCACGCGTGCGTCAACGCAATGGCGGTCGTCGAGCTGTGGCGACTGTACGTCTACGGGCCGCAGTAATTCGCAGGTGGCGTCGTCGTTCCCGCCGGCGGCCGACCCTATTCGGTTTGTTGGCCGTCGGTTACGATGGGCCACCTGTTTTAGGTTGTGTCTTGAAAGAGCGATCGAGCAAGGTGCGGCGCTTTGGCCGACGTGCCACTTACAAGACACAACCTAGTCGCTCGCATAGATCGAACTGGGACACATGCCATGCCGACGTTCGCTCCGGCCGCTCTTACAGAGTTCGCCGCTCAATTGCTCTCCGCGGCCGGCATCGACGCGGACGAAGCGCGGCTGATCGCCACCAGCCTGGTCGGGGCCAATCTGCGCGGTCACGACTCGCACGGTGTGATGCGCGTGCCCAACTACGTGACGTTTTTTGAGAAAGGCGACGTCGTGACCGGCGCGCCGCTGGAAGCACTGCGCGAGTCGCCCAATACGTTCGTCGGCGATGCCCACTGGGGATTCGGCCAACCACAGGCCCAACGACTGACGCGAAAGCTGATCGAAATGGCACAGTCGACCGGGCTGGCCGTCGGCACCTTGATTCACTCCAGCCACGTCGGACGGTTGGGCGAATATTGCGAAATGGCGGCTGACGCCGGGTTGGTCTCGATGATGATGGTCAACACGCACGGCTTTGCCCGTCGCGTGGCGCCGCCGGGCGGGACCGCGCCGCGCCTGGGAACGAATCCGCTGGCGATCGGCACGCCGGCCCCCGATGGCCCGTTGGTGCTCGACTTTGGCACCAGCGCCACCGCCGAGGGCAAAGTGCGCGTGAAGCGGATCGCCGGAGAACTCTGTCCAGACGGCTGGCTGTTGGACAATCGGGGCAAGCCGACCAACGATCCGAGTTCGCTTTACGGGGATCCGCCAGGCACGATTCGACCGATGGGCGGCGACCAGGCGTATAAAGGTTTTGCCCTAGGATTGATGGTTGAGATCTTTGCCGGCGCGCTATCCGGCGGCATCTGCATTCGCGAGGTGCCGATCAACCAAAACGGCAACTGCGTGTTCATGCTGGTGATCGATCCGGGGCATCTTGGTGGTGCCGAACACTTTGCCCGCGAGGTCGCCGGGCTGTGCGAGTTTGTGCGCGGATGTCCGACCGCCAACGACGCCGGCGAGATTCTGCTGCCGGGCGATCCGGAACGCCGGATGCTGGCCAAGCGCATCGCAGACGGGATTCCGCTGGACGACGGCAATTGGGCGCAACTGGTGGAACTGGCCACGCGGCTCGGTGTCGCGGTGCCGAGCGGTTCTTCCTAAACCAGTTGGACAGTTACTGCGTCGGAATGCCACGCGCGCACTGATGCGTTCCGCACGGGAATTGGTTCAAGGCATCACGCATTCTGATGGTGCGCCCAATCAGCAATGTGGATTGGGCTATTGTACGCGGACGTCCAACCTCCAGCGCGCACGTCATGTGAAGCTCGTTTCGTTCGTACCAGCATTGACTGGCTTGCTCACTGCAACGCCCCGTGTCAGGTGGACGAAAGTTTCCGCGATTGCCGTCGAACCTGGTCGCCTGCGGGGCCCACCCGTCCGCGGATTCGGCGTTGCGAGTGGATCAAGCCGTCCTTACTTTGGAGAAAGTAGCCGAAAAACAAGAAAATCAGACGACTTGGTTGCGCCGGCGGTCGCCGGTGCGTCATTTATTTCGGAAACCCACGAGACGGCGAATTGAGTAGTCGCAAGAGTGACGCATTGGCACTGTTGGAGGAGCATGGCGAAACGCTACACGCTTTGCTCACTCGGCTGACGTTGCGCGTCGATGTCGCGGAAGACTTGATGCAGGAACTGTTCTGCAAGCTTGTGCAGAGCGACCGATTTGCCGCGGCGGAAAACCGGTTGGCATATGCCACGCGAATGGCGATGAATCTGGCTTTCGACGATCGTCGCTCACGAAAACGAAACGCCGCTGTTGAACTGGACCGCGAGCCTCTCGCAACCGAAAGCCCATCTCCTCTGAATGACCTTGTACAGCGCGAAGAGCTCGAGCAAGTGCTGGATGCGATCACACGCCTTCCGTCCAGAAGCCGAGAGATTGTCGTGTCGCGATTTCTTCAAGAGTTGGACTATGCCTCGATCGGCAACCAACTCGGTAAGTCTCCACATCAAGTCCGAGCGCTATGCAACAAAGCCGTCAAGCGGTTGCGCAGATTGCTCGGCTCAAAAGGCGATGGCAGTTCGGTTGCGAGGCCTGCAAGATGAACGAACAAAATAGCGAAGAGAAACTGCTTGATCGTTTGCGCGACCTGGCACACATTCGTCCAGATGCGGATGCCACTGTTCGCGCCGTCGACCGTGCGCGGTTCGCTATCCAAGCGGCAAATGTGCAAGAGCCCACCAAGATAGAATCGTTGTTTCCGTTGCGACGAGTGTTTGCAACGGCTGCCGCGCTCCTGATTGCTGCATTGGTCGCGCGATCGCTGTTTCCCCCGGGCGCTTCGAGCAACGTTGCCTTTGGTGACATGCAACGCAAGGTAGCGCAGACGAAATCTGTCCAGTATGTCGAGACGAGGAGGAACCGAAACCATCGCAACCAAGTAGGACCACGGCAGACGCAGCACGTGCAAATCCTGGGTCGTCACCTCAGGCGAGTCGCGTTCCGGATTACCGCCCCCGGCGATCCCTTGCCAGCAGGCGAGTCATGGACGACTGGCCCCCGTGAATACACCACGATCGAGAACGCAAGGACTGGCCAGGCGATCGTTCTTTATCCCAAGCAAATGGCCTATGCACGCATCCAGAAGATATTGGGTATCGATCTGGATAGCGGCCAGGTTCGCGAGTCACGACTCGCGCCTAATCCGGACGCGGATTTCTATGAAAGAATTCGCGATGTGCCGACGAAAGAAGCGAAGCGCCTTCCTAGTCGCAAGATCGACGGCAAGCTGGTCGCGGGGTTTCGCGTCGTTGAATCCGTCGAGCGTCCGGCGGGCACCGACTGGCGGTCGCGGTGGTGGCCGCCTCACGAGAAA